>JAGTRS010000057.1 GCA_018262195.1 Pseudomonadota bacterium | reverse complement strand
CTTCCCGGGCGCCGAGGTCAAGGAAATGGAAGTTTCCGGCATCAACAAGGCCGAAGGCATTCCGCGCAAGTTCACGATTTCCTCCAACGAAATCCTCGAGGCGCTGACTGACCCGCTGAACCAGATCGTTTCCGCCGTGAAGTCCGCGCTGGAAAAGACCCCGCCCGAACTCGGTGCCGATATTGCCGAAAAGGGCATGGTTCTGACTGGTGGTGGAGCGTTGCTGCGTGACCTTGACCGTCTGCTGATGGAAGAAACCGGCCTGCCTGTCATCGTTGCCGATGAGCCCCTGACCTGTGTTGCCCGCGGTTGCGGCATGGCACTGGAAAAGATGGACAAGCTGGGCAGCATTTTTGCCTCGGACTAAACCTTGATCGCAGCAAGGCAGGATTGAGCGATGGCCGGCATCGACCACGCGCCTCCACCGTTCTTCAAGCGAGGGCCAGCACCGCTGGCCCTTCTGACTTTCTACATCGCCATTTCATTGGCGATCTTTGTGCTCGACCTACGTTTCAAGAGCCTTGAATTACTGCGTCAGAGCATCGCCTTGGTCGTCGACCCGGTCCAGCGGGTTGCCCAGACACCAGGCAGCCTGGTCGACTACGCGGCCAGCTATCTGCAAGGCCTGCGCGCCCTGCAGCAAGAAAATAACGAGCTGAAACATAATCAGCTCACCACCGCCCCAAATCTGCAGCGCCTGGCCCAACTTGAAGTTGAGAACGAGAGATTGCGCAAGCTGCTGGCGGTCAAGGAGCGCGAAAAGGCCAATGGGCAGGTGACCCAGATTCTCTACACGGCCCGCGACCCGTTTTCGCGCAAGGTTATTGTCGACAAAGGCCAGCAGGCCGGCATCATCGCAGGCCAGCCGGCGATTGACGAAGCGGGTGTCGTCGGCCAGGTCACCCGCGTCTTCCCATTTTCAGCGGAAATCACGCTGATCACCGACAAGGATCAGGTCGTCCCGGTGCAAGTCGTACGTAGCGGCCAGCGTTCAGTCGTTTTCGGTCTCGGCAACGGCCAGCTCGAATTGCGCTACATGCCAGCCAATGCCGATATCCAGATCGGCGACGTGCTGGTTACCTCCGGGCTGGACGGCATCTATTTGGCAGGCTTTCCGGTCGCCAAGGTGGTCAATATCGAACGCGACAGCGCCTATTCCTTCGCCCGCATTTTCTGTGTGCCCATCGCCGGCGTCGAGAATTTTGGCGAGGTCATGGTCCTCGACCCACGCAAGGCTTTGCCGCCGGCACCACCTGAGACATTGGGCCGTCCGGGCAGCTCCGACAAGCCTAGCCTGCGCAAGAAAAAGAAAATTTCAGGAAAAGAACGCTGATGCAACCTACCTTTTCCTCATCCCGCATCCTTCTGCCGGTCCGGCCCTGGTTCATATTCTTCAGCCTGATCGCCGCAGTACTCCTCAACTTCCTGCCAACGGCCCACTGGCCCGGCATGCCGGACTGGGTGGCTCTGGTGTTGTGCTTCTGGAGCGTCCGCGAATTCCGCAAGGTTGGCATGGGCTGGGGCTTCATGCTCGGTCTGCTGATGGATGTGGCCGACGGGGCTGTACTGGGCCAGCACTGCTTTGCCTACGTCGCGCTTGCCTATACGGCCGCCTCCCTGTCACGGCGCATCCTTTGGTTCCCGCTGCTGCAGCAAGCCCTGCAGATCATGCCGCTATTGCTCGCAACACAGCTCCTGCAAGCCTTGATGCGCCTGGCTGTTGGCGCCGACTTCCCCGGCTGGAGCTATTTCGTTGGCCCGATGATCGCTACGCTGCTCTGGATCCCCGCTACCTTCATCCTGCTCCTGCCGCAATACCGGCCGGTCGAGCAGGATCCCAACCGCCCGATTTAAGGCTGAGGCAGGCCGCGCGTGGGTGACTTCAACAATCCGGAAGCCGATCTCGACCGTTTTCGGTTTCGCATCGGCTTTGCGGCAGTTGCTGTCCTGCTGGCCTTTGGCCTGCTGATCGGCCGCTTCGTCTGGCTACAGGTCATTCAGCATGATTTCTACCGGACTCGCGCCGAAGACAACCGTATCGCGCTGATTCCCATCGTGCCCAACCGCGGGGTGATCACCGACCGCAACGGCGTCGTGCTGGCCCATAACTACTCGGCCTTCACGCTGGAAATCACACCGTCACAGGTTGGCGATCTCGAAGCGACCATTGACGCCCTGGCCGACGTCATCGACATCCAGCCCAAGGACCGCAAGCGTTTCAAGCGCCTGCTCGATGAAGCCAAGAACTTCGAGTCGATCCCCATTCGCACCCGCCTGACCGATGGTGAAGTCGCCAAGTTTGCAGCGCATCGCTATCGTTTCCCCGGTGTTGAGGTCAAGGCGCGCCTGTTCCGCCAGTATCCGCTGGGTGCTATCGCCTCGCACGCCATTGGCTATATTGGCCGGATCACCGAGCGCGACCTGAAATGGATCGAGGAGTCGGAGCGACAGGCCAATTACAAAGGCACAGATCATGTCGGCAAGACCGGCCTCGAACAGCATTACGAATTCGAGCTGCACGGCGAAACCGGTTACGAGGAGGTCGAGATCGATGCCGGCGGCCGAGCCTTGCGCAGCCTGAAGCGGATTCCGCCGGTTTCCGGCAACAATCTGGCCCTGACGCTGGATGCCAAGCTGCAGGAAATCACGGAACAGGCCTTCGGTGACCGCAAAGGCTCGCTGGTCGCCATCGATCCCTCAACCGGCGGCATCCTGGCGCTCGTTTCCACTCCGACCTATGACCCCAACCTGTTCGTGGACGGCATTACACCGGACAACTGGAAGGAACTGAACGAGCACCCGAGCAAGCCGATGGTCAATCGCGCCATCAACGGTGCCTACCCCCCCGGTTCGACCTTCAAGCCCTTCATGGCGCTGGCCGCGCTTGAAATGGGCAAGCGCACGCCGAATCAGGCTATCAGCGACCCCGGCTATTTCAATTTTGGTAACCATCAGTTCCGCGACGATAAGAAGGGTGGGCACGGCAGCGTGGACATGTACAAGTCCATCGTTCACTCCTGCGACACCTACTACTACATGCTGGCCAACGACATGGGGATCGACAATATCGCCAAGTTCATGGGCTCCCTTGGGCTAGGCCAACGCACCGGCATCGATCTAGGCAAGGACGACTCCGGCGAATCGAAGGGTGTCTTGCCGTCACAGGAATGGAAGAAACAACGCTTCAAGAAGCCGGAACAGCAGAAATGGTATGCCGGTGAAACCATCTCCATCGGCATCGGGCAGGGCTACAACGCCTACACGCCGATCCAGTTGGCCCAGGCCACGGCCACCCTGGCCAACAATGGCGTGATGTTTCGACCGCACTTGGTACAGTACCTTATTGATACAAAGACGGGCGAGAAACGTCCGGTCGAACCCAAACCCATACGCGACCTGCAATGGAAGCAAAGCAATGTCGATGTGATTCGCCGCGCCATGGTTGGCGTCAACAAGGAAGGTACCGGCACCCGCGCTTTTGCCGGCGCCCCGTATGAGGCGGCCGGCAAGACCGGTACGGCTCAGGTATTTTCGCTGAAGGGTGCACAGTACAAAGAACACAGCACCAAGAAAGAGCTACGGGACCACGCCCTGTTCATTGCCTACGCCCCAGCCGACAAACCAAAAATTGCCCTTGCCGTGCTGGTGGAAAACGGCGGCTTTGGCGCCCAGTCAGCCGCACCAATCGCCCGCATGGTCATCGACTACTACCTGCTCGGCAAGTTGCCGGCCGGTGCGGCCAAGGAAGACGTCGCCGCCATTGAGGAAGATACCGAAGAATGATCGATATCGTTGGCACCCTTCGGCGCAGTTGGCAGCAGTTGATCGCCCATATCGACTTCCCGTTGCTCTTGATCACGCTCGCGATCATGGGTGTCGGATTGGCCACGGTCAATTCGGCAACTTGGGACAGCAACCACCGTATGCTCTCGCAGCTTGGCAACATGGGCATCGCCATGATCGTCATGTGGTTCGTCGCCCGCCTGCCGCCCCAGAAACTGATGCGTTTTGCCATTCCGCTCTACATCCTTGGTGTTGTGCTCCTTATCGCCGTCTTCCTGTTCGGCATCAAGGTGAACGGCGCAAAACGCTGGCTGTCACTTGGCTTCACGCGCATCCAGCCATCTGAAATCATGAAGATTGCGATGCCGCTGATGCTCGCCTGGTATTTCCAGAAATACGAAGCCGTGCTGAAGATGAAGCATTTCATGATTGCCAGCACGCTGCTGATCGTCCCCTTCGCATTGATCGCCAAGCAGCCCGACCTCGGTACGGCACTGCTGGTCGGCGCCGTCGGCTTTTATGTCATCTTCTTCGCCGGCCTGCCATGGAAGGTAATCATCGGACTGATCGTCGCCGGGGCCTCGGCGGCGCCGTTCCTGTGGAACATGCTGCACGATTACCAGCAAAAGCGCATCCTGACGCTTATCGATCCAACGACAGATCCGCTCGGTTCGGGTTACCACATTATCCAGTCGATCATCGCCATCGGCTCCGGTGGAGCCTTTGGCAAGGGCTACCTGAACGGGACCCAGACCCACCTCGAATTCATCCCGGAAAAACACACTGACTTCATCTTTGCCGTCTATTCCGAGGAATGGGGGCTGCTGGGCAATGCAACCCTGGTTTTCCTCTATACCCTGCTCATCGGCCGCGGCCTGATCATCGCTTCGGCGGCACCGACGCTTTTCTCGCGCCTGCTCGCCGGCGCCATCACCTTGGGCTTCTTCACCTACGCCTTCATCAATATGGGCATGGTTAGCGGCATCCTGCCCGTCGTTGGCGTCCCGCTGCCCTTCATGAGCTATGGCGGCACCGCCCTGGTCACGCTATTCCTCGGCATTGGCATGTTGATGTCCATCCACACCCATCGAATGCTGGTCAAGAAATGAACCGTTTTGTCGCGCCACTGAGTCTTGCGCTGCTGCTTGCCGCTTGTGGTGGACCGGCTCCGGTACGGGACCCATCGGTCGATGGACAAAAAGGTCCGGTTTCAAAACCGCCAACCCCGACCAAGAAGCCAACGGCCGTTCTCAAGCGTGGAGGCGGTTTCTACAAGGATGATGGTCCGGCTGAAGACATCCCCGATGGCCTCGACGACATTCCCGATGCCGAGCCGAAGTGGGAACCGTTGCACAAACCGGCCACCAAGCCCTACGTCGTTCTCGGCAAGGAATATGTACCGAATACCTCGGTCAAACCATACCGCGCACGCGGCATTGCCAGCTGGTACGGCAAGAAGTTCCATGGCCAGAAGACCTCCATCGGCGAGCCCTACGACATGTTCGCGATGACCGCCGCCCATACCACGCTGGCCCTGCCCTCCTACGTTCGCGTCACCAGCGTGCAAAGCGGTAGATCCGTGATCGTCCGAGTGACCGACCGCGGTCCTTTCCATGCCGACCGGGTCATCGACCTTTCCTATACGGCCGCCTACAAGCTCGGGCTAATCAATGGCGGCAGCGGTCAGGTTGAAGTCGAGGCGATCATTCCAGGGGAACTGGCCGGAACGGCCTACGCTCAGGTCACCCCGCCGCCCCGTATTGCCAGCACCTCGAATGGGGACGATATCGAGCAGCTGGCCAAGCGCATGGCGCTTGAAGAGCGACCGGTGCAAAGCGCAGCGATGGCCGGCATGAGCGGCGATACGGGCATTCAGAAAGGTATATATTTACAACTCGGCGCCTTTTCGAATGCTGAAAACGCCGAGAACCTGAAAAATCACCTGCTGCGTGAACTCGACTGGCTGACCGAAACAATGCGCGTCAATCCGGCTGGCGGCATTCACCGCCTGCATCTCGGCCCTTACGCCAGCCGCGGTGATGCCGACCGTGTAGCCGAGAAAATCAGGGCCGCTCTGGGCTTTCGTCCGACTGTTATAACGCGCTGAGGGTCAGAGATTGACCCTGGCAACAACGATATTGCCGCGTCCCTGATAGTCGAGCGCCGAGAAGCTCATCATCTTCGCCATGGCGATACCCCGACCGTTGGGGTCAAAGGCCCGATCCGGGTCGAAGCTCAGGAATTTGTTCCATTCAAAACCATCGCCCTGATCGGTGATGGTAAAGACGATGCTATCAGCATTGCGCTCTATCCTGACCGTGGCAAAACGCTCGGCGAACTGTGGCAGGGCAAGGCGGCGCTTGATCTCGTGCTCCCAGTCCCCTTCCCACTTGAGCAGTGATTTTTCCTGATAGGTCACGCCCAGATTACCGTGTTCGACCGCATTGACCATCAAATCGGACAAGCCAGGCGCAGCCACATCCGGCACCGGACACATGCCAGCCAACACCGGCACCAGACAACTGACATCGTCCAGCGTTACAAAGCGATATTCGACGCTCCGGATCAGCTTCTGGGTCTCTTCCAGGCGCGCCGCACGGCTGCGTAACTGGCTGCGCGCCCGCCTATCCTCCATGGCGGCCCGAACGATGGAAATCAGGGCTTCCGGTTCGTAAGGCTTGGTCAAGTAATAGTAAGCGCCTGCTTCCAGACCTTCTCGAACCTGATCGGGAGAAGAGGCGGCCGTCTGCATGATGACGGGAATGTCGGCAAAGCGCGCCTCGCGCTTCATCCGGCGCAGCAATTCCATGCCATCCAGCTCGGGCATCATCCGGTCAAGCACAACCAGGGAAAAATTGCTGTCAGCCGCGCTCAGGCTGGCCCATGCCTCAAGCGGATTGCTGTGCATTTCCAGCTCGATATCTTCCTGCTCGAGAAACTCCTCAATGATGAACAGGTTCAACTGTTCATCATCAACAACGAGGACGCGTTCCTTGGTCATTACTCAACCTTTCTCAATGGCCAGCGAGCGCTGGCTGATGCCCCTTGGGCAATAGGACGGTAAAACACGCCCCGCCTTCCGGCCTGTTATTGGCCATAATCATACCGCAATGCAGTCGAATGATTTCCTGACAGATAGCGAGTCCCAGGCCAGTCCCTCCGGCCCCCTTGGCGGTGGTCGAACTCTGCACGAACTTGTCGAAGATTGATTCGAGCTCTTCTTCGGGAATCCCTGCGCCTTCGTCCTCGACAGTCAGACAAAGGGCCTCGATGGATTCTCCATCCTGGTTTATTGTGCTCGCCTGCAGGCGAAGGTGAATAACGCTTCCCGGCGGTGAAAACTTGCTGGCATTGGACAACAGGTTCCTGACAACCTGGCCGATGCGATCGGCATCCCCTTCCAGAACGCTATCTCCCTCGATGTTCAGATCGATCCGAAGATCATTCAATTCGAACAAGGCCTGAAGTTCAAATGCAATCTTGCGCAAAACTTCACCAAGATCAAACCGCGTCGGCTTGATTTCCATCCGGCCAGCCTCCAGTTTGGCCAGATCGAGAAGGTCGTTGAGCAGCACCAAAAGCCGCTGACCACTCTCGCGAATCATCCTGAAATAGTCGCGCAGGCGCTCGTCATCCACCTTTCCGATCTTGTCGCCGCCCAGCCGCGCGCAGGACAGGATGCCATGCAGCGGTGTCCGCAGTTCGTGGGACATGTTGGACAGGAACTCCGACTTGGCCCGATTTGCATGTTCAGCCTCATCCTTGGCCCTGATCACATCCATAATCTGGCTTTCAACCAGCTCCTGCAGGTGATCCCGATGTTCGCGCAACTCCGCTTCCGCAACCTTGGCCCGAGTGATATCCCGCCCCGTGCCCCGATAGCCGGCGAAGCGCCCGGACTCGTCGAAAATTGGCCGGCCGGAAATTGAATACCAGCGAATTCCCCCATCAATGGTCCGCACCGGATACTCAAAATCGGAAAAAGGCTGTTGCGCGGCAAGAACAGCCTTGTGGGGGGCCCATTCCGCTTCGCTAAGCAGGATGGGCAGTTCCCAGCGTTTCTTGCCGAGTGTGCTGGCACTTGTCAGGCCTGCACGGATCAAGCCGGAGGACATGTCGCAAAAACGGTAATCGGCGTCCTGCTCCCAAACCCAATCCGAGGAAATCGTCGCCAGATCCTTGAAACGTGCCTCGCTGCTAGCCAGGGCAGCATTGGCTTTCCTCAGACTGGCCAGATGCATGCGGTAAAGGGGAAAGAAGATGACGACGCCAAACAAACCGCTGACTAGCGACACCAGCAAGGTATCCAGAATCTCATCCCGAATGGATGCCATGACGGTGACTGAACCAACCACTCGACCGTTTTCGACGATATCTGCCTTGCCGGATATGGTCGGCCACTCCGGCGCCTTGCCAACCGCCGCGACGGCTAGACCGTCGACTGTATCGATCTGGCTCTGATGATCCGGATGCGTAATATCGGCAATGGCCTCAAGCAGATCCCCGGGCGCCCACTGCCATGAATCCGGATTTCTGGCGACGACGCGTGTTGCCAGATTGGCCAAAGCGCGGGACTGAGTCGCCATCAGTTCATCGAAGCGGCCGAACTCGAGCAGGAAATAGCTTACCGGGGGCAAGATGGCGAGAATCAGCGCGAAACCAAGCCCGACGCGAAACGCAGGCCCGGCCAGAGCATTCTGGCCACCCTCCTGATTTATCGCCTGCGGAGTCTCTTCACTCATCGTTTTGGGGTTTATCTAACTTTTGTTAATCCTAGCACGAGCCAAGCCTTTGACCAGGATCAATGGTGATTCGGAAGGGCTGGCTATACTTCGCCGCTTGATATTCAGGATGCCTCCCATGAGCTCCTTGCCCGATCTCGTCTGTCCGGCCGGCAGCCTGCCGGCGCTCAAGGCTGCCGTCGACAACGGCGCCGATGCCGTCTATCTCGGCTACAAAAACGACACCAATGCGCGTAATTTCGCCGGTCTGAACTTCGACGACAAGACCATGGCCGAAGGTATACGTTACGCCCATGCCAAGGGCCGCGAAGTGCTGATGGCGATCAACACCTTTCCGCAGGCAGGCCGGGTCGCCGATTGGCACAAGGCAGTCGATGGCGCCGTTGATCAAGGAGTGGATGCGATCATCCTGGCCGATATCGGCCTGCTCGACTACGCCCGCCAGCGCCACCCACAGCAGCGCCTACACCTGTCGGTCCAAGGCTCGGCAACCAGCTATGAAGCAATCAACTTCTGTCAGCGCGAATTCGGCGTTCGCCGAGCCGTACTGCCACGTGTGCTGACGCTGGCCCAGGTCGAGCATGTCATCAAGAATACGACCGTCGAAATCGAGGTCTTCGGCTTTGGCAGCCTGTGCGTGATGAACGAAGGTCGCTGCTGGCTGTCCTCCTACGCCTGCGGCGAGTCACCCAATACGGTCGGCGCCTGCTCGCCGGCAAAGTACGTCAAATGGGACAAGAAGCCGGGAACCATGGAAACCCGTCTCAATGGTGTGCTGATCGACCGTTTCGGCGACGATGAACCGGCCGGCTATCCAACGCTGTGCAAGGGTCGCTTCGAAGTGCAGGGTGAAACCTATTACGCGCTGGAAGAACCGACCAGCCTGAATGTGCTGGAAATTCTGCCGGAGATCATCAAGATTGGCGTCAAGGCGATCAAGGTCGAAGGCCGCCAGCGCAGCCCGACCTACGTCGCCCAGGTGACCCGCACCCTACGCGCCGCGCTCGACTCTCTTCGTGATGGCAATGAGCGCTTCCACGTGAAACCAGCCTGGCATGCCGAGCTATCCAAGGTTTCCGAAGGCAGCCAGGCAACACTTGGCGCCTACAGCCGGCCATGGCGCTAAAGGACAACGCAGCATGAAACTATCGCTTGGCCCCCTGCTCTATTTCTGGCCCAAGGCCGAGGTCATGGAGTTCTACGCCGAGATGGCCCAGAACCCGGCCATCGACATCATCCACGTTGGCGAAGTAGTGTGCTCGCGGCGCCAGCAATTGCGCACCACCGACTGGATCGGCCTGGCCCGCGACCTGACTGATGCCGGCAAGCAGGTCGTCGTCTCGGCGCAAGCTCTGCTCGAATCGGAAAGCGATCTCAAGGCGCTGCGTCGACTGATTGATGAATCTGGCTGCATGCTCGAAGCCAACGATCTTGGCGCAGTCAACCTTGTACACGGCAAGGATTTCGTCGCCGGCCCGCATCTGAATCTCTACAACGAGGCAACGCTGGCTTCTTTCGCCCGCTTTGGCCTGAAGCGCTGGGTGCCGCCACTGGAAGGCAGCCGGACGATGATCGAAACGCTGCACGCCAGCAGACCAGCCGGCGTCGAGACTGAAGTCTTCGCCTTCGGCAAGATACCGCTCGCCTTTTCAGCCCGCTGCTTTACCGCCCGCCATTACGATCTGAACAAGGACGATTGCCAGTTCAAGTGCCTTGATCACGCCGAGGGTTTGACGCTGAAAACCCGCGAGGGGCAGGATTTCCTGACCATCAACGGCATCCAGACCATGTCGGCGCAAAGCTACAATCTGCTCCACGAGGTTCCGGAAATGCTGAAGATGGGTATCGACATCGTGCGCATCAGCCCGCAGAAGCAGCACATCAACGAAATCATCGCGGCCTTCGATGCTGCCCGGCATGGCGAAACGATGCAGGTCGTCGACAGTCAGGAATGGAGTGCCAGCGGCCTGGTGGACGGCTACTGGTTTGGCGATGCCGGGATCGTCCAGCGCCACACGCAGGCCCTTGCCCAGTTGGGTGCATAAAACACGGAGCATGACCATGAGCGGCAATTTCACCATCCCAAAATTCAAGCTGCCTGACTTCGTTGCCAATCTTGGCCAGAAGCTACCGCAATGGCCACACGCCCTGGCGCTCGTTGCCGGATTGAATGCAGCACTGAAAATGAAACTGTTGCCGGAATGCGAACTGGCCCTGCTGGAAGACAAGCTGTTCCGCGTTCGTGTGCTGGATACTGGCGGCGAGGCTTGCTACACCTACCTTAACGGCTTGTTCCGTCCGGTTTTCCGCCCGGAGCGCGAACCTGACCTGGCTTTTGCCGCCAACCTGTCAGCCTACCTGCAGCTACTGGCCCGCCAGGAAGACCCGGATACGCTTTTCTTCAACCGCGAACTGGAAATCACCGGTGACACCGAACTCGGCCTGATCGTCAAGAACATGCTCGACGCCGTGGAGTGGCCGAAGTTTTCCACCAGGCTACCGCTCTTTCGCCACTAGGCACTGCCTGCCGGGCAGTCGATGACCAGCATCGACATGTCGTCATGGGCGCTGCTGCCCTTCAAATGACGCTGTAATGCCTGCTGCAATGCGTCGGTTATTTCGACGCCGGGCGCTCTATGCTCGACAACATCGATCAGTTGCTCATCGCCAAAGGCAACATCATCGGCATTACAGGCCTCGACAATGCCATCCGATACCAGCAGCAACTGCCGGGCGTGAACCCAGCTGAAGCGCTCGATACCCTGAACGCCGTCATTGGTCTTGGCGATGCCCAATGGCAAATTACTCGAGGCAATCCGTCGTTCCAGCCGGCCGGCGCTGTCGAACATCAGGACATCCGGCACCCCGCCAACCCAGATTTCTCCCTCTTTGGCCGCTTCATCCAGGGTAACGAAGGCAGCGGCGACAAAACGACCGAGCGGCAGGGAATTGGCCAGCAGGAAATTGATCGACTCGATCAACGCACTGAGCGGCGATGACAGTTCAACCAGACGATAGAACTCCTGAACCATCGGCAGGACGCTGACCGCGGCGGACAAGCCATGGCCGGTCGCATCCGCCAGGATGGCATACAGGCGGCCGGATGGCGAACGCGCCGCGAGCACCATGTCCCCGGAGAAATTGCTGGCTGGAATCACCGAATACTTGACCCCGGCCTGTTGCATCAGGTCACTGCGAATCTGGTGATCGAGAATGCGGCGCGCCAGTTCCGTCTCACGCTCCTGCTCATCGAAATGCGCCTTCAGGATACTAGCCTGCTCCTGAACCTTGATCTGGGCGATATGCCTCTCCGTGGTATCGCGCAGTGTCTCGACCACGGCAATCAGTTTGCCTGCATCATCAAATACTGGCCCGGCATCAATTGCCAGATAAAGGTGCTGGCGACGACGTGGCATCCAGCACCAATTCTCGGCATGGACACCAATGGTCGGGTCGCTTGGATCATCGGAAACGGTATACAGATCGGAAATCCGGTCAAAGCTGGAAGTCGCGACCAGATCGGCCAGACATGGCCTGGGCTCTTCATAAAAAGCCCGCCAGTGGTTACGGGTACCAACTACCTCCGTCGCGGGAATATCGGTCAGACGCTCACAAGCCCGATTCCAGATCAAGACGTTCTGATCCGCATCGAGCACGAAGGTCGGAACCACCAAGTGTTCCATCAGCGTAATCGCAAATGAAATATGGTTTTCGTTGCGCGTCAGCGCCTCGCCGATCCGGGAAACCACTTCGTTGGACATGCACTCCCCCCACTTGGCGCCAATGGTTAACTATTCAGGGCAGAGCATACTCCAAGCCCTCAAATCCCGATTCTTGCGGTGCAGCATCGCCTTTTAGCCGCTCAAGCTGCATCTTCGGAAAAAAGCAGCCTCCTCAGACGCCACCGATCGGTACGATGCTGAGCACTTCCTCCAGATCGATCGGTGTTGCCAGGCCCTGCAATTCGCGGATGCTGCGAGGACCAAGAAATACCGCCACACCGGGGAGCAAATCACCATCGGCCGACAGCAGATAGTCGCGAATCGCCGGAAACTCGTGGCCGACGGCAGCAAGGACTTCACCGACAGTATCGCCACTGGCAGTAATTTCATCATGCCCACCGGAAAAACTACGCAGCGCCAGCGGAATATGAACGGAAACAACAGGAGAGTCGAACATGGCCAGCCTCCTTTCTCTCTGTACTTGTAGGACAAAATGCGTGAGGCATGGTTCAGGGTACTGCCCCGAAGCAGTAGCAAGAAAAAGTGCCAGAACGCGTAGGAATATGAGCTCGAGGCCAGGTCGACCGGGCCGCCCCCTCCGGTGCAGCCAGCCCGGGGACTATTTATTTGGACTTTCGGGGCGATTAGTCCGATTTTCTCGCTGGCGCCGGGAACCAGTCCTCCGCCTTGACCACCTTGGCCTCCGAAGGGTCGGCCATGTAATGCGGCGACATGATCTGTACGCCATATTCGTTGAATACATCCTGAATGTTGGCATGCAGCGCACTAAGCACCTCCGCGCGAGGACGCGGCCGGTTCGGAATGGCCTGAGCGACCAGGCGATATTCCGGGTAAAAGTCAGACAGATTGGTCTGAAAAACGACCGGCGCCGGATTATCGAGTATGCCCTGGGTCCGCTTAGCCGCCTCAATCAGCATCGCCTCAACCTGGCGCCACGGCGTGTCGTAGCCAATGGTGACCGTCGTATCAACGACGTAACCGGATCCTTTAACGGTTCGCGAGTAGTTCTTGGTGACGGTTCCCGTGATCATCGAGTTTGGCAAGGTCAACTCCTCGCCCAATCCTGTCCGAATGACTGTGGTGAACATGCCTATCCTGACCACCGTGCCTTCGTGTTCGCCAATACGGACATATTCACCCGCTCTGATGGTCCGCGTGTAGGTCAGGATCAGCCCAGCCGCCCCCTGGCCAACAACACTGGAGGCGCCGAGCGAGACCATCAGACCGAGTATTACTGAGAGCCCCCTGAATGCCTCGGTCTGCGCCCCCGGCAAATAGGGATAGGCCATGGCGATGGCAAACAGCCAGATAGCGATACTGAACAGCCGCCTGGTTGTCGGCATGGTTTCCGGTGTCAACCAGTTGATCGTCGTCCCGGCATTGGCCATCCGTGCAAAAAAGCGGCTCAAAAAACCAATAAAAACGCGCGCCAGCATGAAGATCGCCAGCGCCACGCCAAGACCAGGGATGGCGCCTAGAATGCTTTGGAGCAATCCGCCAGCCACATCCAGCAGGTATTCGTTGAGACGTTCGCCCCAAGGGCGGGTATAGGGAAAGCGTGAGAGCACGAAACTCAGCCATTCGTAGCTCAACAGCAGAACCAACAACCAGCGCAGAAAGCTCAAGAGGTGCCGCAGGAAAGGCAACAGATGTTCGCCCTCAATGAGCTGGGTATTGCCGATTTTCAGGTTCTCGACTTTTTTCTCTGCTTTGCTCAATAGCACACTGGCCAACCAGAGGCGTATGCGCCCCAAACACCAAAGAGCCAAGGCAAAGACGATGCTTGCCACGCCTGAGGCGCCTAGTGCCTTGAATAGCGACTCCAGGTTTCTCGACTCCCGGGTTTCGGCAATGATCTGTTCCAGACGCTGAGCTGCCTTTCGCGCAACGGCTTCGGATGTTTCCTGCAACAGCGGGTCAGCATCACCGTCAGTGATGACAAAAGCCAGACGGTCGTCGAGAACGATCAATTGTCCCTCGGGGTTAGCCTTGACAGTAACCTTCAGTTCGCCCTGCTGGCGAAGTGCTTCGTCGATTATGGTACGTGCTCTGGCCACCCTAACCGTTGGCGCGGCGCCAAGAAAATGAGCACGAAAAACTGCCAGCGTGCGATTGAATACGACCAGATTAGCTTCGGTGGCTGCAGTTTCGCTAGCGACAGCTTTTGTTTCCGGCGCAGAGTTCGCCCAAGTAAAATTGCTGGCGGCGATCGCAATCAGGAATATCGCTATGGCACGCAGACTAGGTCGCATTTCAAATCTCCGTCAATGGAGCACAGGGTTATCCACGTTTCGGCATAATCCCGGCACAGGAATTTCGACGCAAGGCACAGACATAACTGGCGCCAGTCATTTTAAATGAGCCCAGATCTCCGCCAATGATCAATTGGCATAAATGAATTCCAATCAACTGCTTCTTGTTACGGGCCTGTCGTCAGTTGAGTGCGAAAGACATCCCCATACCGTGTTCGGTTTTGGCCGATCTCGGATATCCGTTGTTTACCATTCAATCAATTGGGATTTCATCTGCCAAATAAAAAGGGAGGCCGAGGCCTCCCTTTTTTGCTTCAGACAGAATCGCCTTTAGGCTTTCTTCTGAGTATCCAGACGGAACTTGACGTAAGCACCCGGAGCATCTTCGATCACTGCCAGCTTGCCATCTTCCGGCTTGCGAGCCTTGACCTTGGCGGAACCGCCCGGCAGGCTGGTCACCCACTGATTCCAGTGCGTCCACCAAGAACCGGCGTTCTGGGTGGCGCCAGCCAGGAAGTCTTCCGGGCTTTCCGGCAAGTTGCCGTCGGTGGCGTCATTGGTCCAGAAACCGTACTTGTTGGCAGCCGGCGGATTGACGATACCGGCGATGTGACCGGAACCACCCAGCACGAACTTGGTGTTGCCAGACGGCAGACGGGCACCCATGTAGGTGCTCTTCCACGGTGCAATGTGGTCTTCGATCGTGGAGATGAAGTAGCACGGGGTCTTTACCTTGCTGATGTCGATCTTGACGCCGCCCAGCGTGATGCCGCCTGGTTCCTTGAGCAGGTTGCCGAGGTACATGTTGCGCAGATAGAAGCTGTGCATTGCAGCCGGCATACGGGTGGAGTCGGAGTTCCAGTAGAGCAGGTCGAACGGGAACGGATCCTTGCCCATCAGGTAGTTGTTGACCACGAAGGACCAGATCAGGTCGTTGGCGCGCAGCATGTTGAAGGTGCCGGCCAT
>JAGTRS010000031.1 GCA_018262195.1 Pseudomonadota bacterium | reverse complement strand
CATGATGCCGCACCCGGAGCGCGTCTTCCGCACCGTGCAGATGTCCTGGCACCCGGAAAACTGGGGCGAGGATTCGCCGTGGATGCGCATGTTCCGCAACGCGCGGCGCTGGGTCGGGTAATCGGTTTCGGCTCAAACTGAAGGCGACCTGCGGGTCGCCTTTTCTTTTGCGCGAAGTTCATTGGTAAATTACAATATATGCAATCACTTATGAATAGTGGTTGCCAAATCAAAATCAATGGAGGAGCGAATAGATGATTAAAAACGCGTTGCTGGGTGCGGCGATCCTCGCCGTGTCGATGGGGGCCATGGCGCAGGAGAAGGAACTGCTGCGCATCATCGGCGAGGACAAACAGTTTGTCGTGCAGACCAAGAACGGTCCGTTCGTGATTACCCGAACGATGACGCCGTGCGCCAAGAACAAGGGCTGGCTGCAGCCGCTGATTCCGGTGGCCGGTGTGCACCCGGTGACGGAAATCGAAATGCTGCACGCGATGAACGACAAGGACGCGATGATCGTCGACATGCGCGAGCCGGATGACCGCATCAAGGGCACCATCCCGAACTCGTACCACATCCCCTACACGCTGGTCGCCGGCCGCATGGACGAACTGGGTTGCACCAAAGCCGCCGGCAAGTGGGATTGCAGCAAGGCCAAGAAGGTTTACGCCTTCTGTAACGGCCCGGTCTGCCCGCAAAGCCCGACGGCCATCAACGCCATGGTTCGCGACGGTTTCCCGGCCGACAAGATTTACTACTATCGCGGTGGCATGCTCGACTGGGATGCGCTGGGTTTTCCCATCGTCAAGGACGAGTTCTAAGCGCCTGAGCTCGGCCCGGAATGCTCACCAAACGGAACGCTGCGGCGTTCCGTTTTTCATTTTTGGCCATTTTTCCCGGTTGACCGTGGAATTACCCGTTTCAGGCCGATCAGAACCTTCCGGCCAGGCATTCTCACGGTCAACCGGAAATTTTGCCCAAAATGGAAATGTGTCAGGGCCGGCTTTCAGTGACCGACGATGCGCGGGCTTCGGCGCCAGCAGGCCGGGGTCTGCAGGGTTTCGATGTCCGGGCCATGGGCGCTGAAAATGTGCCGGGCGCGTTCGAGGCGGGCATGTTCATCGTGGGAAATGCCGGCAATCAGGTCGAACCATTGTTGTAGACGTTTCATGGGGATGACTCCTTATCGATAACTGTATGGATGAACAGTAATTCGCGTTCGAGTGCACAATAATCGAAAACTGTATGGATGTACAGTATTCGGAAAATCTTTTTTCCGGGGTAGGCTTGGACACGTTTTTCCGCCCGTCGCAGGCCCCTTGATCGCGGAAAACCCCGATATTTGCCGAGGATGAAAGGCTCACGATGTCCCGCCCCAAATCAGCCTGGTTTCCCCCTGCCGGCACGCTGGTGACCTACCGCGGGCGTACCCGGTTGTCGACGCGCAATGTCCGCGTCGTGGCCGAGGCCTCGGCCGGGCGCATGGTCGTCGAGGCGATCGGCAAACAGGGCGTGCCCGTTCGTCTGACCGTCAAGCGGGAAAATCTGGTGCCGATGGAGCCGGACCTGTTCGACTGAACAGCCAGGGCAGCCACCGTTTGAAACGCGAATCCGCCACCGCTGTTACGACGACGCGGCCATTCCCGATGCTTTCAAGCAGGCTGACCCCTCGGCGCTCGATGCGATAGCTTTCGCCCGCTCGCAGGAAGATGTCGTCCGCCTTGCCCGGGCTGGTGATCCAGATCGTGCCGCGCAGGCAATGCACCCAGGCGCCGCCGGCGTCGCGCAGGCGCAGCGGGCGGTCCGGGGTCAATTCCATGTCGAGCGAAGCCGGGTCTTGGGTCATGTCGCGCTCCCTGTTGATGACAGGGAAAAGTGTAGGATTTCGGCGACCGGTGATACAGTTGCAAATAAACCAAATTGACACCAATACAGTTTGCATTGAACGAAACTGTACTGGTCTCGAATGCACTCAACTGTACGGCTCGCCATGAACGAATCCTTGCTGCGTTACGAACAATTGGCCTCGGAGCTGGCCGGCATGATTGCCAGCGGCGTGCTGGGGCAGGGCGATCGTCTGCCCTCCGTCCGGCGGCTGGCGAAAGAACGGCGGTTATCGATCTCGACGGTCGTCCAGGCCTTCCGCCAGCTCGAAGACCGCGGCATGATCGAAGCCCGGCCGCAGTCCGGTTTTTTCGTGCAACGCCCGAAAACCCTGCACGCCGAGCCGGCCCTGCGCTCGACACCGGAAGCGCCGATGCCGGTCGATATTTCGCAACGCCTGGTGCGCGTCTTGCAAGCCTGCATGAAGCCCGGCGTTGCGCCGCTGGCGGCGGCCCTGCCGGCGCCCGAACTGCTTCCCGTGGCCGCCCTGCATCGCCTGTACGCCAGCGTGGCGCGGCGTCATCCCCGATTGCTCGAAGGCAGCAATCATTTCAATGCCGACGAACCGGCGCTCGTCCGCCAGCTCGTCCGGCGTTCGCTGGGATGGGGCGGCCCGCTGGCGACGGAAGAATTCGTCATCACGCATTCCTGCACCGAAGCGCTGGCGCTCTGCCTGCGCGCGGTGACCCAGCCGGGCGACACCGTCGCCGTCGAATCGCCGGCCTATTACCTCATGCTGCAGCTGCTCGAATCGCTCGGGCTGAAGGCGCTGGAGATTCCGACCGATCCGCGCACCGGCATGTCGCTCGAAGCGCTCGACCTGGCGACGCGCAACGGCGGGGTCGCCGCCTGCCTGATCGTCTCGAACGGCAGCAATCCGCTCGGCTGTGTCATGCCGGACGAGCGCAAACGCGCCTTTGCGGCGCTGACGGCGGCGCGCGGCGTGGCGGTCATCGAGGACGACATCTATGGCGATCTGTACATGGGCAGCGAACGGCCCTGGCCGATCAAGGCTTTCGACAAGGCGGGCAACGTCATGCTCTGCGCGTCGTTTTCGAAAAGCCTGTCGCCGGCGCTGCGCATCGGTTTCGTCGCAGCCGGTCGTTACCGTTCGGCCGTGGCGCTGCAAAAGACCATCAACAGCGGCGGCACCAACCCGATCACCCAGCTCGTCCTCGCCGAATACCTCGAATCGACAGCTTATGACCGCCATCTGCGCACCCTGCGCCGGGCCTATCAGAAACAGGTCGATGCCATGCGCCAGGCCATCGGTCGTTACTTTCCGGCCAGCACGCGGATTACCCAGCCGCAATGCGGCTACGTGCTGTGGGTCGAGCTGCCGGAAGCGGTCGATACCAGCCGTCTTTTCGAGCGGGCCATCGCCGACAATCTGGCTTACGTGCCGGGTGAGCTGTTCTCGGCCAGCGGCATGTACCGCAACTGTCTGCGCCTCAATTGCGGCAATCCGCACACGCCGGAAATCGAAAGCGCGGTCCGGCGCCTCGGCGCAATCCTGTCTGGATACTGAAGCATCAAAATCGGGCGCGAAAACTACGGTATCATTCACCCTTTTTGGGCAAGCTGACTTTGCCTTTTTGAACGCATTCGAAGGATTTTTCTCCTCATGTTCGACGCAGTCCGCAACAATAAAAGAATCGTCCAGGTCTTTCTGGCGCTGATCACGCTGCCGTTTGCCTTCTTCGGCGTTGAGTCCTATATGCGTAACGACGGCTCCGGTGGCGACGTCGCGACGATTGGCGACATCAAGATCACCCAGCAGCAGTTCCAGCAGACCCTGCGCGAGCAGCAGGAGCGCCTGCGTACCCAGCTGGGCGGCCAGTTCGATCCCAAGATGCTGGACAATCCCGAAGCGCGCAAGGCGGTCCTCGACGACCTGATCAACCAGCGCCTGCTCCTGGTTGAAGCCAGCAAGAAGCACATGTTCGCCGGCGACAACGCCGTGCGTCAGGCCATCGGCGCCATCGACGCCTTCAAGGTCGACGGCAAGTTCTCGGTTGAGCGCTACGAAGCGGCGCTGCGCGGTCAGGGCATGTCGCCGGCCGGGTTCGAGGCGCAGCTGCGCCAGGATCTGACGCTGCAGCAACTGGCCGGTGCCATTGGCCAGTCCGGCGTTGTCTCGCGCACGGTCGCCGACCGCCTGCTGGCCCTGCAGACCGAGAAGCGCGAGGTCATGGAATACCGCCTGAATCTCGACACCTACCTCGGCAAGATCAAGCTGGCCGACGATGCCGCGAAGAAGTTCTACGACGAGAACGCCAAGCAGTTCGAACTGCCGGAGCAGGCCAAGGCCGAATACGTCGTGTTGTCGATGGACGCCATCGCCAGCCAGCTCGCCGTCACCGACGCCGAAATCAAGGCCTGGTACGACGGCCACAAGGATCGCTTCCAGGTGCCGGAAGAGCGTCGCGCCAGCCACATCCTGATCGCCTCCGAGAAGCTCGGCAAGGACAAGGCGAAAGCCAAGGCCGAAGAGGTGCTCGCCGAAATCCGCAAGAATCCGGCTGCCTTTGCCGATCTGGCCAAGAAGAATTCCGACGACCCCGGTTCCGCTTCCAAGGGCGGCGACCTCGGTTTCTTTGGTCGCGGCGCCATGGTCAAGTCCTTCGAGGACGCCACCATGAGCCTCAAGGAAGGCGAGATTTCCGGCGTGGTCGAATCCGATTTCGGTTTCCACATCATCAAGCTCACCGGCATCCACGCCGCCAAGGAAAAGCCGCTGGCCGAGGTGCGTGGCGAGATCGAGAGCGAGTTGAAGAAGTCGGCTGGCTCACGCAAGTTTGCCGAGGCCGCTGAAGCCTTCAGCAACATCGTTTACGAACAGCCGGACAGCCTGAAGCCGGTTGCCGAGAAGTTCAAGCTGACCGTCAAGACCTCCGACTGGCTGGGGCGTCAGGCCAATCCGGCCAATGGCGTGCTGGGCAATGAAAAGCTGATGGCCGCCTTGTTCTCGGACGATTCGGTCAAGAATCGCCGCAATACCGAGGCCGTCGAAATCGCTGCCAACACCCTGGTTGCCGCCCGTCTCGTCGATTACAAGGCCAAGGCCCTGCAGCCCTTCGACGGCGTCAAGGCCAACATCGAGAACCTGCTCAGGAGCAAGGAAGCCCAGGCCCTGGCCGCCAAGGACGGCGAGGCCCGCCTGGAAGCGCTGAAGAAGGGCGACGACAAGCTGACCTGGGGCACCGCCAAGCTCGTTTCACGCATGGATGCCCGCCAACTGGCTCCGGCCGCTGGACAGACTATTTTCCGCATGGATACCAGCAAGTTGCCGTCCTACGCCGGCGTCGAACTGCCGGGTAGCGGCTATGCGCTGTACAAGCTGAGCAAGGTGCAGCCGGGCGAACAGTTGAACGAGGCGACCCGTCAGGGCATGCTCAAGCAACTCGGCAACCTGGTGGCCAAGGAAGACGTCCAGCTTTATCTGGCCGCGCTGCGCAGCCGTTACAAGGTGGAAGTCAATCAGGCCGCCCTGGAGGCCAAGGAGAAGTAATTCTCACCTGACGGCACATCAAGCGGGCTGCAGCCCGCTTTTTTTTGCCTGAAAGGCGGGGCCGCCGCCAAAACAAAACGCCAGTCCGGTGGTGCCGGGCTGGCGTTTTTCGATTTTGGCCGTTTTTTCCGGTAGACCGTCAAAGCCTGTCCGGAAGGAAAGTGATCAGGCCGGCAGCGGGTCCGCGTTGCCGAGGGCGGTGGTGTTCATGCCGCCGTCGACGTAGAGGATTTCGCCAGTGATGCCGCTGGCCAGATCGGACAGCATGAAGGCGGCGGCGTTGCCGACTTCCTCGATGGTCACGTTGCGACGCAGCGGGGCATTGTGCGAGTTGTAGGCGAGCAGCTTGCCGAAGTTGCCGATGCCGGACGCGGCGAGCGTCTTGATCGGGCCGGCGGAAATGGCGTTGGCGCGAATGCCTTCAGGGCCGAGGCAGAAGGCCAGGTAACGCGTGGCAGCCTCGAGGCTGGCCTTGGCCAGACCCATGGTGTTGTAGTTGGGCATGGTGCGCTCGGCGCCGAGGTAGGAGAGGGCCAGCGCGGCGCTCTTGCGACCCTGCATCATCGGACGCGCAGCCTTGACCAGCGCCGGGTAGCTGTACGACGAAATTTCGTGGGCGATGCGGAAGGCTTCGCGCGAAATGCCGTTCAGGAAGTCGCCTTCGATGGCTTCGGTCGGGGCGTAGGCGATGGAGTGAACCAGGCCGTCCAGACCGTCCCAGCGCTTGGCGAGTTCGACGAACAGGTTGTCGATTTGCTCGTCGCTGGCGACATCGACCGGAATCGTGATGTCGCTGCCGAATTCGGCGGCGAACTTCTTGATGCGATCCTCGAAACGCTCGTTCTGGTAGGTGAAGGCGAGCTGGGCGCCTTCACGGTGGCAGGCCTTGGCGATGCCATAGGCAATGGAGTGCTTGGACAGCAGACCGGTGATCAGAATTTTTTTGTCGGCGAGAAAGCCCATGTGTTGTTCTCCCTAAGGGGTTAGCCGCGGAATTATAAACCGGGAAAGGCCGATTCGCGGCATGCGAACGAGCTTTCCCGATCCGGGCTTACATATTCGGGTAGGTCGGGCCTTCGCCGCCTTGCGGCACCACCCAGTTGATATTCTGGGTCGGATCCTTGATATCGCAGGTCTTGCAATGCACGCAGTTCTGCGCATTGATCTGCAAACGCGGGTTGGCACCGCTTTCGTCGCGCAGGATTTCATAGACGCCGGCCGGGCAGAAACGCTGCTCCGGGGCATCGTATTGCGCCAGATTGACGGTGATCGGCACGCTGGCATCCTTCAATTGCAGGTGGCAGGGCTGATCTTCCTCGTGATTGGTGCTGGACAGGAAGACCGAGGACAGGCGGTCGAAGGTGATGACGCCGTCCGGTTTCGGATAAACAATCGGCTCGCACTCGGCGGCAGGTTTCAATTTGGCGTGATCCGGCTTGGTGTTGTGCAGGGTCCACGGCGCCTTGCCGCGCAGCAGCACCTGGTCGATGCCGAACATCAGGGAGCCCAGTTTCAGGCCCTTGTTCATCCACGGTTTGAAGTTACGTGATTTATGAAGTTCGTCGTGTAACCAACTGTTTTTAAACAACTCAGGATAGGCGGTCAATTCGTCGCGCTGGCGTTCGGCGGCCAGTGCTTCGAAACAGGCTTCGGCGGCCAGCGCGCCGGTCTTGATGGCGCAATGCGAGCCCTTGATGCGCGCCGCGTTGAGGAAACCGGCATCGTCGCCAACCAGCACGCCGCCCGGGAAAGTCAGTTTGGGCAGCGATTGCAGGCCGCCGGCCGCCAGGGCGCGGGCACCGTAGGCGATACGCTTGCCGCCTTCGAGGAACTTGCGGATTTCCGGGTGCGTCTTGAAACGCTGGAATTCCTCGTAGGGCGACAGGTGCGGGTTGCTGTAGCCGAGGCCGACGACGAAACCGACGGCGATCTGGTTGTTTTCCAGGTGGTAGAGGAAGCCGCCGCCGTAGGTGTCCGGCTGCATCGGCCAGCCGCCGCTGTGAATGACCAGGCCGAGCTGATGCTTGTCGGGCTGGATTTCCCAGAGTTCCTTGAGGCCGATGCCGTAGGTTTGCGGATCGACGCCGTCGCGCAGGTTGAATTGGGCCTCAAGCTGCTTGCCGAGATGGCCGCGGCAGCCTTCGGCGAAGAAGGTGTATTTGCCGTGCAGTTCCATGCCTGGCTGGAAATTCGGGCCTTCGGAGCCATCGTGCAGGCGGCCCATGTCGCCGGTCGCCACGCCCTTGACGGCGCCGTTTTCGTCGAACAGCACTTCGGCACCGGCAAAGCCGGGGTAGATCTCGACGCCCAGCGCTTCGGCCTGCTCGCCGAGCCAGCGACAGAGATTGCCGAGCGAAATGACGTAATTGCCTTCGTTGTGGAAGCAGTCCGGCAACAGGCTGTTCGGCACCTTGGTGGCGCCGTTTTCGGTGAGGATGAAGAAACGGTCTTCGGAGACAGGGGCGTTGAGCGGCGCACCGTCGGCTTGCCAGTTGGGCAGCAATTCATTCAGGGCGCGCGGGTCCATGACGGCGCCGGAAAGAATATGGGCGCCGATTTCAGCCCCTTTTTCGATCAGGCAGACGCCCAGATCGGTTCCCTTTTCCACTGCCAGCTGCTTGAGGCGAATGGCTGAAGCCAGGCCAGCCGGGCCGCCACCGACGATGACGACGTCGAATTCCATGGATTCGCGTTCCATGATGTCTCCTAGATTTATTGTTAGCTTGATTTCAATACGGTACAGTATGGTGATACTTTGATCAACACCACTCTAGTATTCACGCATATGGAACACAAGAAGAAGCTTATCCACGTCACGAAGATGCCGATCCGCTGGGGCGACATGGACGCCTACGGGCACGTCAATAACACGGTGTATTTCCGTTACATGGAGCAGGCGCGCGTCGAGTGGATCGAGGACATGAAAGTCCCGGTCCGCCCGGGCGGCGAGGGACCGGTCATCATCAACGCCAGCTGCACCTTCCTGATTCCGATGACCTATCCGGGAAGCGTCGAGGTACGGACCTTCGTCGGCGCCATCGGCCGCTCCAGCTGCCAGACCTATGTCGAGATGCGCATCGAAGGCGATGATCGTGTTTATGCCGAGGGCGCCGCCAAGGTGGTGTGGATGGATACGCAGACCGGAAAATCGGTGCCTTTGCCTGATCACGTGCGGGCTTCGCTCGAAGCAGAGTAAACTCGCAGCCCATCGCATCGTCGAAACCAAAGAGCATGGGCAAACGAAAAGTCTGGGAAAAACTGCTGTCGAGCGAACGACTGGGGGCCGGCAAGGCGCCCGGTACGGCGGAGCGCACGGCCTTCCAGCAGGATTACGACCGCATCGTCTTCACCTCCGCCTTCCGGCGCATGAAGGACAAGACGCAGGTTTTCCCGCTCTCCAAGAGCGATTACGTGCGCACCCGCCTGACGCACAGCCTCGAAGCCAGCTGCGTCGGTCGCTCGCTCGGTGCCGTGGTCGGCCGCGAGATCATCGCCCGGCACGGCCTGCAGCATGTCGAATCCGGCGATTTCGGGGCGATCGTTGCCGCTGCCTGCCTGGCCCACGACATCGGCAATCCGCCTTTCGGCCACGCCGGCGAGGATGCGATTCGCGAGTGGTTCCGCACCTCGGGCCTGCTCGAACGGCACGATTTCACCCCGGCCCAGCGCGCCGACTTCGAGCGCTACGAGGGCAACGCCCAGGGCTTCCGCATCGTCAGCCGCCTGCAAAGTCCGGCCAACCCGGGCGGCCTGCAACTGACCAGCGCGGTGCTGGCGACCTTTACCAAATACCCGCGCCCATCGCATCTTGAGGTCGAGCTGGATGGCAAGAGTGGCAAGAAATTCGGCTTCTTCCAGCAGGATGTCGATAATTTCCGGCAGGTGGCACGGTCAACCGGATTAATCGAACGAATTCCAAATACCGCCTGGCGTCGCCATCCGCTCGCCTTTCTCGTCGAAGTGGCGGACGACACCTGCTACCTCATCGTCGACCTCGAAGACGCCGCCCGGCTCGGCTTCGTGCCCTACAAGGACGCCGAATGCCTGCTCGCCGACCTGGCCGGCAATACGATCAACGGCAGCCGGCTGGATCGCCTGCATGACCCCAAGGAACGCCTCGAATACCTGCGCGCCAAGGCCATCGGCTGCCTGCTCGAAAGTGCCGCGGCGGTCTTCCTCGAAAACGAGGATGCCATCCTGAGCGGCGAATTTGACGACGAACTGCTCGAAAACTCGCCCATCGCCCATCCGCTGCAGGCCATCCTCAAACTGGCCAAGGACACCATCTACACCGCACGCCCGGCGCTGGAGATCGAAACGGCCGGCTTCGAAGTCCTCGGTGCCTTGCTCGGCCTGTTTACCAATGCCGTCGAGGCGAAGGCAGGGCATGCCCGCTTCACGACGCGCGAGCGCATGCTGCTCAAGCTGCTGCCGACGCAGTTCCTCGGCCACGGCGGCGAGCCGGATGCCGATCCGTACATTCGCCTGCTCCAGGTCGCCGATTTTGTCGCCGGCATGACCGATTCCTACGCCGTGGACATGTACCGCAAGCTGAAGGGTTTCGATCTGCCGACCTGATTTTTCGCTTGCAAAAAACCGGTTACTGTACAAAAATACAGTCATTGGTTTTTAGCGGAGGCCGGCCATGAAACTCACGCCACGTCAGCAGGAAATTCTCGATTTCATCAAAAACACGGTGGAAGTCCTCGGTGCGCCACCGACGCGCATGGAAATCGCCAGCGCCTTCGGCTTCGCCTCGCCCAATGCGGCCGAAGACCACCTCAAGGCCCTGGCCAAGAAGGGCGCCATCACGCTGGAGCCCGGCTCGGCGCGCGGCATCCGGCTCGTCGAGCAGCTTGGCCTGCCGCTGATCGGCAGCGTCGCCGCCGGTTCGCCCATCCTTGCCGTCGAAAACGTCCAGGGTCGCTATGCCTTCGATGCCAGCATGTTCTCGCCCAAGGCCGATTTCCTGCTCAAGGTGCGCGGCACGTCGATGATCGATATCGGCATGTACGACGGCGACCTGCTCGCCGTGCACAAGACCAACCAGGCGCGCGACGGCCAGATCGTCGTCGCCCGTATCGACGAGGAAGTCACCGTCAAACGGCTCGAACGCAGCGGCGGCCAGATCAGGCTGATCGCCGAGAATCCCGATTTCCAACCGATCATCGTCAATCCCGAAGAGGTCGAATTCGCCATCGAAGGCATCGCCGTCGGCCTGATTCGCGGAGCCGTCTCGAAACTATCATGACCCCGATGCCGTTGCCGGTTGCCTTGGCAGATGTGCTGGCCCGGGGCGATGTCTGGCGCGGCGACACGCTGGCGTCGCTGCCGGAAAGTGCCATCCCGAGCGGCCATGCCGAACTCGATGCCGAATTGCCGGGTGGCGGCTGGCCACGGGGCAATCTGACCGAAATCCTCGTCGATCGCAGCAGCGTCGGCGAAATGAGCCTGCTGTTGCCGGCGCTGGCCCGCTTGTCGGCCGAGGGCGGCTGGCTGGCGCTGGTCGCGCCGCCGTGGTTGCCGCATGCTCCGGCCTGGGCGGCAGCCGGTGTGGTGCTGGAGCGACTGGTTGTCGTCCAGGCCGGCAAGAGCGTGGGCTGGAGTGTCGAACAACTGCTGTCCAGCGGCGGCTTTGCCGGCGTGCTGGCCTGGCCTGAAGCCAACATCGATGCGCGGGCCTTGCGTCGGCTGCAGGTGGCGGCCGAGGGGCGACCGGTTTTCGCCTGTCTGTGGCGGCCGAGCGTCACCGCCGGGGTGCCGTCGCCGGCGCCGCTACGGGTCATGTTGAATGCGGTCGCTGGCGACAGCGATTTGTCGGTGCGCATCATCAAGCGGCGCGGTCGGCCGGTTTCCCGGCCGCTCGCCTTGTCCATTCCTCGTCCTGTTGCCGGGAGACCTTCGCGTGTTGTGGCTGGCCCTGCACTTTCCCTTGTTGCCGATCGAGGCGCTGCCGCTGCGCCAGTCGCCTAGTGCGGTCGTCGTTCGCGGGCGGGTGCTGGTGGGCGATGCCGAGGCGGTGGCTGCTGGCGTTTGTGCCGGGCAGAAGCTGTCGACGGCGTTGGGCCTGCAGCCCGGGCTGAGCGTTTTCGAACGCGTCGAAGCCCGCGAAAAGCAGGCGCTGGACAGCCTGGCCTGCTGGGCCGGGCGCTTCACGCCGACGATCAGTCTGGTGTCGCCGGATTCGCTGTTGCTCGAAATCGGTGGTTGTCTGCGCCTGTTTGGTGGCGCCGAGACCATCGTGGCGGCCGTGCTGGCCGGTTGCACCGAACAGGCTTATTCGACTCGCTGGGCGGTGGCACCGACGCCGCTCGGGGCGAACTGGCTGGCGCGGGCCGGTGCGGCCCGAATTTATCCCGAACCGGCGGCCATGCAGGCGGCGCTCGCCGACTTGCCTTGTGCCGTTCCCGGCTGGCCCGATGAAGCTGCGAACCGGCTGGAATCATTCGGCCTGCGACAACTGGGCGATCTGCGCAAGTTGCCCGGCGCCGGCTTGCGGCGGCGCATCGGCAACGGGCCGGTCGATGATTTGCTGCGCGCCTGGGGCGATCTACCCGATCCGCAAAAATCCTTCGTTTTTCCGGAAAGCTTCGCCCTCGATATCGAACTGCCGTCGCGGGTCGAACATGCCGAGGCGCTGGTCTTTGTCGGCCAACGTCTGTTCGCGGCGCTGGCCGGCTGGCTGCATGGCCGGCAGTTGCTGGTGCGCCGCTGTTCGCTGCAACTCACGCATGACGATGGGCCGCCGACCTCGCTGGCCCTTAATTTCGCCGAACCGGCGGCGGATGAAGGACGTTTCGTCCGCCTCCTGCGCGAGCATCTTTCCCGGCTGCAGCTCAAGTCATCGGTCGAAGCCTTGCGCTTGCAGGCTGACGAACTGGTCGACAAACCCGGTGCCAGCGCCCATCTGTTCGAGCAGGCCACGGCCGGCGAGGGCACGCTGGCCTGCCTGGAGCGCTTGCGCGCCCGTCTGGGCGAAGGCGCCGTGCAGGCTTTGGGCGAGGTGGCCGATTACAGGCCCGAATGCGCGACCGGGATGCGGGAAGTGGATTTCAATTTTGGCCGTTTTTTCCGGTTGACCGTAAAAGAAGAGAAAGTCGGCCAGAAACCAGCCGATAGCCATCCATCCCGCCCGCTATGGCTGCTGCCCACCCCGCAGGCCCTGCCCGAACGGGCCGGCAGCCCGCAATGGCACGGGCCGCTCAAGCTGCTGTCGCGGGCCGAGCGCCTGGAAAGCGGCTGGTGGGATGAGGGCGAGGCGACCGGCGACGTGCGGCGCGACTATTTCGTCGCCCGCAACCCGCTCGGCCAGTGGGCCTGGGTTTTCCGGAACGCCGACGGCTGGTTCCTGCACGGCCTGTTTGCCTGAGCGGATGCCGGTGATCGCATGTCGCTACCCGACTACGCCGAGCTGCATTGCCTCTCCAATTTCAGTTTCCTGCGCGGGGCCTCGCATCCGGCTGAGCTGATCGCGCAGGCGGCGGCACAGGGCTACACGGCATTGGCGCTGACCGACGAGTGCTCGCTGGCCGGTATCGTTCGGGCGCATCAGGCGGCGAAAGAGGCAGGGCTCCAGCTGATTGTCGGCAGCGAAATGACGACTGTCGATGGCCTCAAGCTTGTCTTCCTGGCCAAAAACCGCGAGGGCTACGGCAACCTGTCGGCGCTCATCACGCTGGCCCGGCGTCGGGCGGAGAAGGGGGCCTACACGTTGCAGCGGCATGACCTCAATGTCGTGTCGCCGAATGGCGCGGTGCCCGATTGCCTCGTGCTCTGGGTGCCGGGCGAGGCGGCCACGGTCGATGATGGACGCTGGCTGGCCGAGCGTTTTCCCGGCCGGGCGTGGATCGCCGTTGAACTCCATGCCGGGCCGGACGACGCGACGAAGCTGGCCGATCTGCAGGCACTCGGCGCTGCTTGCGGGCTGCCGTTGGTGGCGGCCGGCGATGTCCATATGCACGTCAAGGCCCGGCGGCCGGTGCAGGACGTGCTGACCGCGCTGCGTCTGAAAACGACGGTTTTCGATGCCGGCTACGCGCTCTTTCCCAACGCCGAGCGCCATCTGCGCACCCGCCTGCGCCTGTCGCGCCTCTATCCACCCGAATTGCTGGCCGAAACGCTGAAGATTGCCGATCTGTGCTGCTTTTCGCTCGATGAATTGCGCTACGAATACCCGGAGGAAATCGTCGAAGCCGGCCATACGCCAACTTCCTGGCTACGCCACGAAACCGAGCGCGGCTTGCTGGTGCGTTATCCGCAAGGCGTTCCGGATCAGGTCCGGAAGCTCGTCGAGCACGAACTGGCGCTGATCGCCGAACTCAAATACGAAGCCTATTTCCTGACGGTGTACGACATCGTCTGTTTCGCGCGCAGTGTCGATATCCTCTGCCAGGGGCGCGGCTCGGCGGCCAATTCGATTGTCTGCTTCGCGCTGGGCATCACCGAGGTCAGCCCGGATCGCTCGGGCATGCTGTTCGAGCGCTTCATCTCGAAGGAGCGCGGCGAGCCGCCGGACATCGACGTCGATTTCGAGCACGAGCGCCGCCCCGAGGTCATCGCCTACATCTACCAAAAATACACGCGTGAGCGGACGGCGCTGGCCGCGGCGCTGATCACCTACCGGACCAAAGGCGCGCTGCGCGATGCCGGTCGGGTGCTCGGTTTCGAGACGGCGCGCATCGATGCCCTGACTGCCTCGCTGGCCTGGTGGGACAGGCGCGAGCAACTGCCCGAACGCTTCGCCGAGCAGGGACTGGACCCGGCTTCGCCGCGTGTCGAAAAATGGCTGTGGATCGCCGGCCAACTGCGCGGTTTTCCGCGCCACCTGACCCAACACGTCGGTGGCTTCGTCATGTCGCGCGGGCCGCTTGCCCGGCTGGTGCCGGTCGAAAATACCGCCATGCCGGAGCGCACGGTGATCCAGTGGGACAAGGACGACCTCGACGCCGTCGGCCTCATGAAAGTCGATGTGCTGGCGCTCGGCATGCTCTCGGCCATCCGCCGCATGCTTTCGATTTTGGGCGAAATTTCCGGTCGACCGTGGAAGATGGCCGACATCCCGGCCGAAGACCCGAAAACCTACGACATGCTCTGCCACGCCGACAGCATGGGCGTCTTCCAGGTCGAATCGCGCGCCCAGATGGCCATGCTGCCGCGCCTCAAACCGCGCCGCTACTACGATCTCGTCGTCGAGGTGGCGCTCGTCCGGCCCGGGCCGATCCAGGGCGACATGGTCCATCCCTACCTCAAGCGGCGGCAGGGCAGGGAACGCATCGAGAAAATTTCGCCGGCGGTCGATGAAGTGCTCAAGCGCACCTGTGGCGTGCCGATTTTTCAGGAACAGGTCATGCAACTGGCTGTTGTCGCCGCCAATTTCACACCCGGCGAAGCCGACCAGTTGCGCCGGGCGATGGCGGCCTGGAAGCGCAAGGGCGGCCTCGAACCCTTCGAGCAGAAACTGCTCGCCGGCATGGCCGCCAACGACCTGCCGGAAACCTTCGCACGGCGCATCATCCAGCAGATCCAGGGCTTCGGCGAATACGGCTTTCCCGAATCACACGCCGCCAGCTTTGCGCTGCTCGTCTACGTTTCGGCCTGGCTCAAGCGCCACCATCCGGCCATTTTCCTGTGCGGCCTGCTCAACAGCCAGCCGATGGGCTTCTACTCGCCGTCGATGCTGATCCAGGATGCCCGGCGCCACGGCGTCACCGTTTTGCCACCCGATGTCACGGTCAGCGATTGGGACAGCATCATCGATGAAACCGGCGCCGTTCGTCTCGGCCTGCGCGAGATCAGCGGCTTCTCGAAGGCGGTGGCCGAGCGTATTACGGTCAACCGGAAAAAAGGCCCAATTTTGAACATTGCCGACCTCGCGGCCCGTGCCGGCCTGCAACGCCGCGACCTCGACCTGCTCGCCTCCGCCGATGCCCTGCAAAGCCTTTCCGGACATCGCCGCCAGGCGGCCTGGGATGCAACGGCTGCCGTGGTGCAGGGCGACCTGTTCGATGGGCTGACCGTGAGCGAGACGGAAACCGAGCTGCCCGCACCCAGCGAAGCCGAAAACCTCGTTGCCGACTACCGCAGCCTGGGCCTCAGCTTGCGCCGCCATCCGCTTACGCTGCTCCGCCAACACCTCGCCGAGCGCCGCTTCGTCCCGGCCGGCACGCTCAAGAGCGCCGGCCATCGGGCGCTGATCCGTACCGCCGGCATCGTCGTCGGTCGCCAGCGACCGGGCACGGCAACCGGCATCGTGTTCGTCACGCTCGAAGACGAGAGCGGCCTGGCCAATATCGTCGTCCATCCGCAACTTGTCGAAAAGCAACGGCGCGAACTGCTCGGCGCGACCCTGCTCGGCGTTTATGGCCAGCTGCAGATAGAGGGGGAAGTGGTGCATCTGGTCGCCAAGCGCCTGGTCGATCTTTCCGCCTGGCTGGGGCAGCTCGAAACCTCAAGCCGGGATTTTCATTGACCGGGCAGCCAAAAAGAAGAAGGGCCCAAACATCGTTGGGCCCATTCTTGAACACGGTTAATTGATTGACTACATCGCAACGTCCGTCACGCGCCGGCGGGTGCAACCTCCAGCGGTAGCAGCGAACGGGCCGAGACGATCAGGCGCTTCTTGATACCCGAAGCCGTCTTGCGTTCAACCTCCCACATTGCCAGGCCTTTTACCACAGCGACCTGCTCGATCGCTGTTACGACATCACCAAACTTGGTGCAAAGATAATCCGCACCGCGTTGAATCGAAGACTTCACTTTCATCTGCCAAGGCCTCCTGTGTGTGGTAACCGGAAGCCATATCGTAGCTGAAACGGGCAGGATTTCAATCGAACAAAATTAACTGAATAGTTCGAATAAACCGAAGTTTCCTAGTAAGGATCGTGGCCGTCCAGCCATTCGGCAGGCAGCCCAAGGCGATCGCCGAATTAGCGATTCAAGGCCGTGGCTACTTGCCGGATGAAGCGATTGATTTCACTGATACGTTTCAGTGCCTGATGCGCGTCGTAGTTGGAATCAACCAACAAGTCTTCAAGCTCGGTCGCAAGTTCATGCAAGGCTTTCAAGCCAAGATTTCCGGCAGCCCCCTTGAAACGGTGCAATTGCTGGAGGGCAGAATCGATTTTGCCCTCGTCGAGCGACAGGGATACCTGGAGCATCGCGTCCTTTTTGCCATCGAGGAACATATTGAGCAGGCGAAGATACTTGCCCTGATTGCCCCGCAGCAGCGTCAGCCCGTAACCGACATCGACGCCGCGCAGCAAGGCCAGGCGGGTCATGGTTTCATCGGTTGCGGAAGACGAATCCGAGGGCGTGACATCGACCACCGGCTTTTCAACAACTGCCGGTGCAGGCGTGCCCGTATCGGGCGATTGGCGTAAGGGCAACCACTGGACCAAGGTGGCATACATGGCCTCGGGATCGACCGGCTTGGCGATGAAATCGCACATCCCGGCACGCCGGCAGGCCTCACGATCTTCATCGAAGGCGTTGGCGGTCATGGCCAGAATGGGCTTGTCTTTCCAACCAGGCAAGGCGTGAATGGCTTGCGTGGCGTCCATGCCATTCATGTTCGGCATCTGCACATCCATCAGCACCAAATCGTAAGTTGCGCTTTTCGCCATTTCGACCGCGATCGCGCCATCCTCGGCGACCTCCACTTGCAAGCCGACGCCATGCAGGAGTTCCATTGCCACTTCGCGGTTGATGGGGTTGTCGTCCGCCAACAGGATGCGAGCGCCAGGATGGCGGAGCCGCAGTTCCTGTTCGGCATGGGCGAGGTGATGTTCGGTTGTCACGGAAACACCGTGTCCACGTTCGAGCCAGACCGAGAACCAGAAAACGCTGCCCTTGCCCGGGGTGCTTTCGGCGCCGGCATCGCCGCCCATCATGGTGGCCAATCGACGGGTGATGGCCAGGCCCAGTCCAGTACCACCATATTTTCGCGTGGTGCTGGCTTCGGCCTGCTCGAAATCCTGGAAGAGCCGGGCCAGTTGCTCGGGCGAAATGCCGATCCCGGAGTCGGCCACTTCGAAGCGGACGCAGAGCCGGTCATCTCGTTCGTCGACAAGCGATGCACGGAGCGAAACGGTACCGACCTCGGTGAACTTGACGGCGTTCGAGGCGAAATTGAGCAGGCACTGGCGCAGCCGGGTCGCGTCTCCACGGAGCCATTGTGGCACACGCCCCCCATCGATCTCGACGGTTAGCCCCTTGGCCTGCGCGGCATCCCCAATCAGTGACCGAACATGGTCGAGGAGGGCGCCGAGCGCAAAGTTCTGTGTTTCCAGTGTCAGTTTGCCGGCCTCGATTTTCGACATGTCCAGAATGTCGTTGATGATCGACAACAGATGCTGTGCGGCGCCGTCAATCTTGCCCAGTCGATCGAGTTGGCGCGGCGTCGGGTTGTCGCTGCGCAGCAGATGGGCGAGTCCGATGATGGCATTCATCGGGGTCCGGATTTCATGGCTCATGTTGGCCAGGAAGGTACTCTTGGCGAGGTTGCTTTCCTCGGCACGGTCCTTCTGCTGTTGCAGGAATTCCGCGGCCTGACGTTCCAGAGTGGCATCCTCGACAATGGCCAGGAGCGGACCCGATGCCCTGTTATCACCCAGGGGTTGAGCCCAGAAACGAACCCAGAGCAAGCTGCCGTTCTTCCGGACGAGATGCATCTCGCGGCGCCATATCCTGCCTTCGGTCTGGGCGACGTAGAGGTCATGCCCGACGTCTACATAATCCACATCGCTGGCATAAATGACGCGGCTAGAACGACCGATGAGTTCATTCGGCGCATAGCCGAGCAGATCTTCGATCTTGGGGTTGCAGCGAACAATGTGGCGATCTTTCAAAATGGCGATGCCGACGGGCGCATCGTTGAAAATGGCCTCCAACTCCACTGTTCGTGATTCCAGTTCGGCGGTGCGGACAGCGACCAGTTTTTCCAGTTCGTCGCGTTCCTTGCGGATCACGTCGTTCTGCTCGGCGACGTGACGTTGCAGCAGATTGAAATTCTGCAGCAAGAAACGGATTTCCCGACTGCCTTCGACCGTGATCGGCTCAAGCGCGAGCGCCCCGGATCCGGATTTGCCAATCGCCCGGGCAGCGCTTTCCAGTGGCGCCAGGGCTCGGCGCAATCCCAGCCAGACAAGGAGGGCGACAAGAAGGATCACGAAGGCAGACCCGATATAAATGGTTCTTGTCGCGCGGTGCAATGGAGCCAGGGCTTCCTCCGTGGGCATGTAGGCGGAAACCATCCAGTTGGGTGTTTCGGCCATGGCTGCCGCGGAAAATATATCGACCCCTCGTGAATTAACGGTGCGTCCAGGTTCGAGGTAGCCCTGCATGCGCCTGTCGAGCAAGGGGTTGATGCCCGGACCAGGAATCTTCTGGAGGACGCGGGATGGATCGGTGCTGGCCGCATAAATGCCCTGGTCCAATGCGTAGACATGGAATCCCCCGGTTTGCCCATTGCGCGCTTCGTTCGAGAGATACAGGAAGCTGCCGGTCTCGACGATCTCCGTGCCACACAGGGCGCCCAGAATCGAACCTTCTGAATTGAAGATGGGAACCGCGACCACCAGCACCGGCTTTTGGGCAAAGCGTCCGAGGATGACCTTGATGACCGGCTTGCCATGTTTCATGACTTCCTGGAAGTAGGGCGTATCGGCGTAGGAGGTGCCAATCGTGTCCCTCAATGGGCGCTCGGCGATCCGCACGCCTTCTTTCGAGAGAATGTAGATGTCACGCTTGAAGAGCTTCGTCGCTATATGCTTGTCCATCAAATAGCTTTGAAGGCGCTTGGGCGAAAAGTCTGGGTTGTCCTGGAGATGCTCGGCCAGTGTGAGGAGGGCATCGCGTCTGAGTTTTACGTGGCCGTCCAGGGTGTGCGCCACGTATTGCGCCGCCGATTGTTGCTCGTGACCGATCTGCTTCTGGAAATCTTCCTGCAGGCTGGCTGCTGCAATAAAAGCCAAAATACCGATGCCGGCCGCAAAAATGAGTGCGGCCATCAAGGCTGCCTGCGTTTTCAGGGTTAGCGCTTGAAGGCGATGACTTAGTAAGGCAAAGGATTCTCGCACAGCTGAAATTCAATGAACATTAAAACTGCCACAAATGCCAATTATTGTAAATCAAATGGCCTGAGAATGGGAAATTGATTTTGAGTAAATGCAATGGTGGCTTTGACCATTGAAGTTGCACGAGTTCAATGCAATCAGGGATTTGCGCGAAATCGTGACCAGGCAAGCCGATACGGTCAGGCCGTTTGCCTTTCTCGGGAATTTTTGCAATTGCCGGCCGAATTTCCGGGCTGACAGGCCGGGAGCGCTTCACTCGGGCCAGGGGGGGGCGGCGGATGCCTGGCGGCTGGTCTTTGCCGGAAACTACAGCGCCGACCAGTCCTTTTTCGGCGGCAGCGCGACGCGTGGTATCGGTCCGCGTTCGGCGGCGATGACGCGATCCATGACCTCGTAGAGTTCCTTGATCAGTTCGGTGCCAAAGGCCTGTTCGATGATCCGGTATTGTTCGACGATGAGGGGGCCGAGCTCGGCGACGAGTTGTTCGCTTTTGGGCGTCAGGCGGACGATGACCCGGCGTTGGTCCTCGGGCATGCGTTCGCGGGTGACCAACTTCATTTCTTCCATGCGCGACAGCACGCCGGTCATGCTCGGGCTCAGGATGTGACAGATTTCGCAAATTTCGCGCGGCTCGAGTTGCTCCATTTCGCTGAGTGTGCGCAGAATCCGCCATTGCTGTTCGGTCAGCCCGAAGTGGGAAATGATCGGGCGGAAATGGCAGAGCAATTCTTCCCGGGCTTTCAGGAAAAGTTGGGGCAGATTTCTGTAGGCTAGCTTGCGCGACATGAAAAGTGGCTCTCTGGCAGGTTCGGGCGGATGCAGTCAATCGGAATGCTTGGGGCAAATGATAGCAGTTGACTGGCTAATATGTTAATGATTGAATCATTTTGTGCGTTTCGTGATCGGGATGGGATAGAGGAATGAGTGCTGCATCGCTTCAGGCCATACCGGACATTCACATCGGCCGGGTTTACGACCAGCGCGACCCTGAGTGCGAAATCCACTACGAAACCTTCGGTCGCCTGGCCGATTTTTTCGGGCGAAATACGCCACCGCATCGCCATTACTGTTTTTACCAGATCCATCTGCTGGTCAAGGGCAGTGTTCGCCTGAGCCTGGATGGTCAGGTTTACGGTGGTGACGCGCCCTTGCTGATTTTCACGCCGCCGACCATCCCGCATTCGTTTTACTCCGAGGAGGATACCGACGGCCACGTGCTGACCGTGCGACAGGAGGTGGTGCGGAACTGGTACCGGGCGATGCCCGGGCAGTGGCCGGACACCTTGTTGCGCGAACCGGCCTTTCTGGAGTTGGCAAGTTTGCCGGCCGCTAGCGCCGACGATTTCACGGCGCTGGTGCAGACCGTCGAACTGCTGCAGCGGGAATTCGACAACGATGCCAAGGGACACTCCGCCTTGCTGCTGGCGCTGGCCGAATGTGCCTTCATTCATCTCAGTCGCGTCTTGCTGGCGCGCGAGCCGTCATCGGCGCAGCGGCCGGAGCGGAGCGAAGACCTGCGTCTTTTCCTGAATTTCTGCGACCTGGTCGAAGCTCATTTCCGCGATCACCTGACCTTGACCGAATACGCCGGACGCCTGTCGGTGACCGAGGCGCGGCTCAACGACATTTGCCGCCGGATGGCCAATCTGCCGTCGAAGGAAGTCGTGCACGAACGCCTGGTCCAGGAAGCGCGCCGCCTGTTACGCTATTCGGCCGTGCCCGTGAGCGAGATCAGCTATCAGCTCGGTTTCGTCGATCCCGCCTACTTCTCGCGCTTCTTCGCCAAGCGCACGGGGATGCCGCCCAGTCAGTTCCGTCTGGCCGGCCAATCGTAACCGGGTTACGAAAAGTACAAGTCATTTCCCTAAACGTCCATTCATTAATATCTTAGTGAATGGCTTAATACGTCTCATCAGAGCGCGGCATTCACTGCGCCACATATGGAGTGAGACGACATGGCAGAAAGCAATTTCGACATCACGCGCAAGTTTGTGCGCGTCATGCGCACACTGCCCAACGGCCTGATCGAATTCGAATTCGCCGTGGGGGATCCCGATGTCGCGGCCGAGCTGGTCATGCCCAAGGCGGCCTTTGACGAATTCTGCAAGGCCAACAGCGTCGAGTTCCTGACCGACGGGAAAGCCACCGCCGTCGATGCCGACGCAGCCGACGCCGATTTTCACTGGAACCTGCATCAGGCGACGCACCAGCGCTTTCGCTAAACATTTCGATTTTGGGCATTTTTCCCGGTTGACCGTGGAAACCGATTTTTAAGGAGACAAGCATGGCAATAGATTTGAGGACGGTCAGCATCACACCGCTGCGCCAGACCTTTGGCCACCTGGCCCGCCGCATGGGCGCCGACAAGCCGGCTTCGCGCTACATCGAAGCGACGATGGACCTGCAGCCGGTCGAGAACTACCACTACCGTCCGACCTGGGAACCGCAGTACGAGATTTTCGATACCACGCGCACCCAGATCACCATGAAGGACTGGTACGCGCTGAAGGACCCGCGCCAGTACTACTACGGCGCCTGGACGCTGGCGCGCGGCCGGATGCAGGAAGTGGCCGAGGGCGACTTCGATCTGGTCGATGAACTCGGTCTGGCGGCCGCCTATCCTGCTGCCGGCAAGGACGAGGCACTCAAGGTGTTTCTGCCATTGCGCCACGTCGCCTGGGCTTCCAACCTGAACAAGGCCTACGTTTCTTCCTACGGCTACGGCATCGCCATCTCGCAGGCCGCCTGCTACGCCTCGATGGACCAGCTCGGCGTCGCCCAGTACGTGACGCGCCTCGGCATGGCCTTCAACGATCTCGATGCCCTGACCGACGCCAAGGCCGCCTGGCTGAATGGCGCCGAATGGCAGGAGCTGCGCCGCTACGTCGAAGACCTGATGGTCGAGAAGGACTGGTTCGAAGTGCTGGTCGCCCAGGATTTCGCGCTGGAAGGTCTGCTTTACCCGCTCATCTACGAGCGTTTCAACGAAAAGCTGAATGCCGCCTACAGCCCGGTGTTCTCGATGCTGACCCGCTTCCAGCGCGAGTGGTTCGGCGAAACGACGAAGTGGCTGGATGCCGTCCTCAAGGCGACTGCAACCGACAACGCCGACAACAAGGCCAAGCTCGCCGAGTGGATCAAACACTGGCGTGACCGTGCCGTCGTGGCGCTCAAGCCGGTCGCCCAACTGGCTTTCGGTACCGAAGCCGACGCCATCATGGCCGAACTGGTCCAGAACCTGAACACCCGCGCCGCCAAGGCCGGCATCACCCTGTAAAGGAAGCCGCATGTCCAACGCATTTATCGCATTCCAGAAGAACGACGAATCGCGCTGCATCGTCGAAGCCATTCTCGAAGACAACCCGGGCGCCATGGTCGATGACCAGCCGTCGATGGTGAAGATCGACGTGCCGAACCGCCTGGTCATCAAACGCGAGACCGTCGAAGAGAAGATGGGACGCTCGTTCGATCTGCAGGAACTGCAACTGCACCTGATCACCATTTCCGGTCACCTCGACGAGACCGACGACGAATTCACCCTGAGCTGGAATTCCTGATTCCGGCCCCCAAGGAGAGAACACCATGGATATGAAAGTTGCCAAGAAGCTCGGCCTCAAGGAGCGCTACAGCCTGATGACCCGCGATCTGGCCTGGGATACGACCTACCAGAAACCGGAGGACGTCTTCCCGCAGACGACCTATGAAGGCATCAAGATTCACGACTGGGACAAGTGGGAAGACCCGTTCCGCCTGACCATGGACGCCTACTGGAAGTACCAGTCCGAGAAGGAGCGCAAGCTGTACGCCATCCTCGACGGCTTCAATCAGAACAACGGCCACCTGTCGGTCACCGATGCCCGCTATATCAACGTCTTGAAGCTCTTCCTCGGCTCGACGCCCCCGCTCGAACTGATGGCCGCCCGCGGCTTCTCGATGATGGGCCGGCAGATGAACGGCGCCGGTCCGCGCGTTGCCTGTCAGATGCAGGCCGTGGATGAGTACCGTCACTTCCAGACCCAGATCCACTCGATCTCCAACTACAACAAGTACTACAACGGGATGGACGAGTTCGCCCACCAGCAATCCCGCATGTGGTACCTGTCCGACGGCAAGTCCTTCTTCGACGACGCCATCACCGCCGGCCCCTTTGAATTCATGGTCGCCATCGGCTTCGCCTTCGAATACGTGCTGACCAACATCCTGTTCGTGCCGTTCATTTCCGGTGCCGCCTACAACGGCGACATGGCGGCGATGACCGTCGGCTTCTCGGCCCAGTCCGACGAAGCGCGGCACATGACGCTCGGCCTGGAATGCATCAAGTTCATGCTCGAACAAGACCCGGACAACCTGCCCATCGTCCAGCGCTGGATCGACAAATGGACCTGGCGCGGTACGCGCAAGCTGGCTTCGGTCGGCATGATGATGGACTACATGCTGCCCAAGCGCATCATGAGCTTCAAGGAAGCCTGGGAGATGTACGTCGAGGACAACGGCGGGGCGCTGTTCAAGGACCTCGCCCGCTACGGCATCACCATTCCGAAGTGTTTCAGCCAGACCATCGAGGAAAAGGAGCACGTCTCGCACCAGTCGTGGATCGGCTTCTACATGAAGCCGCAGGCTACCCCGTTCCACACCTGGATTCCGACCCCCGAAGAAATGGACTGGTTGTCCGAGAAGTATCCCAACACCTTCGACCAGTACTACCGTCCGGTGCTGGAATATTTCGACCAGCAGGAAAAGGCCGGCAACCGCTTCGACAACAAGACGGCGCCGATGAACTGCCAGGTCTGCGTCAGCACCATGAAGTTCAACGAGCCGGGCGACCCGATGGAAATGTGCTTCCGCGAGTCGATCTACAAGGGCGAGAAGTTCCACACCTGTTCCGACCACTGCAAGGAAATCTTCGACAACGAGCCGGAGAAGTACATCCAGACCTTCATCTCCTCGCACCAGGTGCTGCAGGGCAACTGCGAGCCGGACGGCGTCGATGTCAATGCGCCGGACTTCAAGCCGGGCCAGGACATGCTCGGCTACTGGAAGCTCGACAAGCGCGCCCTCGGCGACTTCAACGGCTCCGAAGACCAGAAGAACTTCGCGCAATGGCGCGAGCAGGCCACGAAAAATTAAGGAGACAGCCATGACGATGTTGAAAACCCTCGCACCGTACGAGTTCAAGTCGCGCGATGCGGTCGAGAACTACAAGGGCCGCCAGTTGCTGTACGTGAACTGGGAGCGCCACCGCATGTTCTCGCGTCCCTTCGTGCTGGCCATGAAGCCGGACACGCCGTTCTCGGCTGTGCTGGACGAAATGGCGGCCTGTTTCAGCTATCACCCGGACTGGGCGAAGATCGACTGGAATACCGTCGTCTGGCAAAACGGCAGCACGCCCTTCACGCCGGACCGCAACAAGAGCCTCCAGGAAAACGGCATCGGCCACAAGGACTTGATCCGTTTCCGGACGCCGGGCCTCGATGGCATCGCCGGCACTGGCTACTAAAAACAAACGGTGCGCCGCGCGGAGTCTCCGCGCGGTAGCCCGGTTTCACCCCGCGGAGATAAAAACATGAGCTACGAACTGAGCATCGAGCCGCTCGGCCGGACGATCGAGGTCGAAGATGGCCAGACCATCCTTGATGCCGCATTGCGTGCCGGCATCTACCTGCCGCACGCCTGTGGCCAGGGCTATTGCGCCACCTGCAAGGTGTGCATCACCGACGGTGAAGTCGATCACGGCAACTCGTCCAATTTTGCCTTGATGGACTACGAGCGGGAAGAGGGCAAGGCACTTGCCTGCTGCGCCCGCCTAGAATCCGACATGACCATCGAAGTCGAGATGGAAATCGACGAGGACGCCCGTGATATTCCCGTGCGCGACTTCCCTGGCGTGGTCAGCCGCATCGAGAACCTGACGCCGACCATCAAGGGCATCTGGATCAAGCTCGACAACGACGCGGTGCTCGATTTTCAGGCCGGCCAGTACGTCAACATGAACCTGCCGAACGATCTGGGTCATCGTGCCTTTTCGCTGGCCAATCCGCCGTCGACCGGCAACGAGATCGAACTCAATATCCGTATCGTTCCCGGCGGCGCCGGCACCACCTGGATCCACAACGAACTCAAGGTCGGCGACCAGATCACCGTCTCCGGCCCCTACGGCCGCTTCTTCGTGCACAAGTCGGCCAATGTGCCGTCCCTGTTCATGGCTGGCGGTTCCGGCCTGTCCAGCCCGCGGGCCATGCTGCTCGATCTGCTGGAGGAGGGCAGCGAACTGCCGATCACGCTGGTCTACGGCGCGCGCAACCAGGCAGAACTGTATTACCACCAGGAATTCGTCGATCTCGCGGCGAAGCACCCGAACTTCACCTACGTCCCGGCCTTGAATGACGAGCCGGCCGACAGCGGCTGGACCGGTTTCCGCGGCTTCGTGCATGACGCGGCCAAAGCCCATTTCGACAACGATTTCCGTGGCAACAAAGCCTATCTCTGTGGCCCGCCCGTCATGATCGATGCCTGCATCACGACGCTCATGCAGGGCCGCCTTTTCGAGCGCGACATCTACACCGAGAAATTCTTCTCGGCCGCGGATGCTCAGCAGGTGCGCAGTCCCCTATTCAAGCGGGTCTAGGCATTTTTCTACACCACTACGCAACCTGAGTGCGTATTCTACGGCCGCGAATTTCGCGGCCTTTTTGTTGTCCGAAAGGATGGCGATTTACCAGGGTGATTGCATCGATGCCATGAACCGAAAGGGGGCGGTCGTGCGCATTGGTGGTGCGTCCGGAAGGCGGAGGACCGCAGCCGTTCTTGGAGCGGCACCCTGTACCTGACGAACAATCAATGCCTTACGGTTGATTGTGAAGTTGATGGGCTGGGCGGCACAAGGCTTGCTTTGTTGTCACGCAAACAGCGGTTAAGACAATGGTTAAAAGTTACGAGTTATAGAACGCGTTGACTATTGTGTACTTTACGCTAATATATTAACGAATTAGTTGCGGCCGTTACTTGCCCCCGGAGAACTTTGATGAACCAGCTTTTTGAATCCGTCATCGATCATGGTCGCGTCGTTTCTCGAGTTCTGAAAAACGTTGATGTCGATGCCCAGGCTGGCGCGCTGATCTACAAGAACTGGGAGCAGCGATACGATCAGTTGTCCGGAGGGTGTTTCAGCGGCTCATTGCAGGAGATGGCCTTTCCCTCTTTCACGCTGATCCGCGAGACAAGCAACCGTGTTCTGCTGCAGAAGGGCTGTACGCCGGATGGCGTGTTTGCCATCGGCACACTGATGACGGCGGGCGAGAGCGGCTTCCATTGCGGCGAACTGATGGCGACGCACACGGCGGCCATTCTCGAGCCAGGCACCGAATTCGAAATTCGTACGCCAGAATCCTTCGACCTGATTGCGGCGGTTTTCTCGCCGCGCGATATGGCCGCTAATTTCGACGATCCGGGTTTTGATCAGCATGAGCTCGAACTCGAGCTGAGCCGTTCCTGCAAGACCATTGGCCCATCCAATACCCGGCAGCTGACCGAATTCCTGCGTCGCGTGTACGATTGCGGGCAGGTTGCCGTCGAGCATCTGATGATCCCGAGTAACCTGCGCCAGCTGGAAGAAGAGTTCTACGGCGTTCTGGTCGATGTCCTGCGGGCGTCGCGTGCGCCGGAAATGCATGCCGTATGCCCGAATCGCGAACGTATTGTTCGGCGTTTTCGCTCACTGCTTGATGCTTCACCTGAATCCGCGCTGAGCATTACTGACATTTGCGAAGAAATCGGCGTCACTCGCCGCACGCTGCAAAATGCGACGCAGGAAGTCTTCGGTATCTCGCCGCAGCATTATCTTAAGGCCATTCGCCTAAATGCCTTCCGTCGTGCCCTAAAGGTGCGCGAGCCGCAGCGCGAATCGATTGGTGACGTCGCCGCTCGCTGGGGCTTCTGGCATTTGTCGCAACTCGCCCAGGATTACCGCAAGCTGTTTGGCGAACTGCCGTCTCAGACGCCTTGCATCCACGTTTCCTGAAGTAATTCACTTTTTCCGATTCTTGATACAGCCCGGAAAGGGGCATGCCAGATACTGATCTCACACTCCCGAATGAGTCGATCGAGGTCAGAAAATGGAAAAAATCAAGAAGCGGCCATGGCTGCTGGCGCTGCCACTGAGTGTGGCAGCAACGCTGGCTCTCGCCGGGCCAGGCAAGCCGGAACCCCTGCCGGAAGAAGAAATCAAGGTCGAGCGCCTGACGCCGCCCGATGGCAATCGCCTGTATGTGACCGATTTTGTCTTCAATCACATGGCCGATGGTCGCGTACATGTGGTCGATGGCCGCGTTGGGCGCTATCTGGGTATGGTGATGTCCGGTTTCGGAGCACTGACCACGGTGTCGCCGGACGGCAAGGCCATTTACCTGGCGACGACCTATTACCCGCGTCTGTATCGCGGCCAGCGTAGCGATGTCGTCGAGATCCATGACAGCGAAACTCTGGAGCTGAAGGCCGAGATCGACATTCCGGCCAAGCGGGCCCAGGCCGTGTCGTACCGCAGCATGCTGGTGCCGAGCAGCGATGGCCGCTTCCTGTACGTGCAGAACGCCACGCCCGCCACGTCAGTGACTATTGTCGATCTGCACAGCAAGAAGTTTGTCGGCGAAGTTCAGACACCGGGTTGCTGGTCCATCCAGGCCTGGGAAAAAGGGCATCGCTTCTCCACCATCTGTGGCGATGGCACCTTGCTCACCGTGACGCTGGACGGGGCTGGCCAAGCGATCAATCGAGAGCGCAGCGCCCGCTTTTTCGATCCGGACAAGGATCCGATCTATATCCACCCGGAAATGATTGGCGAGGAGCGCTACTTCGTTTCCTATTACGGCAACCTCTACAAGGTCAGCCTGTCCGGGGAAAAGCCAGCGTTCACGGCGCCCTGGACGTTGCTGGATGCGAAGGAGCGCATGCAGGGCTGGCGTCCTGGCGGCATGCAGGTGACGGCCATGCATCGCGCGAGCGGCACATTGTTTGTGAACATGCACGATCAAGGCTATGAAGGGTCACACAAGAATCCTTCGAAGGAAATCTGGGCCTTTGACGTGGCCAGCCGGAAGCGTGTTGCGCGCATTCCTTCCAATGCCGCGGTCTCATTGGCGGCCAGCCAGAGCGACGCACCGCTGCTCTATTCGCTGAATCCGGAGAAGGGTGAAATCGTCATTCGCCGGATAGCGAAGGATTATCCGAAGGTGAGTACGATGTCCGGCATCGGCGAAACCTCGGTCATCATGGAGGTGCGCTGAGATGGGAGCGACCAGTCTGTTTTTTGATCCGGTGATTGTCCACGCCGCAGCGGCAGCCATGGGCATCATCCTGATCACCGGCGCGCTGGCCAAGCTGCGCGACCTCGAACTTTTCCGTTATGCCATCGAGAACTACGGCCTTCTGGGCAGTCGGGGGTCGGCGCTGGTTGCCCGTGTTCTGCCGCCGGTCGAGTTGCTGGCCGGCCTTGCGTTGATTGTCGAGAACACCCGTCTGATCGGCGTCTTGCTCGGCCTGGGCGTCATGGCCGTGGTCACCGGTGCAGTAGCCATCAACCTGCTGCGCGGCATGGGGAGACTCGAATGCGGCTGTGGCACCGGCGGCCAGCGCATTTCATGGGGTCTGGTCGTGCGCAACGCCTTTCTGTCCTCCGCCATCGCCTTGGCCGCCGCCGATGAAATGCCGCGCAACCTCGGTGCTCTCGATTATTTCAGCGTGGCAGGCACGATCCTGGCCATGCTTGCCCTCTACGCCTGCGTCAACCAACTGCTCGCCAATCAACCGCTTTTGAAGGAGCTGCAATCATGATGGATCCACTCGTTCTTTCCGTAATCGTCCTCTGGATCGTTGTCGTCGCGCTCGGCGTCTGTGTCCTTGCCCTGACCCGCCAGATCGGCATTCTCTATGAACGCGTCGCGCCAATGGGCGCGCTGATGATGGACCACGGCCCCAAGGTCGGTGAACTGGCGCCGCCAGTCGACGTTACGACCTGGGAGGGCAATGGCCTGACCATCGGCACAGCCTCGGCCAAGAGCACGCTGCTCTTCTTTGTTTCTCCGACCTGCCCGGTGTGCAAGAAGCTGTTGCCGATCATGCGTTCCGTCCAGGAGCGCGAAGGACGCTGGCTGAATGTGGTGCTGGCCTCGGATGGGGATCGCCCGGAGCACGCGACCTTCCGCGACAAGTACGCGCTCGGCGACTTCCCGTACGTCCTGTCGCAGCCGCTGGGCATGGCCTACAAGATTTCCAAGCTGCCGTATTGCGTGCTGCTCGACGCCAAGGGCTTTGTCCGCGCAAAGGGACTGGTCAATTCCCGCGAACAGGTCGAGAGCCTGATGACGGCGTACGAAAGCGGCATCGCCTCGGTGCAGGAACATATCGACCGTCAGCTGCTGGCATCCGAAGCTCATCCGGAGAAAGCCTGAGCCATGGACTTCCTTAGACTACTCGACCGTTTCACCGAGCGCCGCACGCGTACGGTGGCACAAAATGCTTCGCGGCGCGGCTTCATTACAGGCGTCAGCAAGTTGCTGGTGGCCGGCGCCTTCGCACTGCCTGTGCTTCCCTTCGATCGCACCAACAATGCTCACGCGGCGGGCGGCCACGGTACTCCGAAAAAGAAGGGTGAGCCGACCGACACCGATTGCGATTACTGGCGCTACTGCAGTGTAGACGGCTTCCTGTGCTCATGCTGCGGCGGCACGATGACGACCTGTCCGCCGGGCTCAACGCCGTCAGCCGTGTCCTGGGTCGGTACCTGCCACAATCCGGCCGACGGCCGCGACTATCTGGTCAGCTACAACGACTGCTGCGGCAAGACCTCCTGCGGTCGCTGCTTCTGCAACACCAACATCCGCGAACGCCCCGGTTACCGCATGGGGGTACATAACGATATCAACTGGTGCATGGCCAACCAGAGTAGCCATTACCACTGCACGGTATCGGTCATCGTCGGACTGGAAGAGGGGCGGTCATGAGGCATTTGATTTTTGGCCTTTTTTTCGGGTTGACCGTGGGAATCGCCTCCGCAGGGGATGGCAAGGCTGTGTACGACGCCAACTGCGCCGCCTGCCACCAACCGGACGGCGCCGGTGCGCTTGGCCTCGCGCCGCCACTCGCCGGCACGCTGGGCAAGCGGCTGGCGGTGCCGGAAGGGCGCAAGTACCTGGCGGGCATAGTAATAAGCGGCCTTGCCGGGAAAATGGAATCGAAAGGTGTGATCTACGAAGGCATCATGCCTTCCTGGCAGCAATTGTCGGACGCCGAACTGGCCAGCGTGCTGAACCATGTGCTGACGAACTTCAACGCCGCCGAATTGCCCGCTGGCTTCAAGGTCATCGAGGTCGACGAACTGGCTGCGACACGTGCGAAAAAGCCAACCGCCAGGGAATTGCGCGGCTGGCGGGCGGCATCTCAGTAAGGAGCACAACATGAACCTAGCTTCCAGGATCCGTTGTGGTCTCTTGTTGGCGGGTATTTTTGGCCTGCTGGCAGGGGAAGCCGTGGCAGATGCTGCCAAGAAGAATTACCGCCTGCACTGTATGGGTTGCCATCAGTCTGACGGTACCGGCTCGCCGGAAAACGGCATTCCCAGCATGCGCGACGAGGTCGGGCATTTCCTCCAGGCTCCGGATGGGCGGGCCTACCTATCGCAGGTGCCTGGAACATTGAACACGCCGCTCAGCGACGGCGAAACGGCGGAATTGCTTAACTGGGTGATGGCCAACATCGGGCGTAGCAGCACTCCGGCCGACTTCAAACCTTACACCGCCGACGATGTCCGTGCTTACCGGGCAACCGTCCCGCAGGACATCCCGGGCATGCGCGTTCGCCTGCTTAAGCAAATCGAGGACATCCAGCTCGGATCGGCCCGCTAACAGGAATCACCATGAACAATTTGCAGGGCTTGCGCCGTGGCGTCATCGCCACGGCCGGGGCGGTGTTCGCCTCGCTTTTCTTCTGCCTGCTCGTCAGCCCGGAATGGCTGACCGGCTGGGGTACGGTCATCCTGGTCGCCATGGTGCCGGCACAGATGGTCATTAGTCTGGTCTGGCAGTCCACTTACCCCAAGGCCCTGTCCAAGTTACCGCAGCCCTTGCGTGGCATTGCTTTCACCGCGCTAAATGCGCTGGTCGGCACAGCCGTCGCCTGCATCGCCTGGCAGACGGTAGGCGGTGGAATGGCGTTGCCGACGCCATTCCTGATCATGTTCCTGATCTTCTCCGTGGCGGTCATGCTGGTGCTTGTCGTGCCGCTGCAATGCTGGCCGTTCGCGCCGGCGATCCGCCACCCAGGGCTCATGGGCGGAGCGCTGCTGGTTGGCGCCTATGCGCTGGCTTACGGCCTGTTCCGCTGGCTGTTCGATTTCGGCTTCCTGGCCGAAGCACCGTTTTACCGGTCCGAACTTGATCCGCATGGCTTGTTCATGGCCTGGACTCCGCTGGTCTTCGCCATCGCCATGCTGGTGCCAGTACTTGCCCTGATCTTGTTCGATTTCTGGCCAATGAGCGCATTCGCCAGCAAGTTGCCGGCGCTAGGCAAACAGCCGGTCTTCGGCATCCTTTCCCTGCTTTTGGTCTTCACTCTGGCCGGTGCTTTTTGGGCCGGTTTCGTTGGGCAAGGCATGGACAAGGTGCTGTTCATGGTGCGGGTCTGCGTCGCCATCAATTTCGGCTACTTCATCCTGCTCGCCATGTTTGAGGGCGTGCCGGCACTCAAGCTGCCGCAGCCCTGGCGTGGCCTGATTCTAAACGGCGTGGCGGCAGGCTTGGCTGTCGCCATGCTGCATCTCTACGAAGCGGTAGCACTCAGCCGCTTCGCCCTCTCCTCGGGCGGGCCGACTTATCCGCTCGAGTTGTGGCTGGCTTCGGCCATGCTCGCTGTGACCTTTCCGCTGATGGTGGTGGTTGGCAGCTATTTTCAGTTCTGGCCGCTGGCTCAGACGGTAGTGGACAACGCTCCTAGCGATGGAACGGAGGGGTAGATATCGGGTAAGTCGCCCAATTGAATTGCATCATAAAAAGTTGCCGATTTTTGATAACGGACAAAGAGGGCCGATTTCTACACTGGCCCCAACCAGTGAAATTGGTTGCGGCCGACCGGAGGGGTTGGTCTCTGTTCACCACACAGGAGATTGAAATGATCATGTTCAAGAAGGGCGGGGCCGCAGCGATCCTTGCCACTGTATTTTCCGCATCGTTTTCCGCCTATGCCTCGACGGAAGCCGATGCCGCCAAGCTTGGCAAGGAGCTGACTCCGGTCGGCGCCGAAAAGGGGGCCAACAAGGATGGTTCCATCCCGGCATGGGGCGGCAACGAGCCGCAGGCTTCCGGCTGGAGCTATGGCAAGAGCCGCGCTGATGCCTGGAAGCACAAGGGTGACAAGGCCTTGTATTCGATCGATGCGAGCAACGTTGACAAGTACGCAGCACAACTGTCGCCGGGCCAGGTTCAGCTGATCAAACAGAACAAGGGCTACAAGATGGATGTCTATCCGTCCCGTCGCACCTGTGCCAATCCGGATTTCGTTGTTGAAAACACCAAGAAGAATGCGACAACCGCCAAGATTGGTGCCGACGGCTGGAGCCTGAAGGAAGCCAACGTGCCGGGCATCCCGTTCCCGTTGCCGAAGACGGGTACCGAGGCGATGTGGAACGTCAAGATGAAGTACGCCGGCGTCGGTTTCGAATTCCCGACCCTGTACACCGCGCTATCGCCGCGTGCTGGTTCCAGCGAGTGGATCGCCGCCACGTCCACCCAGACCTATTTCTTCCCGTGGGGCAAGAAGGGTTCGGCCCAGTTTTCGGCATTGTCGCCGGTAGAGTATTTCACCTACTTTGCCTACAAGTCGCCGACCGCACTAGCTGGCCAGTCGCTAGCCATTACGGTGTTCACCGACAAGACCAACGAGGTTTTCTACTACTTCCCGGGCCAGCGTCGCGTCCGTCGCATGCCGACCTACGCCTATGACGCGCCGCAGATCGGCTTCGAGAACCAGTACACGATGGACGAGCCGCGCATGTTCAACGGCACTATCGAGCGTTTCGACTGGAAGCTGGTCGGCAAGAAGGAAATGATCGTCGGCTACAACGCCTTCGGCATGTATGACCCGAACGTCAAATTCAGCGATGTGGCCAAGGAAAACGGCATCGATAGCGCTCACCGTCGCTACGAACTGCACCGCGTCTGGGTAGTCGAGGCTTCCGTCAAGCAGGGCGTCCGCCATGTCGCGCCGAAGCGCACTTTCTATATCGACGAGGATAGCTGGGCGATCGTTGCCGCTGAGGACTACGACGCCCAAGGCAAGCTCTGGAAGCTGCGTGAAGGCTTCGTCATCCCGGTTTATGAAACAGGCAGCTGTGATAACCCGGCCTTCGTTCAGTACAACCTGGTCGATAACCGCTACCTGGTAGACCAAAGCTCCCTGGGCGGCGGAAAGGACATGAAGTGGTTTGTCGAAGCCAATGATCCGAAGTTGAAAGAAGGCTTCTACACCTCGGACAACCTGCGCTCGATCAGCGAGCGTTGATCGATCAGAACGACAACGGAGGGTAATACCATGCACAATATTTTCAAGAAAACCGTTCTGTCCGTGTTGATCGGCTACGTGGGGGCCGCGGCTGCCTTCACCTTCGAAACCGAAAGCATTTCCGGCAGTTTCGATTCGACCGTGTCGTTGGGCACGGGCATTCGTGCCCAAAGTCCATCAAGCAACCTCGTGGTCAACGGTGCCTCAGGCAACGGTGCGCCAATCGGCAACACAACTTTCCAGGGCGTGGGCGATCAGGGCAACATCAACTACGGCAAGGGTGATGCTTTTACGACCTACCTTAAGGGTATGCACGAACTGCTGCTCAAGCTGCCGGACGACTGGAAGTTCATGGGGCGTTTTAGTTGGTTGCGCGATTTCACTGCGACCAGGACAACCGGCTTCGTTAGCGCGGCGACTGGTCCAAACGGTTACACCGCGTCTTTGTCCGATGATGCAAAAGATGACCTAGAGTTCAAGACCCGCCTGCTCGACCTGTGGGTGAGCAAGGAGTTCTCGATGGGTGAGCAGCGGGCCCGGGTTCGCGTTGGTAATCAGGTGATCAGTTGGGGGGAGAGCTTGTTTCTGCCAGGTGGCATCAATCAGGTTAACGCGATGGACATCATGCGCTTGTCGCAGCCGGGTACCCAGTTGAAGGAGGTTTTCCTGCCGGCGCCTATCGTCAGCTTCGCAACCGGACTCGGCCGGGGCGTGAATCTCGAAGCTTATTATCAGGCGAAATGGGACGCACACTACTTTCCGCCGACTGGCAGCTATTGGTCGCAGCTCAATGGCTTGGGCGTTGGAGACAGCACCTACGGCATCAACCGTCGCAAGGCTAAAGATTCCGGCCAGTTTGGCGCGGCTGTGCGCTGGCAACCATCGGGCACGCAGCTGAACCTCGGCTTCTACGCCATGGCCTACCATGACAAGGCGCCGAACCTGGCTGTTGATCCGAATTCCACGGTCTTCGAGTGGCAGTACGCTGAAGATCGCCGCATGTACGGTATTTCGGCCAACTTCCCGCTCGGCGACTGGGCGATCGGTACCGAACTCTCCTATCGTCCGAAGGATGCCGTTTCCCTGAACCCGGGCTTCGACCTCTGTGCCTCGAATGGCGGCAAGTGCTGGGTGGACGAGAAGAAATTCCAGTGGCACCTGACCGGCCTGCTCAGCATGACGCCGGGTGATTACGGCGGCATCCTCAAGGTGCTGGGCAATGCTTCGACAGCCACCTTCATGATCGAAGCAGTCGCCAGTTACTACCCGAAACTTAAGAAATTTTACGGGGCAGAGCCGATCGGTGCCGGCGTCTGGGCCTGGGGTCAGGAATACAACCTGGGTAACTCGGCCGAGGCAGTGGGTGACAAGCTCTCCTGGGGCTACAACCTGGACTTCAGCTGGACCTACGATGGCAATCTGATCCCGGGGTGGCAGGTTACACCGGAGATTTACTACTTCCAGGCGGTGAATGGGCGCACGCCAAACGCGTCGGCGCTGTTCATGGAGGGAGCGAAGTCTGCCAACTTCATCGTCAGCTTTACCCAGAACCCGGCCAAGTGGCAGGCTGGGGTGAACTACGCCAGATTCTGGGGCGGTTCGCGCGTATATGACCAGCCGTATGCGGACCGCGATTTCTTCGGGGTCTATGTGTCGCGTAATTTCTAAGCAAGCGCAGGGCGGGGGGCGGGTGACCGTCCCCCGTTCCAAATCATAAGAACAAGCCATCTCCCGCAGGACAGCACATCATGCTCAACCTTTTCAGTGTCGACGCGGTCGACAAATACCTGACCCGGACACTGTCCGGGCTGGAAAACTTCTGTTTCAAGTACCGAACACCCTTCCTGATCTGGCTGGCCGTTTTTACTGCCGTGATGGGGTACTTTGCGCTGCAGTTGCGCATGGAGGCAGGTTTCGAAAAGCAGATGCCGACCGGCCACGAATACATCGAGACCTTCCACAAATACCGGAACGACGTGCTCGGTGCCAATCGGCTGAACGTCGTGGTCAAGGCCAAGAAGGAAAACATCTGGACACAGGCCGGTCTAAAGCGCCTTTATGACGTTACCCAGGCGGTGATCTACCTGCCAGGCGTCGACCGCCTAGGCGTCCAATCGCTTTGGACGCCTAACAGCTTCGTGAATGAGATCACGGAGGAGGGCTTTCGGGCCGACCCGCTGATTTCCGGCACAGTGATGCCGGAACAGTTGAACGAAGAAATCATCGCCGGCATTCAGCGCTCGGCCAGCCAGGGTGGCTTCGTTGGCACGCTGGTGTCGCGTGACCAGACGAGCGCGATGATCGTCGCCGAGCTGGCCGAAGTGGACAAGGACGGCAACAAGATTGACTACGTGGCCTACAACGACAAGCTGGAAGGCCTGCGCAAGCAGTTCGAGGATGCCGACTTCGAAATCCAGATTATCGGTTTCGCCAAGCAGATCGGCGATATCGCCGACGGTGCCTCGTCGGTGCTTGAATTCTGCGCTGTGGCGTTGCTGCTCACGGCTGCTGCGGTTTATTGGTATTGCCATTCATTGCGCTTCACCATCCTGCCTATCGTCTGTTCCTTTACCTCGCTGGTCTGGCAATTCGGCGCGCTGCGTCTGCTTGGCTTTGGCCTCGATCCGCTGGCCGTGCTGGTGCCCTTCCTGGTCTTCGCCATCGGCGTGTCGCACGGCGTACAGCAGATCAACTTCATCGTGCGCGAACTGGCGCACGGCAAGACGACCGAACAGGCGGCGCGTGCCAGTTTCTCCGGCCTGCTGATACCCGGCGTGCTGGCGCTGGTTACCGCTTTCGTGTCCTTCATCACGTTGATCCTCATTCCCATCCCGATGGTGCGCGAACTGGCGATCACCGCTTCACTTGGTGTCTTCTTCAAGATCACCACTAATCTGGCCATGCTGCCGATAGCCGCTTCATACTTCACCTTCACCAAGGAATACGCCGACAAGGCGATGATGAAGCGTGACAAACGCGCCCGCTGGCTGCGTGCCCTGGCTCGGGTTGCCGAACCGCGCAACGCCGCCATCGTCATTGCCCTGACTACTGCCATTTTTGCGGTATCGGTGTGGCAGAGCAGCGACCGAGTGATCGGCACCCTGCAGCCCGGCGCCCCGGAGCTGCGTGCCGAAGCCCGCTTCAACCGAGATGCGGTGGCGATTTCAGATGCCTACGATACTGGCCTCGACTGGCTGACCATCGTGTTCGAAGCAGCCCCGGAATCCTGTGAAAACGTCGCCATCGGCATCTACCAGGATCAGTTCGTCTGGCACATGCAGAACACCGAGGGCGTGCTGTCGGCCAGTTCCTTCTCCGGTCAGTTGCGGACCTATAACGAGGGCTACAACGAAGGCAATCCGAAAATGAACGCCATCCCCATCGATCCGGGCAATTACGCGGCGCTGGCTACCGAGATCGGCCGGATGCGGGGCTACATGCGCAAGGATTGCAGCATGACGGCGGTGCACCTGTTCCTGAACGATCACAAGGCGACGACCATCAATCGTGTCATCGCCAAGGTCAAGGCCTTCCGAGCCGAAAACAAGCTCGATGGTGTCACTATCCGCCTTGCTTCGGGTAATGCCGGGGTACTTGCCGCGGTCAATGACGAGGTCGAGCACAGCGAATGGCCGATGATGATGTACGTCTACGCTGCCATCGTCTTCCTCGTCGCCATGGTCTATCGTGATTTCCGTGCCGTACTCGCCTGCTGTCTGCCGCTCACCGTCGGTACCTTCATCGGCTACTGGTTCATGAAGGAACTGGAAATCGGTCTCACCGTCGCTACGCTGCCGGTCATGGTGCTCGCCGTCGGCATCGGCGTCGATTACGCCTTCTATATCTACAACCGCTTGCAACTGCATTTGTCGCAGGGCGAGAACATCGTCAAGGCGCTGGAACATTCGATCCTCGAAGTCGGCACGGCGACCATCTTCACCGCCATCACGCTGGCCATCGGCGTCGCCACCTGGGCCTTCTCCGACCTAAAGTTTCAGGCCGACATGGGCAAACTGCTTGCCTTCATGTTCATGGTCAATATGGTCATGGCCATGACCGCGCTACCGGCCTTCGCCGTCTGGCTCGAAAAATTGTTTCCGCGCAAGACCCCGGTTCGCGCGCCGGGTATCCTGAATCACTGAGCAGGAACACATCATGCAACTGAATTCGATGACGCTCCGGACGAGCGCACTAATCCTGGCCCTACTGGCCAGCCACTTCGCGCAGGCTCAGGCACCGGCAGCTCCGTCTCCCCTGCTGGCGCAGCCGGCCAAGGCCAGCAAGGCAGCCACGCTGGCAGCGATGCTCGGTGCGGCACGTGCCGGCAAACGCATGGTAGCGGTCGGTGACCTTGGCACCATCCTGCTCTCCGACGACGAGGGCAAGACCTTCCGCCAGGCGGCTAAGGTTCCGGTTGCCTCGACCCTGACCGCCGTCAGCTTTGCCGACGACAAGCACGGCTGGGCCGTCGGCCAGTGGGGGGCAATCCTGCATACTGCAGACGGCGGCGAGAACTGGATGATCCAGCGTCTGGACACCCAGGAGGATCGCCCGCTGTTCTCGGTGCACTTCTTCGATGCCAACGAAGGTCTGGCCGTTGGTTTGTGGTCTCTGGTCCTGCGCACGCAGGATGGCGGCAAAACATGGACGCCGCTTGATCTGCCAGCGCCGCCGGAAGGCGGCAAGGCCGATCGCAACCTGTTTAAGGCTTTCGCCTCGGGCAAGGGCGTGCTTTACGTTGCCGCCGAACGCGGTGTGGTCCTGCGCAGCAACGATCGCGGCCAGAGTTGGCATTATCTGAACACCGGTTACAAGGGCTCATTGTGGAGCGGCACGGCACTCAATGACGGCACGCTGCTCGTCGCCGGCCTGCGCGGAACGATTTACCGTAGCACCGACGAGGGCCATTCGTGGCAGGCCGTGGTCAGCGGCAGCAAGAGCTCGGTTACGGACTTGATCGAAGCCAATGGCCGTGTCATCGGTGTCGCTCTGGACGGCGTGTCGCTGGAAAGCGGTGACGGCGGCGCGAGTTTCACATGGAGACAGCGCGATGACCGCCTGTCGCTGACCGCTGTGCTGGCCGGTGCTCATGGTGTGGTTCGCTTTTCCCGTCATGGCGTTATCGTCGACGGACTCGGCAATAAACAAACTCAATAACAGGAGACGACATGCAAACCATTTCCATGCTGATCGACGGCCAGGCCGTCCAGGCGGCTACCACTTTTCCGGTCATCAACCCAGCCACCGGCGAGGCATTCGCCCAGGCGCAAGCTGGCAATGCCAGCCACGTCGATGCAGCGGTCAAGGCTGCCCAGGCTGCTTTCCCGGCCTGGAGCCGCAAACCCGATAGCGAGCGCAAGCAATTGATGCACGCGCTGGGTGCCGCACTCGAAGCGAACATGCCGGAGTTGATGCGCCTGGTCACGCTGGAAACCGGCAAGCCGCAGGGCGGCCTGAACGGCGTTGGAGCGGGCATGGAGGTCGGTGGGTCGATTGCCTGGACGCACGTCACGGCCGATCTGGAACTGCCGGTCGAAGTCATTCAGGACAACGCCGAAGCGCGTGTCGAGGTGCATCGCAAGCCGCTCGGCGTGGTCGCTTCGATCACACCGTGGAACTGGCCGCTGATGATCGCTATCTGGCACGTAATTCCTGCCCTGCGCGCTGGCAACACGGTGGTGCTCAAGCCGTCTGAAATGACGCCGGTGGCGACTGCACGCTTTGCCGAACTAGCCAACGCCATACTGCCTGCGGGCGTGCTCAATTTCATCACCGGTGCTGCCGGGTCCGATGTCGGTCCGGCCATGACCGGCCATCCGGGCATCGCCAAAGTCGTGTTTACCGGTTCGACGGCAACCGGCAAGCGCATCATGGCCAATGCCTCGGGCAACCTGAAACGCCTGACGTTGGAACTGGGCGGCAACGATGCCGGCATCGTGCTCCCGGATGTCGATGTTAAGGCTTTGGCGCCCAAGCTGTTCGGCGTCACCTTCCATAACAATGGCCAGACCTGCGCCTGCCTGAAACGCCTATACGTCCATGAAAGCATCTACGACGAACTGTGCAGCGAACTGGCCAACTTGGCGCGTAATGCAGTGGTCGGCGATGGCATGAACCCGGAAACCCAGCTTGGGCCGATTCAGAACGCCGTGCAACTGGCCAAGGTAGAGGAACTGGCCGAGGATGCTCGCGCCCACGGAGCCCGTTTCCTGTGCGGCGGCAAACGCAAGGCCGGCCCCGGCTATTTCTACGAGCCAACGATCGTCACGGATATTTCCGATGGCGTGCGCCTGGTCGATGAAGAACCCTTTGGCCCCATCCTGCCGGTCATCAAGTATTCGGATATCGACGAAGTCATTGCTCGCGCCAACAATAGTCCGAACGGTCTGGGTGGTTCGGTTTGGTCGAGCGATACGGCCAAGGCTGCTGCGCTGGCCATGCGGCTTGAGTGCGGTACCGCCTGGGTCAATGAGCATGGCGCCATCCAGCCAGATGCGCCGTTTGGCGGCGTCAAGCAATCCGGTGTTGGTGTTGAGTTCGGTCAGCATGGCCTAGCGGAATACACCTCCATACAGACGTTGAAGATCATGAAGTCTTAGTTTTCCTCTGCGTTCATCTCTCCTCTGCGGAGTTCGCCGGCCGCCTCGTGCGGCCGGTTTTTTCTGCAGCTAAATTGCACCCAAGAAAAAAACGAAAAAAAGCAGAAGAGGGCGTTGACTCACTAACATAGTAGTGATTTAATTTGATCACTAACATGTTAATAAACGTGGGCTCACCCACACTCATCGAGGAGATGTCGAATGAACTACCGTAACCTAGCAGCCGTTGGCGCCATGGCTATTGCACTGCCGGCTGCCGCCCAGGAAGTCACCTTGAAGATCGCGCACTTCCTGCCGTCCGCCGCGCCGACCCAACAAAAAGTCCTGCAGCCCTGGTGTGACGAGATGGGCAAGCAGTCGAATGGCCGGATCAAGTGCCAGTTCTACCCTGCCATGCAGCTCGGCGGTACGCCGGGCCAGCTCGTCGATCAGGTCAAGAACGGTGTCGCCGACGTCGTGTGGACCGGCCCGGGCTATTCAGCCGGTCGCTTCCCGGCCATCGAAGCGTTCGAACTGCCGTTCATGGTCAAGGACGCCACCTCCAGCTCCAAGGCGCTGTGGAAGTATTACCAGCAGAATGCCCAGCAGGAATTCGCCGCTTACAAGGTTCTGGCCTTCCACACCGACGGTGGTCAGGCAGTTCACACTGCCAGCAAGCAGATCGCCGGCCTGACCGGGTTTGCCGGCCTCAAGCTGCGCACCTCGACCCGCGTCGGCGCCAGGACCCTGGCTGCCCTCGGCGGCCAACCGGTCGCCATGCCGCCGGCGCAGGTTACCGAAGCCATCGCCAAGGGCGTAGTCGACGGTTCGCTCGGCGCCTGGGAACTGGTGTTCCCGACCAAGCTGTCCGAAGTCACCAAGTTCCACCTGCAGCCGGATGCCGGCGTTGCTCACCCGACAGCCACCGTCCTCACCGTGCTCATGAACAAGGCCAAGTACGATGGCCTGCCGGCCGACCTCAAGGCCATCGTCGACAAGACGACCGGCGAAGTCATGGTTGGCCAGTTCGGTGCCATGTTCGATGAAGTTGCGGCCGATACCCGCAAGCGCATCGCTGCCCAGGGCAACAAGATCACCACGCTGAGTGCGACGCAGGTGGCGGCCATGAAGCAGGCGACGGCCAGCGTCGAGGACGAATGGGCCAAGCAGGTTGGCGAAAAGGGTGTCGACGGCAAGAAGCTGATCGCCTCGGCCCGCGAACTGACTGGCACCAACAAATAAAAAGATCAGGAAAAGGGGAACAGCATGCAAGATCCGATGGGGATACCCCATGAACTGGTGGAGCACGACAGGGTCGAGCACTACCTGATCATGGCCGGCAAGACGATGGCGATTTCAGGCGGGGTGTTATTCATCGCCCTGATCGCCATGTCGCTGGTCTCGATCATCGGCCGCAAACTGGGTTTCGGCTCGGTGACCGGCGATATCGAACTGATGCAGGCCGGCACGGCCGTTGCAGCTACGGCTTTCCTGCCGTACTGCACCCTGCTTGGCGAGCACATCAAGGTGGATTTCTTCACCGAGAACATGCGTGATTCACTGAAGCGTCCGATCGATGGCGTGGCCGAAGTCCTCTTCGCCATCGTCTCAGGCATTCTGGTCTGGCGCACGATTCTGTCCGCCATCGCCACCCATGAATCGGAAGAGGTAACGACGCTGGTTTCGCTGCCGCTGTGGATTCCGACAGCGCTGCTCGTGCCCGGCCTGTTTCTCATGATGATCTGCGCGATCTACCGGGCCTATGCCCATTTCCACCCGACCAAGAACATTCCGGGGAGCAAGTAAATGAGCGGTACCTCAATCGGCCTGATCGGCTTCGCCTGCCTGCTGGGCATGCTCGCCATCCGGGTGCACATCACCATGGCGATGTTCATCACCGGCGCCGGCATCTATCTGGTCATGAACGCCGGCGAAACCGCCGGCCTGCTGTATACCCTCAACAACCTGGTCTATGCCCGGGTGTCGAATTACGACCTGGCGGTCATTCCCTTGTTCATCCTGATGGGGCAGTTTGCTACCCATGGCGGCCTGTCCAAGGCCCTATTCAAGGCTGCTGGTACGTTGATCGGCCACTGGCGTGGCGGCCTGGCCATGGCTTCGACTGCTGCCTGTGCTGCTTTCGGTGCTATCTGCGGCTCCTCGCTGGCTACTGCCGCAACGATGGGGCAGGTCGCCTTGCCTGAACTGAAGGCTGCCGGTTACTCCGGTAAGCTGGCGACCGCCACGCTGGCCGCCTCCGGCACGCTCGGCATCATGATCCCGCCGTCGGTGCCGCTGGTCATCTACGCTGTGCTGACGCAGGAGTCGATTGGCAAGCTCTTCGTTGCCGCCGTTGTGCCTGGCATTATCGCGGCGCTGGGCTACATCCTGGTCATCGCGCTGGTCGTCCGCCGCGATCCGAGTGCCGGTCCGGCCGGCAAGAAAGTGCCGTTTGCCGAAATGATCAAGGCCCAGATCAACATCATCCCTGTGCTTTGTGTCTTCCTCGTCGTCATCGTCGGTATCTATGGCGGCTGGGCCAACCCGACCGAAGCTGCCTCGATTGGCGCCGCAGCCTGCGGCATCATCGCTGCGGTCTCCGGCGGCATGCGCACCAAGGATTTCCTGCAGAGCGTCTATGGCACGGCCCACGCCACCGGCATGATCTTCATGGTGCTGATCGGCGCCGACCTGCTCAACTCCAGCCTGGCCCTGTCGCAAATGCCGACCGAGCTGGCAACCTGGGTCCAGCATAGCGGCTTGCCGGCGCTGGTGGTTCTCTTCGCCATCCTGCTTATCTATATCCTGCTCGGCTGCGTCATGGATTCGCTGGCCATGATCCTGCTCACCATCCCCATTTTCTATCCGATGGTCATGGGGCTCGAATTCTTCGGCATGAGCGTCGAGGACAAGTCGATCTGGTTCGGTATTCTCGCCCTGATGGTGGTTGAAATCGGCTTGGTCCATCCGCCTGTCGGCATGAACCTCTACGTCATCAACAAGATCGCCAAGGATGTGCCAATGACGGAAACTGCCTGGGGCGTGATGCCTTTCCTGGCGTCCGACTTCATTCGTATCATTGCTCTGGTCTTCTTCCCTGTCCTGTGCCTCGGCCTGGTTCACTTCCTCGGCTAACTGGAGTTCGTACCAATGATTAAACAGAAAGTCAGTGGCACGGTTTACGGCGTCGTCCTCAACGACCACGCTTCCGTCCGCAAGATCGGCGATGCGCTCGCAGCGGCGCCCTACAAAGGCGCGCCGAAAGCCCCGGCGATGTACATCAAGCCGGCCAACACTCGCGTTGCCTGCGGTACGACCGTGACCCTGCCGAAGGGCACCACAGCCGTCGAAGTTGGCGCCACGGTCGGTCTGGTCATGGGCCGCGCTGCGGCTCGACTGACCCGCGACAACGCACTGGACGCCGTAGGTGGCATCGTGCTGGCTGGCGATCTGAGCCTGCCGCACGACAGCTACTACCGCCCGGCCATTCGCGAGAAGTGCTTCGACGGTTCGCTGCCGCTCTGTTCGGTCAAGCCGCTGGTCGATCTGTCTAATTTGGTGCTGACCACCGAGATCGACGGCAAGGTCGTCGAACAGCGTTCGCTGGCCGATCTGGTCCGTGATCCGGCCCAATTGCTGGTCGATGTCACCGAGTTCATGACCCTGAGCCAGGGCGACGTTCTGCTCGTCGGCGTCAGCTACATGGCCCCGCAGGCCGGTGCCGGCAGCCAGGTCAAGATCAGTGCCGAAGGCGTTGGCTCCCTCCAATTCTCCATCGCAGGAGCACAAGCATGAAGCGCGGACGCATAGCCTTTCAGGGCGCCATCCACGAAGTAACGCAGGCCGCTGACGGCCGTGTTCAGCTGGCCGATGGCCGTTTGCTCAACGAAGCCGAGGTCAGCTGGCTGCCGCCGGTCGTCCCCGGCGCCGTCTTTGCGCTCGGCCTCAACTACGCCGACCACGCCAAGGAGCTGGCTTTCAAGGCGCCGGAAGTGCCGCTCGCTTTCCTCAAAGGGCCGAACACCATCGTCGGTCACCGTGCCAAGACGCGTCGCCCGGCCGACGCCACATACATGCACTACGAGTGCGAGCTGGCCGTCGTCATCGGCAAGAGCGGTTATCAGGTAGCAAAGGCTGACGCCATGGAGATGGTGGCCGGCTACACCGTGGCCAACGACTACGCCATTCGCGACTACCTCGAGAACTATTACCGCCCGAACCTGCGCGTCAAGAACCGTGACGGCTGCACACCGCTCGGCCCTTGGCTGGTCGACGCCGCCGACGTGCCGAATCCGATGGCACTCAAGCTGACGACGCGGGTCAACGGCAAGACGACGCAGCAGGGCACCACCTCCGACATGATTTTCGATATCGCGACGCTGATCGAATATCTGACCTCGTTCATGACGCTGAACCCCGGCGACATCATCCTGACCGGCACGCCGGAAGGTCTGGCTGACGTCAAGGCCGGCGATGTCATCGAGACCGAAGTCGAAGGCGTCTGTTGCCTGATCAATACCATCGTCGACGACCAGACTTATTTCGCCACCGCATAAAGAAAGCGAGAACAGCATGATTCACCACATCATCAACGGCCAGAAGGTCGGCAGCAAGGAAACCTTCGAAACCATCAACCCGGCCACCGGCGAGGTCATCGACACCGTTGCCAGCGGCGGCCAGGAAGAAATCAACGCCGCCGTCGCCGCTGCCAAGGCTGCTTTCCCGGGCTGGGCCGCGACGCCGGTCAAGGAGCGCGCCCGTCTCGTGCGCAAGCTCGGCGAACTGATCGCCGCCAATGTCGAGCCGATTGCCGACATGGAAACGGCCGATTGCGGCCAGGTCACCAACCAGACCAAGCGCGTGCTGATTCCGCGCGCTTCGGACAACTTCAACTACTTTGCCGAGCTGATCCAGCACATGCACGGCGAAACCTACGATTCCGATACCGGCCACCTCAACTACACGCTGTGGCAGCCGGTTGGCGTCTGTGCGCTGATCTCGCCGTGGAACGTGCCGTTCATGACCGCCACCTGGAAGACCGCGCCCTGCCTGGCCTTCGGCAACACGGCCGTGATGAAGATGTCGGAACTGTCGCCGCTGACCGCCAACCGCCTCGGCGAACTGGCGCTTGAAGCCGGCATTCCGGCCGGTGTCTTCAACGTCGTCCATGGTTTCGGCGACACCGCTGGTGAACCGCTCGTCTCGCACCCGGATGTCCGCTCGATCTCCTTCACCGGCTCGACCGCCACCGGCAACCGCATCGTCAAGGCGGCCGGCCTGAAGAAGTTCTCGATGGAACTGGGTGGCAAGTCACCCTTCATCATCTTCGACGACGCCGACTACGAACGCGCCCTCGACGCTGCCATTTTCATGATCTTCTCGAACAACGGCGAGCGCTGCACCGCCGGCTCGCGGATCATCGTTCAGGAAGGCATCTACGACAAGTTCGTTGCCGACTTCGCGCTGCGCGCCTCTCGCCTGACCGTGGGCGACCCGATGGATCCGAACACCATCATCGGCCCGATGATCTCCAAGGGCCACATGAATAAGGTCAATTACTACATCGAACTCGGCAAGCAGGAAGGCGCCAAGGTCGTCTTCGGCGGTGGCACACCAGTCGTCGCCGACAAGTTCAAGAACGGTTTCTGGGTCCAGCCGACCGTTTTCGCCGACGTCGACAACAGCATGCGCATCGCCCAGGAAGAAATCTTCGGGCCTGTCCCCTGCATCATCCGTTTCAAGGACGAAGCAGATGCCGTCCGTATCGCCAACGACACACCCTACGGCCTCTCGTCCTACCTGTGGACCAACAACACCGGTCGCGCCATCCGTCTGGCCAAGGCCATCGAGTCCGGCATGACTTTCGTCAACAGCCAGAACGTCCGCGATCTGCGCCAGCCTTTCGGTGGTTCCAAGGCCTCGGGTACCGGTCGCGAAGGTAATCACTACAGCTTCGAAGTGTTCTGCGAAGCCAAGAACATCGCGGTTTCGTACGGTAGCCACCACATTCCGCGTTGGGGCGTCTGATCATGGGCAAGCTCGTTCTCGCCGCCAAGATCACCCACGTTCCGTCGATGTACCTGTCGGAACAGGATGGCCCGCACAAGGGCTGCCGTCAGGCGGCCATCGACGGTCACAAGGAAATCGCTCGCCGCATGCGTGATCTGAAGGTCGACACCATTGTCGTCTTCGACACGCACTGGCTGGTCAATTCCGGTTACCACATCAACTGTGCGCCGTCGTGGGAGGGCATCTACACCTCCAACGAACTGCCGCACTTCATCAAGAACATGCCGTTCTCGTATTCCGGCAATCCGGCGCTCGGTCAT
>JAGTRS010000030.1 GCA_018262195.1 Pseudomonadota bacterium | reverse complement strand
AACCTTCGAATGCCGGAATCAAAATCCGGTGCCTTGACCAACTTGGCGACTCCCCAGCGGGTTGCTCGAACGGGTTCGCGTCCGAGCGAGGCGCGAATATTACAGTAGTCGCCGGAGGAAATCCAGCCCTTTATGGAATTTTTGCGAGAGGGTGTTCGGCAAGACCGTCAGCGATCCATCCGTTCATGCCCGTAGGACATTGAGCGAGGATGGCTGCCGCCTCGCTGCGTGTCTTGAAGCCGGCAAATACGCAGGCGCCAGAGCCGGTCATCATCGCCTGCGGCGCATGCTGTTTAAACCAGGCGAGGTGTTCGGCGACGGCCGGGAACTTGGCGCAGGCTACAGGCTCAAGATCGTTGTGGCCTTGACCATGGCGCCAGTCAGCAGGGCGAACGGGAGCGGTGTCACGCTTCAGTTCGGCGGCGCCGAAAATGGCAGCAGTTGGCACATGGACAGCGGGGTGGAGGACCAGATAGGTTTCCGGTGGCAAGTCGACATTGGTAAAGGCTTCGCCGATCCCTTCGGCAAAGGTGTTGCGGCCATGCACGAATACCGGTACATCGGCACCAAGGCCGAGGCCGAGTCTTTCCAGAGCAGGGCGGCTCAGTCCAGTCTGCCAGAGATGGTTCAGTGCGAGTAGCACGGTTGCTGCATCGGAGGAGCCGCCACCCAGTCCGCCACCCATCGGCAGCTGCTTGTCGAGGTGGATGGTGGCGCCCTGTCGGCAACCGCTTGCCTGCTGCAACAGGCAAGCGGCGCGCACGGTCAGGTCGCTGTCGGCTGGCACACCGGGGATAGGGGTAGCAAGGACGATCTCGCCATCGGTGCGTGGCTCGAAGCGGAGCGTATCGGCGCGCTCGATAAAGCGGAAGACTGTTTGCAGCAGGTGATAGCCATCGGCACGGCGGCCGACGATGTGCAGGAAAAGGTTAAGTTTGGCCGGCGCCGGCCAGTCGCTGCCCCAATGCCAGTCGCTCATGGCGTTTCTTTCCACTCTTCGATGCGCAATTTCAGCTCGATTTCGCCATTGCGTGAAATGTTCAGGCGGCTGGGCAGGGCTGCGGGAGTCTCATCGGCGTAGGTGTAGTCCACCTGCCAGCCATCTTCAAGCAATTGTCCAGGGCGGCCAATCGGATCTGGTGAAATTTGCGCCCTGCCGCCGGAGCGCCCGAGCAGCCAGGCGGGCATGCGGGTGACCGGCAGGCGCTGGCCGGTGACTTCTTCGATCAAGGCATCGGGGTCGGTCGATTCGCGCTGCGTGCCTTCGGCGGTCCGCAAGCGGGATAGCTCGGGCGTGGTTTCGATTTCTGCCAGGCCGTAGCCGAGCGGGCTGGAGAGCAGCACGCGGTCGCTGTGGTTCTGGTGGGTCCAGCTCAGGCGGCCGCCTGAATTCTGTGGCGCTTGGCCGGGCATTGTCACGCGCAGGGCGAAACGGCCTTCCAGCGAAAAATCCTGGATCTTGTCGCGGTGCTGCAGCGAGGCGGGCGGCACCGCGGCGCAAGCGGCCACCAGGCTGGTCGCAAGCAGCAGGGAAAAGCGGAGTCTCAAGGCAGGTATTTCTTGACGGCGCCGGCGAGGACTTCGTTGTCCGGGTTGGCCTTGACGGCTTCCTTGAGGATGCGGCGAGCGTCGTCCTTGCGATCCAGTGTCCACAGGACTTCGCCGAGGTGGGCGGCAATTTCCGGATCGGCCTTGATCTTGTAGGCACGTTCAAGCGTTTGCAGGGCTTCCGCCAATTTGCCCTGGCGATAAAGCACCCAGCCCATGCTGTCCATGATGAAGGGGTCTTCCGGCGCCAAATTGAGTGCCTTGGCGATCAGGTCGTAGGCTTCCGGCAGGCGAATGTTGCGTTCGGCCCAGGAGTAGCCAAGAGCATTCAAGGCATGGGCGTGATCCGGTTTGATGGTCAGTAAATGTTTGAGGTGAGTTTCAAGTAATTCGGGCTTGCCGATGCGTTCTGCCGTCAGCCCTGCTTCGTAGAGCAGTTCCGGATTGTCGGGTTGCGTAGTCAGCGCGCTGTCGAGAACGATGTAGGCGTCGTTGTGGCGGCCGGCTTCGCGCAGCAATTGCGATTCGGCCAAGGTGAGCTGGGTGCGTTCAGCGACTGAGCCTCCGCGTGTGTTGTGCAGCAGTTCGCGGGCTTCTTCGCTTTTTCCCTGTTGCAGCAGGATCTGGGCGGCGCGCGAGCGGGCGGCGATGTATTGCTCGCCGCTAGTGACCTGGCGAAAGTGTTCGAGCGCCATTTCCGGTTTTTTTTGCTCCTGGTCGAGTTGGCCGAGGAAAAAATGGATGGTGCTCTTGTCCGGAAAGTCGGTGGTCAGCAAATGTTCAAGTTGCTTGCGGCCGGTGGTTGTGTCGCCTTGCTGCAAAGCGAGCATGGCGACCGGGTAGATCACTTCGGGGCTGTCCGGGTTGTCCTTGATCAAACGCTCGAAATGCTGGCGTGCTTCGTCGTAGCGTTTTTCAGCGATCAGCAGGCGGGCCAGGGTCAGGCGGGCGTCACGGGCAGCGGCATTGTTGCTGACAAATTCCGAAAGGCTGTCGATTGCCGTCTTGCCGGATTGACGGGCTTGCAGCTGGGCGCGGGCCAAGGCGGCCATTTCCCAGTCCGGGCGAAGTTGCAGGGCTTTTTCGGTTTCGTTCAGGGCGCGCAGATTGTCGCTGGCATTCGATGCAGCCTGAGCCATCGCAAAATGGGCTTCCGGCAGGCTGTCGTAGGGCGCGGCAATGCGATCGATCAGGGCTTGCGCCGCTTTCTTGTCGCTGACCCGGGAGAGCATGCGGTTCATGTGCAGCAGGTTGTTGCCTAGATTGGCCTTGTCCTGTTCGAGTAGCGCCGTCAGTTGTGGCGCCAGATCTTCCAGGCGGTTCGCCATGACCAGCAGTGAAGACTGCGTTTGTTTGGCTTGTGTCGAATTTGGTTCAACCTCAATCCACAACTTGGAGAGTTCAAGCGCCCGGTCGTATTGACGAGCGAATCCGGCAACTTCGGTAGCCCTGGCAACGACCTTGGGGTCACGGGTTCGCTGGGCGAGATCAGTCCAGGCATCTGAGCCAAGTTTGGCATCGCCTCGCTGCAGGGCGAATTCGCCGACCAGCGCCTGAAAGACCGTACGAGCCAGCAGGTCCTCGGAGGATGCAGCTCGGGCCGCCAGGCGTTTGGCGATCGGCTTGGCGGGCGGCTCGTCGGCGGCCAGGCCATGTCCGCCATGGGTGAGACCCAGGGCGAGGGAAAGGGCGGCAGCGATGAACTTCGGTGGCATGGACGGCTTTCGATCAAGGTTTGCGTGAAGCAGGCTTATTGGAACGCATAGAATCCAATAAGTTTGTGATGTTATTTGGGATTTGTCGGAGGAACAAGCAATGCCGGAATTGCCGGAAGTGGAAGTCTGTCGTCGAGGGTTGGTGCCGGAGCTTGAGGGACAGGTGATTCAAGGGGTGGTTATTCGTGCCTCGAAGCTGCGCCAGGTGATCCCTCCCGAGTTGGCAACCTTGCTGCCCGGTTGCCTGGTGATCGCTGTTCGTCGTCGCGGCAAGTACTTGCTGCTCGACTGCGAGAGGAGCGGGGTGCAGGGGACGCTGATCATTCATCTCGGCATGTCGGGCAATCTGCGCTTCGTGCCTTTCGATCTGCTGCCGGCCAAGCATGACCATTTCGAGCTGGTGCTGGCTGATCAGATCCTGCGCTTTGCTGACCCGCGTCGTTTCGGCGTCGTGCTCTGGCAGTCGGGGCCTCCGATATCGGCTGAGCTGCATCCCTTGCTGGCGACACAGGGCATCGAACCATTATCCGAGGCTTTTACGGCCGATTGGCTGTACGAGGCGATTGCCCGGCGTAGCGGGCCAATCAAGCCAGCCTTGATGGACAGCCACATGGTCGTTGGCATCGGGAATATCTATGCCTCGGAAAGCCTGTTTCGTGCCGGTATTTCGCCGCTGCGGGCGGCTAACCGGATCAGCCGGGCGCGCTACGAAGTTCTGGTGCCGGCCATTCGCGAAACCTTGTCGGATGCCATCGCTGCTGGTGGCAGCAGCATTCGCGATTACGTGCATAGCGATGGCGGTGCTGGCTGCTTTCAGATTCAGGCTGGCGTCTATGATCGCGCCAATCAGCCTTGTCTGCGTTGTGGCGGGGTGGTTCGACAGATTCGACAGGCCGGGCGAAGTACTTACTACTGCGCTGGCTGCCAGCATTAAAAACTACCTGCAAGCTACTGTTTTTATGCTAAATTGGAAGTTCCGATAGGACCCGGGAATACAAAATATGTCGCTCGCCAATCAATTTGCTGCCTATACCGCCTGGCGCTCTCGCCTAGCCAACTATATTGGCGAGCTTCAGGGCTGGCTGAATCAGAATGAGCTTTCCGACGCCCAGAGCGATCTGCGTCTGACCCAACTGCTTGAGCGGCTGCGCGAAGATCGCCTGAATGTTGCCTTTGTTGCCGAGTTTTCGCGTGGCAAGTCGGAACTGATCAATGCCATCTTCTTTGCCGATTATGGCAACCGGATGCTGCCTTCATCGGCAGGTCGGACGACGATGTGCCCGACCGAACTGATGTTCGATGGCAACAAACTGCCCAGTATCGAACTGCTGCCGATCCAGACTCGCTCTTCGAATTCCAGTGTCAGCGAGTACAAGCGTTTTCCAGACGAGTGGACGAAGGTTGAGCTCGATACCGAATCGCCGGATGCCATGCAGGATGCACTGCGCCATGTCAGCGAAACTACGCGGGTAACCCCGGAAGAGGCTTCTCGCCTGGGATTCGAGGTTGGCGAGGGGCAGATCGATCTCTACGTGATTGGCGAGGATGGGCTGGTCGAGGTGCCGCGCTGGCGCCACGCGATGATCAATTTCCCGCATCCGCTTCTCAAGCAGGGGCTGGTGATTCTCGACACGCCGGGCCTGAATGCCATCGGCGCCGAGCCAGAATTGACCCTGTCACTGCTGCCCAATGCACATGCCGTGCTATTCATTCTGGCAGCCGATACGGGGGTGACCCAGTCTGACATGGCGATCTGGCGTGAACATATCTGTGGCGGCGGCATGGCGAAGCGTGGTCGCATGGTCGTGCTCAACAAGATCGATGGCCAATGGGATGAATTGAAGACGGCGGAGGAAATCGATGCCGAGATCGAGCGCCAGGTAACTACCAGCGCCAATATTCTCGAGTTGCCCGCCAGTCAGGTGTTTCCGGTTTCAGCTCAAAAAGGTCTGGTGGCCAAGATCAATGGTGACAGCGCCCTGCTTGAAAAGAGCCGCTTGCCCTTGCTGGAAGCCGCCTTGTCCAAGGAACTGATTCCAGCCAAGCGCGATATTGTCTGTGAAAGCACCGAGAGCGAGTTCGGCGATGTCAGCCGCCGTGTGCGCAGTCTGCTTGATTCACGTCTCCTCGGTTTGCGCGAGCAATTAAACGAATTGACCGAATTGCGCGGCAAGAACAAGGGTGTCGTCGAGTACATGATGGGCAAGGTGCGCTCCGAGAAGGACGAATTCGAGTCCGGCTTGCAGCGCTACTATGCGGTGCGCAGTGTTTTCTCGACGCTGACCAACAAGTTGTTTGCCCATCTTGGTCTTGATGTGCTGCGCCAGCTGACGCACGAAACCCGCGAAGCGATGCTCGATGCCGCTTTCTCCAAGACGCTGTCCGATGCCATGGCGCATTTCTTCTCGCAGTCGCGTGACGCATTGGCCAAGTCGAATACCGAGATCAGCGAAATTCTGTCGATGATGGAAGCGGTGTACAAGAAGTTTGCCGTCGAGCATGGCCTCAAGCTTGGTTCGCCGACGACCTTCTCGCTGCTCCGTTACGAAAAGGAACTCGATCGCCTGCAGGCCTGGTGCGACGATCACTTGAACACCATGGTCAGCCTGCTGACGCACGACAAGCGCAACATCACTCAGAAGTTCTTCGAGGAAGTGGCGGTTCAGGTACGCCGCGCTTTCGAACACGCCAATCGTGATGCCGAAGTCTGGTTGCGCGCCATCATGGCGCCGATGGAAACTCAGGTGCGCGAGCACCAGATCCAGTTGAAGCGCCGTCTTGAGAGCATCAAGCGCATCCATCAGGCGACCGATACGCTGGAAGATCGAATTACCGAGCTCGATGGCGTCGAGAAGAATCTGCTGCAGCAGATCGATGCTCTGGAAGAGATCATCGGTCGCGTCCAGGAAATGCTGTTGCCCCTTACGCAGCAGGAGTTGGCTGCCGCCTGATCACCGATTTCTGTCGTCGAGGGCAAAAGATGCCCGGCAATAAAAAACCCGCGGTGGCCGCGGGTTTTTTATTGGTGCTGAAAAAGACTCAGGCGCGCTTGTTGCCGGTGAGCTTTTCGTACTTGACCCAGAGCTGGTCTTCGCTTTCGACGACATCCGGGTTTTTCGGGATGCAATCAACCGGGCAAACCTGGACGCACTGCGGTTCGTCGTAGTGGCCGACGCATTCCGTGCATTTACTCGGATCGATGACGTAAACCTCTTCCCCTTGGGAAATGGCCTCGTTCGGGCACTCCGGTTCGCACACATCGCAATTGATACATTCGTCGGTAATCATTAGAGCCATAGCTGTTCCTCTCTCGTTTAAGCAGTGATTGTCGCCCGCAGGCGCTTTTCTACACAAGGTTGCACAAATTTACTCACATCGCCGCCCAGTCGTGCAATTTCACGCACCATGGTAGCGGAGATGAACATGTACTGCTCGCCCGGCGTCAGAAAGACGGTCTCGACTTCGGGGTAGACGCTGCGGTTCATGCCCGCCATCTGGAATTCGTATTCGAAGTCGGACACGGCGCGCAGGCCACGGACGACAACTTTGGCACCCTTTTCGTGGACGAAGTTCATTAGCAGGGTGTTGAAGCCAACGATTTCAACATTCTTCAGGTCACCGAGGATTTCCTGAGCCATTTCGACACGGTCGGCCAGCGGGAAGCGTGGTTTCTTCGATGGGCTTTCGGCAATCGCCAGAATCAGCTTGTCGAACAAGGTCGAAGCGCGACGAACCAGATCTTCGTGGCCACGGGTGATCGGGTCGAAGGTGCCCGGGTAGATCGCAACGCGATGATTGAGTTTGGTCAAACTGATTTCCCGCCTGTGTCTCGTCGCAACAAGTGAAAGTGGACTTCCCCCGCCTTGCCCTGACGCACCGTGCGCCAATCACCAAGCGATTCAATTTTGTATTCTGCTTCGACGTAGATCGCAGCATCTTCGTTCAATGCGTCTGGAAAGAGTGGCTCCAGGCGGGCAATCCAGCCTTTTTTGTAGGGTGGATCGAGGAAGATCAGATCGAATTTTGCCTTCGTCGAGGCCAAATATTGTATCGCATCCGCACGAATGATCTCTATCGCACTCGGTTTGTGGAGCAATTCGTGGTTTTCACGCAACGCAGCGAGTACTTTCGGCGATTGCTCGACCATGACAACGCGAGCCGCCCCACGCGACGCCGCTTCGAAGCCGAGGGCGCCGCTGCCGGCGAAGAGGTCGAGGCAGTGCCAGTCATCAAGCTCCTGCCCCAGCCAGTTGAACAGTGTTTCGCGAACACGGTCCGGCGTTGGACGCAATCCCTCACTATCCGGGAATTTCAGGACGCGTCGGCGATATTCGCCGCCGACAATGCGGACCGAATTCAATCTGCCGCCACCGTGACGGTGATCAGGTTTTCCGGACGGACGTGGCGGCCAAAGGCCTGCTTGATGTCATCGGCGGAGACCGCCTGTACCTTGGCCTGATACTGATCGAGGTAATCGAGTGGCAGACCATAGAAGCCGATCACGGCGACGTTATCGAGAATCTTCTTGTTGCTGTCCAGGCGCAGTGGGAAGCTGCCAGTCAGATTGGCCTTGGCGGCTGCCAGTTCGTCTTCGCTCGGGCCATCTTTCAGGAAACCCTCGAGTACGTCGCGGGCTACCTTGATCGCATCCTTGGCCTGTGAGCGCTTGGTCTGCAGGCCAATCTGGAAGGGGCCGGTCTGTTTGAGCGGGGCGAAGTAGCTGTAGACGCTGTAGGCATAGCCTCGCTTGTCGCGGACTTCCTTCATCAGGCGCGAGACGAATCCGCCGCCACCCAGCGTGTAGTTACCGACAAGCAGCGGAAACAAATCCGGGTTGCCGCGTTCGACCGCTGGCAGGCCGATGTAGATATGTGCCTGGCTGGCCGGGTGGGCGAGCTGGGTCATTGCCCATTTGGGAACTTCCGGTGCCGCAGGCAGCGTCGCAACTTCACCTTTGGGCAAGCCCGCCGCGATGGATTCGGCGATTTTCTCTGCCTCTTGGCGCGACAGGTCGCCAACCAGCGTAATGCTGGCGTTGGCGGCGTTGTAGTAGCGGGCGTGGAAGGCAGCAAGGTCATCGCGGCCCAGTGCGGCGACGCTTTCCGGCGTGGCCTGGCGGCCGTAGGGGTGGTTGGGGTACATGGCCGCCCAGAAGGCTTTGCCGGCGATGCTGTCGGGGCGCGTCATTGCCTCCTTGAGACCGGCAATGGTGCGGGCTTTTTCTCGTTCAAAAATGGCGGCGTCAAACAACGGCTGGTGCAGCACGTTTTTCAGGATATTGAGGGCTGGTTCGCGCTTGTCCTTGGCAGAAAGGGTGCGCAGCGCGATGCTGGCGCGGTCGGTGTCTGCGCCGCCGCTGAGGTTGGCGCCAATGTCGGCCAGTTGTTCGGCGATGGCGGTTTCATCGAGCTTGCCAGCCCCAAGGTCGAGTGCGCCACGGGTCAGAGCAGCCAGGCCGGACTTTCCGGCTGGATCAAAAATCGAACCGGCGGCGAAATCGACCTGCACGTCGAGCATCGGCAAAACGCGGCTTTCAACGAAGTAGACACGGGCGCCGGAGGGCGAGACCCAGTGCTCGATTTTGACGCCCGCCAGGGCGGCTTGCGAGATGAGCAGGGCGATTGCTACGGACAACAGTCTTTTCATGCCAAAAACTCCAAAAATTTCGGTTGCCAGGCGAGCAGCAGGGCGAGGCTGGCGACCAGCGCCGTCGCGCCAAGGCCCCAGACAAGGGAGCGAACGAGGCGGCGGTTGGCATCAATCTGGGCGACCAACAGGGCGTTCTGTTCGCTCAGCGCCTGAATCAATTCGCCGGAGGCAAGTATCTGGGTGCGCAATTTCCGCTGAACGGTTTCGAGGGCAGTCAGACGCGTCGCGAAATCGGCATCGGGGGCGACAACGGGATCAGCATCGACGACGGAACCGTCGCTATTCTTGCGGCCCATGCCCTTCCAGAGCTTTTTTGCACCATCGGCGATGATCGGCGCCTTGCCGAGTACGTCGCTCCACGGCACATTGCTCAGGATGGTCATCCACGGTAAAGCCATGACTCCCCCCGGTTTCAGTGGCGAGTGGCAACGGCCGGACGGCGCGCCTTGCCGTCAAGCGGTTGCGGATCGAGGATGCCGATGGTCAGGGCCTCATCGTTGAAGTATTTCTTCGCCACAGCCTGGACGTCTGCAGCGCTGACCATTTGCAGCTTTTCCAGCATGCGGTCTAGCTTCTGGTATGTCAGGCCGACCGATTCGATCTGGCCGATTTCCATGGCCTGGCCGAACATCGAGTCGAGCTTGTAAACCTGGCCTGCCACCAGTTGTGCCTTGGCGCGCTTGAGTTCCTGGGGGCTGACGCCATCTTTCTGGACGCGGGCGATTTCGGCGCGCAAGGCGGCTTCGAGGTCGGCGACCGTCTTGCCTTCCGACGGTGTGCCATGCAGGTAGAGCATGCCGGGGCCGCGTGCCGTGGCGTCGTAGTCGATGCCGGCCGACAGCGCGACCTTGTCTTCACGGACCAGCTTCTTGTTGAAGCGCGCTGCATCGTGGCCGTCAAGGATGGAGGCGAGCATTTCCAGTGCGTACGGATCGCTGTCCTTGTCGATGTCGCGCAGGATCGGTGCCTTGTAGCCCATAATCAGTACCGGTAATTCGGCCGGGCCCTTGACGGTGAGGCGACGGGTTCCTTCCTGCAGCGGCTCGATCTGCTGGCGGCGGATTGGCAGGGCGCGGCCTTCAAGCGGGCCATAGAATTTCTCGGCCTGCGCGAAGACTTCCTTGTGATCGACGTCGCCGGTGATGATGACGTAGGCGTTGTTTGGCACATACCAGGTGTCGTACCAAGCCTTGGCGTCGGCCGCGGTCATCGTTTCCAGGTCATTCATCCAGCCGATGATCGGCCGGCGGTAGGGGTGGGCCTGGAAGGCGACGGCGTTCATTTGCTCAAACAGCTTGGCTTGCGGATTGTCGTCGGTGCGCATGCGGCGCTCTTCCATGACGACCTTGATTTCCTGTTCGAATTCTTTGGCGCCCACATTGAGGTGGCGCATGCGGTCGGCTTCGAGCTGCATCATGTCGACCAGTTTTTCTTTCGGCACCTGCTGAAAGTAAGCGGTGTAGTCCCGGCTCGTGAAGGCATTATCACGCCCGCCGGCCGCGGCGACGCGCTTGTTGAACTCGCCGGGGCCGACGCTCGGGGTGCCCTTGAACATCATGTGTTCGAGCACATGGGCAACGCCCGAGGCGCCATCGACTTCATCCGTGCTGCCGATGCGGTACCAGACCATCTGGACGGCGGTTGGCGCCCGGTGGTCTTCCTTGACGATGACGCGCAGGCCGTTCTTGAGCGTGGTTTCGTACGGGTTGGCGAAAGCTGCGGTGGATAACCCGGCAGCAAGCAAAACGGAGAGCAGGTATTTGAGGCGCATGGGGAGACGGGGCTTTCTGCTAGAATTCGGGGCTGATTTTGCATCGAACCGGACGGCATCTTAACGGCTTGCCGCCCGCCTGTCAGCAAGGCTTGAGACCACCATTCCCATGTTCAGTTTCCTGAAAAAATCCGGCACCGACAGTAAAGCCGACGTTAAAGCCGATGTTCCGGCCGAAGCAGCTGCACCGTCCTGGCGCGAGCGCCTGTTCAAGGGGCTGGCCAAGACCCGTGCCCAGTGGGGCGGGAAGCTCAAATCAATCTTCTCGCGAGGCAAGGTTGACGAAGAGCTGCTTGAAGAACTGGAGACCCTGCTGCTGACCAGCGATTGTGGCATCGAGGCGACCCAGCACCTGCTCGACGAGCTGAAGAAGGCCGCCAAGCGCGACAAGCTGGATACTCCCGAGGCAATCCAGAAGGCGCTGCACGATGCCTTGCTGGAAACCTTGCAGCCACTTGAACAGCCACTCGATTTCTCGACGCATAAGCCTTTCGTGATCATGATTGCCGGGGTGAATGGCGCCGGCAAGACCACCTCGATCGGCAAGCTGGCCAAGTATTTCCAGACTCAGGGCAAGAGCGTTCTGCTTGCCGCCGGCGACACCTTCCGTGCTGCCGCCCGCGAACAGCTTGAAACCTGGGGTGAGCGCAACAACGTCACGGTCATCGCGCAGGACAATGGTGATCCGGCGGCGGTGGTCTTCGACGCCATTTCAGCTGCCAAGGCACGTGGCATCGACATTGTGCTGGCCGACACGGCCGGTCGTCTGCCGACGCAACTGCACCTGATGGAAGAGATCGCCAAGGTCCGCCGCGTCATCCAGAAAATCGATCCGGAAGGCCCGCACGAGACCCTGCTTGTCCTTGACGCCAACATCGGCCAGAACGCCCTGCAGCAGGTCAAAGCCTTCGACAAGGCAATCAACGTCACCGGTCTGGTCCTGACCAAGTTGGATGGCACTGCCAAAGGCGGCGTTGTCACGGCGATTGCCCGGCAATGCCCGAAGCCGATCCGCTTTATCGGCGTTGGCGAACAGATCGATGATCTGCGCCCCTTCTCGGCCAAAGATTTCGTCGACGCCCTGTTCGAATGATGATCGAGGCCAGCAACCTCACCAAGCGCTATCCGGGCGGCTTCGAGGCTGTCAAGGATGCGAGCTTCCAGATCGACGCGGGCCAGATGGTGCTGATCACCGGCCATTCCGGTGCCGGCAAGACGACGCTGGTCAAGTTGATTTCGACCATCGAGCGGCCGACTTCCGGCAGTCTGGTCGTCAATGGCCAGAACCTCTCGGCCATCGGGCGTAGCGCCATGCCGCATGTGCGCCGTCATTTCGGTCTGGTCTTTCAGGATCAGAAGCTGCTGTTTGATCGCAATGCGCTGGAAAACGTGTTGCTGCCCCTGCAGATTGCCGGCCTGCCGCGCCGCGATGCCATTCGCCGCGCTCAGGCGGCGCTCGACAAGGTTGGCCTGCTGGCTCGCGAAAAGGCCAATCCGATAGCCCTGTCCGGTGGCGAGCAACAGCGCCTGGCGATTGCCCGCGCTGTGGTCAATCGGCCGACCGTGTTGATCGCCGACGAGCCGACCGGCAACCTCGATGCAGATTCCGGGGCAGCCATTCTCGAAATTTTTGCCGACTTCCACCGTGTAGGTGTGACAGTTGTGGTTGCCACGCACGACCAGAGCTGGATCGAACGCTACCACCCGAATGTGCTACGGCTTGATCACGGGAGGGTGGTCCAATGAACACTTGGTTCTCCCTGCACCGGGCTGCCCTGGCCTCGGCTTTTCGTCGCCTGTGGGCAACGCCGCTCAATACCCTGCTCTCGCTGCTGGTTATCGGCATCGCGTTGACCTTGCCGGCCTTCGGCTATGTCGCGCTCGACAATCTGCGTGATCTTGGACGTAACGCGTCAGGCGTGCAGCAGATCAGCCTGTTCATGAGCCTGGAGGCGAGCAAGAAGGATGTCGGCGAAATCGAAAATCGCCTGCGTCAGGCCGCCAATGGGAAATGGCGCTTCGTGCCCAAGGAAGAGGCTCTGAAGCGCATGCAGTCCAGCGAAGGCATGGCCGAAATCGTCGCCAGCCTGCCGCGCAATCCTCTGCCAGATGCATTCGTCGTCGAGCCGAGCAATACCGAGCCGGAAGCACTGGAGATCATGCGCAAGGAAATCGCCGGCTGGCCCAAGGTGGCGCATGTTCAACTCGATTCGGCCTGGGTCAAGCGTTTCGACGCCTTCCTGCGCCTTGGCAAGCTGGCACTGTGGATGTTGGCGGGCTTGTTCGGTGCCGGTCTGGTCGCCGTCACCTTCAACACCATACGTTTGCAGGTGATGGCCCAATCGGCTGAAATCGAAGTGGCCCGGATGATCGGGGCGACGGATGCCTTCATTCGCCGCCCTTTCTATTACTTCGGCGCCCTGCAGGGGGCGCTCGGCGGCTTGGCCGCTGCCGCGCTGGTGCTCGGGGCAATGCGTACGCTGGCTGGCCCGGTGGGCGAACTGGCGGCACTCTATGGCGGTTCCTTCGGCCTGAAGTCACCGGGCGCTCTCGAAGTGCTGGCGCTGACGGTGGTTGGCGCCTTCCTCGGCTGGCTGGGGGCACAGCTTTCCGTCAGTCTCTCGCTGCGGAAGCTTGACTAGTCGTCGGGATTTCCTTTGCACGGTGGGAGCTGCAGCCCTCGCCGGTTGCGCCCCTGCCGGGAAATCACTGTTGCCACCCGGCGAACTGCTGGGCATGTCACATACGCTGGGCCATCGGCTACGCGATGGCGGCTTTCCTTCTCCTTCCGAAACCCGAAAGACGGGTGTCCTGATTGTCGGCGGCGGCATTTCCGGCCTGTCGGCGGCCTGGCGACTTGCCAAATCTGGTGTCGACGACTTTCTTGTCATGGAAATGGAAAGCGAGGCCGGTGGCAATTCACGCGGTGGGCAATCTCCGCTGGTGGCCTATCCCTGGGGTGCCCACTACCTGCCCTTGCCGACACGGGAGGCGATCTATGTCCGTGACTTGCTGGCTGAACTAGGCGTCTTGCAGGGCGATCCGGCCGCAGCGAAGCCGGCTTACGATGAGCGTTATCTGTGTGCCACCCCGCAGGAACGCGTATTTCGCCATGGCCTGTGGGAAGAGGGCTTGTTGCCGCATCGCGGTCTCGATGCCGCCGAGCGGGCCCAGCAGAAGCGCTTCCATGACCGGATGGAGGCGCTGAAGCAGGCCAGAGGACGCGACGGACGGCGGCTGTTTGCCATCCCGATGGCACTATCGACCACCGATCCCGAATGGCGGGCGCTTGACCAGGTTTCCTTTAAACAATGGTTGAAGGACAACGGATTTACGGCGCCAACGTTGTACTGGCTGGCCAACTATGCCTGCCGTGACGACTACGGTACGGCCTACGATCAGGTCTCGGCCTGGGCTGGGCTGCACTACTTCGCCTGCCGCAATGGCGAAGCGGCCAATGCCACAAGCGATACCGTGATTACTGCGCCGGACGGCAATGCCTGGCTGGCCCGTGGTCTGGCGCAAAAGGCCGGCGATCGTGTGATCAGCGGGGCTGCTGTCTGGCGCATGGAGGAGGGAAAATCGGGCGTAACGGTTGATGTGCTGGTGGGCGAGAAATCGGTGCGTTTTGAGGCGCGGCAACTGATCTGGGCAGCGCCGGCTTTTGTGCTGCCACGCGTCTGGCCGGCAATTCCTGCTGATTTGAAGCAGGCCTGTCTGGCCGGCGATTACGCGCCGTGGCTGACGGCCAATCTGCATCTGTCCGATTTGCCGGAGGAGCGGCATGGCGCGCCAGCCGCCTGGGACAATATTTTCTACGATAGTCCCGGTCTCGGCTATGTGACCGCTACCCACCAACTGATACGCCGTCGGCTGAACGGCACGGTCCTGACCTACTATCGGGCGTTGCACGATGTGGCGCCGGCCGAGGGGCGTCGCCTGCTGCTCGAAACGCCGCACGCGGCCTGGGCGGAAGGCATTTTGTCCGAGTTGGAGCGAGTGCATCCGGATATTCGCAAGCTGACAACCCGTCTTGATGTCTTTCGCAATGGCCATGCGATGCGCCGCCCTGTGCCGGGCAGCCTTTATCACGGGCAGCGAGAAAAAATGGCCACTTTTCGCAGCCTGCGGATCACGCTGGCCCACGCCGATCTGTCCGGGTTTTCGCTGTTTGAAGAGGCTCAATATCGCGGTGTGCTGGCGGCCGAGCGAGTGCACCTGATGCTGCGCGGGCTCTTGCGCTAGGCGAGGCAGCCCGTTTACTGCGAAGCGGCCTAGCGAGCGAGGTGGTGCAGCAGCAGTATCTTGAGATCCTGGGGTTCGACCGGTTTTGTGATGAAGTCGTTCATGCCGGCCGCGATACAGCGCTCGCGGTCTTCGGCGAAGGCGTTGGCGGTCATGGCGATGATCGGTACAGTGTGGTGCTGCGGCAAGGCGCGAATGTGGCGGGTTGCTTCCAGACCATCCATTTCTGGCATCTGCATGTCCATCAGGACCAGATCATAAGACTGGGACTTGATCAGTTCGAGGGCTTGGCGCCCGTTTTCGGCGGTGTCGGCAGTGATTCCGAATTCGCTGAGCAGTTCGAGGGCAATTTCGCGGTTGATTGCCTCGTCTTCAACGACCAGCAGATGGCGGCCGCGCAGGCTGTTCTGTACCCCCTGGGGCGAAAGACCGGCAAACGTCGAACTCAATGCATCCATGGCGTCGTCACCGGGTTTCAGCCTTGCCGTAAACCAGAAACGGCTACCGGCACCAACCCGGCTGGCGACGCCGACTTTGCCGCCCATCAACTCGGCAAGGCGTCGGGTAATGGCCAGGCCCAGGCCGGTGCCGCCGAATTTTCGGCTGGTAGAACTGTCGGCCTGCTCGAAAATTCCGAACAGGCGATCAATGGTGTCGTCGGGAATGCCGATGCCGGTATCTTCGACTTCGAAGCGGAGCAGCACACCGCTACTGTCTTCGCTGTGGCGCCGTGCTCTGACCGTGATGCTGCCGCGTTCAGTGAATTTGATTGCGTTGCCGGCGTAATTGATCAGGCACTGGGTGATGCGCGTCGGGTCACCGATAAAGGTATGCGGGAAATCGTCTGTTTCAATCCGCAGTTCGAGGCCCTTTTCGCGGGCACGGTCGCCGAGCACAGAAAGCACTCGTTTCAGGATGCCGTTGATGTCCACGGTAGTTTCATCGAGGACCAGTTTGCCAGCCTCGATTTTCGAAATATCCAGAATGTCGTTGATGACTGCCAGCAGATGCTGTGAAGCCGAGTCGATCTTGTCCAGGCGGTCGATCTGCTCCACTGTTGGCGCATCTCGGCGCAACAGGTGCACCATGCCAAGCACGGCATTGAGCGGCGTGCGTATTTCGTGACTCATGTTGGCCAGGAAAGCGCTCTTCGAGCGATTGGCTGCTTCCGCGGCCTGGCGGGCGATTTCCAGTTGTTCGGTGCGTTGCCTGACCTGTGCTTCAAGATGGTTGCGATGCTGCTCCAGTTCCTGGGCCACCCGTCGGTTTTCACTGATATCGGCGAATGAGACAACGACGCCAGTGATTATCCCTTCACGCAGCTTGGCCGTGATGGTCAGGCGAACCGGGAAGCTTTCGCCATTTTTTCGCCAGAAGACATCCTCCAGACGGCGAGTCTGGCCATCTTTCGCGGTGAGGATGAGAGGGCATTCGGCTTGTGGCAGCGGGGTGCCATCGGCCCGATGGTGGTGGAACAGCTGATGGGTGTTCTTGCCCAGAACCTCTTCTTCTGAGAGTCCGAGAAAACCCAGGGCGGCAGGATTGATGAAAGTGCAGATACCGTCGAGGTCGGTTCCATATACGCCTTCGCCCAGCGTCTGGAGAACCATTCTCTGCCGGGATTCGCTTTCGACAAGCGCTTCCTCGGTATGGACCAGCTCGGTCAGGTTGATGTCGAGGCAGAACATCATTGGCCCCTGATCGGCCGTGTCGATGACCGAGTGGCTTGAATAGACCTCGACAGCACTACCGTCCTTGCGTTGCAGCTTGAGCCGACCCGGTGGAATGCCCGTCTTGTGCGAGAACATCCAGCGCACGGCATTCTGGACGTCATCGCGCATGGCCGGGGGGATGATCAGGTCGAGAAGCGATTTGCCGAGGGCTTCCTGCGCGGTATAGCCATAGGTGGTTTGCGATGCGTTGTTCCAGTAGGCGACGGTGCCATCGGCCAGATAGCCTTGAATGGCCAGAGTTTCGACGTTGTCGAAAATCGCCCGGAAACGCGCTTCAGCCGCCGAGAATTGCGCCATCGTCGCCTTGGTTCGCGAACGCTCGGCCTTGAGGCGGCGGATCGAGCGGACAAGGGCGAAAACGATCGCCAGCAAGGTGGCGATGCTGATTGTGAGGATGATCGCAATTACCAGCCCGAACTGCGCCAAAACATCCTTGGCGGTGAATTTTGGGGGGGCGTCGAAAGGTGGCTGGCGAAGCTGGCGCATCAGTTCATCGACCGGGCGGTAGTCTCCGGGAATGGTGAAGCCATGGATACTGGCCGCCCGGGCGGTTTCGCCCAGCGGAGGCAACGATAGGATGGCGGCCGCAATCTGTCGGGCAAGGTTGCTCTCGGTCCACGGCATCGCCGCCACCGGCCATTCCGGGTAAAGGCGGGTAGATCTAGCCAGGGGAAAGTCCGCGGTTTCCTTTGCATTGATGACCTTAATCTGCTGGAGATCAAGCTTCTTCTCTCTTTGCATGGCTTCGATGAGCCCGGTGCGAACAAAGGCGACATCGACTTGCCCCGAAAGCAATTGTTGAATGGCCTTGTCCTGTGGCTGGCCGGTATCGATGACCCGGGCGTCGTTCGGGAGCTGGATGCCGATCTGCAGCAGTTCGAAGGCCTGCATCAGATAACTGCCGAGGGATGTCGTGCTACTGGTAGCAATCCTTTTGTCGCGCAGATCGGAGAGGCGTTGAATATCGGTTCGGTCGCTACGGGTCACAATCACGCCGCCAAAACTGGCGAGAGAAAGGCCTCCTTCCCTTTCAACCAGGGTCGCCAGTGGCGAGAGCAAACCTTCACGTTGGGTCAGCTGGATGTAGTGTGCGGGTTGGGTCAGGACGAAATCGACCTGTCTTGCCTTGACGGCCGTTTCGAGCTCCGGGTAGCTGAGTACGACGAGCGAGATTGGCTGGCTCGGGTGGGTACTGTTGAGGTAGTCAATCAGCGGTTGCCAGCGCGCTTCGGTTTCCGGCTTGGGACGGAAGGCAAGGACCGCGAATTTTGCCGGCTTTCTGGCTTCGCTCGGAATGTTTGCGGGGTCTGTAGCATGTGCAGCCGAGAATCCAAACAGCAGACAAAGCACGACCACGGCTTGAGAAAGCCAGCAACTGACCATGGCACGTCGGCTTTGGAGCACACGAACCTCGCTTGGATTTTTCGTTTAGAAGCTAATGTTCATATTAACAACAGGTATTGGCGATAGATAGCGATTTCCATCTGGCATCGTTATCGGGCAGTTGTTCAATACAGCAGGAAGGTTTTTCTTTCCTCGTTCCAGGCGTTCTCATCGGCATTTGCCAAGGCATCAAGGTTGTCCGGGGTGCTCTTCGGATCATCAACCCATTCGCGTAATAGCGGTGAGCCGTTGATCAGGTCGATGGCTAGGCGGTCATGTTCGTATTCGTAGGCGAAGTCGCGCCATAACTGGTAACCGGGATAGAGCCGGCGAATGGCCTTGAAGGCCAGCGCCTGAATGCGCCAGGGCTGGAAGGCATCGTGGTCGTAATACGGGCCTTCGCAGTGGATCTGCACGCCGTGATTGAGCTTGCCGGCGTGCTTGTGGAAGGTCGGCTCGAACCAGATTTCACGCAGCTTGCAGCCTCGTAGCCACTGCGGGGCAAAGGCCTGCATTTCAGCGATCACGGCGCGGGCATCGATGTCCGGTGCGCCGAAGATTTCCAGCGGGCGGGTCGTGCCACGGCCTTCGCTCAAAGTAGCGCCTTCTAGCATGACGGTGCCGGCATAGGCGCGGGCCATCCACAGATTGGGGGCGTTCGGGCTGGGGTTGATCCACGTCCGTTCGACTAGCGGCCAGCCGTAGCCTGGGGCGGCGTCGGGCTCCCAGCCCTGCATGGTGATCACTTGGTAATCGACATCGAGCCCCAAGGTAGCGATGAACCAGTGACCAAGTTCGCCCATGGTCATGCCGTGACGCATTGGCATGGCACCAGCGCCGACGAAGCTTTCCCAGCCATCGCGCAGGGTAAGACCTTCGACTGGCCGACCAGCCGGGTTCGGGCGGTCGAGTACCCAGACGGCCTTGCCGTGTCTGGCGGCGGCTTCAAGCACGTAGCGCAGTGTGGTGATGAAAGTGTAGATGCGGCAACCGAGGTCCTGCAGGTCGACGAGCAGGACATCGAAAGTGTCCATCATCGCGTCGGTAGGCCGGCGCACTTCGCCGTACAGGCTGAAGACCGGAATGCCGTGCTGCGGGTCGAGGAAGTCGGGAGACTCGACCATGTTGTCCTGCTTGTCGCCGCGCAGGCCGTGCTGTGGGCCAAAAGCAGCGCTCAGCTTGATGTCGGGCAGGGCGGCCAGTGCATCCAGCGAGTGGGTCAGATCGGCGGTCACCGAAGCCGGGTGGGCGAGCAGGGCGATGCGCTTGCCGGCCAGCGGGCGGCGCAGGTCGGGGTCGGCGATCAGTCGGTCAATGCCGAACAGGATAGTCTGGGTCATGGCGTGTTTCGGTTCAAAGTCAGCGTAAAACTCTGACGGAGATGGAAATCGGGCTGGGCTGCGCAATGGGCCAAGGCCCAGTAGCTTTTGCTGCCTTCGGTGGCTTCGATGACTGCGCTAAGGCAGAGCAGCAGGGCTTTGCCTTCAGGCAGAAGGTCCGGGCTGAGTTCGGCCTCAAGTTGAAAACCATCGCTCAGGGTTTGCACCGTGATGCCGGGGGCGCCCGCAGGCGTAAAGCGGGTGTCGCGCTGACGGTAATCCGTGAAGCGATAGGCCGCCCATTGGCTCGATGGCGAGAAATTGAATTCCCGGTATTGCTTGTCATCGACTGGGGCAATGAAGGCTTCGCAGCACGTGTGCTGCCAGAGATTGTCGGCCGGGCCGGGTGCGGATGGCAACGGCATTTGAAGTGCGCCCGGCATGCTGCGCACAAAATAACGCAAGGTCAGGCCGCCGGCGGCGGTCGGTTCGACCGTCAATTCAATGGATTCGACCGCGGCGCATGGTGTCGCCGGGTGGCAAAGCAGATGGGCAGTTATTGGGGTGAGCAAGGCGATTTTGGTCAATGAAAGCAGAGGGCAGGCAGTACTTTAACTGCTTGCCCAGTTTGTTGTTCCGGTCAACGGCAAAAAACGGACAGAATCCATGGCTACCCTTGGTTGGCAGGGGCTTTTGGAGTAACTTACCGCCTTTCAGCAAACGCTTTCCGGGAGAGAAACGTGACGCCGCTGCGCATCAATCTAGAACAAGAAGATATTCCGACTCACTGGTACAACATCGTCGCCGATATGACGAATCCTCCGGCACCACCGCTCGGGCCGGATGGCAATCCGGTGCCGCCGGAGGCCATGGGAGCGATCTTCCCCGGCCCGATTCTCGAGCAGGAAATGTCGGCAGAGCGCTGGATCGCAATTCCCGAAGAGGTCCGCCAGATCTACGCCCTGTGGCGTCCCGCACCGCTCTGCCGGGCTTTGCGTCTGGAGCAGGCACTGGGTACCCCGGCCAAGATTTTCTACAAATATGAAGGTGTTTCGCCGGCTGGCTCGCACAAGCCCAACTCCGCTGTGCCGCAGGCCTACTTCAACAAGCTTGCCGGCACCAAGCGCCTGACCACTGAAACCGGCGCCGGCCAGTGGGGCTCGTCGATTGCCTTCGCTGGCCAGATGTTCGGCCTGCCGGTACGTGTCTTCATGGTCAAGGTCAGTTACGAGCAGAAGCCTTTCCGCCGCTCGATGATGCAGACCTGGGGCGCCGAGGTCTTCGCCAGCCCGACCAATCTGACCAATGCCGGCCGTGCCGCGTTGGCCGCCGATCCCGATAACCAGGGTTCGCTCGGCCTGGCCATCTCGGAAGCGGTCGAAGAGGCTGCCGCCGATCCTGGTACCTGCTACACCCTCGGCTCAGTGCTCAACCACGTGCTGTTGCACCAGTCGGTCATCGGCCTCGAAGCCAAGAAGCAGTTCGACAAGATCGGCCTCTATCCGGACGTGATCTTCGGGCCTTGTGGTGGCGGTTCCAGCTTCGGTGGCATTGCCTTTCCTTTCCTTGCCGACAAGGCCGCCGGCGACAAGCGCGCCACCAACCTGCGCTGCGTCGCGGTCGAACCGACCTCCTGCCCGACCCTGACCAAGGGCCACTACGCCTACGATTACGGCGACGTTTCCGGATATACGCCGATCATGAAGATGTACACGCTCGGCCATGACTTCATGCCGCCCGGCATCCACGCCGGCGGCTTGCGCTACCACGGCGATTCGCCGCTCGTTTCGCAACTGCTCCACGAAGGACAGATTGAGGCGCTGGCTGTGCCGCAGGTGGCGACGTTTGATGCGGGTGTCCAGTTCGCCCGGGCCGAAGGCATCATCCCGGCGCCCGAATCCTGCCACGCCATTCGCGCCGCCATCGACGAGGCGCTCAAGTGCAAGGTGACCGGCGAGGCGAAGACCATCCTGTTCAGCCTGACCGGCCACGGCCATTTCGACATGGCTTCGTACGACAAGTATTTCTCCGGGAAACTGGAGGATTACGACTACCCGGCGGAAGCGATTGCCGAGTCGTTGAAGCATTTGCCGAAGGTGGGCTGATCCGGTGAAAGCGCTTGTTTTTCTGCTCGTCCTCGCCAACCTGTTGTTTTACGCGTTTGGTGCCGGCTATTTTGGCCGGCTGGATAATCCGGATGCCGGGCGTGTCGAACATCAGGTGATGCCGGAGCGCATGCGCATCGTTTCCCGTGGTGAGGCGCCAGCTGCGCCGGTCAAGGCAGCAGAACCCGCCAGGGAAGTGGCGCCGAATCCTGCCCCGGCCGAAGCAGCTCCGCCTGAGGTTGCCAAGGAGGAGGTTGCCAAGCTTGCCGAGGTCCCGCCGGTGTGCCTCGCGTGGGACCATCTCTCGGTGGCCGAAGCAGATCGTCTGAGCGAGTTGGCGGCGAACAAATTCAAGGATTTCAAGATTGCCCGCCGCGTTGTTGCGGCCGAGGGGAATGGCTGGTGGGTGCATATCCCGCCGCAGGCCAGCAAGGCCGAAGTCGACAAGAAAGCCGGGGAGTTGCGTGATCTGGAGGTGACTGACTTCTTTGTGGTTCAGGAAGGGGCCAATCGCTTTGCGATTTCGCTCGGCGTTTTCTCCTCCGAGAAAGGCGCGCAGGATCGATTGGCCGAGTTGAAGGTCAAAGGGGTTCGTTCGGCCCGTGTCGCACCGCGTCCTGGCAAGGACAGCACGGTCAAGCTGCTCGCCACGGGGCCAGCAGCTGACAAGAAGGGCTTGATCGCCGCTGCCGGCAAGATTGCGCCCAAGGCTGAAGCCCTGCTCTGCAAATGAGCGATTTTGTCGTCGGTCTGACGGGGGGTATCGGCAGTGGCAAAAGCACGGTCGCCGATCTGTTTGTCGAACAGGGCGCGGTTCTGGTTGATACCGATGCCATTGCTCATGAGCTGACGTCAGCAGGGGGCGCGGCGATGCCGGCCCTGGTCGCCGAGTTCGGGACGACTGTCGCTACGGCGGAAGGGGCGATGGATCGCGCTGCCATGCGCCGACTGGTATTCGCGGACCCTGCGGCCAGAGTGAGGCTGGAGGACATACTGCATCCGCTGATTCGTCAGTTGTCGGCCGAACGTTGCCGGGCAGCGAAATCGCCTTATGTGATTCTGGCGGTGCCCTTGCTGGTTGAATCCGGCACTTACCGCGAGCGCTGCGACCGCATTCTCGTGGTGGATTGCCCGGAAAATCTGCAAGTCGAGCGGGTGATGGCGCGCAATGGCATGTCGGTCGACGAGGTGAAAGTGATCATGGCCGCTCAGGCAACTCGTCAGCAACGACTGGCTGTGGCGAATGATATTGTCGTCAATGATGCCGATCCGGCAGGACTTTATTCCCAGGTCAGCGACTTGCATCTGAAGTATCTAATGCTTTCGGCTGAAAAAGTTAAAGCTTCCTGTTGAGATTTGCCTGCAAATGGCTCAGAATTAAGAAAATTTTCCGTTCTCCAGGCCACTAGTCGCGTGATTACTTACGAATATCCGTTCAATGAGCGCATCCGCACCCTGTTGCGTCTGGAGGATTTGTTCGAGAAAACCGCGTATTTCACCCAGGAAGATGGTGCCCTCGAGCATCACGCCGCGCTGGTCTCGATGTTCGAGATCCTTGAGGTAGCCGGCCGCGCCGACCTGAAGATGGACCTGATTCAGGAATTGGAGCGTCAGCGCCAGACCCTGCTGGCTTTCCGCAACAACCCGGAAATATCCGAAGAAGCCTTGTCCGGCGCACTGTACGAAATCGAACAGTCATCAGCCGCTTTGCTAGGGATGGCCGGCAAGATCGGTCAATACCTGCGCGAAAACGACTGGCTGATGAGCATCAAGAGCCGCGCGGCAATTCCCGGCGGTGTCTGCGAATTCGATCTGCCTTCGTATCACTGGTGGCTGCATCGTACTCCCGAAGTCCGCCGTGAGGCGCTGGAAGGCTGGATCAAGCCGATGTTGCCGCTGCGTGATGCGGCGGCCATTGTGCTGCGCCTGCTACGCTCCAGCGGTCGGCCGAAGAACTACACGGCTACCAATGGCCAGTTCCAGCTCAACCTCGGCGGTTCTGCTGCCCAGATGGTACGGGTGACGGTAAATGTCGATGAGCCGGCGATCCCCGAAGTCAGCGCCAACAAGTATTTCCTGAACATCCGCTTCACCAAGCCGCCGGCCGGCGAAATCAAGGCCCGGGGCTGCGAGCGTGATGTCGATTTCGATCTCACCTTCTGCAATCTGTAATGGCAGTTCGCAAGGTCCGCTGTCCGCAATGCGGTAAAGACGCCCTGTGGGCGCCAGAGAACCCGTGGCGCCCCTTCTGTTCCGAACGCTGCAAGCAGATTGATCTTGGCTGCTGGGCCAGCGATTCCTACCGGATTCCGGTGCAGGAAGACAGCAACGAGCCCGGTGCCGACCCGGACCCTACCAGCCGCGCATAAGCGCGATGCCATGTGCGCCGTGGTCTTGCGCCGCGGCCAGCATCTCAGGCTTCATGCCACCCAGTGCAAATACCGGCAGTGTGTTGCCAGCCAGCTGCCTGGCAAATTCGGCCCAGCCGATGCCGCTTGATTCAGGATGGGTTGGCGTTGGCAAGACAGGGCCCAACAGCGCGTAATCCAGGCCAAGTTCGCCGGCATGGGTGATTTCTGCCGTGTTGTGGCAAGAGGCGCCAACCCAATCGAAGTCAGGCCGCTGCTGGCAAGCCGCGAGGCGCGCTGCCGACAGATGCACGCCATCGGCATCGATGCGCCTGGCCAGTTCTTCGTCATCGTTGATGACGACCTGTGCGCCATGGCTGCGGGCCAGTTGCAGCACGGCTTGGGCAAACCACAGGCGCTGGGCGGGCGGCAAGCTCTTGTCGCGTACCTGAATCAGGCGCAGGCCGCCGTTCATGGCTTCTTCGAGGCGTTCCAGCTGGCGTTCGGTGCCTTCGCTCTCGGCCATCGTGATCGCCATGGTCGTCGGTAGCGACAGGGCTTTCAGGATCGGATCGTTGGCCGGCAGGATGGGGGCGACGCTGGCGGCTTGCCCGGTTGCCTGCCACTCGACCGCCGAATGTTCAAGTGGCGCGGTGATGCCGATTTCGCCATCCCAGTCCGTGACCCGCCAGAAATTCAGACGAACGTTGGCGTGGGGGTAGGTAAACTGACGGGTCAGCCACGGTGAGCACTCAGTGACCGTGATGCCCAACTCCTCCTGCAGTTCCCGGATCAGCGCCTGGCGGACCGTTTCGCCCGGCTCGACCTTGCCGCCGGGGAATTCCCAATAACCAGCATAGACCTTGCCTTCCGGGCGCTGGGCGAGCAGGAATTCATGGCCATCGGTGCGCAGCATGACGGCGGCAGCGACTTCGACGATCTTGGTCATTTGGCTTTCTTTTTGACTGGTTTCTGACGGCCGGCCAGATCCTTGGCAAATTGCCAGGCGACGCGGCCGGAGCGCGAGCCGCGGCCGAGCGACCAGTTCAGTGCCTCGCGTTCGCTGGCGGCGATAGTGCTCTCAGGTACGCCGAGTTCGCGCGCCCAGTGCTGGAAGACGGCGAGATAGTCTTCCTGGCTGAAGGGGTAGAAGGATATCCACAGACCAAAGCGGTCGGAGAGCGAGACCTTTTCTTCGGTGGTGTCGCCGGGGCGGATTTCATCATTGACCGTTTGCGTTTCCAGATTTTCCGAAAAATACTCCGGCATCAGGTGGCGGCGGTTCGATGTCGCGTAGATCAGCACGTTGTCGGGTGGCGCCGCGACCGAGCCGTCAAGCACGGATTTAAGCGCCTTGTAGGCAGTCTCGCCTGCTTCGAATGAGAGGTCGTCGCAGAAGATGATGAACTTTTCCGGGCGCCCTTCCAGCAGGTCGATGATGTCAGCCAATTCGATCAGGTCGTCCTTGTCCACTTCGATCAGACGCAGCCCTTTGCCCGAGAATTCGTTGAGCATGGCCTTGACCAGCGAAGACTTGCCGGAGCCGCGCGAGCCGGTCAGCAGCACGTTGTTGGCCGGGTTCCCGGCGACGAACTGACGGGTGTTGGCAGTAATCCGCTCCTTCTGGTCGTCGATCGTTTCAAGATCGGACAGGCGGATCGGGTGTGGGTGGCGGACTGCCTGCAGCCAGCCACGGCCGTTGCTCTTGCGCCAGCGGAAGGCGACGGCAGATTGCCAGTCGGGTTGCGGCAGCGGCGGTGGCAGGGCGGCGTCAAGGCGGGCCAGAGCGGCTTCGGCCAGTGCAAGCAGGCGTTCCAGTTGCGGGGAATCGGTCATGGGGGCGGGTATACTTCGCGGCAAATCGAGAACTCTAGCGAAACCCATGCGAAAAATCCAAGTTGCTGTCTTTTTATTTGTCAGCCTGTTGGCCGGCTGTTCAACCGTGCCGCCGACTTCAGCGCCGAAGTCCACAGAGGTACCGCCAGTCTGTGCGCCTTGCCCGGCTTGTCCGGTCTGCCCTGCCGTCACGCCTGTTCCTCCGCCGGCTGCTTTCTCCCGTTCCTTTACGCTTGCGACCTGGGGTGATCTGCCCGGGTGGGCCGATGATGATGTAAGTGCTGCCTGGCCGGCATTCATGCAGTCCTGCCGCGGCATCGCCAGTCGCGGCAATGCGGCTGGCTGGAAGCGTGTCTGCGAGCTGGCCAGGGCGGCGGATGGCAAACCGGGGCACGATCCACGGCGTTTCTTTGAGCAGCACCTGAAGCCCTACGCAATTGCCAATGGCGATGGCGCAAGCAATGGTTTGGTTACTGGTTATTACGAGCCGTTGCTGCGCGGCAGTCGGGCCCGGGTGAAAGGCTATGAGCAGCCGGTGCGAGGTGTGCCTGACGATCTGCTGACCATCGACCTGTCTGCCGTCTTTCCGGAACTCAAGGACAAGCGGGTGCGTGGCCGACTCGAGGGCAACAAGGTAGTGCCCTACTGGTCGCGAGCAGAAATTTCCGCAAAGGGCGACAGGGTGCCGAGCAAGACCCTGCTTTACGTCGATGATGCCGTCGAGTTGTTCTTCCTGCAGGTGCAAGGTTCCGGGCGGGTCAAGCTGGCCGATGGTGGCATGGTTCGCCTGAACTACGCCGACCAGAACGGTCATCCCTATCAATCCATCGGCAAGGCGCTGATCGAGCGCGGCGAGCTGAAACTGGAAGAGGCATCAATGCAGGGGATTCAGGCCTGGGCTCGGGCCAATCCAGCGCGTCTGGACAATCTGCTCAATACGAATCCGAGCTATGTCTTCTTCCGCGAGGTGGCGAACAGCAATGACGGGCCGGTTGGCGCCCTTGGCGTGCCTTTGACGGCAGAACGCAGCATTGCCGTCGATCCGCGTTCGGTGCCGCTTGGTTCGCCAGTGTTTCTGGCAACGACTCGGCCTAATTCGACCGCACCGATGAATCGTCTGGTCATGGCGCAGGATACTGGCGGCGCGATCAAGGGGGCTGTGCGCGCCGACTTCTTCTGGGGCTTCGGCAAGGAAGCTGGCGAACAGGCAGGGCGGATGAAGCAAGGTGGGCGGATGTGGATGTTGCTGCCGACGGAACTTGCGCCGAAATGAGGCAGTGATGCACCGGTGTTGAGCGTAGCGATAAAATATCGCACCAAATCAGTGCTTATTGGTGAATTATAACTTTTGCAATGCACTGATTTGTAACATTTTTAATGCACTGGAATGGTGCTTGCTTTCTGAATTCCCAATCTTTGTTTGGGGGTTTCATGGAAACGTATCAATCCAGTAGCAATGTGCTCTTCGTCTTGCTCGGCGCCATTATGGTGCTGGCCATGCATGCAGGTTTTGCATTCCTTGAAGTCGGGACCGTTCGCAAAAAGAATCAGGTCAATGCCCTGGTCAAGATCCTGAGCGATTTTGCGATGTCGACCATTGCCTACTTCTTTGTCGGTTACAGCATCGCCTATGGCGTCAATTTTTTCAGTGGCGTCGAAACGTTGCTGGAGAAAAGCGGTTTCGAGCTGACCAAGTTCTTCTTCCTGCTTACCTTCGCAGCGGCGATCCCGGCCATCATTTCTGGCGGCATTGCCGAGCGTGCCAAGTTTCATCCGCAACTGATCGCCACCTTCCTGCTGGTCGGTTTCGTTTATCCCTTCTTCGAGGGCATTGCCTGGAATCAGGCCTTTGGTGTTCAGGCCTGGTTGAAGGCAACTTTCGGTGAGGAATTCCACGATTTCGCCGGTTCGGTGGTCGTTCATGCAATGGGTGGCTGGATTGCACTGCCGGCCGTCCTCCTGCTTGGTGCGCGCTACGGTCGTTACAACAAGGATGGTCGGATTTCCGCCCACCCGCCGTCATCGATTCCATTCCTCGCGCTGGGGGCCTGGATCCTGATCGTTGGCTGGTTTGGCTTCAATGTGATGAGCGCCCAGACGCTCGACAAGATTTCCGGCCTGGTCGCCCTGAATTCCCTGATGGCCATGGTCGGTGGCACCCTGGTCGCGCTGGTGGCCGGCAAGAATGACCCGGGCTTCCTGCACAATGGTCCGCTGGCCGGTCTGGTGGCTGTCTGCGCCGGTTCTGACCTGATGCACCCGATGGGTGCCTTGGTGGTTGGTGGCGTCGCCGGCGGGCTCTTTGTGGTCATGTTCACGCTGGTCCAGAACCGCTGGAAGATCGACGATGTGCTCGGCGTCTGGCCGTTGCATGGCATGTGTGGCGCCTGGGGCGGCATCGCGGCCGGCATCTTCGGCAGCAAGGCTCTCGGTGGTGCTGGCGGCATCGCCTTCATGCCTCAACTGATCATGACGGTCATGGCGATTGTCGTTGCCCTGGTGGGTGGCATCCTGGTCTATGGCACCCTTAAGGCAACGCTGGGATTGCGTCTCGATAAGGAAGAAGAATACGAGGGGGCCGACCTCAGTATCCACAAGATTACGGCGACTCCGGAGCGCGAGCCTAACTGGTGAGCGGATAGGAAAACCGGGTTTTTTGGACAGAAAAGGGGCGAAAGCCCCTTTTTCGTTTTGAAATGCACTATCAAGGTGCTGCCGATGACTAGGAGTCATGCGCCTAATGCTCCATACATTCCACCTGTGGTTTGGAGATTGGGCGCTTGCGGTTTCCAGTTGAAACCTCGGGGGGCTGCGCATGGCTCTGCGATGCCGGGATATTTTTAGGGAGCTGTGAGTTTCTTCACTGACCATTTTTCCGTCTTCCCTTACATTGGAACCAGTCGAGTGTGTCGCCCACGGGGTGAATTTGAGGACGAGGTGATTTGATGGTTGTGCAAAACGACAAGCGTTCGGGTGATGATCGCCGCGACTGTGAAGTCGGGCCGCCGAATGGCTGGCGCGAGCGCCGGAAATCGGTTGAAAGGCGTGTCCCTGAAGTCAAGGAGATCCCGTTTTCCGAATGGCTGGCCAGTTTGCCTTCGCATGAATTGAACGACCAGAAGTAGTCACCATTCCCGCGCCCGAAAAAAAGGCCTCGCTGTGTAGCGAGGCCTTTTTGTTGTTTGGGTTTTCTGTCTAGTCTTCCCGTTCGTAGACGACGTCGGCGCGGCGGTTTTCTGACCAGGAGGCTTCGTCATGGCCGACGAGCTTCGGACGCGCTTCGCCCAGGGTCTTGATATTGACCTGTTTTTCAGCGGCGCCGCTGCCAACCATTACTGAGCGAACGTTTTCGGCACGCTTCAGGCCAAGGCGTCGGTTGTAGTCGGCACTGCCTCGTTCGTCGGCATTGCCTTCGATCCGGACGCGAGCATTCGGATGTTCGGCCAGGTAGCGAGCGTGGGCACGTAAGGCTGGATCGTAGTCGGCCTTGATGTCAGCGCTGTTCAGGTCGAAATAGACGCTGCGCTGCGTGCGCAAGCCTACCGAATCCATCTTGATTGGTGTTTCTGCGGCGCTGGTGCTGGCCGTTGCCGAAGCGCGGGCCTCTTGCTGGAGTTCCGGCGGCACGGGCTGGCCGAGCAGGCCGGGGTGGACCTTGAGCGGGCCGCTTTGCGAGATGTGCTTGCTCGGCGGTATGTCGCCTTTGGAGGCGCAGGCGGCAAGCAAGGCTGAAAGCAGGAGTGTGGCAGGCAGGGAGGCGCGCATCTTGGATTTATCGGCAGCGTGATGAATGTTGAATGATAGCCCTTGGCGTGGCTGGAGAACAGGGCCAAGGGGTCTTCGCTTCATCTTCAGGTGGGCCTGATGAGATTATGAGTATAAGTAAATTCAAAATCTGTCTTTGTGGTTATAAATGGGTCGGCTAAATTCGCTCCATTACTTATGAGGTGAAGCATGTCACAATTCCGCAAATCGATTACCGCTGTTTTATTGAGCCTGGTGGCTGGCGCCGCTCTGGCCGATGCCACGCTACTCAACGCCTCCTATGATGTGGCGCGCGATGTGTACAAGGATTTCAACCCCTTGTTCCAGAAATACTGGAAGGCGAAGGCAGGCGAGAGCGTTGAGTTGAAGCAGTCACACGGCGGTTCCACCAAGCAGGTGCGCGCTGTTGCTGACGGGCTGGAGGCCGACGTGGTCACCATGAATCAGGCAAACGACATTGAGTTCCTGGCTGACAAGGGCCTGGTTGCCAAGGACTGGGCGAAGAAATTCCCGAACAGTGCTTCGCCTTATACCTCGACCATGGTCTTCATCGTCCGCAAGGGCAACCCGAAGACGATCAAGGACTGGTCTGATGTTGCCGCACCGGGCGTGCAGATGATCATTCCTCACCCGAAGAACACAGGTAACGGGCGCAACACCTACCTGTCGGCCTGGGCCTGGGCGTTGAAGCAGCCGGGTGGCAACGATGCCAAGGCGCAGGAGTTCCTCGGCAAGCTGCTGAAGAATGCGCCACTATTTGCTGCCGGTGGCCGCGATGCGACGACCACCTTCATGCAGCGGAAGATGGGTGATGTATTGATCACTTTCGAATCGGAAGCCGAAATGATCGCCAAGGAGTTCGGCAAGGGTGAGTTTGAGGTGGTTTACCCCAGCCTGACGATGCAGACCGAGTTCCCGGTGGCGTTGGTCGAAAAGGTGGTCGACAAGAAGGGTACCCGCAAGCAGGCGCAGGCGTACCTCGAATATCTGTGGTCCAAGGAAGGCCAGGAGAATGCCGCCCAGAACTACCTGCGGCCGCGTGATGCCGAGCTGCTCAAGAAGTACGCCACCTTCTTCCCGCCGGTGAAGACCTTTACCGTTGATGAGGTGTTCGGTGGTGCCAACAAGGCCTTTGCTGCCCACTTCAAGGATGGCGGCAGTTTCGATCAGATCTATCAAAGCAAATAAATGGCAGCAAAAACTCACCGCGTGTTGCCCGGCTTTGGCCTGGCGCTGGGCTACACGCTGGTCTATCTCTCGATCCTGATCCTGCTGCCACTCGGCGGCATGATCCTCAAGGCCTCCGAGCTTGGCTTCGGGCAGATCATCGACATTGCCCTTGGCGAACGTTCGCTGGCGGCCTTTCGCGTTACTTTCGGCGCTTCGTTTCTGGCCGCCGCGATCAACGCTTTCTTCGGTCTGATCGTGGCCTGGGTGTTGGTACGCTATCCCTTTCCAGGCAAGCGATTTGTCGATGCGCTGGTTGATCTGCCCTTTGCCTTGCCAACGGCAGTGGCCGGTATCACGCTGGCTACCTTGTACGCCGGCAATGGCTGGCTAGGCCAATATCTTGAGCCGCTCGGCATCAAGGTCGCCTATACGCCGCTCGGCATCGTTTTTGCGCTGACTTTCATCACGCTGCCCTTCGTTGTGCGTACCCTGCAGCCGGTAATCGAGGACATTGAAACTGAAGTCGAGGAAGCCGCTGCCTCGCTCGGCGCCTCGCGCTGGCAGACCTTTGTGAAGGTCATTTTTCCGGCCATCTTCCCGGCCCTGCTCACCGGCTTTGCCCTGGCCTTTGCCCGCGCCGTCGGCGAATACGGCTCGGTCATTTTCATCGCTGGCAATCTGCCGCTGATTTCGGAAATCACCCCCTTGCTGATCATCTCCAAGCTTGAGCAGTACGACGTGCTCGGTGCCACGGCGCTGGCCGTGGTCATGCTGGCCTTGTCGTTCATTCTGTTGCTGGCGGTGAACCTGCTGCAGTGGTGGACAGCCAACCGGCACAAGAACAGCGAGCCGCTCGAAGTGGTGGCGGCCAAGGCCCGTGGGGTGACGGCATGAAGTCGACGCGCGCCACGCAGGAACCCGTGTGGGTTCGCTACACGCTGCTGACAGTGGGTCTCGGCTTCCTGTTCTTTTTCCTTGGTTTGCCGCTAATCGCTGTCTTCGTCGAGGCGCTGGCCCAGGGCGTACCAGTCTATATCGAGGCGCTGAAGGAGCCGGAAACCCGCTCGGCCATCGGCCTGACCATCGGCATCGCGCTGGCCGTGCTGCCCTTCAACATTGTCTTCGGCGTCGCTGCGGCCTGGGCCATCGCCAAGTTCGAGTTCAAGGGCAAGAGCCTGCTGATCACGCTGATCGACCTGCCGTTTGCCGTGTCACCCGTGGTGGCCGGCCTGATCTTCATCCTGCTCTTCGGCTCGCAGGGAACCTTCGGTACCTGGCTTTCCGAACACGATATCAAGATCGTCTTCGCCGTGCCCGGCATGATCCTCGCCACGCTGTTCATCACCTTCCCGTTCATCGCCCGCGAGCTGATCCCGCTGATGCAGTCGCAGGGCAAGGACGAGGAAGAGGCCGCAGTGTCGCTTGGTGCATCCGGCTTCCAGATGTTCTGGCGCGTCACGCTGCCCAACATCAAGTGGGGCCTGCTCTATGGCGTGATCCTGTCCAATGCCCGGGCGATGGGCGAATTCGGTGCCGTATCAGTGGTTTCCGGCCACATTCGCGGTGAAACCAATACCCTGCCGCTGCACGTCGAGATCCTCTACAACGAGTACAACGCCATCGGCGCCTTCGCAGCGGCGTCCATCCTGGCGCTGTTGGCCCTGGTCACGCTGGTCGCCAAGACCATCGTCGAGTGGCGCATGAAAAAAGAAACCGAAATGCTGAACACGGTGCTGGCACCGGAGAAAACCTGATGAGTATCGAAATCCGCAACATCTCCAAGCGCTTCGGCAATTTCGTCGCGCTCGACAACATCAACCTCGATATCCCGACCGGCGAACTCGTTGCGCTCCTCGGCCCCTCCGGCTGCGGCAAGACGACGCTCCTGCGTATCATCGCCGGCATGGAAACGGCCGACCAGGGCGAGATTCTGTTCTCTGGCGCCGAGGCAACTCATCTGCACGCTCGCGACCGCAATGTCGGTTTTGTCTTCCAGCACTACGCCTTGTTTCGCCACATGACGGTTTTCGAGAACGTGGCTTTCGGCCTGCGCGTCAAGCCGCGCAAGGAACGGCCGTCCGACGCCGACATCAAGCGCCGGGCCATGGAGTTGCTGGGCCTGGTCCAGCTCGACTGGCTGGCTGACCGCTACCCGTCGCAACTGTCCGGCGGCCAGCGTCAGCGCATAGCGCTGGCCCGCGCACTGGCTGTCGAACCGAAAGTGCTGCTGCTCGACGAACCCTTCGGTGCCCTCGATACCAAGGTGCGCAAGGAATTGCGCCGCTGGCTGCGCCGACTGCATGACGACATGCACATCTCCAGCGTTTTCGTCACGCACGACCAGGAAGAGGCGCTCGAAGTCGCCGACCGTGTGGTGGTGATGAACCACGGCAAGATCGAGCAGATCGGTTCGCCCGACGAGGTTTATTCCAGTCCGGCTTCGCCCTTCGTCTATCAGTTCCTCGGCAACGTGAATGTGTTTCACAGCCGCCAGCAAGGAGCCTACGCCGAGGTCGAGCGTGGCGAGGTGGGCGAGAAGGCAACCGCTTTTGTTCGGCCGCACGACATCGACATCACCCATCAACCGGCCGAGGACGGCTTGCAGGCGACGGTTCAGCACGTCCATCCGATCGGCCCGGTGGTTCGTGTCGAGCTGCTGCACGGTAGCGAAATCGTTGAAGTCGAACTGTCGCGCGAACGGCACGAAGCGCTGCAACTGGCGGTTGGCCACTCGGTGTGGTTCCGGCCCCGTCAGATGAAGGTCTTTGGTGCAGACAGTCTTCCGCCGTCAGCACCGGAAAAACAGGCGTTTTTGTTCTGATTCCGGGCAAATCGGGCAGCCGGGGGCGGGTGTTATAATCAGCCCCCATTTCGTCCGCCCCAGCCCAACCCGGTGATCTTTACCCTAGGTATCAACCATCACTCAGCCCCGCTTGCCATTCGCGAGCGGGTGGCGTTTGGCGCCGACAAACTGGGCCATGCGCTGGCCGACCTGACCCGCGACCGGCCGGTTCGCGAGGTAGCCATCCTGTCTACCTGCAACCGCACCGAGATTTACTGCGCAGCAGAATCGCCGGATGTGGTGATCGACTGGCTGGCCCAATACCACCAGGTTCCTCGCGACGAGCTGGCACCCTACATCTACGCCCATGATCAGCCGGAAGCGATCCGTCATGCCTTCCGGGTCGCCAGCGGACTCGATTCGATGGTCATCGGCGAGCCGCAGATTCTCGGCCAGATGAAGGATGCGGTGCGTGCTGCCGAAGAAAATGGCACGCTCGGCACGCAGTTGCACAAGCTGTTCCAGCGCTCCTTCTCTGTCGCCAAGGAAGTGCGTTCGACGACGGCAATTGGCGCCAACATCGTCTCGATGGCCGCTGCCGGCGTGCATCTGGCTGAACGGATTTTCGAGTCGATTGCCGGGCAACGCATCCTGTTCATTGGTGCCGGCGAAATGATTGAGCTGTGCGCCGCCCACTTCTGTGCCGGCAAGCCGAAGCAGGTCACCATCGCCAACCGGACGCTGGACCGCGGCCGGGCGCTGGCCGAGCAATATGGCGGAACGGCCATTCGTCTCGACGAACTCGGCGAGCATCTGGCCCAGCACGACATTGTGGTTTCCTGTACCGCCAGTCCGTTGCCGATCATCGGTCTCGGCATGGTCGAGCGGGCGATCAAGGCCCGCCGTCACCGCCCGATATTCATGGTCGACCTTGCCGTGCCGCGTGATATCGAGGAAGAGGTCGGCAAACTTGACGATATTTTCCTCTACACCGTCGACGATCTGGCTCAGGTTGTTGAAAGCGGCCTGGAGTCCCGACAGGCCGCGGTGATCGATGCCGAAGCCATCATCGCCAATCGGGTTCAGGATTTCCTCGGCTGGCTGGAATCGCGCGATACCGTCCCGGTCATTCGTTCTCTGCGCGATACCGCCGAACGCATGCGTCGCCACGAGATGGAGCATGCAATGAAGCTCCTGGCCAAGGGTGAAGCGCCGGAAAAGGTGCTGGAACACTTGTCGCATCGACTGACCAACAAGTTCCTGCATGCACCGACGCAATCCCTGAATTCGGCCGATGGCGGCGAGCGAGCCGATCTGCAGTCGGCTGCAGCCCGGCTATTCCACCTGCACTCGGCTGATTAGTCGACAGGCTCCAGCCGTTTTCGGCCGGCCGGAACAATCTGATTGCGACCTTCCCGTTTTGCCAGCAGTAGCGCTTCGTCTGCGGCCTCGATCAATGAGCTGCCAGTCAGATAGCTGGGGATGGATGCAACACCACAACTGAAGCTGGCCCGCAGGGCCCCACCCCGGCTATGAGCATGGGGTAGCTGCGAAAAATCGTGACGAATACGGTCGAGCAGCGTGATGGCTTGGCCCATTTCGACGCCGTTCAGGGCAACGATGAATTCCTCGCCGCCGTAACGCCCGATCAGGTCGGTGTTGCGCAAACGACCGCGCAATAGCCAGGCGAGGCTGCGGATGACCTGGTCGCCGACCGGGTGGCCGTAATTGTCATTGATCAATTTGAAACGGTCGATGTCGATCATGGCCACCGACAGATGACCGGCCGGCAGCGTGCGGCGCAGCATCTGGTCCAGTTGCTCCTTGGAGGCCGAATGGTTGAGCAATCCGGTCAGGCTGTCGTGGCGCCCGGAACGCAGCATGTCGCGGTAGCGTTCGATCTTCGTCTTGACCACCGAGCTCAGGATGATCGGGTTGGCCGGCTTGGTCAGGAACTGGTCGCCGCCCAGGCGCAAGGCTTCGACCTGCTGGGCGATGTCGGTCTCGCCGGAAAGGTAGATGACCGGCAACGAATGGTATTCGGGGATCTGGCGCAGCGCCCGGGTGACCTCGACGCCAGTACAGAAGGGCATGTACATGTCCATCAGGATGGCATGCGGCCGATATTCCGAGGTGACCTGAAGCAGGGCCAGCGGCGTATTGATGGCGCGGCTGTCAATGCCGTGCAGGTCGAGGGCGCGCTGGATGTGGGCGACGGCGGTACGTGAATCCTCGACGATCAACACACGATGGGTTTCCTGCTCGCGGCTTTCGACCAGGTCGAGAATGCGCGACAGGATATCGCTGAGCTTGAATTCGGCCGGGATGCAGACGTTCGCCCCGGCCCGTTGCAGGCTGACGATGGCTTCCAGCGAGGTGGGCACCGAAAGGCAATAGAAGTAGCTGGTGACGAAAGCTGCCTTCAGCCGCTGGATGGCGGCAATGGCCGGAGGCAGGTAAACGCTGTCTTCGCGGTCGGGGATAAAGACGACCGCCAGGGGTTCTTCGTCCAGCCGAGGCGCGTCGTCCCAATGAGCGGTATGGGCCTTGAAGCCGTAAAACGAAAGTTGCTCGACCAGCGCTGCCGTCCAAGGATGCTCTGGACGGGAGATGATCAGGACATTGCGCTGGCGAACCCATTGGTCACGCTCGTCAGCCTCGTTGTCGGACATTCGCTTGGCAATGACGGCCGGCGTTTCATGGCGTTGCAGGGCGCGGAGAATGGTGTTCAGTTGCTGGCTGATGCCGTCGGTGTTCTCGTTGGTGACCGGGTGGGTGGCACCGTCGTTAAACAACGCCAGCGCCCTCTGCTCCAGTTCCTCGCATGCACGGGCCAGTCCGGGCAGGTTTTGCTGCCCGAGGCGTTCAGTCAGGCCGTTCAGCGAAAGGGTGAATTCGATGAATTGATCGAAGTCGCCGCTCTCACGATAGCCTTGCCAGCGTAACTCGAGGGTTTCCGCCAGCGCAATGAGGGAATGGGGGACGTTTTGCATGATGGGGGCGATGCGAAGATCGGGATTATCGTGGCATAGGCGCCGGCTGGCAATTGCCTTCCATCGCCGATGAGCGGTGTTCTCGGGTACCATTACGCCCCCTTGACCTCTTTATTTGTCCAGTCTGCCAATATGAAATCGAGCATCCGCCAAAAACTGGAGTTGCTGGTTGATCGTCTCGATGAAATCGACCGCATGCTCTCAGCGCCGAGCACGGCCAACGACATGGATCAGTTTCGCAAGCTTTCACGCGAGCGGGCCGAGGTCGAGCCAGTCGTGGCTCAGTTCAATGCTTTCCGTCAGGCCGAGAACGATATGGCCGAAGCCGAGGTGATGCTGGCCGACCCGGACATGCGCGAGTTTGCCGAAGAGGAAATGGCTGCTGCCAAGGCGCGCCTGCCGGAACTCGAAATCGAACTGCAGCGGCTGTTGCTGCCGAAAGACCCCAACGACGAACGCAGCGTGCTGCTTGAAATCCGCGCCGGCACTGGTGGCGACGAGTCTGCGCTGTTCGCCGGCGATCTCTTCCGCATGTATTCCCGCTACGCCGAGCGTCAGCGCTGGCAGGTCGAGGTGCTCTCAGCCAGCGAGTCGGAGCTCGGTGGCTATCGCGAAATCATCTGCCGGCTGGCCGGCAATGGTGCCTATTCGCGGCTGAAGTTCGAATCGGGCGGTCATCGCGTCCAGCGGGTGCCGGAAACCGAGACCCAGGGTCGGATTCACACTTCCGCCTGCACGGTAGCGGTGATGCCCGAGGTGGATGAAGTCGAGGACGTCAATCTCAATCCGGCCGACCTGCGCATCGATACTTTCCGTGCTTCCGGCGCCGGTGGCCAGCACATCAACAAGACCGATTCGGCAGTTCGGATTACACATCTGCCAACCGGCATCGTCGCCGAATGCCAGGATGGCCGTTCGCAGCACGCCAACAAGGCTTCGGCCATGAAGGTGCTGGCGGCGCGGATCAAGGACGTTCAGGTCCGCGCCCAGCAGGCCCATATCTCAAGCACCCGCAAGAGCCTGATTGGTTCCGGCGACCGCTCGGAGCGTATCCGCACCTACAACTTCCCGCAGGGGCGGATCACCGATCACCGGATCAACCTGACGCTGTACAAGATCGGCGCGATCATGGATGGTGACATGGACGAATTGCTCGGGGCCTTGGCGGCCGAACATCAGGCTGATCTGCTGGCTGAACTGGCCGAGCAGAGCTGAGCGTGTAGGTGGCCTGGCACCTTACGGGGGCGTTGCCGGCAGCCAGGTGTTGAGGATGCGTTCAAGCTCAGTCGCAAAGATTGGCTTGCTGATGTAGTCGTTCATTCCGGCGGCAAGGCAGCCTTGCTTGTCACCTTCCATGGCGTTTGCCGTCATCGCGATAATCTTCGTCGCCGGGTCGATTCTGCTGTCAGCGCCCTCCCGAATCCGCCGGGTGGCTTCAAAGCCATCCATGACTGGCATCTGGCAATCCATCAGGACAAGGTCGACTGCTTCTGTGGCAAGCCGGGCCAGAGCCTCTTCGCCGTTCTCTGCCATGGTGATGTTGCAGCCAAACCTTTCGAGCATGGCGCCGACCACCTTGCGATTGATCGGCCGGTCATCGACGACCAGGATGCAATGGCCGGCAAAGTTACGTTCACCGTCGGATTCGCTGTGCGTTTCTACCGCAATCGATGCTTCCGGCAGATCGGTGACGATGTGAAAGCGGAAGGTGCTGCCAACGCCCGGCTGTGAGTCGGCGCTAATCTCGCCTTGCATCAGTTCGATCAGGCGACGGCTGATCGATAGACCCAGACCGGTTCCGCCGAAGCGTCGCGTGTTGCTCAGGTCGGCCTGGAAGAAAGGCGTGAATAGTGAGCTGACAACATCCGGCGTCATGCCGATACCACTGTCGCCAACAACGAAATTCAGGCGTAGTCGGCCATCGTCCGTTGGCTGGTGGCTCACATCAAGGGTCACCGCGCCTTGTTCGGTGAACTTGATGGCGTTGCCAAGCAGGTTGAGCAAAACCTGGCGCAGACGGATGGCATCGCCGACCAGAGTTTCCGGCAGGTCGTCGGCGATCTGGCTGATCAGGGCAACCTGCTTCGCGTCGGCGCTCGGCGATATCAGGGCCAGTACCTCGCTGATTACCTGACGCACGGAGTAATTGGCGTGAGCCAGGCGGAGCTTTTCGGCTTCGATGGCGGAGAGATCGAGAATGTCGTTGATGATGGTGAGCAGGGCGTTGGCACTGCGCTGAATGGTGTCGGCGAAATCGCGCTGCTGTTCATCCAGCTCGGTACGCATCATCAGGAAGCTCATGCCGATGATGCCGGTCATCGGTGTGCGCAGTTCGTGGCTCATGTTGGCCAGGAACTGGCTTTTCGCGGCATTGGCACTTTCCGCTTCTTCCTTGGCCTGGCGCAGCGTTGCCTCATTTTCCTGCAGGCGGGCAATACTCTCGGCAACCCTTTCGACCATGTGATTGAAGGCGTGGGCGGTTTCCGCCAGTTCGTCATTGCCGCCAATAGGTAAAGGACGGTCGAAGCGGCCTTCGGCGATTTCACGGCTGGCGTTTCGCAATGCAGTCAGCTGACGGGTCAGGTAAGTGCCGAGGATCAGCGAAAAAAGGGCAACCAGCGCCATTTCAATGGCGGACAGGGCAAGGAACCAGTGTTGGGTCCGTCTGAGTGCCTGTGTAAAGGGGGCAATATCGATACCGAACTGGATCCGGCCGAAGTGTTCACCCGAGACGGTGATCGGTGCTTCGCGATCCAGTACGCCGTCCGCTGTCTCGGAGACGCTGGCCTCAAATTGCGGCTGGGTCGGCAATTCCCCGCGTTCAACCATGACCTTGCCTTGCCTGTCGAGGAAACGGACGTAACTGATTTCGCGAGTTTCCAGAACGTCGGTGGCGATCCCGTCGATTGTCGCCAGGTCGTAGGCGACCATGGCATCGCGGGCGCTGGCTGCGAGCAGCCGGGTCGTGACAGCGGCCCGGCGGGTGATTTCCTGTTCGTTGGCATCGCGGAACAGGCTGAAAATGCTGATGCCAAGTATGGCGAGCAAGACCCCCTCGATCAGGGCGACGCCGAGGATGGTCTTGGTCCGGAACTTCATGGGCGGGGCGACTTGCCGGTCTGGCCGACTGGAAGATCAATGCGCAACTTGCGGATTTCGTCCCAGTCCTTGTCAGTGCCGGCCTCGATGCCTTTGAAGCTGAGGGGTTCGAGGACGCGACGACCGGCTTCGTCCTGGTCGAGAGAGCGCATGGCAGCCATGATCTTGTCCAGGTCCTCGGCGGTCACTCGTGGATGTGCCGCGAAGGCATGGGGGACGTAGGCGGGAGTTGTACTCAGGATGCGCAGCTGGTTCGCTATGGCGGGGTCGATCGCTTCCAGCGTACGTTTGATGCCGCCACCGGCCGCAAAGCTGCCTTGGGCGACGCCGCGATAAACCGAGTCATGCGAATTGACGAACTGCTCTTTGATCGGAATGTTCAGCCGCGAAAATTCGGCCCGTGGCAGGATGCTGGCCGCAAAGGCCGCAGGTGCGGGGAAGGCGACCGTCTTGCCGGCCAGCTCGCTGATGGTGGTGCTCGGGTCATCCTTGCGGACGACGATGATTCCGACCAGCTTGCGGTTTTTTTCCCTGGCAAAGGCTCTGTAGCCCGCTTGCTTGCTGAAGACCGTGTAGTGATAGGGATTTATGTAGGCGAGGTCGTACTCGCCTCGCTTCATGCGCTCTTCGAAAGCGGGAATATCCGGTGCGGTCTTGAAAGTCAGGCGAACGCCGCTGCGCTGCGAGATTTCAGCGAGCAGCGGGATCCAGGCTTTGGCCAGCGCCGTTGCGGCCTGCTGCGGGACGATGCCGACGCTGATTTCGTTCGTTGGTGCAGCAAGCGTTGAGGTCGAGCCAATGAGAATCCAGGCAACCAAGGGGTAAAGAAATGCTCGTTGAATTGCTAAAAACATTAAATTTGCCTCCTTGTTAATTTTGAGTCCTGTTCACGGCAAAGGCAAGCTTTCCGACCATGGAGATCAAAATTTGGGACAATACGCACCCCATTCGAGCAGCCTGAATAAATTTGACCATGACCCTTGGCGAGGCATTGACTGCAGCAAGACAGAAGATCGACCGGCTCGATGCCCGGTTGCTGCTGCAGTACGCCACTGGATGCAGTCATGCCGACTTGCTGGCGCGAACGGAAACACCCGTTATCGGCCCGGCCTGTGATCAGTTTGTCGAATGGGTCGAACGCCGGGCGGCCGGCGAGCCGCTGGCCTATCTCGTCGGCGAGGCCGAGTTCCGCGGTCGGGTATTTCAGGTGTCGCCCGCCGTTTTGATCCCTCGTCCGGAAACCGAAGTGCTGATTGAACTGGCGCTGGAAAAGCTGTGCGGACTCGTTGCGCCCACAGTGGTCGATCTGGGCACCGGTTCTGGCATCGTCGCCATTTCGCTGGCGCTCGAATACGCGACCGCAACAGTTGCTGCGGTTGACCTGTCCGATGCCGCGATTGGTGTGGCCCGCAATAATGCCGGTCGCCTCGGTGCCAAGGTTGATTTCCGTCAGGGTGACTGGTTCGGCCCGCTGGCTGATGAGCGTTTCGACGTCATTGTCTCCAACCCGCCCTATGTGGCCGATGGCGACCCGCACCTGGCGCTCAATGGTCTGCCTTTCGAGCCGCAAATGGCGCTGACTGACGGAGCCGATGGTCTGAGCTGCATTCGTCGTATTGTGGCCGAGGCTGCAGGGCATCTGAACCCCGGTGGCTGGCTGCTTTTTGAGCACGGCTATGATCAGGGTGAAGCGAGCCGGAACTTATTGACCGCGGCAGGGTTCAAAGCCGCATCCACTTTCCCCGACCTGGCCGGCATCGACCGCGTCTCAGGCGCCTATCTTTAAATCAGGAGAAGTCATGTCCGACGTTCAGCAACGCATCCACGCGACCGTAACCGGTAACCCGGTTGTTCTTTACATGAAGGGCGATGCCCGCTTTCCGCAGTGCGGCTTTTCGGCGACGGCCGTGCAGATCCTCAAGGTCTGCGGCGTCAATGACTTCGTGACCGTCAATGTGCTGGCCGACGAGGAAATCCGTAATGGCGTCAAGGAATACGCCAACTGGCCGACCATTCCCCAGCTCTACATCAAGGGCGAATTCGTTGGCGGCTGCGACATCATGAAAGAGATGTACCAGACAGGCGAACTGCAGCAGATGCTGGAAGGCATCGCTGCCTGATTTCCGTTTGGCACAAATAAAAACCGGGGCAAGCCCCGGTTTTTTATTGTCTGTCTGATTGCTTCAGACTTCAGCGACCTGAAAGTCGATATTGGCCCCGTCGATGACGATTTCCTTGACCGCGCAATGGGCGATGCTGTCGAGGATTTTGGCTTTTTGTTCGGCGGTGAATTCAGCGGGAAAGCGGACTTCGCTGCGGAAACGGGCCAGCGACAGTGGGCCGCCGGGGCCGGAGAAGGGCTTGCAGTCGATTTCGATGCCGCCGGCCTGGATGCCGAGCTCCTTGCAGGCCTTCTTGGCATAGACCGCAGCGCAGGCGGCGAGCGAGGCGTAGAAAGCTTCCAGCGGGTTCATCAGGGAGCCATTCACGGAATAATTGGCCTCGTGCTTGGCGCTACTGACCTTGATGAGCGGCGTGTTGTCGACAACGGTTTTGTACATGCTGTTCTACCTGGTAGTTAATTATTAGTGGTGTTGATCCATCACCCGGATTAAATATCAACGTTCGCTTATATATTAAACCTCTAAATCGCTCGGCGCAAAAAAAGACCGCCGGCTTTCACCTGCGGTCTCTATGCGTTGATCCGAAGAATCAGCCCAGACGCTTGCGGGCTCTGGCGATGGCGGCCTTGACCTGCTCGGGGGCCGTGCCGCCAATGTGGTTGCGGCTGGCCAGCGAGCCTTCGACGGTCAACACGGCAAAAACATCGCTTTCGACTTGCGGGCAGAAGGCGCGGAGTTCGTCCAGTGTCAGTTGCGGCAGGTCGACGCCCTTGGCTTCGGCAGCTTTGACGGCGTGGCCGACCGCTTCGTGCGCATCGCGGAAAGGCAAGCCCTTCTTGACCAGATAGTCGGCGAGGTCGGTGGCGGTGGCGAAACCCTGGGTCAGTGCGGCCTTCATCGCTTCCGGCTTGACGGTGATGCCGCCGGCCATGTCGGCGAAGATGCGCAGGGTGTCGGTGACCGTGTCGACGGCGTCGAACAGCGGTTCCTTGTCTTCCTGATTGTCCTTGTTGTAGGCCAGCGGTTGCGACTTCATCAGGGTCAGCAGGCTCATCAGCTGGCCATAGACGCGGCCGGTCTTGCCGCGCGCCAGCTCCGGCACGTCAGGGTTCTTCTTCTGCGGCATAATCGAGGAGCCGGTACAGAAACGGTCGGCGATCTGGATGAAACCGATGCGCGGGCTCATCCACATGACCAGCTCTTCCGACAGGCGGCTGATGTGCATCATCAGCAGGGCGCAAGCCGAGGTGAATTCGATGGCGAAGTCGCGGTCGGACACGGCATCCAGCGAGTTCTCGCAAACACCTTCGAAGCCCAGTTGTTCGGCGACGAATTCGCGATCGATCGGATAGGTCGTGCCGGCCAGTGCCGCGGCGCCGAGCGGCAGGCGGGCGACCCGCTTGCGGCAATCGACCAAACGCTCGGCATCGCGGCCGAACATCTCGAAGTAGGCCAGTATGTGGTGGCCGAAGGTCACCGGCTGGGCGACCTGCAGGTGCGTGAAGCCAGGCATCGGCGTTGCGGCTTCCTTCTCGGCCAGATCGACCAGGGCCGAGCGGAAGGCCTTGATCAGCACCAGGATGTCGTCGATCGAGTCGCGCAGGTAGAGGCGGATGTCGGTGGCGACCTGGTCATTGCGCGAACGGCCGGTGTGCAGGCGCTTGCCGGCATCGCCAACCAGCGCGGTCAGGCGCTTTTCAATGTTGAGGTGCACGTCTTCCAGGTCAAGCGACCATTCGAACTTGCCGGACTCGATCTCTTCCGTGACGATGGCCATGCCCCGTTCGATGTCAGCCAGATCGGCAGCGGCGATGATGCCTTGCTTGGCCAGCATGCGGGCGTGGGCCAGCGAGCCGCGGATGTCCTGACGCCACATGCGCTGGTCGAAATCGACCGAGGCGGTGTAACGTTTGACGAGATCGGAAACCGGCTCGGAGAAGCGGCCGGCCCAGGTGTATTGATTGGCGTTGGAAGTCATGACTCTGGTCTAGAATGGGGCAGATTGGCGACGAATTTGGAACAAACCCGCACAAAGATGACAAGTATACGGCACTTTCCAGCAACCTACCCCTTGCCCGACTGGCGCAATTTCGGGGTCATGCTGCGCGTGCTACTCGGCGTCAATGTGCTGGCAGCCCTTGCAGCACTGGTGCAAACCCCCGATATGGGCGGCTGGGTGGGGCATTACATTGAACTGGCTGCGGTCGTCGAGCCGCTGCTCTTGCTCTGCCTCGGGCTCTTGTCGTTGTTGCGGGACAGCTTGTGGCGCCTGCCGCTGCGTCTCGGCCAGGGGTGTGTGCTGGCATTGGCCGGAGGTGTTTCGGCGGCCTTGTTTCTCTATGCGCGCTCTCTTGGCTTGGCCGAAACTGGAGGGGTGTTGCGGGCCGTGCTGCTGGCGATGGCCATGGCGGCCTTGATGCTGGCCTATTTCGAATTGCGCTCCCGTGCCTTTTCGCCGGCACAGGCCGAGGCCAGGCTGGCCGCACTCAATGCCCGGATTCGGCCGCACTTCCTGTTCAATTCCCTGAATGCCGTGCTGTCGTTGATCCGGGCTCGGCCAGCGGAGGCCGAAGCTGCCCTCGAGTCATTGTCGGATCTGTTCCGGGCTGCGATGCGCGACCCTTGCGAACTGGTCAGCCTGGCCGACGAAATCGCGCTGGCCAAACAATATCTGGAACTGGAAGACCTCAGGTTGGGGGAGCGTCTTGTCGTCGACTGGCAAATCGGGGCAGTGTCCATGGACCTGCCGATTCCGCCGCTGATGCTGCAGCCGCTGCTGGAGAACGCCGTCTATCATGGTATCGAGCCGTCGCCGGAAGGTGGCACCATCCGCATAGGCATCGATCAGCAGGGCGACGAGTTGCGCATCGCCATCGCCAATCCGACCGCCGGTCAGGCCCAGCATGCCGCTGGCAACCAGATGGCGGTGGCCAATATTCGCGAACGGCTGGCACTGTATTACGATCTGGAAGCCCGACTGGAAATCGAGGTCGGCGACAACAGTTATGAGGTTCGCATCGTTCTGCCATGCCAGCGCCGCAATCCCCCGCAACTCCGTTGAAAGTCCTGATCGTCGATGACGAGCCGCTGGCACGCGATCGATTGCGTGCCCTGCTGTCCGACGTGGCCTTGCAATTGCCGAGCGAAGTGGTGGGTGAAGCCGCCAACGGCTTGCTGGCCCTGGAAGCGCTTCGCGAGCAGACGGTCGATGTGGTGCTCGCCGACATCCGCATGCCGGGCATGGACGGCATCGAACTGGCGACTCACCTCGGCCGCCTTGAAAAGCCGCCAGCGGTAATCTTCACGACGGCCTATGACAATTACGCGGTTCAGGCTTTCGACCTCAATGCGGTCGATTACCTGCTGAAACCGGTGCGCGCCCAGCGTCTGCTTGCCGCCTTGCAGAAGGTGCCAGGGCCACGACCGGATGCCACCCTGCTCGCCGGGATTGGCCAGGAAATGCGGGGCGGGGGCCGCACTCATCTTTCCTGCCACGAGCGCGGTCGCCTGTTGCTGGTGCCGATCAGCGAAGTGCTCTACTTCAAGGCCGACCTCAAATACGTCACCGCTCGTACCGTCGAGCGCGAATACCTGCTCGATGAAGCCTTGACCCATCTTGAAGCCGAATTCGCCGAGCGCTTCATGCGTCTGCACCGCGCCGTACTGGTTGCCAAGGTGGCACTGGCTGGCTTCGAGAAAGCGGCGGGAGACGACGCTGAAGCCTACGGTTGGGCGCTGCTGCGCGGCGTGCCGGAAAAACTCCCGGTCAGTCGCCGCCAATGGGCGCCGGCCAAGGCATTGGTCAAGAATTCCTGAAAACCATTAACGAGAACCTGCCTTGAGCCGAATCTGCCCCCATTGCAATTATGCCCGCAAGGCTGATGACCAGGCGCCGGATTGGCAGTGCCCGGCTTGCGAGCGAGCCTATGCCAAGGCCGGTAATACAATGCCGCCGGAAAACCTGCGCCAATACGCAGCGGAGGTTCGCTCTGAGCGCCCTGGTGGCGCAGGCAAATGGCTGCTGGTTCTGCTGGCCTTTGGTGCCGCCTTCTGGTTTGGCCGGCCGCTTCTGCAGCAGAAGAGTGCGCAGGCCGAGGCAGCGGTGGCGGCAAGCCAGCCGGAAGTAGTGCTCTACGCGACGGAGTGGTGTGGCTATTGCAAGATGAGCCGTGAGTTTTTTGCGGCCAACGGCATTCGTTACATCGAACATGACATCGAAAAAAGCTCGACGGCACTCAGCGAGCACAAGAAACTTGGTGGCAATGGCGTGCCGCTGATCAAGGTTGGGGACGAAGTGGTCAATGGCTACAACGAGGCGGCGCTTCGCCAGTTGCTAAAGCCCTGGATCAGGGGCTGAGCAGCCTCTCAGCTTGCTGCTGCCCGGGCATGCGTGTCAGCCAGGGCATTGCCACGACAGTTCGAGTGTCCCTTGATCCAGCGCAGGGAAGCATTGGCCAACAATGCAGTGAGATCCAGTCTTGCAAACATGCTGGTCAGTTCTGGGTCCTGAGCCGGGCCTAGCGTCTTCGCCTGATTCAGTCGGGTGATCGCATCCTGATTGTCAGAAAACAGGGTAACGGCCTGTTCGGGGAAATGCAGACTCCCCTGTTCCAGAGCGAAAACTGCCGCCTGCAGTTCAAGCTCGTTGCTGCCGATGATCGGCACGGTGCGGGTGGTCACCAGTGGTTCGCTATCGGCATGTTCGAACAGCACGGCAGCCAGTCCGCCGTGCCGCTGTTGGCTGGCATCGCTGAAAATCAGTCGGCATTCGCTGAATTGCTCAGCCAGGCGTGGTGGCAATGGCCCGGCCGAAAGATGGATGGTGCGCTCGACTTTCTTTTTTCTTCGCTTGGCCATGGCGGCAAGAATAATCGGAAATGCCCGCTGCAGAAAGGCGAAAGCCCCGTACTGGGGGAGGTACGGGGCTTTCTGGACGGCCAAGGGGTCTTGGGGGAGGGGGTGGCCGTCAAGGCTGATGTCTGGTCAGCGCATGTATCCAAGATAAGGCCGGACCCTCCCCGTTTCAAGTAACTGTTTGCAACAGTGCGTATCGCTATGTGTGTCTGCCCTGTTTATTTGCCATCCGGTCCGCTCAGCCCCCGAGCGAACGTGTCACGACTTCCAGCACATCACGCGACAAGCCAGCATGATCGCGGATGCTTTCCAGTGCGGCACGGGCATGGGCCTGGCGGCTGGCGTCGAATTTCTTCCAGCGATCGAAGCAACGGGCCAGGCGCGAGGCGACCTGCGGGTTGCGGTCGTGCAGTTCGATGACGCGGTCGGCTATGAAAGCGTAGCCGCTGCCATCGGCGGCATTGAAGCGCGGCAGGTTGGCACCGAAGGCGCGGATCAGCGCATAGATCTTGTTCGGGTTGCCGATATCGAAGGCCGGGTGGGTGGTAAGCGCCTTCACGGTCGCCAGCGTATCCGGGCGGCGGCTGGTCGATTGCACATGCAGCCACTTGTCGACAACCAGTGCCTCATCCTTCCAGCGGGCGTAGAAATCGGCCAGCGCGCTGTCACGCTCCGGGCAGGTGTCGGCATTGACGTTGGCCAGCACAGACAGCGCGGCGAACTGGTCGGTCATGTTGTCGGCGCTGCGGAATTGCTGCAAGGCCAGTTGCCGGACAGCCTGGGTATCAAGTTCGAGCAGGTAGCCGAGGCAGACATTGCGCAGGGCACGGCGACCAGCCTGTTCGCTGGTCGGGGCGTAGGCAGTGTTAGGCGACAGCGCGGCATACAGGCCGGAGAACTCGCCTTCGAGCTGTTCGGCCAGATGCTTGCGCAGGCCGTTGCGGGCGGCATGCAGGGCATCGGGATCGACAAGGTCGAGCAATTCGGCCAGGGTGCCTTCGCCGGGCAGGGTCAGCGCTTCGGCCACGAAGGCAGAGCCGCGCTGGGCCTGTGTTTGCAGGAGGCGACGGCAGGCTGCGGTGAAAGTTTCCGGCCAGGCGGGCGTCTGCCCAGCGGCGATGGCCTGGGCGGCATCGAGGATCAGCGTGGTGGCCAGTCGCTGACCGGATTCCCAGGCGTTGAACGGATCGCTTTCGTGGGCCAGCAGCAGGGTCAGCTGTTCGCCGCTGTAATCAAAGTTAAGATAGACCGGGGCGGAGAAGTCGCGCAGCAGCGAGGGCACGGGTTCGCTGGCGACGTCGTTGAAGACGAAGGACTGGGTCGTCGCCGTCATCTGCAGCAGGCGCTCGCTGCCCGGCAGCTGGCTGCCATCCTCGGCAAACAGCGCGACGCGGATCGGGATCAGGTAGGGGGCTTCGTCGCTGGCGCGCGGGTTGGACTGCGTGCAGGTCAGGGTATAGGTTTTCGATTCGGCGTCAAAAAAGCCGTCGGCCGCGACGTGTGGCGTGCCCGGCTGGTTATACCAGCGCATGAACTGGGTGAAGTCGAAGCCGGAGGCAGCAGCCATGGCGGCGACGAAGTCCTCGCAGGTTACGGCCTGGCCGTCGTGGCGGCGGAAGTATTCGTCCATGCCCTTGCGGAAGCCGTCGCGGCCGATCAGGGTCTGGATCATGCGGATGACTTCGGCGCCCTTTTCATAGAC
>JAGTRS010000029.1 GCA_018262195.1 Pseudomonadota bacterium | reverse complement strand
ATTCGCCCCGCCTGCCCAGGTGGCGAAATTGGTAGACGCACCAGATTTAGGTTCTGGCGCCGAAAGGTGTGGGGGTTCGAGTCCCTTCCTGGGCACCATGTAGTTGTTTTGTACCGTTTTTGTAGTCCATTAAACTCGCCTAAGTGCGGGTTTTTTGTTGGGTTTTTGTCCGGTGGTGTGTAATGTAGTTTAAGCATGCCCAGTCTCTTTTGTGTATCTCTTTGCGAGTAACTGGCGTAAGCCAGATGGAGTTCACACATGCCGTTGAGTAACACTGCGACCATCAATGCCAAGCCTTCAGGAAAGCCTTATGCGCTGACCGACGATCGCGGGCTGTCTATTCAGATTCAACCAACTGGTGGGAAGTGATGTCGTCTGTGGTATCAATTGGACGGCAAGGCAAAGATGTTAGCTCTGGGAGTATATCCTGACGTTGGCTTGATAGAGGCCAGGGCGCACCGTGAAGAGGTTCTTATCTGCGTCAAAGGGCCTGGACTACTTGCGGTCGGATTCCGTCTGGATTCCGCTCAGCTTCACCCCGGCCTCATGCAGCTGTCTGGCGAATGGCATGTCTTCTTCCCGAATATGGCGTTCGAACCACACTTCAAGGTAGCGCAGGAAGCTGAAGATATCCCGCTGGCCAATTAATACGAGATCGCTCCATGAATTGAGGGTGTTTAGTGTCTGGCGGTGCATCTCCGCATGTTCGGCAAAATCTATCATGGCCGATCTGGCGATCACTTCTTCGGTATGAAAGTGCTCGCGAAGATCATCAAGCAGCGCGCTTAAAAGCGTCTTTGGCAGTTCATTCGTTTCGAGGCAATGAAATTTCAAATTTTCGATGCAGCAAAAAAGGCTTTCATGCTGCGCATCGACGTGAGCGACGTCGAGAATGAGTGACTCAGGCAACATTTTTTTGTTGGTCATGTTCATTGTGTTTTTTGTTTCTCCGATCAAAAAAACGGTGCAAGAACTAAAGAACAGGGGGCAGCCCCCTGTTCTTCAGCGATTACTTGGCATTGATGGTGGCGTCTTCAATCAGTAACGGATACATATAGCCGCTGCCGAAATCCCGGTTGAGCACAACAACACCTGAAATGCTGACCTGATCACCGACCTTGGCGGTCTGCTTGCTGGTCACGATCAGATTGTTGGTGCTCGCATCGCCAGTGCCATCCTGAACGTGGACAAAGTTGCGCCCCATGATGCCGTTGTTCACCTTGACCACTTTGCCGACGGCAGTGACGGTTTTTCCAGCGAGGCTTGCCTTGTTCTGGTTGATTGAAGCAACTGTCGCCGGAGATTCACCGGCAATGGTCAAATTGATTCCCGTTAGGCCGATGCTGCCCAAAAAGGCAACGAAGGCAATGGATCTAATGTTCATATACAACTCCTGTAAGAACGTGGTGGCAGAAGAACGACCTCGCAGTAGGCGGGAGGCAACGCAATTGCAGTGCAATAAATCGTGTGGTTGGGTTTGATACGATTCCCATATTTGTCGTTTCCTTACTTCACTTCGAGCCAGTCTCCAACTTCAAGGAGATCAGTGTTCGCTGGTTCTACAGACACCCTTGCCTTGCTCGTTAATCAATATTTTTTTAGCAAGACCCGTTCCATCAGGCTATTTTCGAACGATTTACAAGAGCGATTTATTTAGTCAATCGCGGCTATTAGGTCGCGCGAGCGCTTGTATTCATTGAATGCATTGAAGGTCGTCGGCTGCTGCTGTGATCGGGGGGCTTTCCGCGAAGGTCAGTCCCCCCTGATGGAAAACGAGGACCGGGGATTAGAAAGCGCTGTTCAACGTCATGCGGAAGGTGCGAGGAGCTCCGGGGCTGATGTTGTTATCGCCATCCGCAGTTGGGTAGTAGTTTCGGTCGAAGACATTCTCCACATTGAGCGCAATGCGGCTCTTGCCGCCCTGCAGGGAATAGTAGATGGCGCTATCGACACGGCTGAAGCCAGGGAGCTTCACGCTGTTGCTGATTGATGCGTATGAAGCGGATTGATAGATGAGCCCCAGGCCGGCACCCCACTGTTGGCCAAAATCAAAGCGGTTCCATACGGACAGCGTGTTCTCCGGCACCAGGCCGATTTTTCTGCCTTCGGAAATGGGGGCGGCAGTCGAATCCGTTCCGGAAATCAAGGACTTGGTTACGCGGGCGTTGAGGTTGGCATAGCCGGCATAGATTTTCCAGTTGCGCATGATTTCGCCCTGGAGACCGACCTCGACCCCTTCGGTACGCTGTTGCCCTGTCTTGACAAACAGACCGCTGCCTGAAGGATCCCGGGAGCGGACATCATCCTTGTCGAGACGAAATACGGCCAGCGACATGGAAAGTTTTGGCAATACATCCCAACGGGCGCCTACTTCGTAATTGGTGGACTTCTCCGGGGCCAGGTCGGCTGTCGTGGTGGCCAGGCCGAGTTGTTCGCCGGACGGCAGGAAAGCATAGCTATAACTGGCGTAATACGTCGCCCAAGTGGTCGGGCTCCAGATCAAGCCGAATCTGGGGCTGAACTGCTTGTCGGTGCGCTGGAGATCAACCGGTGTTGTGGTGGTGCGGCGATCGTCGAAATTGACCTTGAAATAGTCATAGCGCAAGCCGGCCAGAAACTTCCAGTCTTGCGAGAGGCTGATCTGGTCTTGAACATAGAGTGCGGCAATGTCCGAAGTGGCGTTGTTGTTGGCATCCGTGCCGCGAAAATCGAAGCGCGTTGCCGTGGCGCTCGGATTGAGCGCGGAAATGCCGGTGACAGAACTGGCTGTGGCGCCGAAATATCCCGTCCTGCGCTCGTTACGGCTCTCCTGGTGACCCAGTTCCAATCCGGTGAGCAGGGTATGTTCCAGGCCGCCTGCCTTGAACCTGGTGGTCAGATCAGTCTGGTTGAAGAAGTTCGTCCGGTCGTTGGCGTTGTTATAGGCAGATATCGAAAGGGTGCCGCTGGCGCCTACGGCGCTGCCTGGGTACACGTTCTGGTAAAACTTGTCATAGTGGGTAGCCCGGAAACTGTTCTTGAGCCGATTGTCGTCGTCAAAGTTGTGCTCCAGAACGGCTGAGAAGCTATTCACTGTCGCTTTTGCTTCGCTCTGGGCTGCGTTTCCGAAGAAGGTGGCGTTATCGGTTTCGAATGGCTTGCCATTCCGCGATGGAATACCCCGGTCCGCCGTGCGTTCGTCGTGCAGGTGCTCGTAGGTCAGGGTGAGCGTGGTGGCGGGTGTGAGCAGAATGGTGACAGAAGGATTGATGGCGTATCGCTTCAGATCGGCATCGTTGCGGAAACTGTCAGCGCCTTCCAGCATGGCATTCAGGCGCATCGCCATGTTGTCACCGGCTCGATCGCCCACATCCAGGGTGGTTCGGCGCTGATTGTAGGAGCCCAGGGTCAGGCCGAATTCACCGACGTGGCCGAAGACGGGTTTTTTGGTCACGCGATTGACGACCCCGCCGGCACCACCCCGGCCGAATATCATGCCGCCCGGCCCTTTGAGGACTTCCACGCGTTCAAGGTTGTAGAGGTCGCGGAAAATTTGTGCGTCATCGCGGACACCGTCGACATAGAAGTCAGCGCTGGTGCTGTTGCCGCGCAGTACCACCTGGTCACGATTTCCTTCACCCTGATGGGCGGTTGCGCCGGGGACATAGCGCAGGACATCGGCCATTCCCTGCATCGTTTGGTCTTTCATGAGATCTGCAGTGATCACGGAAACCGAAGCGGGGACGTCTTTGAGTGACGTATCGGTTTTGGTGAAAGTGGCGGAGCGGGTAGCCCGGTAGCCTTGAACGGGACCGTAGGCTATTTCAGCGCGTTCCTGAACAACTACGGGGGCCAATAGTTGGTCATTGGCGTAAGCGATATTGGCGCCCAGGGCGCCGAGCATTGCAGCCACGGGCAATTTGAGTTTTGCATAACAAGCCACGGTGATACTCCTAGCTGAAAATGGCTGGCTGGGAACAACGCCTGGCTTGCCGAATAAACGATTTTTAGAATCTCGATTTGAGATGCTGTTAATCTATATAAGAATCATTCTCAAGTGTAAGAACTTGTAAAGAATCCTGCTCGTTTGACCACGCATTGATTCAAGTTTTATCTAGCTTGAAATCAATCCCAGTCGTTCAAAGAGCTCGTCATCGTTGGCGGGTGAGCAGTTGTCGGTCGTCAACAATTCGCTTCCGTAGAACACCGAGTTAGCACCGGCCAGGAAGCAGAGCGCCTGCTGTTCATCGCTCATTTCCTGGCGGCCGGCAGACAGGCGTACATGGGACTCCGGCAAGAGAATCCGGGCAACAGCTATGGTTCGGACGAATTCGAAACTGTCGAGCTTGGACTGGTTCGCCAGTGGGCTGCCCGGAATAGCTACCAGATGATTGATCGGCACGGATTCCGGCGGCTTGATCATGTTGGCGAACTGAACCAGCAAACCCGCACGGTGGCGCCGGGTCTCGCCCATGCCGACGATCCCGCCCGAACAGATTTTTATGCCGGCGGCGCGGACCTGGTCGATGGTGTTCAGTCGATCTTCGTAACAGTGCGTGGAGACGATTTCGGCGTAGTACTCCGGTGCCGTATCCAGATTGTGATTGTAGAAATCAAGGCCGGCGTCTTTCAAGCGCTCGGCCTGGCCCGGCTTGAGCATGCCGAGCGTAAGACAGGTTTCGAGACCCAGCGCCTTGACCGCGCTGACCATCTCGATAACGGCATCTAGATCCTTTTCCTTGGGATTTCTCCAGGCTGCGCCCATGCAGAAGCGAGAAGCACCCTTGTCCCTGGCTTGGCGGGCGGCTGCCAGAACCTGCTGTAGCGGCTTCAGTGGTTCACGCTCGATGGGCGTGTTGTGTCTGGCCGATTGCGAGCAGTACTTGCAGTCCTCGGAGCAGCCACCGGTCTTGATTGAGAACAGCGCTGAGCGTTGTACGTGGTTGCTATCGAAGTGCTGTCGATGAATCTGTTGGGCTTCCCAAAGCAAATCCATCAAAGGTTTTTCGAAAAGTTCGAGGACTTCTTCGACGGACCAGATCTTTCGCGCAGGGGTATAGACGGTAGTGGCACAAGTTTGTGTGTGCATGGCGGTATTGCCTCTTGGTTTGATGGGGGCGGGGCGCTGACAAACGGTAAGGACTGCATTTCAGTTTGAAGTCGACCGGTGCTACGAGGGACGGTCCGAACTTGCTTATGGAACGCGTGAAGCCGGTTGTAAGCGCTGCCTGATTTGTCAGGTCTTGGAAGATTGACGGAATTAAGTTGGAATCATCCGCGTGAAAGTGCTGAGTCGCGAATCGGTCAGTGCATAGAACATTCGGCTTGCATCCTTGCGTGCGGATACCAGATTTCGGTTTTGGAGTATCCACAGGTGATGCGAAATATTGGGTTGGGAGCTCCACAGCATGTCGCACAGTTCGCTGACAGAGCGCTCACCGTCGGCCAAGAGGGTAATGATTGAAAGGCGAAGAGGGTGGGCGAGGGCTGCAATGACACCGGAAATCTGATTGATTTCCCCATTGCTCCATGTGCCAGCGCGATGTTTGCGCCCATCCTCCCCGCCGGGGTAGTGGGCTGCTGAGGGGAATTCATCCGGTTGCATCATTTTTCCCAACGATTGTGACCGACGTATTCTTCCCAACTCAGAAAGCCATCGCGGTTCGTATCTCGTTCAGAAAATTTTTCGGCAAGGTAAGGGGAGTCCTGTGCGACCTCCTCCAGCGAGAGTCGGGCGTCCTTGTCCTTGTCGGCAGCATTGAAGCGGTCCAGTGCCTTTTGCCGGGCCTGGCGGGCAACGTCACCCTTGCGACCCTCCTGGTCAAGCTTTGGAATCATCGTCTGGGCGACGGCGCTCCACGTGAATGCACAACACAGCAGAAGGAGAACTCTGGCACCGATGCTCATGCGATTTCCGGGGAGATGGCTGCCAGATGAGGCTTGTACTTCATGTCTTCAAGCAGTATGTGGTTGCGCCACCAGCGAGTCAGATAGCTGAAAAGCTCCTTTGCGCTGATGACACCCAAAGTTGCACCGTAGCAAATCTCGGATACCACCTCGCAGAAATGGATGTGTTCCTGTCGATGAGATTCAAGTTCGTGATACTCCACTTGAGCCATCAACTCTTCCTCATGTTGAAAGTGGTATTCCGCATAGCTGACGAGCGCTGAGAGGATGTCCACCATCTCTTCGGATTTGATTTCGTTTGAGTCAATGCCACCCAGTTGATTGATTAGCTGCGCCAGGTGCTGATGGTGTTTGTCGAGGGTCTTTTCGCCGACGCTGAAGGAGTCATCCCACAGAATCAGTTTGGTTTGGCCTAGGGTAGTCACTCTGCTTCCTTCTCTTTATGCTCCCGCAGAATTCTCAGCGTTGGGACGATGATTCCTTAATTCGGAATCATGACGGGGGCGATTCAGGGCTCCCATGGAGCGAAGCGCTGCAGCGGCACGTCCCAGACTTTGCTCGGAACTGCGATGGTTAGCGGCGATCAAGGCAAATTTTTCAGGAAATTTGCTGACGCCAGCAATGTATTCGCCAAGATGATCCATGGCGGATTTGGAAGAAACGGTTGTCGGTTTGTGCATCGTGATTCCATGGTTTGTTGCTATTACCAAAGATATAGCAAGACGCAGGCCACCCGATACTCAATAGTTAGTAGGCCGGTAGAACCTTGTTGATGCCGACCAGGAAATGGATGGTCGGCAAGATCACCCCGCCGATAATAAGCAGCATCAGGAGCAGGGTAGCGATGAAGGGGTGCTTGAAATTGAGCCACCTGAGCAGGCTGGACAATAGGCCCGTGGTGTCCTTTTTCTTTTCGGGATGCTTGGCGCCAGCGGGGAGAGGGATCGCTCTCGGAATTCGGCGAAGCCCTGTCAGCATGGCGAGTACATAGTTTTCCCGATGCAGCCAGGTGGCCCAGACGACGCCGCACAAGTGGCCGACGACAAGGATGGCGAGCAGGTGACCGCCTAAACGGTGTGCATCGATCAGCTGCTCTTCCCAGGCATCGGGGATCAACGCACCAAAAGGTCCGAGTTGCTGGCTGGCACTGTAGGCCAGCAGGCCGACAAGGCAAGTGACGAGCAGCGTGCTCAGCAGGGCATACACCATTGCGGCGCCCATCGGGTTGTGGCTGTAGTAATACGTCGCCTTGCCGGATAGAGCATCCCGACAATAGGCAAGCATCTCGGCGGGACGATACCAGAAGGCAGAGAAGCGGGCTGCGCCCTTGCTGGTGAATCCCCAGATGATGCGAGTGGTGATCAGAATGCAGATCAGGTAGCCCGCGTAGGGATGCAGCGGAAATTTCTTGTATTCGAGATAAATGGTTGCGAAGGCGATTACCAGCAACCAATGGTGAATGCGTACGAAGCGATCCCACACCTTGACCTCGGGATCGCGACGTTTTCGCCGTTCGGTGGGCTCCAGTAATTTGGTCAATGGGTATCCTTATCAGATCTTGAATCGACTGAGCTCTTGCTCAAGCGTTCGGGCAAGCTGACTGAGTTCCTGCATCGATTCATTCATCGACTGGATGGCATTGCCGTTTTCCCTGGCCTGACTGGCGATGGAGTCCACTTGAGCGGATGCCAGCCCGGAAGCCAGCTGTTGCTGCTCTGTTGCTTCATTGACTTCCGTCATGCCCAGAGCCACCTGATTCACCGTCGCTGCGGCATTGTCAAGGACGCTGGATACGGCCGACATTGAACCATGGCTGGCGGCAAGGACTTGCAGGCCGCTGTTGAGCGCGTTGCGCACCTGAGCTGATTCGTTGCCCAAGGCTGTGGTCAGCTTGTCGATTTCTACGGCGGAGCGGTTCGATTTTTCGGCCAGCTTGCGGACTTCATCGGCAACAACTGCAAAGCCACGACCCATTTCCCCGGCCCGTGCCGCCTCGATGGCTGCATTGAGCGCGAGCAGATTGGTCTGGTCGGCAATGTCTTTCACTTCCTGGGTCATCTTGGTGATCGATACCGTGCTGGCGACGAAGCTTTCGACCTTCTCGGCGATGTTTCCGACAGCGTGTTCTACCATGGTGACCTGGTGCTGCAGTTCATGCAGGCTTGCCTGCCCCTCGGCGGTGTGCTTCTGGCCCGCCAGCGTCAGTTGGTGGACTTGGGCGCAGGATTGACTGACGCTGACGATAGCGGTGGCGATCTCGTCGAGCGCGAGTGCGGCATTTTCCGAGTCGCGCGCCTGGGATTCCGAGCCCTTGGCCACATTGTCGGTACGGGAGCGCAATTCACCGGCTGAGTTGGCCACTCGCGAGGCGATGCAGTTGATTTGTGAGATCAGTGTCTGCAGTTTTTCCATCATCGAGTTGAAGGCAGTCGAGGCTTCGCCCACCTCGTCGCAGCCCTTTACCGGCAGGCGGCTGCGCAGATCGCCATCGCCGCTGGCGATACCTTTCAGATTGTGCGCCATGGCAGCAAGCGGAATCGTGACGAAGCTGCGCACGAAGATGAAGACGAACAGCAGCAGAGGGGCGGAAATCATCAGCGTCGCCATGATCATGCCCATGCGGGATTCGGCAACCGCATCGTCCAGTTCGGCAAGTGACACCTTCATCGACACCGCACCGAGAATGTCGCCTTCCTTGACCTCCTCGTGGCATTCCATGCAGTCACGCCCGAGGTAGTTTTTTGATGCGATGGCCGGGAAAATAGCGACCAGGACATGACCATGCTTGGGGTCCTGGGCCTCTTCGAACAGGGTCTTGCCGGTGGTCATGACCTGTTTTTCAAGAGCGTCCGGGTTCATGGCAATTTCGTCGCCATCGCCCATCTCATGAATCACCTGATTACCACGCAGGACGCGCAAATCCTTGATTGCTTCAGACTGGCGCACCTGGTCGTAGTAGATATGCCGTTTCTTGATGGTCTTGGTCACCTTCATGAACAGCAGGTTGGCCATGGTCATCTGGTTCACACTCATTGCCAGGTCGCGCGCCTGGTGGAGCGCCATGTTCCGCTGTTGGTAGGCAGTCCAGTAGATGATGCTCCCCCATGCCAGGCTGAGCATCGCGGCGATCGAGATGACCAGGCGGATCCAGATCTTGACGTTGTACAACCGTTTCAGTGGGGGGCGTTGAGCCATGGCTTCGAATGGGTTCATGGGGTTAGCGGAATGCGAAGTTGTAGGTCAGGCCGATAAAGTGGATTTTTTGATTCGGATCCTGATAAACCCAGCTGCCATCGGTATAAACGTATGCCCCGGATGATCCGGCACCATTCCAGGTCCAGTCATTCGTCTTGCGGTGATCGAAGACCAGGTCGAGGCGGAGGTTGCTGTCCTTGTCGAGCGCGTAGCGGCCAAAGAACTTGATCGTGGTCTGGTCATAGCGGATATCCGGTATTTGGGAGTTTGCAGCGGCACCGGCCTGCTTGTATTCGCTCTTGTCGCGGCCGAGCATGGCATCGGCCCCAACGTCGATGGTCCCCGTCAGCTTGCCGCGCAAGCCGATCCCAATGGTGTCGGTACGGTTGATCAGCGATGCGTCCCACAGCGTTGCTGCACTGCTGCCGTCGGCCTGATCCATGCGGGTGACGTTACGCGACAGCCAGCCATTGACACGCCATTTGTCGTTGATGGCCCATGTGGCATCAAGCGAGACGAGTTGGGCGCTGCCCCGGCGAACGCCGATGTCCAGACTGTTTCGGCCTGCGCCATAGTTGTCCTCGGCGCTTTCCGCGGCGAGTTGGAGATTGAGCGGTTCCAGCGGGGTCCAATCGGTGAACAGGCGAACCTTGTTCCGGATGCGATCAGCAATATAGATCGGTTGCATGCCATTCGAGTAGGAGGCGCCGGGGTTTACATTGCCGGTCGTGGCGTTATAGGTCTGCAGAATACCGTACGCCGAACCGCTACGGTCGCTGTGAATGTAGGCGAGGGATCCATTGAGATCTTCCGCCAGCGATTTCTTCAGTTCAATGCGCTCCGAGATTTCCTGTGTGCGTGCTCGGTAGCCGACGACGCGGACGCCGGAAATCGAGCGTTCCTTCTCTTCGTAGTCAATCCCACCTGTGACCCGATAGCCGGCCGGCAGTTGGTAGCTGGTTTCGAATTTGCCATTCAGGGTACTGAGCGAGCGCGGTTCGTTATAACCATCGGTCGACGAAGCGGCACTGGTGACATTGATGTAGCGGGCGACCGCCGTGTTGTCATTGCGGTCCTCGTAGCGAACATTGGCGAGCATTGAAAGATTCTTCATCGGGCGCGACGTCAGACCAAGATTGACCAGCGTCGTGTCCAGTCGCCCACCCAGTTCGCCACGTCCGGACATGTTGAGGCCACCGGTCGGGATGGCACCCGTGGGGGCAGGAACGGAGACAAAACTGTCGCGTTGCGAGGCCAGGGTGCGGGCCACCTTGAATGTGCCACGCGTCTTGTCGGTGAATTGGTACGCACCCGTCAGGTGGAACTGGTGGGCAATGTTGTCCGGCGCCAGGGACATCACAGTGAAGGGCAGGTTCGGGCTGGCTGCAGTGCGCAGGGCAGTATTGCCACCATCAATGTTCAACTGGTTGTTGGCATTCTGGAATAGCGAGCCGTAGTAGCCACCGGAAAGCTGAAACTTGTTTCCTGTGTAGTTCAGCACCACATCCAGTTGCCGGGTGACCCAGTCGATCGGCTCGACCAGAAACTCTTGAACGCTGGGTGTCCCACGGCCGAACTGACGTTCGCCTTTCTTCTCGGTATTCTGAAAGTTGACCCTGAACTCCAGATCCCGACTGAACTGGTAATTGAAGCCGAGGCGGGCATTTTGCCGCTCGACACTCATGTCGGGGAGTTTGGCCGTACTTCGGGGTTGGGCGGTGTTGGTATTCGCGTAGGAGAGCGAATTCGAGCCGACTCCCTGCAGATTGCTATAGAAGGTATAGGGCGAGTAGCGGGTGGACTGGTCGTATTCGACGAAATACTGCCAATGGCCCTGGCGTTCGTGCTCGACCCGCAATTCGGCTTGCGGAATGCCGAGATTGCGGCCCTGGGCGCGTAGCCAGGTGCCGGTGGCATCGTCGCGGCGGACAAGGGAAAATTCGCCGATGCCGAAGATGCCCGAGTCGTGCTGGCCGTTGTACATGCCATAGCGCTGGCTGTCGCCGCTGACCGAGCCGAGGCCGAGACTGACTGTGCTCTCCGGCCTGATCAGGCGCAGAACTTCCGGGTCGAGATCTTCATCGGCGGCCTGGCCGGCTGTCGAGAAGGCGATCAGAGTGGCGGCCACACTGGCCTTGAGCGGCAGGGGCAGGGTTGCTTTCCGGGTTTGGGTGTTCATGTCTGTCTCTCGCTTAGCGGCGGAAAGTCCGCTCGTTGCCCACGTTGGCCGGGTTGTTCGTGCCATGGATATTGGTATGACAGTTCAGGCAGGAACGCCCCATCGTGATGCCCTTGGTTCGGGTGCCGGCACCTGTGCCGCTGTTGAATCCTGAGATGCCACCCTGGTGGGTCTGGGGTTCATGGCATTGCTGGCAAAGGTAAGGCGGGCGCGTCTTGAGCAGGTTGTCAACGGAGGAGCCGTGCGGGTTGTGGCAGATGGTGCAGTCTTCTGCTGGCTCGTGCTTGCGCACGAAGGGGCCGCGTTTCTCCATGTGGCAGGTAAAGCAGGTGTCGGCAATGGTGTCGCGCTGCATCAGCTTTGGTCCTGCCGAGCCGTGCGAGGCATGGCAGTCGGAGCAGGCGACCTTGCCTTCGACGATCGGGTGGTGCGACTGCTTGTTAACCAGGCTACGTTGCTCCTTGTGGCAGGTGAAGCAGACTTCAGGCTGGGTGCGCTTGTCCTTTACCTTGTCATGAGCCGTGTGCAGTTGGTGGCACGAAGTGCAGGCGACATCGCGCGCCGAGTGGGCACTGCCCTGCCAGTGAATGAACTTGCCACCCTTGTGGCAGCTTGCGCAAACCTCATTGTGAGCGGTGATGTCGTTGAGGGTCTGCTTGCCGAACGGGAAGGTCGGTTTCGGGCGTTCCTTCTTGCCTTCCGGCTTGTTTACATGGGTGTCGCTGTCGCCGTGGCAGCCGACACAACTGGGCAGGCGGCCATCGGCGCGGGTGCCGTGGCGGGTTTTTCCAATGCTGAGAACCGGGTTGCTTTCGTTCTCATCATGGCATTTCGTGCACTTTGCATCCTGATCGAAAATGATGCCGTTTTTGACTTGTGCTTTATTTTCAGCGGCATGGCTGGCATGCGTCGTGGTCAGAAATGCAGCGGCAATAAACCATAGTGCGTAGATTATGACGTTAGTAATAGATCTGTTTCCCGGTATTGAGAATCCGGGTTGAGCTGCCTGGTGTGATTTAGCGTTCATGTTTCCCCCGAGACACGCCGCTTAGCGGCTCAGAATCCACTGAACGACGTTTTTCACGTCGCCCGGATCCTTGCTCTTCAGTTGTTCGTGGTCCTCTTCCTTGCCGTCGATCTTGACCTTGGGCGAGGTGGTGACGTGGGTGGTGAGCTTCTGTTCGGCGTCGCCCTTGCCCTTCCATTTACCGGCGATTTCCTTGTAGGGCGGGCCATCCTTCTTTTTGTCGATGGCGTGGCACTTGAAGCAGCCGCTCTTGCGTGCCAAGCTTTCCGCCGCTGCTTCGTCTAAAGCAAAGGTGCTGGAAGTCATGCCCAGCAGCCCCAGGCTGGCGATGGTTAATAGTGTGCGCATCTATCGGCTCCGTTGGATTCAGTATGTTGAATGTCGGAGGGCAATGAGCAGGTTGCGTGCCAGTGGGAAACTCTTGAATAACCATATGAAATAAATGGTTATTTTCCCTTGGGCTTGGGATTTGCTTAAGGACTGGCATGGTTCCATCGCAAGATCTCCTCATCTCACCCCGAGCCGCTGCGCCCATTCAGACAGAGCGTCATGCCCCCGCGCTATTACGTAGCCTCTACCGGAAGGTTCTGATTGTTTTTGTTGGATGCATGCTGTTGGGCAGCGCGGTAATCCTGTGGCTTGACCAGAATGAGGTCGAAGAGCACAAGCGGGAAGCCATCGCTGCAGCATCAGTCCATGGGCATCTACTGGAACAGCAGCTGACCCGCTCGCTCTCTGCGACTTATGCCCTGGCAGCGTTACTGCGCCAGGGAAATGGACAAGCTGAGGATTTCGAAGCGCTGGCAAGCGGAATGTTGACCATGTATGGGGGGTTGAGTGCGCTGCAGTTGGCTCCCAATGGCGTGATAAGGCATATCGTCCCAACGGCAGGCCACGAAGCGGCAATCGGGCATAACCTGCTTGATGATCCGGAGCGCAACAAAGAGGCCTTTCTTGCCCTGAAGTCGCGGGCACTAACCCTGGCCGGGCCATTCGAGTTAAGGCAAGGTGGCCAGGCCGTGGTCGGGCGGCTACCGGTCTTTCTTGATATCGGCAAGCGAGAGGAACATTTCTGGGGGTTCGTCACTGCGCTTGTCCGGATTGAGGATTTGCTTCTGTCCAGCGCATTGACCGGCGAGCGTGCGCAAGGTCACGATTTCGAGTTAACCCGTGTTCGTCCTGGTGGTGGTGAGTTGCAGACCATTTGGCGATCGACGCAGGTTCCCATGGTCGATCCGGTGAGCATCCGGATCACCATTCCCAACGGCGAGTGGACCTTGAGCGTCGTTCGCACAGGTGGCTGGCATACGCCGACGCTGACCTTGACGTGGTTATCGCTGGTTGTCCTGGTGGTCAGCGTTTTATCGGCATTGCTCGCCTTTCATCTGCTTTACCGGCCCTTGTTGTTGGCGCAGGAGGTCTCGGTGCGGACGGCGGCGCTGAATGATGCAAACGAGAGTCTCCAGACGGAGATCTTCCAGCACTGGCAAGCTGAACTTGCCCTGCGCGAAAGTGAACGGGTCCTCGAACTGCGGGTGCATGAGCGAACGCAGGAACTGGAACTTGCCAACTCTGCCCTGCAGGCCGAACAGGCCGAGCAGCAGCGCTTGATCGACAAGCTGGCTGACACCCGCAGCCAGTTGGTGCAGTCCAGAATGATGGCCGCCGTCGGCCAACTGGCCGCCGGGGTGGCGCATGAAATCAATAATCCGCTCGGATTCATCATCTCCAATGTTTCGGTCATGCAAGGCTACGTCGAGGCCCTCGTCAAGGGTTTGAACAACCAGTCGACGCTTTTGGCGACCCATCTTGTGGCACATCCTGACCTGGCGGAAAAACTTCGGGAGATTGAGGAAAAAATCGATCTGCCTTTTATTCTCGAGGATTTGTCGCCCTTGATACGGGATTCCCTGGATGGTTTGTCCAGGGTCAGGCAGATCGTTCAGGATTTGCGCGACTTCTCCTTCGTCGATCAAAAGGAGTGGCAGACAGCCGATCTGAACCACTGTCTGCAGAGCACCCTGGCTGGCATGGCCAATGACTTTGGTGAGCGCGTTTCGATCTCCGCAAGTTATGGCAATCTGCCCTTGCTCCTGTGCAATGCGCCGCAGCTTGGTCAGGTATTCAGGAACATCCTGCTCAATTCGCTTCAGGCCATTGAGGGCACCGGGGAAGTCCGCATCTCGACGCGTGTCTCAGGCGAAAAGGTGGAGATTGAGATTGCGGATACTGGTCACGGTATTGCGGCCGATAACCTGGGTCGGGTATTCGATCCATTCTTTTCGACGCGGGATGTCGGGCAGGGGATGGGGCTCGGTCTTGCCGTGGCCTACCATGTCATCAAACATCATGGTGGGGACATTACTGTCAGCAGCGAAATGGAGCGCGGGACGACCTTTGTGCTGAGTCTTCCTGTGGGGACTCAGGATTCGTCAGAGGCGGCCTGAGTTCAAGCCTGACGCAGCCGAGCCCACCTTGTTGGTGAGCCCGGAGGTACGGCAGGAATCAATGACTGCGGGTAATCGCCTGATGCGGACAGATCTCGCAAAGTCGTCCAGCCTTTTCACCGCGAGCGACGCGTTGGCGAACCATTCGGAAAGCCTGACCTTGCCATGCATCGACGAATGTCGTCCTGGAGAGGTCAGCAGTAAACGAATACCCGGAATGGTCCATGGCGCAAGCAACCAGGTGTCCGTTTGTTCGAATATGGGCTTCGATGAATGGTGACAGGCAATGGCATTGGCCGCGCGCCAGGGCGTCCTGCGGCTTGATGCCGGGAGGGAGAATTACCTCGCTGTAGGCAACAAGGCCTGGCAGGAGGTGGACGTCCTTGAACTGTTCCGCCATGGCATGACTGGCACGGTGCGAGGTACTGGCGACCGATATCTCGCAGCGCCGGCCTGAGCGATCCTCGTGCTCATCGCGAAAAGCGATCAGGCGACCGATTTCGCGCCGGAAATAATCCGGATCCATGGCGCTGATTTGCTGGGCCTGTGAACGCCATTTGCCGCTGGCCTGATTCAGGTAGATGACCAAGTGGTCGACGCCTTCACGGACGCATTGGCGAAGCAGTTCTTCGGGAGCGCTGAGCAGATCCACCTGCAGGACGATGCAGTTGAAGCGACATTGTGTTCGTGTAAAGCGGATACCGCTGGGCAGCCATTCGCATTCCGCGCTGTTACCCAGACTGGAGAGCACCAGGTGACTGATGTGCTGATTGCTCAATTCCTTGGCCAGGCAACGGAACAACCCGCTATCCATGATGCCGCCGGTTTCAAAGCCGCCGCGCGCCGAGCGCAGCGCCGTGGGGGTTGAGATGTCGAGTCTGACCGATTGCGGAAGCGGAGGATGCTCGGTGACAAAGGGAGTTAGCTTGATGGACGGTTGGCGAACCGGGGTGGCTGAGCCAGGTTTGCCGTGCTTGGGTACGAAAACCTCACCAACAGTGGCGCCAGTCTGCTGGAGTGTTGGGGGCACACCAATACTGGCGACATGATTAGCCCAAACATCATCGGCGCTGCTGCTGTGTCCCAGTGCCATCTGATCGCCGCCGGAAATCAGGTCCATGGCTTCGCCAAGACTGATGCCGAGCAAGGGCGCGGCTTCCTGGGCGCGCAGTACGAGGTTGGTCTTGGCCAGGAACAGCAGTTCGCGGGCAATGCCGAACGGAAAGCCGGCACGGCTGCCATCGCGGGAGTCCATCAGCAAATGCGAAATGAAGGTATTGAGGTCCCGGCTGTTCCAGAGTGTCTGAATCTTGTGGAGAAGATGAGGCATGCTTTCCAGGGAGGCAATCGCGTCGATCGGTTCGTCGGCTCTCCGGGCCCGCCGCGCCTTCTGGAGTGCCACTGGGTGCAAGTCATCGATGAAGGATGGATCGATGGTGGGCAGGGGGGTAAGAAAGCGCTGACCAGCGGCCGGTTCTTCTGCCTTGTGATGCGGCGTGTCTGCTTGCTTGTTGCGCTCTGAAAAGGCATCTGGCTCGAATCTGAGCACGTTGGTTCTCACGAAAGTACTCCTTGCTGCAGCGTCGCTGGAGGCTCCGGGGGATTCTGTCGCGAAGCGGAGCAGGTGGCGGTGCCACAAAGTGGTGAAATGACTGGCTGACCTCGCGTCGGCTGGCAGGCATTACTCCGGGGCGTCAAGAACGGCTGTCAGTCGGCAAAATTCTTGAAAATGGAAAAACGCCTTTGAAATTCTCGATTCCGGTAGAGCAAGGCGCACATGGCCTTGCTCCCGGAATACGGTTCATTGTTATTTCTTGGCGTAGGCGACGCAGTAGCCTTTCGGGGAAATCTCGGTATCACCCGGGAAAATCTTGCAGGCATTCGGGGCGACGAACTGAACGCAGGTCGAGCAGTCCTTGTCGCCTTCCGGGGAGTCCTTGTACTTCATGCTGGAGCGCATGCCGTCGTTTTTGGCAGCCATGGCGACAACCGGGATCATGGCCAGTGAAAGGCCACCGTACTTGAGCAAATTGCGACGAGACGGATTCATGGTGTTTCAACTCCTTTTGGCTTGCCCCGCTCAGGGGCAGAATTAATTCGGTGGTCGGATATCAACACACCGCCGGCAGGCCGTGCCCTGGTCTGGATAGCGCCGAGGCTCAGCTACTGGGAGTCTTTTAGCAAACTGCGGGCCAGGTGATCGTAGAGTCGGTATGGTTCCTGCCTTGCTTGCTTAGGCGCACCAATGCGTTGCATCATGGTCAAACCAAACCCATTCCTGCAGAGAGCGGCATCAACCGAATGAAAATAACGAAAATCTGGGTTCGTCTGGTGATTTCTATCCTGGTCGCCGTCCTGCTGTCCGGTGCAGGCCTGATTCACTGGGCGACTTTGGAGCAAAAGAACCTCGCCATCGAGCAGTCCAAAGATTTCGCGATGAGCGTTCACCAGATGACGCTGGCCGGACTGACGGGGATGATGATCACCGGGACGATCGGCCTTCGGACCATTTTCCTGGACCAGATCAAGGAAACGAATCATATCGAGGCGCTCAAGGTGTTCCGCGGTGACGGGGTCATCAAGCAGTACGGGCTCGGTTTTGACGGAGAGTCGGCTTCCGACGCGCTGGAAACCCGCGTCCTGGTGACCGGTGAGGCCTATTTCAATGTGATACGCAACAAGGATGGCGAGGAGCGCCTCAAGGCCATCATCCCTGTCAAGGCCGCCGAAAACTATCTGGGCAAGAACTGCCTGTTCTGCCACGAGGTGCCGGCTGGAACCGTGCTCGGGGCAGTAAGCATGGAATTGTCGCTATCCCGGGCGGCTGAAACGGCGCGCAGTTTTGGTCTGCGTGCGTTGCTGGTCGGGGCGTTGGTCTGCATACCGCTGGCCGCTTTCATCTGGCTGTTCATCTCCCGACTGGTCACCCGTCCGCTCAAGGAAATGACCGATGGCCTTAACCGGGTCGCCGATGAGGATATCGAGCAGGCCAAGCCCTTGCCAGTCCTGCGGGCTGACGAGGTGGGTGACGCGACAACGGCTTTTAACCGGGTGATGGAGAAGTCCGGCGAATTGCTTCAGCAACAGCGCATGGCACGTATCGTTTTTGAGAATTCGCTGGAAGGCATCACGGTCACCGATGCCCATTCGCGAATTCAGCTTGTCAACAAGGCTTTTACGGATACCACCGGCTACACGGCCGAGGAGGTGATCGGCAAGACACCGGGCATTCTCAAGTCCGGGAAGCAGGGGGATGATTTCTACGAGATCTTCTGGGCAGCACTCCAGCGGGATGGCGAGTGGCGCGGGGAAATCTGGAACAGGCGCAAGAATGGATCTGTCTACGCCGAGTGGCTTAACGTGAGCGAGGTCCGCAACAGCCTTGGGGATGTCGAACACTACGTCGCCATTTTTTCGGATATCACCGAGCGCAAGGAGCGCGAGGAGGCAATTACCTTCCAGGCATTCCATGATGCGCTGACTGGTCTTCCCAACCGCCTGCTCTACAAGGACCGACTCGACCAGGCGCTGTCGCAAGCCAAGCGGAACAAGGGAAGGCGGCCCGTCGTGATGTTCCTCGATCTTGACAAGTTCAAGCAGATCAACGACCAGCTAGGGCATGACGTCGGTGACCTGTTATTGAAGGAGGTCGCAACGCGCCTGAAGGGCTGTGTCCGTTCGGCGGATACCGTGGCCCGCTTTGCGGGCGACGAATTCACGGTGCTGTTGCCCGAAGCGACCGGCCCGGATGATGCTGAAGCGGTCGCCGCCAAGATACTGGCCGCCATGCAGGAACCGATTCGACTGGGAACGGAGGATCGTATCGTGACGACCAGCGTCGGCATCAGCCTCTATCCCGACGATGGGCGGGATGGCGAGACCCTGATGAAGGCGGCCGATGCGGCCATGTATCAGGTCAAGCGTGCCGGCCGTGCCGGACGCTGCTTCTTCACGTCTGACATGATCGATTCGCCGACGCGTCGGGCTGACCTGGAGGCCAAGCTCAAGGATGCCTTCATCAACCGGGAATTCCTGCTCCATTACCAGCCGATTGTGGACCTGCAAAGCGGCGTCGTGCATGGCAAGGAGGCCTTGATCCGCTGGCAGGATGGCGACAACCTGCTCATGCCGGATGATTTCATCGGACTGGCCGAAGAGGTTGGATTGATGACCCGGCTCGGTGAGTGGGTGCTCGAAACTGCCTGCATCCAGGCTCGTATGTGGCAGTTGGAGGAGCAGCCGGTACGGGTTGCCGTCAATCTGTCGGCCAGCGAGTTCAAGCGGCCCGACCTGGTCAGCGTGATCCGCGATATCCTGCGCCGGGCCGGCCTGTCACCTGCATTGCTTGAGCTGGAAGTCGCCGAGTCGATCGTCATGCACGATGCGGAGTATTCGCAGCGGGTATTCCGTGAATTGGCTGACCTGGGCGTGATGCTCGGACTCGGCAATTTCGGGACTGGTTTTATCAGCCTCAACCTACTGCACAATCTGCCTATCCACACGGTCAAGGTTGACCGGAGCCTGATCCGTCAGCATCTGAATGATGCCGGTGACAAGCAGATACTCAATGCCATATTCGGCCTCGCCAACGCGCTTGGTTTGAAAGCAGTGGCGGAAGGCCTGGAAAACCTCGACCAACTTGTTCTGTTGCACGGTTACCCCTGTGATCGGGCCCAGGGTTATGCCATCGCCAGGCCTGCACCGGATAGCGAATGACGATTGCTCCGCCGCAAGGGGTGGGTCGTCCTCCTTGATGCGCTACTTTCGTCAGGGTTTAGGCGATGTTTTCTGTGGCTGGCTGTGGCAGCGGTCGCATGAGTAAAAGGTGACGAAGGCGACGCGATCATGACACTTGCCGCAAAACTGGCCACGAAAGATATTGGCCATGCGTATTTCCGATGCGCCGGCCTTGGTCGGGAACGGATCAGGATGACAGTTGGCACAGGCCAGCCATTCGGTGTGTGAGCGGTGGGGGAACTTCACGAAGGGCATTTCCTTCGTGTTGCGCATCACGATATCAAGGTCGAGAACCTCCATTTTTTTCTGGCCACTCAGATCGGCCCGCGGCTTGATCAATCCTCTGTTGAGTGCCTTCATCCAGTCCGGAAAACCATTGGCGTCATAGGGCAGGTGCCTGGTGGCCTCGCCAATCCGCTGCAGGCGATGGCGATCCGGGTTGTTGTCATCGAGAAAGTCTACCGAGTCAATGGCCCGGCGGGCAGCCGGAACTTCCGGCTCTGCCTGGGTGTGGCTGAGCACCTGGTCGGCCTGGGTCGGGGCAGTTGCCGGGCGCAGAAAGGCGAGCTGCATCACACGTTCTGCCCCTTGGGCAGATGAGCAGAGCAGGCTCGAGACAATCAACATGGTGCCGAGCCTGATACGTAGCGGGGCTTTCAAGATCCGAACAGGCGCCGGAAGAATCTGCCCAGCATGCCAGTGGCAGACGAATGTTTTTCCGAAGCCGGGTCCTGGCTCTCGCTGGCCCTGGCAGTCAGCGTCTGCTGGAGGTCGTTCGTTTCCTTGTCGGAAAGCGATGAAACTTGATGACGTTCGGCGAGCAGCGGGTTTTCGAGCAACTCGCTCCGCTTGGCGATGGCTGACTTGAGGGCAAGGCGCAGATTGCCTGCCTTGAGCGGCTTCGGTATGAATCGATGGATCTGCCCCTGGTTGATCATCCGGCAGATGAGGTTGCTGTCTTCCGATTCAGTGACCACGATGCTGACGATTTGCGGGTGCTTGCGCTTCAGGAGGCAGAGCAGGTGGGTCAGGTCCATGGTACCCAGGGTGCGCTCTGAGAGAATGATGCCCACTTCTTCTTCCTCGAGCATCTTGAAGGCATCGACCGGGCTGGTGACGTGGATGATCTGGGCGAGGTCACCGGCGCTCATTTCGACTACCGAATGGGTGGTCTCATCCTCGTCAAGGACCAGGATTTTCGGCAGTCGTAGGCCGGCGATTTCGGGATGGGGTTCTTCGGCGGTTGGCAGGCCGATTTCCTGGCGACGGGCGATCTCGGCTGCCTGCGCCACGATCATCGGCAGTTCAACGATATCCCACGGCTTGGGGACGAAACGGAATACTTCGGATTCGTTAACCGACTGGATCACTGCCTGCATATCGGAATAACCGGTGAGCAGGATGCGCATGGCACGTGGTGCAAGCATCTTCACCTGGCCCAGAAATTCGACACCGCTCATTTCGGGCATCCGGTTGTCGCTGATGACGACATCGAAATCGCCGTTGCGGATCAGGTGCAGCCCCTCCCTGGCGCTGTCCGCCGTGACCACCTGAAAGTCCTTGCGCAGCAGCCAGGACAGGGCTCGCAGGATGTTTGGTTCGTCATCGACGCAGAGTACCCGTCCCTTGAGTCTTTCCAGCGGGTTGGGAAGCGGGATGCTGAGTGGGTTTGCGTTCATGAATAATGTTCCTGAATCAAAGTGCGAGGACCGTATCGGGTGCCTGGAGCGGGAGGGTAATTCGGAAGGTCGTGCCTTGCCCCGGCTGGCTGCTTACGGAAATCCCGCCGCCATGGTTTTCGACGATGTCGCGGGCGATCGACAACCCCAGCCCAGTTCCGATGCCTCGTGGCTTGGTGGTGTAGAAGCTTTCGAAAATCCGGGGCAGGACATCGGGTGAGATTCCCGAGCCGGTATCGGAAACTTCGATAATGATTTCGCTCCCATTGGCCACGGTGCGGACAACGACGCGACCGTCCCCGGAAATGGCCTGGGCCGCATTGGTGATCAGGTTGAGAAAGACCTGATTGAGTTGGGAGGGATTGCACGCCACTTTCGGTAGCTGGCCAAACTCCTCGAAAATCTGGATGCTGGTTGGGATTGAGCTCCGGGCGATATAGATGACATTCTTCAATGCTGCATTGAGATCGGCATCGACCACCTTGCTGCGGTCGAGGCGGGTGAAGTCACGCAGATTGGCGACTAGCTCCCGCATCTGCTCCAGTCCCGAAAGGACATCGCCGAGCATCAGGGTCAGGTCATTGAGCTCGTCACCGCGGAAGGAGAGCTTTTTCAGTGCCTCGCGGGATTTGCCCAGATTCAGGGTGATCTGCCCACGCTCAGGGGGAAGCCGCTGGACCAGTTCGCAGAGCCGGGCGGCAACCATCAAAGGGGTCGTCAGTTCCTTGAGGCAGGAGATTGCCAGACTGACATTGTTGTGCGAAAAACCGATGGGGGTGTTGAGCTGGTGTGTCACACCAGCGACCAGTTGGCCGAGTGAGGCCATTTTTTCCGATTGTGCGAGGTGCTGCTGGGTATGCAGCTTTTCATTGGATTGCTGACGGATGATGCTCTGGGCTCGGCGGACGATCAGGTAAAGCGCCCCGAACAGGAGGCTGAGAGCGCCACTAACGATCAGGCCGAGCTGGATTTCCGCTCGGCGTAGTTCAGCCATGAAGGGGGTGGCATCCGAATAGATCTCGAAGACACCAGCCGGTGTCGATCCGTCGGGTGCATATTGCGGTATGTAGCTCTGGATCAGGTCACGATTCTCGACGACCTGCTCAAAGGCACTGAACTTGGCCTTATGGACCAGTTCGGTTTGAGTCTTGCCATTGATCGCACCGATAAAGCCGGGGTTGGCACTTTTGTCCTCGCCAATCTGGGTCAGCTCGGAAGAGTAGATGGTGCGGCCGGCAGGGTCGTAAACCTTGATCTTGTAGGCCGAGCTACCGCGCATCAGCGCAACCACATCCGCGTGAATTTCCCGGAGATGGGAATTGTTTTTCAGTTCTTGAGGATTCTTCCCTCTGGACTCTTCAAGAAGCGATGAAAAATGGCGCTGCCAAAGGGAGTTTGCGAAGACTTTTGTCAGGTCAATATTGCCGGATTCCTGTTGCTGCAACATGCGGCTGAGCGTCATGTCGCGGTAGTAGTAGCCAAGCGCTCCCCCTGCAGCGAGAAAAAAGAGCAGACTGGTGAGGGTGAAATGACGGACAAGGTGAAATGGCATTGCTTGAAAGTTGCCTCAGAGGGAACAAAAAGATATATCTTTAGTCATAGTTAAATAGTCATATGCATCGTTTATGCCAGGTGCGACTGAGTCATCTGGATGCCTTTAGGAGAGAGAATGAAACCGCTTCAGCTCCGCGGATACCTTGCTGGGGTTGCAGCGGCCTGCCTGCTGTCGCTACTGGCGATTTGTGTCTTGAAGTTGGTTGAATTACAGCGGCGCGGCGAGGCGCGAGAGGCGGCGCATGCCTTTTCGCTCAAACTGGTTGAACGTGTGAACGAAGCGGCTGCCGGGGTGTATATGCTGACAGCATCGGTTGATCGCCAGACGGGCATGATTGTCCGTTTTGAAGCGCTGGCCGAGGAGTTGCTGAGCAGTTTTCCGCTTTTGCGGGCCCTGGAACTGGCGCCTGGTGGTGTGATCCGGCATATCCATCCTATCCGGGGCAACGAAGCGGCCTTTGGCCACGACTTGCTGGTGGACAAGACCCGCAACCGGGAAGTCCATCTCGCCATTTCCCGTCGGCAGATGGCTGTTGCCGGTCCCTTGACGCTGCGCCAGGGAGGCGTTGCCGTGCTGGCACGCTATCCCCTCTATACAATTGGAGCAGACGGTCGCAGTCGTTTCTGGGGTTTGTCGATCGGTTTGATCGATTTTCCCAGCTTGTTACTACTGGCCGGGGAGGGTGAGTTCGCTCGGCTGGGGTACGGCTATGAGATTTGCTGGAAGCCAATCGATTCCGAACACTGCAAGAACGTCAAGGGCGAGCCGGTGCTGCCTGCAGACGACGCGGTCAGCACAGTCGTAGGCTTGTCTCAGGCCGAGTGGCACATCAATGTTACCCGGCATGGTGGCTGGCTGTCAGGCTTGGAAATAGCCTTGGCGATGCTGATGGTGATCGTGCCTGCAATTCTGACCGGACGCTGGGTCGCTGGGATGTTCCCAAGTGAAAAAGGCGGCCAGGACAGCGTGGCCGACTTATCGACGCCGGCTGGTTAGCGAGATCAACTGGCTTCCTGTTACTCCCGGGTGTTGTTCGGGCAAGGGATAGGCGGCTGTACGAGCCACCAGCTCTTCAAAATCAATGGCCGGAATGGGACGCGAGAAGTAGTACCCCTGCAGGATATCCACATTGTTTTCGCGTAGCAGGTTGAGTTGCTCCAGTTCTTCGACCCCTTCGGCAATGATCTCGAATCCCAGGGTGTGGCCCATGGCCACAATTGCCTTGATGATGGCCTGGGCATTCTGGTCTGTGGCCGCGTTCATGACGAAGCTGCGATCGATTTTCAAGGTGTCGAGCGGGAAGCTGTTCAGGTAGCTCAAGCTGGAGTATCCCGTTCCGAAATCGTCGATTGAGAGTCGAATGCCGAGGTCTTTCAGTCGGTTGAGCGTACGAATTCCCAGTTCGCTGTCGTGCATGATCGAGCTTTCGGTCAGTTCGATTTCCAGGTAGCGTGGGTCGCAACCAGTCTCGTTCAGTATCTGGCGTATGTCGTTGACCAGATTGTCATCGGCCAGTTGTACGGCGGAGAGATTGACGGCAACGAACATGTCCCGGCCGGTCCGCTGGCGCCAGCGCTTGTTTTCGAGGCAGGACTTGCGCAAGACCCATTTTCCGACATGGCGAATGAGCTGGGTATCTTCCAGTAGCGGCACAAAAACGCTCGGGCCAATTGAGCCAAGCTCTTCGTTGTGCCAGCGCAGCAGGGCTTCGGCACCATCGATCTGGCCGTTCCTGGCATTGACCAGTGGCTGGAAGAAAACCGAGAACTCGCCGCGTTCCAGGGCGTGATGGAGTAGCGACTCGATGCGCATGCGTTCGGCCGAACGGGCATTCATTTCCGCCTGGAAGAAACGGAAGGTGTTGCCACCATGTTCGATGGCCGAATACATGGCAGAGTCGGCGCAGCTGACCATCCCTTCGACGGTTTGGGCATCGTCCGGAAAAATGCTGATACCGATGCTGGCTGAGAGATGAATTTCGTGGCCATTGATCTGGATGGCCTTGCGCAGCCGGGTCTGGCAGACGACCGCTATGGCCGAGGCATCGCCGTTTGATTCGATATGATTCAGGATGATGGCAAATTCGTCGCCACCCAGTCGGCACAGCGTATCGCCCGGCGTCAGGCTGCCCTTGAGCCGGGTCGCCACTTCGATCAGGATGCTGTCGCCGGCATCGTGGCCCAGGCTGTCGTTGATCAGCTGGAAGCGGTCGATGTCCAGTGTCAGCAAGGCCAGTTTTGAGTGCCGTCCGGCATCGGTCGTGATCGCCCGCTGCAGCTGGTCGTGGAAGTGCGCCCGGTTGGGGAGGGCGGTGAGGGTGTCGAAATGCGAGAGGAACTGGATGCGTTTCTCGATTTCCTTGTGATTGGTCAGGTCGGAAAACACGGCAACGTAGTTGCTGATCGAGCCGTCGGGTTGCCGGACGACGCTGATGTTCAACCATTCCGGATACAGCTCGCCGGTCTTGCGCCGATTTTCGATCTCGCCATGCCATTCACCGGTTTTGTGCAGCGATTCCCACATGGATTTGTAGAAGGTAGGCCCCTGGCGCCCTGAACTGAGCAGGTTTGGATTCTGGCCGATCACCTCACCTGGCTCGTATTGGGTGACGCTGGAGAAGGTCTTGTTGACCAGCAATATCCGGTTGTTGGCATCGGTGATCATGATGCCTTCAGCACTGTTCTCGAAAACCCGGGCGGCCAGCTCGAGTTGCTCGGCAGCGGCACGTTTCTGGGCTTCTGTTTCGATGCGTTCCAGTGCCTGGGATACGTTGTTGGCCAGATCCTCCAGCAGCTGCTTTTCCTGATTGGTGAGACCGCTTTCCTGGTTGTCGAGGATGCCAATCAGCGCCGCAGTGGCGTTCCGCAGGCCGATGGGCAGGATAGCGACGTTGTGCAGGTTGCGCCCCGGCGTTTTTTCAAGCAAGTGGATGCCCGGTACGTCTGCCAGATTTTTATAAAGTCCGGTATTGCGCGTGGCATCGCCTTCCGGGAGGCAGGCTGCCTGGATTTCGCGGACCAGCGGCTCGTCGTCCCGGCAACGTTCGCACATCAGTGGTTGCGGATCGTCACCCAGCTGAATCCAGGAAACGGGAAATTTTCCGCTGGAGCACAGCAGGTCAGCGATTTGCTCCAGCAAGCGCCTGGGTTCGTGGGTCCTGACGATGACCTCATTGACATCGTTGAGCACCGTCAGGAAACAGTTGAAGCGCGCCACCTGCAGTTCTGTCCGCTTGCGTTCGGTAATGTCCAGCATGATGCCGACGATACCGCCCTTGTCGCCGTCGGTTTGGTGAAAGACTGCTTTATGGAACATCACGTCACGTTGGTTTCCCTGGACGTCCTTCACCGATGTTTCGTAAACCTGAGTGCCTCCAGCGGCCAGCAGCTCCATGTCGGCACGGTTGTACATCCTGGCCATGGCCGGCGAAGCAATGTCGAATACCGTCTTGCCGGTAATCTGTTCACGGGTGATGCCCATATACCGCTCAAAGGCGTGATTGACGCTCAGATAGCGGCCTTTGGGATCCTTGAGGAACAGTGGGCTGGGGATGGCATCCACCAGTTGTTCAAGGAAGTGCAGGTGCTCGCGCAGACGCAGGTCAAGCTGCTCCTGCTCAGTGACGTCACGCCCGAATTCGAGAATGTATTCAGGCAGGCTGTCTTCGCCGAGCAGAACAGTCTTGCGGACGCTGATCCAGCGGGGAGACTGCCCGGGCGTCACATATTGCTCGACCGGTAGTTCGACCGGTTCCCGTGAGGCCAGGACTTCGCTGTCGGATTGATTGAGGCGGTCGGCCAGGTTGGGGTCGTATATTTCGTCGTTGGAACGGCCGATCAGGGTGTGGCGGCTGCGCGAAAACATCTCTTCGCCGGAGCGATTGATGCGGACGATCCGCCGATCGCTGGCCCGTTTCAGGATGATCATTCCAGGAATGTGCTCGAAGATGCTGTCGAGTAACCGGTGGGAGCGTTCCAGCATCTTCTCGGCTTCTAGGCGGACTTCGATTTCATTCTGCAGTGAGCGTTTCTCATCCTCGAGAAGCTCGTTGGCGATACGGATACGCTGCTGCAGAACAGCCGGTCGCTTCAGCGAGAAGAGCACCAGTGAAAAGAGCGAGGCGCTCGCCAGCAGGAGGAAGATCAAATCACTGCCAATGCCGGGAGACGATGCTTTCGATGTGATCTCGAAACGCATCTGGGTTGTACCGGGGAGGCGTATCGTCTTGTAGGCGATTGCCGCAATACCTTCCGGGAACGAGTCGAAGAGAAGGACTTCGAAATTGGTCCCCACGGTTTGATATTTGACCCGGATCGAAAAAGTTTCCGAAACCAGTTGGTTTAGTTGAGCTGTCTTGGCCAGGGCCGAAAAAGGTTGTCCGATGATGACGTAACCCCAGAATCGGGTGCGTCCTTCCGGGGAGTGGTTCACCAGTGCTTGGGTAACGACGATTTGTTGGTCGCGGACACTGACAACGGGATCGCCAATGGGTACCGGGGCCTTCCAGGCGCCGCCGGCATTGGCGCCGGGTAGTGCCAGTTGGCTGGGGGGGGCGTTGTGTGCGGCGATCAGGATCGGTCGGCCACCTTCAGGCTTGATCTCCATGTGAGCACCGGAACCGATGATGCGCAGGATGTTCGAGGAGGTGCGTGACAGGAGTTCTGGATTTCCCTGGTCGAAGCCATCGGCCAGCACTGCCGTTGCCGTTATGGTCTGGTCAAGGGCGCGTGCCACTGAATTGGCAACCGCTTCGATCCGCAGCGCCGCAAGTTCGCGAGCGGCATTGGCGGCATCTTCCCGCTGGATGTAAAGGTTGAGCGCAACCGGCGTGGCAAAGCCCAGCGTGATCAGTGCTGCAGTTAACTGGCTTGCTTCTTTGGCCCGGGCAATAAGGCGCTGCCATCCACTCATTGAGTCCCCCTGAATAAGCCCGGAAAATTTCCGGCGCCTTTTCGGGAGTACTCAGCAAAAACAGCGCCAGCTAGTATCGATGCTTGCTGGCAGTACCCTCACTGCTTGGCCTGATTGCCCGCGACCGGGTGGAAGGCACGATTGATGTAGGCAATGATCGACTGGATGTCGCTTTCCTTGAGGACTGATTTCCAGGCGGGCATCGAAGTATTTGGCAGGCCTTCACGGATCGCGTGGGCGAGGGTGCTGCGGGAGGCGGTGCGCATGAAAGCAGGATCGCGGAGGTTGCGCGGATGTGGTTCCATGAACTTCCCGATCCAGTTCTGGCCGCTGCCGTCGGCACCGTGGCAAAACGCGCAGTTGATCTGGAAAAGTCGTTCGCCTCGGCGCTCCTGACTGGTCATGCCGGCCACCTTGGGAGGAATGTCGTGCAGCGCATATGGGCTGGCGCTGGTCATCGCGTCTATCTTCGGCGGGGGAGCCGCCAGCGAGAAATTATTGCGCGGAAAGGAGAGAGGGCGGGAATCCCAGGAAATGTCGTCATCGGTCGCAGCACCACGGTCATGGCAACTGACGCAACTGGCCAGATAGAGCCGCTTTCCTTGTGATTCGCGCTCACTCAGATTTTCCCATGGTCGGGAAAGTGGAATCTCGCCTTTGGCAAAGGGAAAGGCGTTCTTGTAGCGTTCGTGGTCGGGCCAGCCGTTTTCGGCGGTGTGGTAACGGGTGTTCTCAGCCTTGCGTCGGACGAATTCGTCAACCACGAATTCGGCGACTGCCTGCATTTCGCGGTTCGAGACGATGCCCTTGAAAGACTTCATTGCCGTGCCCGGCTTGCCCTCCTGAAGTACAGCCATGACCTTCGCGGGATTGAATCTGGCCGGATCGGCCTCTTGAAAATTGGTCGGCTTGGGCGTCAGGTAAGTGGCGGCGAGGGTTTGACCATTGCCGGAATAGCCGTGACAGAAGTAGCAGCGGAAATTGTAAACGGCACGACCTTCCTCAATCAGCGAGGAAGCAGCGCTGGCCGGGCTCCACAGGGAAATTCCGGCCAGCAAAACGGTAATGAAACGAATGGTCATGCGTCAGGGGGTAAAAGGTTATTTGGCGGATGGCCCACGGCCCTGGACGAAGCGGCGGAAAACGAACTCGCTGACATCGGTCATTTCCTGTTCGCTCAATACCTTGCTCCAGGCAGGCATTTCGGCCCCCAGGCGGCCATCGTGGACGGCGGTATAGATTGCAGGGCGATTAAACGCGAGCCGGAAATTTTTGTCGATGAAATTCCGCGGCTTTGGATTGATGAAGTAGGCGCGCGGCCCCTTGCCATCTCCCTTGGTGCCATGACAGGTCGAGCAGTTGGCCATGTACAGCTTTTCGCCCTTGGCGACGTTCCCGGCCAGGCCGTTGGCGAAGGGCATGTTCATGCCTTCGCTGGCCTGTTGTTCCTTGCGTCCGGCATGGGCATTGGTGCCGGAAATTCCTGTGGTGGCAGGGAGCATGAGGCCGAAGCGAACGTAATCGACGACGGACTCGATGTCCGTGGCCGGCAGGCGATTGGCAAAAGCGGCCATGGCGGTATTGGGGCGGCCTTGGGTGACTGCGTTGATCATTCGCTCGCGGGTCAGTTCGGTGCGAGCCTGCGGGGTGGTGAAATCGCGAGCGGGAATCAGGCCGGCAGCGCCGGGGGCGCCCTGGCCTCGTTCGCCGTGGCAGACCATGCAGTTCTGGGCGTAAACCACCCGACCGCGCTGCAATTTCGGATCCAGCGAGACTTGCATGAACGTGGCCCGGATGTAGTCGGCCAGGGCAGCGATTTCCTTGCTCTCCAGTTGGGTTTTCCAGGCGCTCATTGCGGTACCCGGTTTGCCGTGGGTGATTATGGTGATCATCGTTTCGCGCGTCAGTTCAGGTGCCCGCGTGAAGTCCTTGGGAGGCGGAACCAGACTGTTCTTGGCGCGGCTATTGCCATCGCCGCGGTCGCCGTGACAGACGGAGCAGTAGTTGTGATACAGCACGTCGGGCCTGGAAGTGCCACCTTTCAGGGGGCGCTCGCCGGCCAAGGCAGTGGAGCCTAGTGAAATAAGGCAGGCAAGTAGAAGTGTGCTGGCAAGCTGGATGTGCCGGGTCATCTTGTTACGTTCTCCGAAGCGCTTGGATCATTGATTGTCTGGTCGGAGAAGGTCTAGCAATATTTAGGCCGGAGTTCAGTTTTGTGGCACGCCAATTGCTACATGTGAATCAAACAGGCTTGTTGCTCCTCATTCGATAATCGGCTGGAAGATGCATGAATCAATCCTTGCTGTTCACGTTCGCGATCTTCCTGTCTTGTTCAGTAGATGCCGCAGATGGTCAAAGCGTTGCAGTGGATCGCGCCAACCAGCCATTAAAGGGGCGAGAAGTTTACATGCAGTCATGTGCGATGTGTCATAGCCCGGGAACTGGCGGAGCGCCTCGCCCCGGGGTAAGTGAGGATTGGAATGAGCGAGCTAAGAAAGGACCTGCCGAATTGATGATTTCCGTTTTGCGGGGAAAAGGTGCCATGCCGCCAAAGGGCGGAAACGCTTCGCTCAGTCGTGGCGAGGTCTATCTGGCGCTTGATTACATGCTGAACGGGAATAAATAGTTTCCAGACGGGCTACCGGGCAAAAGTACCCTCCCAAGTACTTCATCACCTCCCTGAACGATTGTTCGGTAGCCATTTGCCCGCAACCCGAGCAATCGGGTTGCGGTTTTTTTGGAGTAGCGTCTGTCGATAAGAATTGCACTGTTGATGGTGCTGGTGGTTGTTGGCTTGGTGCCCGATCGATATCTGGGGGCAGCCGATATTCGCACCACCCCGCACAACCTTACGCGTCAGGGGGCGCTGGTCGAACCCGAAGAGGTTTGTGTGTTCTGCCACACGCCACAACTGACTCCGGGCGATTTAACCCGTAGCGGCGTGAACATGCAGCCCATGTGGCAGCCCTCGTTGCCCAACGAGCATTCCTTCGTGATGTACGACGATATCGGTCGCCTGCAATTCGGCGACAAGCCGGCTGTCGGCTCGCAGTCCATTGCCTGTCTCTCATGTCACGATGCCAATCAGGCATTTTCGGTGCAGTCTGCCGAGAGCGATCATCCATTTGGTATTCCTTACCGTGGTTATTCTCGGGGGCGAGAACGCACTCCAACGGAGATGGTGCTCGGTGAGGGCTCGCCGTCCCGCTCGGCCAAAGAACTCAAGGCGCTGGACGATTTTCGTCTGCCCAGTCGTGGCTTGGTCGATAACCGCACGGTGTGGTGGGTGTCGGCCTCGGGTGTGACCCCATTTCGGACACGTGCAGATCTGCCGCTCTACGCTCGCCCGGCTGCCACTGGCGAAGTGCCGTTTGTCGAATGCAGCAGTTGCCACGATCCTCATATCTCGACCCGTCTGTTCCTCCGGGTCGATAACGCCGGCAGCCGCCTGTGCCTGACGTGCCATGACAAGTAATTTTGAAAGGGGTAGGTCAATGAATACACCTTGTGGAAAATTCGCGAGTTTGGGAAAACTCTTCCTGGCTGTCGCGATCGCTGCTCTCGCTGGTTGTGCCCCGGTGCAGGAGCGCACTGATGCGGATAAACCCAGTCTGCTGATCTACCCGCCGCCGCCTGATGAGCCTCGCTACGCCTATGAACGGACCATCTACGGAAGTGCCGACGTTACGCCGAGAAAGAACGATGCTGCCTTGAAGCGTGCGCTGACCGGCGACCTGGAGCGCTCTGAGGGCCTGCTTAAGCCTTATGCCGTGGCCGTGCATCGGGGACGGATATTTGTCAGCGATTCGGCGGACCGTTTCGTCAAGGTGTTCGATGTCCCGGAGGGCCGCTATTTCAAGATCGGTGATGATGAACTTGGCCCCCTGACCAAACCACTTGGCATTGATGTCGATGCCCAGGGGAATCTGTATGTGGCGGACGGTACAGCCAAGGCCATCATGGTGTACGACCGGGATGGCAAATACCTGCGCAAGATCGGCGGACCCAAGGTTTTCGAGCGCTTGTCCAGTGTGACGGTCGATACTTTTGGGCAACGGGTCTTCGTGACTGATATCGGCGGCGTTTCGTCGGATCAGCACAAGATCAGGGTTTTCGACTCGAACAACGGTACGCACTTGTTCGATCTTGGCAAGCGGGGTATTGGCCCTGGTGAATTCAACCTGCCGCGTGACGTGGCCATTGGTATCCATGGTCAGATCTATGTGGTCGATGGCGGTAATTTCCGTGTTCAGGTATTCGACCGGACGGGGCGGTTCATCAACAGTTTCGGGTCGGTGGGCAAGCAGATGGGCAATTTTGCCCGGCCGAAGGAGATAGCGACCGATGCGGCCGGCAATGTCTATGTAGTCGATGCGGCTTTCGGCAATTTTCAGATATTCAACCCGGATGGCGATTTGCTGATGTTCATCGGCGAGCGTTCCGAACGTGACGGGCCGGCGCGGTACATGCTGCCGTCCGGTATTTACGTCGATGAAGATGGACGCGTTTACATGGTCGATCAATGGTTCAAGAAGATTGATATTTATCGGCCACATGCGCTGGGGGTCGATATGGGCTTCCTGGCCAGGCGGGCACCGGCCAAATAGGCGGCTCGCAGGGGGAGTCTTCCCAAGCCTGGGAAGAGCGGCTTCCTGAGAACGGGAAAATCCACTTCCAAAGTGTGGGTAAATGCTTTCGTTTTTTGCCGATTCCGCCTTTCGTTTCGCATAACCCATTGATCTATTTATGGTTAGTATTTCTGGCATGCCATGTGCTTTATGTTGACCGTCCGGGCCTGATGGCTCGCATAACTTGATCAATTCTTTACGGGTCGGGAGTCAAACTATGTTCAAACACACCAGGGAAACGCGACGCCTTTCCGGGCGCGTTGCCAAGATGATTGCGGTTGCCGCACTCGCGCTGGGGGCGGTCGGGGTGCATGCGGGTATCGCCAATACCAAGCACAATCTTGGCGCCAACAACGCCGTCAACGAAAACTACATGACGGCAGGTACGACAGAAATCTGTGTCTTCTGCCACACGCCACACGCCTCGAATACCAACGTCAAAGCGCCGTTGTGGAACAAGCCGGTTGCCGCTGGTAGCTCCTATACGACCTACACGACTGCGGTTTCTGCAACGATTGACGGTTCGGTGGATATGTCCGGTATCTCGCTGGCCTGCCTCTCCTGCCATGACGGTACCCAGGCCATGGATACCATGATCAACAAGCCGGGCTCGGGCGGTTACAGCGCTGCCGGTTCAACCATCACGGGCGGCGCATGGACGGGGGCTCGTCAGGATGGCACCGGCAAGATGACTAACGCCGGTGAGTTCATCGCCATGCTCGGCACCGACCTGACCAACGATCACCCGGTCGGTATCCAGTATTGCGGCGGCGGTGTTAGTACCGGCGGTGCGGATACGACCGCGGCTTCTCAGGGTAGCTGCCGGGATGCCGACTTCAATGCGCCGCAAAACGGACTGATTGGTGGCCATCGCGCCTGGTGGGTGGATACCGCAGCGGGAGCAGCCGGGACGCGTCAGAAGACCGACATGATCCTCTATGCCCGTGCGCCGACCCTGGCAGGTGATCTGACTTCCGGCCAGCACCAGCCGTTCGTTGAATGCGCCAGCTGCCACGATCCTCACTCTGAAAACGCTACTTTCCTGCGTATTCAGAATACCCAGAGTGCAGTTTGCCTGGCATGTCATAACAAGTAAGGCCTGCGGTCTACCGTAAGTGTCCTTTGAAGCGGGCCGGCACGCAGTGTGTTCGGCCCGTTTTCCTTTTCAGGAGAATGGTCAAGTGAAAACGAAATCCCAAGCCAAGCTTCGCCTTGCGTTCGCCTTGATGGTCGGACTGGCCGGATTGCCTGCTGTCTGGGCCCAGGCTGCGGCAACACCAACGCCAGCGGTAGAGTCCGGGCAGGCTGCGGCAGCATCTCACAACGAAATGCATGATCGCGTCTTTGCCGTGATCAATGGGCGCTCGATTCCAACATCCGATTACGAGGCAGCCTTTACAACACTGGTGCGCCAGCGTTTCTACCATGGACAGATTCCGGAGAACGAACTCGCCGGAGTTCGTGAGGAGATCAAGAGCAAGCTGGTCCAGCGTATCGTTTTGCTTGAGGAAGCAGAGCGCCGGAATATTGCCCCCGACCTGACGCAGATTGAGGAAACCCTGGCTGGGTATGAAAAGCGCTACACCAACAGCCCGCAATGGCAGCAGAATCGTGAAGCCGTTCTCCCCGAATTGAGAAAGCAGCTTTCCGAGCAAAGTCTGATTTCCTTGCTCGACAAGCAGGTACGTAATGTCCCGTCACCTACGGATGCCGAGGTTCGCGCCTATTTTGACAAGAATCCAGGCCTGTTTACCGAACCTGAAAAACTTCGTCTGGCGGTGATCCTGCTTGCTGTTGATCCATCTTCGCCGGCAACAGCATGGCAAGGCAGTCGTGAAGAGGCACGGGCGATTTTCAGCCGTTTGCAGAATGGCGCCGACTTCGACGAGGCCGCCCGCCTTCATTCCAGTGTTTACGCCGAGAAGAGTGGGGACATGGGCTATCTTCATCGCGGCATGCTGCCGGAAAACATCCAGCAGAAGATTGACAAGTTCGAGGTGGGCAAGGTTAACGAGCCGATCGATACCCTCGAAGGCGTGGCGATCTTCCGGCTGATTGACCGCCTCCCTGCCAAGCAGCGCGCGTTTGCTGATGTTTCAGAGCGAGCACGGGATTTGCTGGTGCGTGAACGTCAGGACGCAGCCTGGAAAGTACTGATCGACCGATTGGTGGCCAAGGCTGATGTCAAGTTCATGCATGCTGCCTCGACGGAGCAGCGTGAAGGTGCGAAGAAATAATCAACTTGGTTTCATAGACGGTGGGCAAGCCCGGCTCTCGCGCGCGCATTTCCGGCTCCAGATACCTGATTTCAGGTCTGGCTGGCGGGGCGTTGTCGGTTTCCTCGTGCGTCTTGGCGATCGAGGGCAGTGGGCCGGAGCTGGGCCCGCCTGTTCGTGAGGCAGTCATGGCCAGCGCCGTGCAGGCGGCCCTGGCTGATATCGCCCAGGAAGGGCAGGAGGGGGAGATCTTCCTGCGTTCGAGCAATTCGCTTCTCGCATCTCCTCCGGGCGAGGAAAAAGTCTTTCTGGAGCAGCGGGGTGAGGGGCTGGCCCTTCGCATGACATCAATGCTCGGCCGGGCTCGGGAAGAATGGCCTGCCGACATCGAATTGCCGCTTCGCCTGAGTCAGATGACGTCTGGTACGGCACCAGGTGCGGGTGAGCCACGCTGGATGACAGTGCCTGATCAGTCGTCGCCACTTCGCCAAGCCAGGGAATTGTCCATGCCCATGCCGGGTGCGGCTGGGGTTGGGCGGCCGGGGGGGCTTGTTCAGCCGGCGCCGGGGCAGGTATCCCCCGGATTTGCTCAGCCAGCAAGCCGTTCGAGTGGCGAGGCCAATGCACAGATACCGGTGGCAACCGGTGGAGTGGCCGGAAATGGCGCGGCGGCAAAGGACTCCGGTTATTTCGGTGCCTTTGGATGGGAAATTCCACCCGTACGCTGGGGTGGAAGCCTTGGTTACTCGCACCAGAAAAGCTCGACAAATTCCGGATACTCCTCCTCGTCGCAAGGGGTCTTTGCCAACCTGTCGGCGGCCAGTTATATCTATGCCCCCTGGTTTGCCCGGGTCAGCGCCCGTGTCGGAATAACCACGTCATCTTCAAACAGCAGCAGTCCGGGGGGCGGGGATGGTGAAGCCAGCCGCAGCAATAATGTCGTCGGCGGTGGCGAGGTCAACATGTTCTCGAGTAGTCGCTTTCCATTTCGGGCGTATTTTGACCGAACGGATAGCCGGACAAGCGGGATTCTCGTGGTCAATGACTACGTCAGCAACCGTTTCGGCATGACCCAGAATTTCCGTTCCGAGGATGGCACAAGTGGCGGGAACGTGATCTTCGATCGCAGCGAGGTCACTACCGCGAATGGAGAACGTGATGAGGTTACCGCGCTGTCCGGTGGATATTCGACGCAGACCGGGATTGTCCAGAACTCGATCAACGGGCGCTATTCGCTTGGGCAGCGAACTGGAACAGGGGACCACGCCCGATTGATTGGTGTGAATTCGTCGCATATTGCCAATATCAGCGACACGCTGAATCTGGGTGCGACGATGAATTACTCCGATAGCGACACCCGCACGTCGAGCGGCATCGGTGACCCGATTTCCAGCCGCGGCCGCTACCTGCAGCTTTATACCTATGGTTCATGGTTGCCTGACTTCGAAGATCTTGAAGACCTGCCGCTGACGCTGAATGGTGGCTTGCGCTATACCTCGCAGGATACCCAGTTCGGCAGCGAGGCATTTACCGCCCAGTCACTGGGCGGCAATCTTTCCGCGCTCTACCGCTACTCGAACAACCTGTCGCTCTCATTGAATGGCGCCATGAACCAGCTCACCCAATCCAAGGGTGCGAGCCAGACGCTTACCCAGCTGGGTTCGGCGATCAGCTACGTGGGAAAGCCTCTCAGTTTTGGGAATTTTTCTTATAACTGGAACACCGGTGTCAATGCCAACTGGCAAAGTGCGGTCGGAACGACGCCTTCGAATTCGACGACCGGCGGCCAGGCCAGTCATAACCTTTCACGGATCTTCACCGTTTCGCCGGGGCAAACGCTGTCGTTCAACGGTTCGCAGTCGTTCAATGTGATCAATAGCGCCATGGTCGGGAGCACGCAGTCCCTGACCCATACGATTTCCGCCAATCTCGGCCTGGTCGCGGCCGAACGCTTCTCCGGTTCGGTCAGCACCATGTTGTCGGATGTGCGTACAAGCGGCTATCTCGAGCAGCAATATCAGGTACTGAATGTTGGTTTCTTCGGCCAGGGGCAGCTTTCCCAGGTTTCTTCGGCCAATATCAACCTGATGTTCAACTGGTCGGATCAGAGCTTCAAAACCGTTGATTCCTTTGGAATTCCGGTTACTCAAAATGCGCAGCACATGACGCTCAACGGCTCCGCCTCTTATAACCACTCGCGTTTTGCTGGTGTTCGCGGGCTGCGTTATACGCTGAGCTTTGCCGCTGACACCCGTTTGCGTGACGACCGTCTGTACGGCAACACCAATGGTGAGATCGACCGGGCTCGCTTTACGCTGAGCAATCGCCTTGAATATCGGATCGGTCTGCTCGATTTCCGCCTCTCGCTGGTCAACAACGAGGTGGGTGGCAAGAAAAATGCATTGCTGTTTTTCCAGGTGTCCCGGCAAATCGGTTCTTACTGATTCCGCTGAGTCGGGCTGGCTGATCAGTGCATATAAAACCAAGAGGTCGTGTAATGAAAATTCTCTCGAAGCTGAGGGCGAGTATCGCGCTAGCCGCGGTCCTGATCTTGTCCGCAGTCATGTTCGTGGACATCAACGATGCGCAGGCCGAATACGGTGATGTGGTCATCAACAACTATTCGGACGGTGCCGGCATGCGTCCGGTGGTCTTCCCCCATTGGTTTCATCGTGTCCGCTTCCGCTGCAAGGTCTGCCATGCCGACTTGGGCTTCAAGTTCCAGGCAGGTGGCAACGAGATCAACATGGTCAAGATTATCGACGGCCAGTTCTGTGGCGCCTGTCATAACGGCGACATCGCCTGGTCCGTCGAAAACTGCAACCTGTGCCATTCCGGCAAGCCGAATACGCCGACGCAGGTCCACGAAAGTACCGTTCAGAAACTGGCGCAGCCCTCTGGCGCCCCGAAGAAGTGAGGGAGGTCGCCATGAAAATTTCGAATCGTATTACCGCCATCGTCGCTGGTCTGTGTCTTGCACTTCCAGTATTTGCCCAACAGTCCGGCAAGGATGTTTATACCAAGGTTTGTTCGACCTGCCACGCCACCGGTCTGGCCGGCTCGCCGCGCCTGGGTAATGGCGGCGACTGGGCGCCGCGGGCCGCGAAGGGTGTTGCCAGCCTCTATCAAAGTGCACTGAACGGCACACCGAAGGGCATGCCGGCCAAGGGCGGGCACATGACCCTGCCGGACGCCGAGGTCAAGGCAGCGGTGGATTACATGCTGGCCTCCGTCAAGGATGCCGTGAAGGCTGCCAAGCCGGAAGTCGAACCGAAGAAGGAGGAACCGAAGAAGGCTGAAGTCAAGAAGGAAGAGCCGAAGAAAGAGGAACCCAGGAAGGCAGAAGCCAAGCCGGCGCCAGCCCCTGCTCCGGTTGCCGCAAGTGCTTCCTCGTCTGTAGTGGCGACCGAGGCATCTGCTGCGGACATCAATTCCTTCAATCGCCTTCTGAAACCGGCAAGCAAGCGGAATCTGCCGCCACCCGAAGATGGTATCCACGATCCGTCGAACGATGGCACGCACGCCCTGCAGCCCCCGCTGACTGCCTTCAGTTCTTTGCCGAAGAGCATGTCGGGCAACCGGGTGAACTGGGTTGAAGCGATCGGACAGAAAAAGATCAACCCGCGCTATGACCGGAATGATCCCAAGGCCGAACCGATCGTGATGGACATGAACATCGTCCGCGAAGTGAAGGGCTCGATGCCGGACGTGGTCTATCCGCACAAGCAGCATACCGAATGGCTGGATTGCTCGAACTGCCACCCGGCCATCTTCGTGCCGCAGAAGGGGGCCAACGCGATCAGCATGGCCGCCATCCTGCTCGGTGAGAAGTGCGGTGTCTGCCATGGAAAGGTGGCCTTCCCGGTTTCCGAGTGCCGCAACTGCCATTCGAAGAAGAAGGATATTGCGAAGGCGCCGGCCCCGGCCACTGCCGCCAAGTGATTAATCAGCGGGGAACGCTTGGTGCGTTTCCCCTGCAAAGGGAAGAATTGAATGGAAAAGTTCATACTTAAGGCAGGTCTGCTCGCCGTGGCCCTTGTGGCCGGCCAGGGTCTTGTTGCCCAGGGTGCAATCGCCCAGGAAAGCGCCGCCACGCGTCTTTCGGCCGGCAAGATCGACAAGGACCAGTTGCTCTTCAATATGGAGTCGGTCGGCAAGTTGCTCGAGTCCTCATCGGCTGCCCGTCAGATAGAGAGCAGCAAGGCACCCGAGGCGATGGCCCGGCGCGACCGCGCCCGCGAAATCTACAAGTCAGCCAGGGCATCGTTCAACGCAGGCGATCTGGAAAAGGCCAACAGCCAGCTGGCTGAAGTGCGCGCTGCATTTTTCGAGGCTGTTCGTCTGGCGGCTCCGGAAGAGGTGACGGCGAAGAAACTTGAGGCTGACTACCGGGCGCGTCTCGACAGCGTCAATGCCTTGCTCGGCGCCTACCGTCGCGTTGCCAGCGAAAAGGGCAGCGCTTCCAAGACCGTCAGCGAAACCGTCGCGCAGATCGACAAGTCAGTGGCCGAGGCCGCTCGTCTGGCGCAGAGTGGGAAGTACAAGGAAGGACGTACAGAACTCGACCGTGCCTATCTGGTCGCCAAGGCCGGGATCAGTTCGCTGCGCAGCGGCGATACCCTGGTGCGCTCGCTCAACTTTGCCAGCAAGGAAGAGGAATACCACTACGAAATCGACCGTAACGATACGCACCAGATGCTGATCAAGGTGCTGGTCGAGGAAAAACGGGCCGGAAACCCGATGCTTGATCAACAGGTTCAGGGATTTGTCACCAAAGCGAAGGAGCTGCGCTCAGCGGCCGAGTCGGCAGCTGCCAGGCGTGATCACGCGCAGGCCGTGAAGTTGCTCGAAGAATCGACCGTCGAACTGGTCAGAGCGATCCGGAATGCCGGTATCTACATTCCGGGCTGAGTTTCTCGAAACCTTTTCTGGCCTGGCCCGGGGAGTTGCTAGCCCCGGGCTTGCGCTTTTTCTGCTGCTTTCTCTGCTGCTGGTCCGCAGCAGTTGGGCCGGGGAGTGGCTGCCGCTGGCCAACGATGGCATCCACGACCCGCGTTCGCGTGCCGTGAAGATATTGCAGCAACCCCGCGAGGCCCTGCAGGGGCTGACTCCCGATCATGCCGGCAACCAGGTGCGCTGGGTGCAGGTACTGGACAAGGGCGAAATCCGGCCACGCGAGAAGCTTTTTCCGCAGACCGTCGTGCAGAAACTTGACCTGGATGTCATCCTCGATGCCAAGGGGGGCATGCCGGCCGTGCGTTTCCCCCATCGCCCGCATACCGAGTGGCTCGACTGTGTCAATTGTCACGACGGCCTGTTCGCCAAGAGTGCAGGGCAAAGCAAGATTTCGATGTTCAAGATATTGCAGGGTGAGCAGTGCGGGGTCTGTCACGGTGCAGTCGCCTTCCCGCTGACCGAGTGCGCGCGCTGTCACAGCATTCCCCGGCCAGGAACGAGCAAGCCGGTCATTCCATCCGGCATTGATCCGCGCATCCACCAGGCCGTCGGTCAGGGGCAGAAATGAAATCACTCTGCAACCTGCTGCGAAAAATCGGCGCCTTGTCGCTGGTTTCGTTTTGCCTCGCCACGGTTCCGGCGACGACACAGGCCGAATACGCCGACATCGTCATCAATCGTCAGGCCGAAAAGAACGGGATGCGTCCGGTGGTTTTTCCCCACTGGTTCCACCGTATCCGATTCCGCTGCAAGGTCTGTCATGCTGAGCTAGGATTCAAAATGCGGGCCGGCAGCAACACGATCACGATGACTGACATCATCGAAGGAAAGTTCTGCGGCGCCTGCCACAACAACGATATTGCCTGGTCCCCCGAGAATTGCGATCTCTGCCATTCGGGAAAGCCGGGCCTGCCGACGGGGGTGTTTGGTGGACACGAGACTTCTGGACCAGGGCGCTGGTAAGCGCGGCACGTCAAACCCGATCGTGAACGATGGTCGGCGGACCCTGCTCAAAGGGTTTCTGGCCGGGGCTGCACTCGGTCTCTCGCCGCTGGCATTTGCCGAGAAGAGCCGACATCTGGTGACCGGGCAGTCCTATATCGGCGGGCGCATCATCCAGCGCGCCAACGAAGCCGGGTTTCCCGATCCGGCCATGGGTGGCATCGGGGCGATGACCATGTTCATCTCTCCGGTTTCGGTCGCCGTGACCCCGATGCGCGACATCTTCATTGCCGATGCCGGTCTGCAGGCGATTTTCCGTTACGATCCGATGCTCGATGCCATGAACATCGTGCGCGGCCTGCGGGTGACCCAGCAGACCCGGCTTGCGGCGGCACCCGATGGTTCGGTTGTCGTCGTCAATGGCATGAGTGCGCCCATGGTCAGGATCAGCCGTACCGGGCGCGTCATCCAAACCATTGACGCTCAGCTCGGTGGCGGTGTTTTCTATGACGAGGTGGCCGTCGATGCCGCCAGCGGCCGCTACTATGGCCTCGACAGGGTACAGCGCCGCCTCGAGGAAATCATGCCCCATGGCCGTGGCGGGATCGTCATGCCGCAGGGCGTGGTGCCGGAACAGCCGGCGGCCATGGCCATGGATGGCACGACTGTCTATATCGCCGGGCGGGCCTGCCAGTGCATTGCCGCCATAGACACTTTCGGTTCGCGCAACATGGAAGTGATCGCCGAGGATATCGGTCAGGCAGCCGCTCTGGCTGCCGGGGATGGCTGGCTTGCTGTCGCCGATGTGCGCGAACGAGAGGTTCGGGTGTGGCGGCAGGGGGCATTGCTGGCCGAGGCTGATTTCGCCTCGCTTGGCCTGGTTGATCCTCGCGGTATGGCGATCGCTCAGCAGACCCTGTATGTGGCCGACGGTGCCGGTCGTCGGGTGGCCTCCTTCCGGTTGCGGGCATGAGATTCATCGTCACCGTACTGTTTGCCCTTCTGTTGGCCGGGTGTGCATCCGAGCCTCTGGTCATGCGTTTCGATCCCGGTCAGGTGACGGCCGGCAAGAAGATTTACTTCCCGCCACTCAGCGACGAGGAAGTGCCGCGTTACGTATATGTCGGCGAACTGACCGGCGAACAGAATTTCGTCGAGCGCGAAGGCAAGAAGAAAAACGTAATCATTGAAGCGCTGAAGTGGATTGCTGGGCTATTCGAGGGGCAGGATGCTGTCGTTCTGCAGCGGCCGCTATCCGGTGTTGTGGACGAAAACGGGCGGATATTGGTCACCGATGTCAGTCGTTCGGCGGTCTTCGTTTTTGACCCGGCCAACGGTCGACTCGATGTCTGGGAGTTTGCCAAGGGTTTTCGCCGCTTTGCCTCTCCGACAGGGATCGCCCTTGGCCCGGCAGGAAGTGTCTTTGTGGCCGATTCTGATCTCAAACAAGTCTATTCGCTCGATCCGCTGGGCAACGGAACGCTCGTCGTCGATAGCGGCCTGCTGGAGCGTCCGACCGGCCTGGCATGGGACGAGAAGGAAGGGCTGCTTTACGTCTCGGATACACAGGCCCATCAGATCAAGGTCTTTGACATGACAGGCCGGCAGGTCCGGACCATTGGCAAACGTGGCGAAGGGGCGGGCGAGTTCAATTTCCCGACTTTTCTCTCCCTGTCGCGTGACCGACTGGTCGTCTCGGATACGATGAATGCCCGTGTCCAGTTGATATCTCTGGATGGCAGCGACAGGTCGGAAATTGTTGGCGAGCGGGGCACCATGATGGGCAATCTGGTCCGTCCCAAGGGCGTCGCCATCGATTCTGAAGACAATCTCTATGTGATCGAGTCTTACTACGACCACCTGCTGGTTTTCGACGATCAGGCGCGGTTTCTGCTTCCAATCGGTGGCACCGGCAAGGCTGCGGGTAATTTTTATTTGCCTGGCGGCGTATGGATAGACAAGGGCAACCGGGTTTTTGTGGCGGATACATTCAACGGAAGGATCACTGTGTTTCAGTTTCTGGGTGGGGGCGATCATGGAGGCAACTGAGTCGCGCCTGTCGCCTCGCACCATCCAGTTGATGATGGTGCTTTTCATCACGATGTTTGCCGTTTTCCGCTATGGTCTGGAATCCGTTCATGCGGCGCGGGTGTCAGATATTCGTGGTACCAAGCACAACCTCTCGGCGAGCGCCGATGGTTCTGGTTATACGCACCCCTCGGCCGGTGCCGGCTCGGTCCCGGTGCGGACGGCAAAAGCCAGCAGCGAAACGCAGGTTTGCATTTTCTGCCACACGCCTCATGGCGGCTCATCGTCCACCAAGCCACTCTGGAACCGCAAGGTGGCCGGGGCAGGATATACACCGAATTATGTTCTCTATGATTCATCGACGCTGGATGCCAAGCAGGTACAGGGGTCGCTGATGCAGCCTGGTGGCAGTTCGAAACTTTGCTTGTCTTGTCACGATGGTACGGTCGCCGTTGGCAATGTGAACGTGCTCAACGGCCTGGATAAAAGTGGAACGGCCGCCAACAGCAATGTGATCGCCATGCAGGGCGGGGTTACGACCATGCCGACCGGAAGCGGCGCCGATACAGGATTTACCCGCAACCTGGGAACCGATCTGACCAACGATCATCCGATCTCGATTTCCTACAACGATTCGCTGGCAGATACTGATGGCGAATTGCGTAAACCGAGCCTGAACACCACCTTGGTCGGAGTCCGGGCGCCTGGAGTGAAGCCCAAGTTGCCGCTGCAGAATACTGGTGGGGGAACAGCATTTGACCCTGATGGCGCGGGTCCGCTGTCGCCCTACAGCATCAACGCTCAAATCCAGTGCACCACTTGTCACGATCCCCATATCCGGGAAACCAACTCAGCGGTCGGTAACCAGAAATTCCTGCGCCTTAACCGTTTTCAGGAAATGAACCCGCCAAGCTCTACCGGTTATGTCGACGCCGACAACGCCGGCGACATCATCTGCATGGCCTGTCATGACAAGGGTGGAGCATCCTGGGCTTTCTCGGCGCATGCCAACCCGGATGTGGCAAACGAGTTGTACAGCAATACCCACGCGACCCGGCGCGAATTTCCGACCAATCTACCCGTGTGGAAGGCCTCTTGCCTGAACTGTCACGATACCCATGCCGTTGCGGGTACCCGGCGTCTCTTGCGCGAGGGAACGAACGAAGGTTCGTCTACGGCGGCTGCGCCTAAAGCCGGAGGCGCCGGCACGGCTGCTCTCGAGGAAACCTGCTACCAGTGCCATGACAGTGGCGGCAACGCGACCCTGCAGAGCTATAGCGAAGTGCCGGACATCAAGACTGATTTCTCATTGGCCAAGCGCATGCCGATCACCTCGGCTGCCCAGGGTGGAGGTGGCAATACGACGGAAGTGCACGAGATCAGCGGTTATTTTTCCGGGGACTCGGCATTCGTTGATTGCACAACCAAGGGCACGGCCTGCGGCAAGGACTTTGTCGAGCCGCGCAGCAAGCTGGGGGTCGCCGCCTTGGGCAATCGGCATGTTGAATGCACCGACTGCCACAATCCGCATCGGGTGATCCGGGGCAAGCGCGGTTTGCCCGGGGCGCTCAACAGTTCCAATACCAGCGAAACGAAGGTGAATGGCGCGAGCGGTAGTCATCACAATCACACTGAATCTGCTGGCTATACCCACAACAATGTGATCTCTGGTGTGTTGCGGGGTGGTTGGGGCGTGCAGCCAACCTACAGCAGCAATCGATCATTCCACAATTTGCCATCGGGTTATGTCGTCAAGCGAGGCGACCCAGGCAGTGCCAATGTTGCGGACTGTCATGGCATCGCCAACAAGGCGGCCTGTGATAGCGCAAGTTATGTCACCCGTGAGTTCCAGATTTGCCTGAAGTGCCACTCCGACTACGGATATTCTGACAATAACAGTTACTCCAGTACCGGTACCCTCGGCAATCGTCCCCCGCTCGGTTATCCCGGAGGAACGACATCTGGTCAGAATGGCCTGACGATGTATACCAACCAGGCCAAGGAGTTTCAGGCGCCGCCCGAACATCAAGGGGCGCCCGCATCGACGTCCGACAGCGGAGCGCATTCGAGCTTTGCCAGCAACAATTACCGCTCCTGGCATCCGGTCATGGATACAACAGGGCGAGGGCTTGCCGAACGCGGCAACATCACGGCCGGCAACAATCCCTGGCGATCACCCTGGAACAATTCAGTCGGTAGCCAGACCATGTATTGCACCGATTGCCATGGCTCTTCAACGGCAGCTACCACGGCCATTCCTTCTGGAAACAATTCCTGGGGGCCGCATGGTTCGGGCAACGATTTCATCCTGAAAGGGGCTTGGACGGATGCAACCAGCAACACCGCAAACTTGCTGTGTTTCAAGTGCCACAACAGCGCGGCTTACGTCGGGGGTGAAACCAATACGAAAAACACCGGTTTCTGGCAGAGTTCCAAGGGCAACCTGCACCGCTATCACAATGCGCGGATTGGCGGGGCATTGCGCTGCACCTGGTGTCATGTTGCGGTGCCGCACGGCTGGAAAAACAAGGCATTGCTGGTCAATCTGCGCGATGTTGGCCGCGAGGTAGGTCTGGCTGACGGAACTCATATTGCTGACTCGGTGGCGATCAATGGCTATACCAAGGAGCCTTACTATTACAAGGCGGTCAATAAGGTCAAAACCTTCAAGACAAGCGGCAACTGGGCGATTGGGGACTGTGGTAACGGTGACTCTGACAAATGGATGCGTGCCAATCCCGACGCGGGTAAAGGCGAGGGGATATGCAACAACCCACCGTGACCACCTGCTTCACTGACATGCTGTCGACGGGGCCGGGGGGGCATTATCTGCTCAGTGTCCTATCGCAAAAATTGTGCGGGTCATGAGCTTCCTCCATCGCCTGGCCTCGCTCCGCCTGACGGCCGCCCTGATGGCCTTTTTTTGCGCGGGGATTCTGCTTGCCTATTTCGGTAAGCTGCCGTTTGCGCCGGTCATCTCGGCTTGTCTGAGCGTCCTGGCGCTGAACTTGATGGTGATGATGGCGACCAACCCCAGGTTTCGCCAACAACGCTCCCTTTTCGTTTTCCATCTGGCGCTTTTGGCCATCATCCTGCTCGTGGCGCTCGGGCGGATGATCTATCTGAAGGGTGAAGCCGAGCTGGTCGAGGGGCTGGAATTCGACGGACAGCTGGTTTCCATGGAAGCCGGCCCCTGGCACCCGTGGCGACTTGATCAGGCAAAATTCATCAATCACGGATTTTCAGTGGCCTACGCGCCTGGCCTGAAGCGGCTCGAGACGCGCAACAAGGTTTCCTGGATCGAAGCCGGAGGGGACCGTCGGGAGGCGGAGATCGGCGATGACAAGCCCCTGATATTGGAGGGGTATCGTTTCTATACCACCTGGAACAAGGGTTTCTCGCTGCTCTTCGAGTGGATTCCCGATGGCGGTGAAGCCGGCGTAGGCTCGGTCAATCTACCGAGTTATCCGGCCAATGCGCTGAAACAGGCGCAGCAGTGGTCGCTGCCTGGGCTCAAGGAGCCCTTGTGGTCGATGCTCCAGTTCGAAGGCGATCTGATTCCGGCCGATCAGGAAGGACATTTCCGTCTGCCAGACAATTACCGGGTGGTAGTGCGTTATGGCGATCAGCGCTGGGAACTCGTTCCGGGAGAAAACCAGGTCATCAACTTGCCCGGCGGCACTCTGCGTTATCTGGAATTACGGAGCTGGATGGGTTACATGCTGACCTGGGATGCGACGATTCCCTGGTTGCTCGCCGCCTCGACGGTGGCCGTACTGGCGCTGGCCTGGCATTTCTGGGCACAGTTTTCGCGTAGACCGTGGAACCAGGATTGAAACCGATGGCCATAGCCCGGAGGCAATGGTCACACAAGCCGGAGTAAGTGGTGGAAGCATTGGTTGAACTGAGAGTGTTATGGGCTGCGGTCGTGGCATATGTGCTGGCCGGCAGCATTGCGATCGTTGGCGTGCTGCTGAAGAAGCGGCCGGAAAAGATCGTGCTGCTTTTGATGACGCTCGGTCTCGTGCTGCATACGCTGTCGATCGGTATGCGCTGGGATCGCCTCGGCCACGGTCCGTTTGTCTCGATGTTCGAGATTCTGTCGAGCAATGTGTGGAGCCTGATGCTGGTCTTCACCATCGCCTATTGGCGCCTGTCCGTTGTGCGCCCGATGGCGGCGGTGGTGATGCCCATCCTGTTCATCATGATGGGTTGGCTGATGACGGTGAGCCCGGGCGAAACCCGCCTTCCGCCGACTTACCACACGGTGTGGCTGTTCATTCACATCGGCTTCGCCAAGGTGTTCATGGGCTTCACGCTGGTGGCGGTTGGACTTTCCGGCATCATCCTGTCGCGCTCAACGGCTTTTGGCAGCGAGAGGTTCCAGCGTTTGCCGGCCAACGAGCGCCTGAGCGATCTGTCGTTCCGTTGTCTGGCCATCGGCTTCGTGTTCGAGAGCCTGATGCTGATCGCCGGGGCAATCTGGGCCCAGGATGCCTGGGGGCGCTACTGGAATTGGGATCCGCTGGAAACCTGGTCTTTCATCACCTGGCTGCTGGTTGCCATCTCGCTGCATGCCCGCCTCACCTTTACGGTATCTCCGAGGCGCGGTGCCTGGATGATCATTGCCGTATTTATTGCGGCCTTCCTGACATTCTTCGGGGTGCCGTTCATCACCCAATCTGCGCATCAGGGGGCTGTGTGATTAACGATTTTGATGCCATCTCCGATGATTCCCTCGTCTGGGCCAGACGCTGGCTGATTCTGGCCGTTTCGGCGGTGGCGATTTCCGGGGTCTTTGCCATCCTGATTGCCCTGGCACGGGTGCCGGCCTTGGGCATGCTGTTCCCGGGTGCCGAGTTCTATCGGGTAGCTCTGGTGCTGCACGTCAATCTTTCCCAGGCGGTCTGGTTCATGGCATTCGCCTGCGTCCTGTGGAGCCTGTATTCGCGTCATGTCAGCGATGCTTTGCAGCGCCTGGCATTGTTGCTCGCCACGCTCGGTACGGCCGGAATCGTCCTTTCGGTATCGGCCGGGAGCGTACGCCCGCTGATGAGCAACTACCTGCCTGTTCTTGATAGCCCGATCTTTCTTGGGGCGCTTGGCGTTTTTGGTGGCGGAGTCCTGCTGAAAGCGCTGCTCGCTTTCGGTTCGATCGACCTTCGGCAAGCCGGGACACAGGCTGCTTTCGCCAGGCTTGTCCTGCTCAGGATAGCGGTCGGTGGCACCCTCGCGGTTTTTGTACTGCTCGGCTGGACCGCCGCGCAGATGAATCCGGCGGAGGGGATGGCCTATTTCGAGACGCTGTTCTGGGGGCCGGGTCATCTTTGGCAATTTGCGCTGCTGAGTCTCCTGATGTTCACCTGGCTGATGCTGGCGTCGCGCTCGGGGAATCGCCTGTCCGGCGGTGTGGTTGGTGTCGCCATCCTGCTCAGCCTGGTTCCGTTGATTCTGGCGATGGGCATACCGTTTATTTATGCACCGGATAGCGCCGCGTCGACCTATCTTTATACTTGGTTGATGAAATGGACGAGCTGGGAGGCCCCCTTGTTGCTGGCGCTTGCCATCCTCGCCACTGCCCGTCCTGGCATGCTGGCTCCGGGCTTCGGGATTTCCTTGTTGCTCTTCGTCTCAGGGCTGTTTATCGGCAGCCTGATCAACGGCCAGACGACGCTGATCACCGCCCATTATCACGGCACGATCGGGGCCATCACCCTGGCCTTCATGGCCGTTAGCTTCCAGTTATTGCCGACGCTGGGCGTCGAGCCGGTGGCGCTGCGCCAGGTCCGCTGGCAACTGGCGTTCTATGGTTATGGCATCCTGCTCATGATGTGCGGTCTCGCCGGAGCCGGCCTGATGGGAGCGCCGCGCAAGACGCCAGGCGACCTGGCAGTAAGTTTCAGTGTCGAGACATTTTCACGAATCTGTCTGGGTATCGGTGGCCTGTGCGCCACCATCGGCATCCTCATGTTCGCCTGGCTGCTGTTGCGTCGCCTGCTGCCAGCCCAGAACGCGGAGGCCTATTCTCTATGAGTCAGGAATCGAGGGTGAGGAATTCCAATGTTGGCCAAGTTTTCCGGTTGACCGTAGCAACGACGCCAGGGTGGCTGCTGGCTGGTTGTTTGGTGGTCGTTTTGGCCATACCGCTGCTGGTACCGCGCGGGTTCGTGTTTTTTGGCGCGCCGACGGTGGAGGCTCATGCCCGTGACAAGGGGCGAGAAGAGATTCGGCGGCGATTCAGCGAAGGGGTGGTGATGCTTCATGCCAAGGAATACAACCATGCCCTGACGGCCTTTCACCGGGTTCTGGAAATTGACCCGAAGATGCCCGAAGCGCATGTGAATATCGGCTTCGCACTGCTCGGTCTGGGAAAGCCAAAGGCTGCTGCCGATTTTTTTGATACGGCAACCGTACTGCGCCCGGGGCAAATGAACGCCTATTTTGGGCTTGGCGAAGCGCTCAACCAACTGGGTGACAAGCTCGGCGCGCTGCAGTCCATGGAAACCTATCTGCACCGCAGCCCGAAAGATGATCCCTATCGTGCGAAAGCAGAATCGGCCGTCTGGGAGTTGCGGGCCACACTGGAGGCTGAAAAGGCGGCGTCTCTACCTTCCCCCTCGCGAAAGGAACGGTCGGGAGGCGCTAAATGAAGTTTTACCGTTTCGTACCGTTTCGCCTCACCAGCCACCTTCTACCCGCTGGCTGGCGCCCTGATTCCTTACTTCGTCGCGGTGTCGGTCGTCTTCGGACTGGCTGGCCTTTATCTTGGCATGCTGGTTGCGCCAACCGACTTCCAGCAGGGCGAAGGCTACCGGATCATCTTCATCCACGTTCCGGCCTCCTGGATGTCGATGTTCATCTATCTGGTCATGGCCTTCTGGGCTGCCATCGGGCTGGCCTTCAACACCCGGCTGTCGGGGATGATGGCCCAGGCCCTGGCGCCGACCGGCGCATTGATGGCCTTCCTCTCGCTATGGACCGGTGCCCTGTGGGGCAAACCGATGTGGGGGGCCTGGTGGGTCTGGGATGCCCGCCTGACCTCCGAACTGATCCTGCTCTTCCTCTATATCGGCTACATGGCGCTGACAGCCGCCATCGACGATGCCCGCCGGGCCGACAAGGCCGGTGGCCTGTTGCTGCTGGTCGGTGTCGTCAATATCCCGATCATCTACTTCTCGGTGAAGTGGTGGAACACCCTGCACCAAGGCTCGAGCGTCAACCTGACCAAGTCGTCGATGGCCACCACCATGCTCTGGGGCATGCTCTTGATGGCGATGTGTTTCTGGATGTATTCGATTGCCGTCGCCTTCATGCGGGTACGCATGGAAGGAGAAGCCAAGTGATTTACTGGAACAGCTTTTCCGACTTCCTCGCCATGGGCGGCTACGGATTTTACGTCTGGGGCTCCTTCGGCGTTACCGCATTGATCATGGCGATTGAACCGATCATCGTTGCCCGCAATCAAAAGACCACCATCGCTCGCCTCAAGCGCCAATTGCGTGCTGAATCGCGCGCTGACCACAGGAACACCGCTGAATGAAATCCCGTCACAAGAAACTCGCACTGATCGGTGGCGCGCTGGCCATCATCGGCATCATTGCCGCGCTCGTCCTGAATGCCCTCAACAGCAATATCGCGCTCTACATCACACCAACTGAAGTAGCGGCCGGCAAGGCGCCCAAGGACAAGCTGTTCCGCATTGGCGGCCTGGTCAAGGAAGGCAGCATCAGCCGCCAGGCCGACGGTGTCACCATCAGCTTCGCGATCACCGATACGGAAAAAGAAATCCCGGTGGCTTACAAGGGCATCCTGCCTGACCTCTTCAAGGAGGGCAAAGGCGCCGTGGCCCAAGGCAAGCTCAATGCCGAAGGCACCTTCATGGCGACCGAAGTGCTGGCCAAGCACGATGAGAACTACATGCCACCAGAAGCTGCCAAGGCTGTCGATGACGCCCAGGCCCGCGCCGCCGGCAAGCATGTTTCCCCGTCTTCCTCTGGCGACAAGCCGAAAGCGAGCTACTGAGCATGATTCCCGAACTCGGCCATTTCGCCCTGATCCTTGCCACGCTGGTTGCCCTGATCCTCGGCACCCTGCCGCTACTCGGTGCCCACAACAACCGCATGGCCTGGGTTGCCGTTGCCCGCCCGGCCGCTTCGGCCATGGCACTGCTGGTCACCTTTTCCTTTGCCTGCCTGACGCAGGCCTTCGTGACCAACGATTTCTCTGTGGTCTATGTTGCCCAGCACTCCAATTCGCTGCTTCCACTGCAATATCGCGTCGCCGCTGTCTGGGGCGGCCATGAGGGTTCGCTACTGCTGTGGATGCTGATGCTGACCTGGTGGGCCTTCGGCGTTGCCATGCTTTCGCGCCAGTTGCCCGAAGCCATGGTCGCCCGCGTCCTCGGCACCCTCGGTCTGGTCGCCTTCGGCTTCCTGCTCTTCATCCTGATCACTTCCAGCCCGTTCGAGCGCCTGCTGCCGGCAGCGGCCGAAGGGCGTGACCTCAACCCACTGCTGCAGGATTTCGGCCTGGTCATCCACCCGCCGCTGCTCTACATGGGCTACGTCGGTTTCTCGGTCGCTTTTGCCTTCGCCATCGCAGCACTGCTTTCCGGTCAGTTGGACGCCGCCTGGGCGCGCTGGTCGCGGCCATGGACGATGGCGGCCTGGTGTTTCCTGACCCTCGGCATCGCCATGGGTTCGTGGTGGGCTTATTACGAACTGGGCTGGGGTGGCTGGTGGTTCTGGGACCCGGTCGAGAACGCCTCGTTCATGCCTTGGCTGGTCGGTACGGCTCTGATCCACTCGCTGGCCGCCACTGAAAAGCGCGGCAGCTTCAAGAACTGGACGGTGCTACTGGCCATTTCGGCCTTCTCGCTGTCGCTGCTCGGCACCTTCCTCGTTCGTTCGGGTGTGCTGACCTCGGTCCATGCCTTCGCCACCGATCCAAGGCGCGGCATCTTCATCCTGATCTTTCTGGTCGCCGTCATCGGCACCTCGCTCGCGCTGTTCGCCTGGCGTGCCCCGAAGGTTGGGCTGGGCGGCCGTTTTGCGCTGGTCTCGCGCGAATCGCTGCTGCTCACCAATAACGTCCTGCTTGTCGTCGCCTGCGCCACCGTGCTGCTCGGCACGCTCTACCCGCTGCTTATCGACGCCCTCGGCGTCGGCAAGATTTCTGTCGGACCACCGTACTTCAATGCGGTCTTCGTACCAGTCATGGCACCAGTACTGTTCCTGATGGGCGTCGCTCCCTTCGCCCGCTGGAAGGACGCGTCAATCCCTGAAATCACCCGGACCGTACGCTGGGCCATGATCGCCGCCGCCGTTGTCGCCATCGCGTTGCCGCTGGTCTACGGCCAGTGGAGTGCTCTGACTGCGCTCGGAATCCTGCTCGCCGCCTGGGTCACCTTTACGACGCTGACCGCCTTCGTCCAACGCGTCCAGCACACCCGTGCCGGCCAGTCTTTCCTCAGCGCGGCACTGAAGCAGCCGCGCAGCTTTGTCGGCATGTGCGTCGCCCATTTCGGCATCGCGGTTTTTGTCGTTGGCGTGACCATGGTCAGCAGCTTCCAGGATGAGAAGGACGTCAAGATGGCACCGGGCGAAACAGTCGATGTCGCCGGTTACAGCTTCAAATTCAATGGCGTCAAGGAAGTTCAGGGGCCGAACTACGTGGCCGCGCAGGGCGACTTCGATCTCACAGTCGACGGAAAATTTCGGCTAAAAATGAATCCCGAAAAACGTAACTACGCGTCGTCCGGCATGCCGATGACCGAGGCCGCCATCGATGCCGGAATCCTGCGTGACGTCTATGTCTCGCTCGGCGAACCGATCGACCGTGACAACCCTGAAGGCGAGTGGGCGGTGCGCGTTTATTACAAACCCTTTGTCGACTGGATCTGGGGCGGCTGCATACTGATGGCGCTGGGCGGCCTGCTCGCCATGCTCGACCGTCGTTACCGCATCAAGGCTCGCGCCACCTCTGCTGATAAAACCCCGGCTGGAACCCAACACGCATGAACCGCTACTACTGGATTCTCGGCGCTTTTGCCGCGCTCGTCGCCCTGCTCGCCATCGGCCTCAACCTCAATCCGCGCGACGTTCCGTCGCCACTGGTCGGCAAGCCTGCCCCAGCCTTCAATCTGACCATTCTGGCCACGCCGGACAAGACGCTGGCGCCCAAAGACATGCAGGGCAAGGTCTGGCTGCTTAACGTCTGGTCATCGTGGTGCGTTTCCTGCCGCCAGGAACACCCGGTGCTGGTTGAGTTCTCGAAGAAGGTCGATGTGCCGCTGGTCGGTCTGAACTACAAGGAAGTTCGCGGCGACGGCGGTTTCGACATGAGCAAAATGCCGGCCGACGACGAGAAGAAACTGGCCTTCCAGCGAGCCAACCAGTGGCTCTCACAACACGGCGACCCCTACAAACTGACGGTGATGGACCTCGACGGCCGCGTCGGCATCGATTACGGCGTCTATGGCGTGCCGGAAACCTATGTCATCGACAAGGCCGGCATCATTCGCATGAAGCACACCGGCCCGATTTCACCTGACGTGCTCGCCAAGAAGATCATGCCGCTACTCGCTGAGTTGAACAAATGAAGCGCCTTGCCTTGATTGCACTGGTTATTTTTGGTTCTTTTTTCGGGTCGACCGTAGCACTGGCCGATGCCGCAACGGAAGCGGCCACCGCCGCCGATCCGGTGGCCGAAAAGCGACTGCAAAAGCTCTCCGAGGAACTGCGTTGCCTGGTCTGCCAAAACCAGACCATCGCCGACTCCAACGCTGAACTGGCACAAGACCTTCGTCGCGAAGTCCGCACCATGATCAAGGACGGCAAGAGCGACAAGGAAATCGTCGATTTCATGGTCGTCCGCTACGGCGATTTCGTCCTCTATCGCCCGCCGGTCAAGGGCATCACGCTACTGCTGTGGGGCGGCCCGGTCACCTTGATGTTGCTTGGCCTGTTCATCCTGCAGCGCTACCTGCGCCGCCGCTCCACCCGAATCAATGCCGAAGACCAGCCGCTATCGGCTGACGACGCCAGCCGCGCCGACGCGATGCTCAAGGAAATCGACCAGAAATGACCCAGTTCGCCATTTTCGCCACCCTGTTGATCGCAGTGGTTGCCGCCTTCATTCTGCCTCCGCTGTGGCTAGGTCTGCGCACCCCAAAGTCTCGGGGCGATCGCAAGGAAGCCAATCTTGCCATTTTCCGTGACCAGCTGAGCGAACTTGAACGCGAAGCCAGCGAAGGCTCGCTGGCCACCGCCGATTTCGAGCAAGCCAAACGCGAACTGCAACGTCGCCTGCTCGAAGAAGTTGAGCCCTCCGCCGCCGATGCTGTGACGGCAACGCACGGCCCCAGCCGCAAGATGGCTATCGCCATTATTCTGCTACTGCCCATCCTCGGCATGCTCGGCTACGGAATGCTGGGCAATCCGCAAGCGCTGGACCCGACGCAAACCGCTGCCCCGCAACAAATGACGCCGGAAAAGATCAATGAAATGGTCGCCAGCCTGGCTGCAAAAATGCAGGCCAACCCGGACGATATGCAGGGCTGGTTGATGCTCGCCCGCTCCTACAAGTCGCTGGGGCGTTACGACGAAGCCGTGCAGGCCTTTGCCAAGGCGGAAAAAGCTGTCAATGAGAATCCAGATCTGTTGGCGGCCTACGCCGAGACGGTCGCCATGGCCAACGGCAAGGGACTGAAAGGCAAGCCGGCTCAACTGGTCGAAAAAGCCCTGAAAATCGATCCCAAGCACGGCCACAGCCTGTTCCTGGCCGGCGCCGCGGCCATGGAAGCCGGTGACAACAAGAAGGGCATCATCTATTGGGAAGCCTTGCTTGAGCAAGTTGAACCGGGGTCGGAAATCGACCAGATGCTGCGCAGCGGCATCGACAAAATGAAGGCCGGCAAGTAGGCCCCGGCAAATGGTCGACCTGTCCCGACGGGGATTCTTCCGCGGTCGACCGCGCCCTAGGGCGGAAATCCGGCCCCCCTGGGCCTTGCCAGAGACAGACTTCATTGATCGTTGCACACGCTGCAACGACTGTCTGAAAGCCTGCCCGACAAAGATTCTCGTCGTCGGCGACGGCGGTTATCCGACTGTTGATTTCAGCCTCGGTGAATGCACGTTTTGCAGCGACTGCGTCACCAGTTGCCAGCCCAAGGCCTTGGCTCGCCTTGAACCCGAACAAGCAGCCTGGGCCTACAAAGCCGCTATCGGTGAAGACTGCCTGCCCCGTCAGGGCGTCGAATGCCGAGTCTGTGGCGACTTCTGCGATGCCCGCGCCATCCGTTTTTTGCCGCGGCTTGGTGGCAGCCCGCTCCCGGAAATCGATGGCGAAAAGTGCACCGGCTGCGGTGCCTGTGTGGCTCCCTGCCCGGTCGTTGCCATTAAAGTCGGTTAGCGCTCACTGCGCCGAGGATGGCGGAACCAACGGCGGAGGTGAAAATCCTAGCGCTATCATCTCAGTCTCCAGCTTGATGCGCAAAACCAGCAAGCCCTGCAGCGACTCACGCGCCTTGTCTTCAGCCCAACTGTCATGATGATTGCGCAAACAGGCTTCAATTTCATGGCGATTCGCCAAATTGATGCCACAAACAGCAGCATAGTGATGAATCTCGTTATCGAGATCCTTCAATTCACGATCATAATGTTCAAATCCGCTCATAATCCAAGCATACCCCGCAAGGAGCGTCCATGCACTGGTTAACACTGCCTGAACCACGCAAAAACATCGCCCAGGCCTTTCACGATCTGCCTTCAGCCAAAGCCTGGATGGCAACTCAGCCACAAGCCCAGCCGATGCATATGCTGGCTGCGATCTGCCTGCAGATCGAAGCAATTGAAGCTTCCACGTTGCCCCCAGCCTTGGCCGTTGAGCTGTTGAACCTGCTGCGCAGTGCAGCAGTTCCGGCGCAAGATGCGATAGAAAGCCGATATGTACGCAAGGCACTTCCGATGCCGGAGGACGACGAACGTTGCTTCGATACCGCCCAACGGCTGTGGTTGCGCCTCGGCATCGCCTACCTTCGCCTGACCCCGCATTTTGGGCCGGCTGACAAGTGCCTGCCACTGCATCGCGCTGCTTGCGCCTTCCGCATGGCCCAGTACTGTCACTTCCAGGCGGCGCGGGAGATACCTGAGATTCTGGATCGCCTGCTCTTTGGTGTGCTGGCTCAAGCCGAAAGTAACGGCTTGTTGCGTCAGGCGCTGCCTGACCCGGACTTTCGCCATCTGGGCGAGGCAAACATCGCCGGCCATCTGGCCTGGGCATTCATGCTTCGCTTGATCGACCCCTATCGTCTTTCAGCAGCCCAGCTCACCGTTGCCAACCGGGCGATCAGCCGCTGGCGCGAATTGGCGGGCTTCCAGAGCCTGCCCGACGACGACCCCAAAGCCCATTCGGTCGATCTTGCTCCGCTCTTCGGCGCCCCCTTGCCAGAAGGGGTGCCGCGCTGGCTGGAAGTGCGCAAGGTCGTCCGCAAGATCGAGCAGCGTATTGAAGCCCTTGCGGCCGGTGAAGCCCCCGAAGCACTCAAGCTCGGGCGTGAGCTGTCGGGCCCGGCCTGCATCCGCTTGCTCAGGCAGATTGATGCCAGCCTAGACGCACAATATCCACAAACCTCCACCGAAATCGGTGAAATCGAACTCGCCTTCGGGCCGAATTATGCCTATGCCGTACTGACTGGCGAATTGCTCGCGCCTGCCGGGGCGCTCGATGCCGGCAGCGCCACCACCCTGTCCCACCAGCGCGTCGCCATGTTCGGCTTCGACCGGGTCTCGGCCATGCCGACCTCGGTCAAAAAACTGAACGTACCGAGCGAAAAATGGACGCTGGTCGACGGCAAGGTACTCCGTGCCCAGGATCAGGAAGGGGCACGTCGCCTGGCGCCCTGTCTGATCGCATCCTCACACGGCGGCCAACCTCGGCTTGGTGTAATGATCGGCTTGCAAAGTCTGGCCACTGGCGCATTGGCAGCCAATCTGAAATGGTATGACGAGCAAATCGAAGCGGGTCGTCTTGGCCGCGCCGCCTTGCAGGATAAACATACACAGGCCACCCCAGCCTTCCTGCTGCGCGACGGCACGCACTATTCGCTGATCGTTCCCTCTACAGCTGGCCTTCGGCTCAAGATTGGCATCACGCTCGAAGGCTCAGCAGTCAGCCATCTAGTGCCGACCGAAGTACTCGAACGTGGTGTCGATTTCGTCCGCTACGCAGTCACCAGACAATGAAAAAGGCCCGCCAATTGGCGGGCCTTGCTTGCTTTAGGTAGCTGCTGAATTTTTGAAAAATCAGCAATTCCGGAGCATCACTCGAATTCGATGATGATCTGGTCGACCGACAGGCTCTCACCAGCCGCAGCAGAGATCTTCTTGACCTTGCAGTCCTGATCGGCCTTGAGGATGTTTTCCATCTTCATGGCTTCGATGACCGCCAGCTTCTCACCAGCCTTCACTTCCTGACCGACGGTGACCGCCACTTCGCGGAGCAGACCGGGCATCGGCGACATCAGGAACTTGGAAAGGTCAGGCGCCTGCTTCTCAGGCATCAGGGCCAACAGTTCCGCTGCTCGGGCACTCATCACCATGAAATCGGCGCGCGTGCCCCAGTGGAACAGGCTGTAGCGAGTCTTGTGACGCTCGACCTGCAGCGTGAACTCCTCACCGTTGCAAGTGCCGTTGAACAGCGACTCACCCAGCTTCCAGTCGGACAGGATTTCGTACTGCTCGCCCTTGTACTCGACGTGGTAACCACCGGGAACCGGACGGGCGATCACCATGTGATTCTCGTTGCCATTCGGGTTCAGGCGAACCACGCACCACTTGTCACTGACCAGACGCTCATGACCCTGCAACTGACCGGTAATCGAGGCAGAGCGGTCGGTAAAGGCACGATAGACGTAGGCAGCCACCGAGACCAGCAGCGCCGGATCATCGTGCGGCACCATCGAGGCATCGAAGCCCGTCGGGTAGTGCTTGGGGATGAAGCCGGTATCAAAGATGCCGGAATGGAAAACCGGATGCTGCATCAGCGCGGCCTGGAACGGGATGTTCGAGGAAATGCCGCGAATGACGAAGCCGTTCAGCGCATCGCGCATGCGGGAGATGGCCTGCTCGCGGGTGGCACCATGTACGATCAGCTTGGCGATCATCGAGTCGTAGAACATCGAAATCTCGCCACCATCGTAGACGCCGGTATCGACGCGCACGTGGCCCGGCACTTCCTTCGGCGGCTGGAACTTGACCAGGCGACCGGTGGAGGGCAGAAAGCCACGGAACGGGTCTTCGGCGTTGATCCGGCATTCCATCGCCCAGCCGTCGATCTTCACGTCGGCCTGGGTCAGCGGCAGCTTTTCGCCATAGGCGACGCGGATCATCTGCTCGACCAGGTCGAGGCCGGTGATCAGTTCGGTGACCGGGTGTTCCACCTGCAAGCGGGTGTTCATTTCCAGGAAGTAGAACTCCTTGGTCGCACCGGAGACGACGAATTCAACCGTACCGGCCGATTCGTAGTTCACCGCACGGGCAAGCGCCACGGCCTGTTCGCCCATCGCCTTGCGCATGTCGGGATCGACGAAGGGGCTCGGCGCCTCTTCGATGACCTTCTGGTGACGACGCTGGATCGAGCAATCGCGCTCATTCAGGTAAACATAATTGCCGTGCGAGTCGCCCAGCAACTGGATTTCGATGTGGCGCGGTTCGAGAACGTACTTTTCGATGAAGACGCGGTCGTCGCCGAAAGAGTTACGGGCTTCATTGACGCAGGACGAGAAACCTTCGTGCGCTTCAGCGTCGTTGTAGGCAACGCGCAGCCCCTTGCCGCCGCCGCCGGCGGAGGCCTTGATCATAACCGGATAGCCGATACCCTGGGCGATCTTGACGGCTTCATCCGGACCGGAGATGGCGTCGTTGTAACCCGGAATGGTATTGACCTTGGCTTCGATGGCCAGCTTCTTGGACTCGATCTTGTCGCCCATCTTGGCGATGGAGTAATGCTTCGGACCGATGAACTTGATGCCTTCTTCT
>JAGTRS010000056.1 GCA_018262195.1 Pseudomonadota bacterium | reverse complement strand
GTGGTGGTCAGTGTGCCGCCGTCTGCGCTCATGTTTTCTCCAGTCTGTCTAGCGTTGCTTCAGCAATGCCATCCAGTAGATGACGAAGGTTGATGCGTAACCAAGGAAGAGCGGTAAAACTGCCACTTCCTTGAACTTCAAGAACACAAGGGCGAAGCCAATGAGCGTGAGCAGAAACTTGAACCCCTCGCCCGCTGTCTGCGCCCGGTAAGCCTTTACCGGGTCAAACCCGACATTCATTCGCATGGCTCTCAGCACGTAGCCGATATTTGCGATGATGCCGATTGATCCCCCGATCAGGACCGAGATGGCTGCATTAACACTGAAAATTGTCCAGGCCAAAATTCCCAAGACAATTGTCAATGCCGCTTGGCGACTGATAATCCAGCTTACCTGCGGATGCAAGACATACCTCGATCAGAAACCTCGCAAGTGTAAACAACTCTTATAAATGAGTCAATTTCTGCAGCGCACAAATTAAGGGTTTTCCCGAGCAGACAAGGAGTTACGATTAGTAACATCAGTTAAATCGATAGTCGGGAAATCAGACCATCAAGTTGGTCCAGGTTGCCGAACTCAATGGTGACCTTGCCGGCCCCCTTTTTGTTGGTGCGAATCAGGACGTTGGCGCCAAGACCATCGGCAAGGGTTTCCTGAAGACGGAGCAGGTCACGGTCGACTGGCTTGTCGCCAGATTTCTTCGGTGGGTTGGTGATTTGCTGGACGAGATGTTCGGCTTCCCGAACCGATAGCCCCTTTTGAATTATGCGCTGGGCGATTGCGACTTGTTGGGCTCCGTTCAGTGGCAGCAGGGCGCGAGCGTGACCCATATCGAGTTTGCCGGTCATCAGCATTTCCTGGACCGGAGAACTCAACTGCAGCAGGCGCAAGAGATTGCTGGTGGCGGGGCGCGAGCGGCCGACAGCGTCGGCAGCCTGCTGATGGGTCAGGCCGAATTCGTCAATCAGGCGCTGCAGACCCTGGGCTTCTTCGAGCGGATTGAGATTCTCGCGCTGGATGTTCTCGATCAGCGCCATGGCCAGCGCCTGTTCGTCAGGGATGCTGCGAACGAGAACCGGGACTTCAGTCAGGCCTGCCAGTTGGGAGGCGCGCCAGCGGCGTTCGCCGGCGACGATTTCATAACGTTCTGCCCCTGGCGTGCTGTGGACGGCGCGAACGAGGATTGGCTGCATGACGCCCTGCGCCTTGATCGAGGCGGCGAGTTCGGCCAACGAGTCCTGATCCATGTGGGTGCGCGGCTGGTATTTTCCGGGCTTCAGGCGTTCGACCGGCAGATTGCGCAGTTCGTCTTCGGCTTTGGCGTCGCTGCCGGAAAGCAGCGCGTCGAGTCCGCGGCCGAGTCCTTTCATCTTGATCATTGAGCGGCCCTTTCAAGAATTTCCTGAGCGAGCGCGCTATAGGCCTGCGCACCCTTCGAGTTTTTGTCAAACGCGATAACCGGCTTGCCGTAGGACGGTGCTTCGGCCAGTCGGACATTGCGCGGCACGATGGTCTTGTAGACCTTGTCGCCGAAGTGGCTTTCGAGTTCGCTGGAAACCTGCTGGGTCAGTGTGCTCTGGCCGTTGTACATGGTGCGCAGAAGGCCTTCGATTTCGAGGCGGGAATTGAGGTGATGGCGCACCTTGCGCAGCGTTTCAACGAGATCGGACAGGCCTTCCAATGCGTAGTACTCGCACTGCATCGGAATCAGCACCGAATCGGCGGCGACCAGCGCGTTGACGGTCAGCATGTTGAGGGCTGGCGGGCAGTCGATCAGGACGAAATCGTATTCGGCATGGTTTTGCGCCAAGGCGTTTTTCAGGCGGTATTCGCGCTGGTCGAGTTCGATCATTTCGACTTCCGCGCCCGCTAGTTCACGGTTGGCCGGCAGGATGTCGAAATCGAAGTCGGTCTTGATGCAGACTTCGAGCAGCGTCGCAGCACCGATCAGCAACTGATAGACGGTCGGCAGCGCTTCTTTCTTGGTGACGCCGGCGCCGGTCGTGGCATTGCCCTGCGGATCCATGTCGATCAGCAGGACACGCTTGCCCTCGGCGGCCAGAGACGCCGCCAGATTGACTGCGGTGGTCGTCTTGCCGACGCCGCCTTTCTGGTTGGTTATGGCGAGTACTTTCATGACTCGGCTTTCAAAATGATCAAATGTCGTTCGGCATCCAGTCCCGGCACGCTGAGCGGGATGATCGCTTCAACTGTGATGTCGGCTGGCAAGGCCTTGATTTCGTCGTCCGGTCGCACGCCTTTCATGGCCAGCCAGCGACCGTTCGGGGCCAGCAGGTGGCGGGTCAGGCTGATGAAAAGGCCGATTTCGGCAAAGGCGCGCGAGCTGATCTGGGCGTATTGTCCCTGCATTTCCTCGACCCGGGCGTGGTACACCGTAACATTCCTGAGCGCCAGTTCGATGACAGCTTGCTGAAGGAAGGTGGTTTTCTTTTGCACCGTGTCGACCATACTGACCGAGAGTTCCGGCTTGGCGATGGCCAGCGGGATGCCGGGCAAGCCGCCACCGCTACCGACATCGAGCAGATTGCCAGGACCGACATGAGGCAGGATGGCCAGCGAATCGAGCAGATGGTGCGAGATGGCCTGGGCTGGATCACGCAGCGCGGTCAGGTTGTAGGTCTTGTTCCACTTGAGCAGCAGGTCGCGGAAGGCGAGCAGCTTGCTCTGCGCCTCGCCCGGCAGCGTGATGTCGAGGGCGGCCAGACCGCTGGCAAGGGCGTTCTGGCTCATGCGGCCTGCGAGAGATTGTGGCGCTTGAGGTGGATCAGCAGCAGCGAGATCGCGGCCGGCGTGATGCCCTGGATGCGTGACGCCTGGCCAATGGTTTGTGGCTTGTGCTGGGCCAGCTTCTGCTTGACCTCGTTGGACAGACCGGCGACGGTGGCGTAGTCGAGGTTGGTCGGCAGGACCGTGCTTTCGTAGGAACCGGAACGGGCAACCTCTTCGGCCTGGCGGTCGATATAGCCCTGATATTTGGCAGAGATTTCGAGTTGCTCGACAACCAGCGGATCGGTCTGTGGCTCACCGGCTCCCGGCAGCGTCAGCAGCGACGGATAAGAAACCTCGGGGCGGCGCAGCAGCTCGAACAGGTTGTATTCGTGGTCGATGGCTTTGCCGAGCACGCGAAGACAGTCTTCGGCCGGTGTGATCTTGGGATTGACCCAGGTGGTTTTCAGTCGCTCCTGCTCGCTGGCGATGGCATCGCGCTTGCGGCAGAAGGCATCCCAGTGGGCATCGCCGACCAGGCCGAGTTCGCGACCCTGCTCGGTCAGACGCAGGTCAGCATTGTCTTCACGCAGGCTGAGGCGGTATTCGGCGCGGCTGGTGAACATCCGGTACGGGTCGGAGACACCACGAGTGATCAGGTCGTCGACCAGTACGCCGAGGTAGGCCTCATTGCGCTTCGGGCACCAGCCTGCTTCGTCGCGTACATGGCGCACGGCGTTGATGCCGGCGAGCAGGCCTTGTGCGGCAGCTTCCTCATAGCCGGTGGTGCCGTTTATCTGGCCGGCGAAGAACAGGCCGTTGATTGCCTTGCTCTCCAGTGTGTCCTTGAGACCGCGCGGATCGTAGAAGTCATATTCGATGGCGTAGCCGGGGCGCAGGATGTGCACGTTTTCCATGCCGCGGATCGAGCGCACCAGCGCCAGCTGGATGTCGAAGGGCAGGCTGGTCGACACGCCGTTCGGGTAGATCTCATGCGTCGTCAGGCCTTCCGGTTCGAGGAAGACGTTGTGCTTGTCCTTGTCGGCAAAGCGGTGGATCTTGTCTTCGATCGACGGGCAGTAACGCGGACCGACGCCTTCGATAACGCCGGTGTACATCGGCGAACGGTCCAGCCCGCTGCGGATGATGTCGTGTGTTCGTTCGTTGGTTTCAGTGATCCAGCACGGCAGCTGGCGCGGGTGCTGGGCGGCATTGCCAAGGAAGGAGAAGACCGGCATCGGGTTGTCCGAATGCTGTTCTTCCATCACAGAGAAATCGATGGTCTTGCCGTCGAGGCGCGGCGGTGTGCCGGTTTTCAGGCGACCTTGCGGCAGGTTCAGTTCCTTGAGGCGGGCAGCCAGCGAGACCGACGGCGGATCGCCCATGCGGCCGCCGGTGTAATTCTCGAGCCCGACGTGGATCTTGCCATTGAGGAAAGTGCCGGCGGTCAGCACGACGGCGCCGGCCATGAAACGGATGCCCAGTTGCGTCACTGCTCCGACGACGCGCTCGCCTTCGACAATCAGATCGTCGCAGGCTTCGGCAAAGATGGTCAGATTGGGCTGGTTTTCCAATCGACTGCGAATGGCCTGCTTATACAGTACGCGGTCGGCCTGGGCGCGGGTGGCACGGACGGCCGGGCCTTTCGAGGCGTTCAGGATGCGGAACTGGATGCCCGCTTCGTCGGTAGCTGCCGCCATGGCTCCGCCCAGCGCATCAACCTCACGGACCAGATGGCCCTTGCCGATGCCGCCGATCGACGGATTGCAACTCATTGCCCCGAGCGTGTCGAGGTTGTGGGTCAGCAGCAGCGTGTTCGCACCCGCCCGTGCTGCGGCAAGCGCAGCCTCGGTGCCGGCATGACCGCCGCCGACGACGATGACATCGAAACGGGTGGGATAGAGCATCGGGATGGGTTTGTTGCAGCGCAGTATCGGACCGCGGATTTTACTTCAGGGCGCTGAAATCTCACAGGTTTTTGCCACCATCTTGCCCTGCCCGATGAACTGAAGTACCTTGGCACGAATGACTACAAGCCAAGCCAAAGGCCCCAACCCGCTTGATAATGAAGAGATGCTGCTGGTTCTGCAGCAGTCGCTGACCAAGAAACGGGTGTTGATCGTAGACCGCCATTCGCCAGCGCGGGATTCGCTGCGCCTGATGCTGGGCGCGCTAGGCGTGACACTTGTTCACGGTGCAGGCAATTCGGCGGAGGTGATTCGCCAGGTCAAGGGCAACCGTTTCGACATTATTCTCTCGGACTTTGTCCTTGACGATGGGCGGGATGGCCAGCAACTCCTTGAGGAATTGCGCCATGCCCACCTGATACCGCTGTCCACGGTGTACCTGATCATCACCAGCGAACGCAGCTATACCAATGTGGTGGCGCTGGCCGAACTGGCACCGGACGATTACCTGATCAAGCCGTTTACGGCCGAGCAGTTGCAGGCCCGGCTGGTCAAGGCTGTCTACAAGAAACACGTGCTGCGCAAGATCTACGAAAATATTGAAAGCGGCGCGTTGCAGGAAGCGATTGCCGCATGTGATCGCGTTATCCAGCAACAGCCTGCCTACATGTACGACGCGCTACGCTTCAAGGGCGAACTGCTGCATCAGCTGGGGCGAACCCGTGAGGCCGAGGAAGTCTTCCGGCGAGTGCTCGAAGGGCGGGTCGTGCCCTGGGCAAAGATGGGGTTGGCGATGGCCTTGCGCGATCGTGGTGCGCTCGATGAGGCAGAGCAAGTGGCCGAGCAAGTGACGTCCGAGGCGCCTGAATTTCTTTCTGCCTACGATTTCCTGGCTTCGGTGCACGAAGCGCAAGGGCGTCTGCAAGATGCCCAGAAGTCGTTGCAACGCGGGGCCGATGCTTCGCCCCACAACACGGTACGGCAGCGTCTGGTGGGCGATGTGGCCGCCCGCAACAAGGATCTGCTGGCCGCTGAAAAGGCTTACGGAAAGGTCATTGAGCGCAGTCGGGGTTCCAGTCTGCGGACGGTAGACGACTTTGCCAATCTGTCGCGGGTGCTGGTCGAGCGTGGCGATGTGGCGGCTTCGCGCAAGATTGCCACCGAGATGAAGCGGGAGTGGCGTGGCGACAAGCAGGCCGAGCTGGCGGCGCTGGTGACCGAAAGCCTGTGTCTGCATGCCGAAGGTTCGGGCGACAAGGCGCAGCAGCTGGTCGACAAGGCGCTGGAGCTGCAGCGTTCGATCAAGGCAGAGGCCGCTGAGAAAGGAAAACATGTTTCCCAGCGGCTCTCCGTTGATCTGGCGCATGCCTGTTACGCAACGGGCAACGAAGGCGAAGCGGCGAAGATCATGCGTCAGGTCGCGGCTGAAAATCACGAAGATCCACACCTGATTGATCACATCACCAGTGTTTTCGAAAAGACCGGCCAGCCCGATGCTGGCAAGGCCCTGCTCGATCAGGTCGGCAAGGAAATCATCGATCTGAACAACAAGGGCGTCATGGCGGCGCGCAGCGGCGATCTGGAAGGTGCGGTGCAGTTGCTGATCCAGGCAGCCGAGCAGGTGCCCAACCTGCAGTTTCTGGTCAATGCGGCCAAGGCGATCTACACGCTGATGGACAAGAAAGGCTGGGACGCCGAATTGGCCGCCAAGGCGCTGGATTACCTGCAGCGAGCCCAGCGCAAGGACCGCAAGAGCGCCAAGGTGGCATCGGCGCGCGAGCTATACGTCACGGTGGCCAAGAAGTACGGTGTTGCCACCGACAACAGCTGAAGCGGACTTGCCGGCAACATTTTGAAACGATTTGCCTTGATCGACGATCATCCTTTTGGTGCGATGAAACGTTGACTGCTTATTGGCCCGCCATATTGAGCGGGTTCTGCCTTTTCCAAGGGAGTACCTGATGCTGCAATCCCTGCATCGCATTCTTGCCGCAGCGCTCGTTCTGATCGCGTTGCCTGCCATGGCGCAGAACGATCCACCGGGTCGTGTCGGTCGTCTGGCCCATATTGAAAATGAGGTCATATTCCGTGTTGACAGCAGCGATCAGGGCGGTGCCGCAACGATCAACTGGCCGATCAGCAGCGGCGCTCTCCTCGAAACCGGACGACGCGGCAGGGCTGAGGTCTGGGTTGGGTCGACGGCCTATCGGCTGGCCGATGAAAGTCAGGTCGAGTTTTCGACCGTCGATGACCGACAGGTTGATGTTCGTTTGAACGAAGGGAGCCTGGCGGTCACGGTCCTCGATCGCGATCAGGTCGATGATGTCCTGATTATCACCCCTGACGGCAATGTCCGTTTTCAGACGCCGGGGCGCTATCGCATTGATGTCTTTGCCGATCACTCGGAACTTAGCGTGCAGGCTGGCCGCGCCACTTTCGAGGATCGTCAGCAGGTGATGCCGGTCGCGGCTGGCCAGAAAGCCAGTCGCTGGAGCGACGGTCGTGAACATCTTGATGCCGACCGGGATCAGGATGCCTTCGACCGCTGGGTAGCGAATCGCGAAAATGCCACGCTGGCCGGTACGGCACGTCGCCACGTCTCGCCCTACATGACCGGCTATCAGGATCTGGATGCCTATGGCGACTGGCAGTCGGCACCTGACTATGGTTCGGTCTGGTATCCGAGGGCCGTGGCCGATGATTGGGCTCCCTACCGCTATGGGCGCTGGGCCTGGGTCGCGCCGTGGGGGTGGACCTGGATCGACCAGGCCCCGTGGGGCTTTGCGCCTTTCCATTACGGCCGCTGGGCAATGATTCATGGGCGCTGGGGCTGGGTGCCGGGACGTCTCATGCCGCGTCCGGTCTATGCGCCGGCACTGGTTGCCTGGATAGGCAACCCGGGCTGGAACGTCAGTTTCCGTTCAGGTGCCGCCCCGGCCGTGGGCTGGTTCCCGCTGGCGCCGCGCGAGGTTTATGTGCCGGGCCATCGTCATAGCCCGCAGTATGTCCGGCAGATCAACGTCAGCCATGTCCGTGATGTGCAGATGATCGATCGGGCCATGCGTTCCGGGCCGCATCAACCGTTTGCCAACCACGGTTCACCGCGTGCAGTGACGGTCGTTCCGGCCAAACTCATGCGTGAGGGGCGGCCAATCACTGCCCATGAAATCCGCCCGCAGCAGCGTCAGGAACTGGGTCGTGCCCCGTTGGCCAGTCGTGCCCCCAATGCGGACTGGCTGGCACCGGCACCAGGCGCCGCAAGGTCGCATGATGGCGAGCGACGCAGTTTCGAGAACCGACAGCCGCGTCGTGATTTCGATGCTGCCCGGCCGAATGCGCCGGAGCGTGGAACGGCGCGCGGTGAGCCGATGCCGCGTAATGCGGATCGCCCGGCCTTCCGTTCGCCAAGCCCCGAGGCGATCAATGGCCGCGGGAGCGAGTCACGCCCCGAAGTCTTGCGACGCCCGCCAGAAAGCCGTCAGGACAGCGCAAACAGTGGCCGCTCGGCAGTTACCGCGCCGGCCCCGGAGCCGATGCGGCGCGAGCCTCCGGTACCGGAGAGACGCCAAGCAATGCCGGACGCCAGCCGTGAGCCGGCGCCCGAATCACGCCGGGAAACTTTCCGCCGGCCGGGTGAGGGACGAGTCGATGGCGAACCGCGTGGCCGCTCGCCTGAGGCCGTACCCATGCAGGTTCAGCCGCGCCGGGAAATGTCGTCTCCGGAGGTCCGTCAGGCGGTACCGGAAGTTGGTCGTGAGCCGGCGCCCGAATCACGCCGGGAAAATTTCCGCCGGCCAGGTGAGGGACGAGTCGATGGCGAGTCGCGCGGACGTTCGCCCGAGGCCGTACCCATGCAGGTTCCGCCGCGCCGGGAAATGCCGTCCCCGGAAGTCCGACAGTCGCTGCCGGAAGTGAGCCGCGAGCCGGTGGCCGAACCGCGTCGTGAAGTCTTCCGTCGGCCGGTTGAAACGGCGCCAGGTATCGAGCCACGTGGTCGTTCGTTTGAGGCAGCCCCGGCGCCGGCACCTATGCGTCGCGAGATGCCGCCACCGGAAGTGCGGAGTGAGCCGCGTCAGCAGCAACCAGCCATGCGTCCGCCGGAACAGCGCCGCGAGGGTGGCGATTTCCAGCGGATGGAACGTCCGATGCAACGGGAGAGCATGCCGCAGCCGATGCAGCGTCAACCGGAAATGCCGCGGGAGATGCACCGTCCGGCACCGCCACCCGAGGTCAGGGCGCCGGCACCGCAGCCGATGCCCCAGCCGGTGCAGCAGCAGCGGGTCGAGCCGCCTCGTCAGCCACCGGCCCAGCAAGCGCAGCCAGCCGGGGGCGGGCAGAACAACGATCCACGTCGCCGTCGTGACGACGAGCGCGGTCCGCGTTGAGTTTGGGCTAGTGCTTTTGACCGAGGCCGAGATAGGCCTCGATCACGCGCGGGTCGGCGGCTAGTTCCAGGCTGGCGCCGGCGAGCGAAACCTCGCCGGTTTCCAGCACGTAGCCGTAATCGGAAACCTGCAGCGCGGCGCGGGCATTCTGTTCGACGAGCAGGATGGCCACGCCGGTCTCTTTCAGGGCAGAGATGGTCCGGAAGATTTCCTTGATGATCAGCGGCGCCAGACCAAGGCTGGGCTCGTCGAGCATCAGCAGCTTGGGCTTGGCCATCAGGGCGCGGCCCATGGCCAGCATCTGGCGTTCGCCGCCGGAAAGGGTGCCGGCCAGCTGGGCGCGGCGCTCTTCAAGACGCGGGAAAAGTTCGAAAACTTCGTCCATCGTTTCCATCTCGTCACGATGGCCTGTGCGATAGCGGTCGAAGGCGCCAAGCAGCAGGTTGTCCTCGACACTCATTTCAGCGAACAGTTCGCGTTTCTCAGGCACCAGGGTCATGCCATGGCGAACCAAATGTTCAACCGAGCGCTCATGCCGCTGCGGCTGGCCCATGTAGATGATTTCGCCGTCCGAGGGCAGCAGGCCCATCAGGGCGGAGAGCAGGGTCGTCTTGCCGGCACCGTTGGGGCCGATCACGGTGACGATCTCGCCGCGACGGATGGTCAGGCTGACTTCGTGCAGTGCCTCGACCTTGCCGTAGGCGACGCGCAGGTTCTTGACGTCGAGGATGACCTCGTGGTCGTGCAGGTGTGAGTGCTTGCTCATCATTCGACTCCACCAAGGTAAGCTTCGAGTACCTTGGGATCTTGCTGGACTTGCTCGGGCAGACCTTCGGCAATCTTTTCGCCGAACTCCATGACGACGACCCGGTCGGCCAGTCCCATGACGAAATCCATGTCGTGTTCAACGAGCAGGATGCCCATGCCTTCAGCGCGCAGCCTGCGCAGCAGATCGGCCAGCGCCTGCTTCTCCTTGTAGCGCAGGCCGGCTGCGGGTTCGTCAAGGAGCAGCAGGCAGGGATCGGAAGCCAGGGCGCGGGCGATTTCGACAATGCGCTGCTGGCCGAGGGCCAGGCTGCCGGCCGCGTCGAACATGTGCTCGGCGAGACCGACACGCTCGATCTGCCGCGCCGCTTCGGCGAGCAGGCGGTTTTCTTCGGCCCGGTCGAGGCGCAGGGCCGCGGCAAGGACGCCCTTGCTGCCACGCAGATGGGCACCAATGGCGACGTTTTCGAGCACCGTCATCTGGCCGAGCAGGCGCACGTGCTGGAAGGTCCGGCTCATGCCGCGCTTGGCAATGTCGCGCGCTGCCAGTTCGGCCGTCGATTCGCCGAGGAAGGCGATCTTGCCCTCGGTGGCCGGATTGACTGCCGAAATGCAGTTGAACATCGTGCTCTTGCCGGCGCCATTCGGGCCGATCAGCGCCATCACTTCGCCCGCCTGCACGGTCAGGCTCATGTTGTTGTTGGCGACCAGGCCGCCGAAGCGCTTGGTGACCTCGCTGGCTTCAAGCAACAAGGTGCCGGAGGCAGTCGGCTGACGCTTGGGCAGCACCTCGGCCTGCGGCACTTCGCGGACGACGCTGCGCGAGGGCAGCAGGCGCATGAGGACCGGCCACAGGCCTGCCCTCGCCTTTTGCAGCACCAGCACCATGGCGATGCCGAAGACGATGATCTCGAAATTGCCGCTCTGGCCGAGCAACTGGGGCAGCAGATCCTGCAGCCACTGCTTCAGGATAGTGATGACCCCGGCGCCGAGTACCGCACCCCAGACGTGACCTATGCCACCGACCACTGCCATGAACAGGTATTCGATACCCTGGGTCAGTGAGAATGGCGTCGGATTGACGAAGCGCTGCAGGTGGGCGTACAGCCAGCCGGAAACACTGGCCAGCACGGCGGCGATCAGGAAAATGATGATCTTCTCACGGGCCGTATTGACGCCCATTGCTTCAGCCATCACCGTGCCGCCCTTCAGCGCGCGGATTGCCCGGCCGACGCGGGAGTCGAGCAGGTTGCTGATGCTGACGATGGCCAGCAGCACGACCAGCCAGATCAGATAGAAGAATTCCCGGCCCGACTTCAGTTCCCAGCCGAACAGCGACACTGTCGGGATGCCGGTAATGCCGGTGTGGCCGCCGAGGAAATCGACGTTGCCGAACAGGAAATAAAGGCTGATACCCCAGGCAATGGTGCCCAGCGGCAGGTAATGACCGCCCATGCGCAGGGTGATGAAGCCGAGCGACAGGGCAACGGCGGCGGTGATGGCCATGCCGATGAACAGCGTCACCCACGGTGACAGGCCATAAACCGTGGTCAGCCAGGCCGTCGTGTAGGCGCCGAGACCGACGAAGGCCGCTTGTCCGAACGAGGTCAGTCCGCCGACCCCGGTCAGCAGCACGAGGCCGACGGCGACGATGGCGTAGAGGCCGATGTAGTTGAGCAGGGTGACGGTAAATTCCGGCAGCAGCAGCGGGCTGATGCCGAGCACGGCGATGAAGGTCAGCAGCGGCAGATGGCGGACCAGGCGGGAACCCCGCTTGCCGGCGGTGACCTTGCCGCTGGATGTTTCTTCGCTTTTCTCTTCCTCTTCCTCGATGTGATGCGAGGTCAGCGAGCGCCACAAGAGCACCGGGATGATCAGCGTGAAGACGATGACTTCCTTGAAGGCGCTGGCATAGAAGGAGGAATAGGATTCAAGCAAACCAACGAGGATGGCGCCCAGTGCAGCCAGCGGGTACGAAGCCAGGCCGCCGATGATGGCGCCGACGAAGCCCTTGAGGCCGATCAGGAAGCCGGAGTCGTAGTAGATGGTGGTGATCGGCGCGATCAGGATGCCGGAGAAGGCGCCGATCGCGGCAGCAAGCGTGAAGCAGAGTTTGCCGGCCAGCACGGGCGGAATGCCCATCAGGCGGGCGCCGGTGCGGTTCATTGCCGTGGCGCGCAGGGCCTTGCCGTAGATGGTGCGCTCGAAGAAGAAGTACAGGCCGATGATCAGCAGGGCCGAGGCGACGACGACCAAGATGGTCTGCCCCTGCAGCGGGGCGCCGGCCAGTTCGAAGCTGAGGTCGGTAAAGGCCGGCGTGCGCCAGCCTTCGGCGCCAAAGAAGAGCAGGCCGAGGCCGATCAGGGCCAGATGGACGGCCACCGAAACGATCAGCAAGACCAGTACCGGCGCGCTGGCCAGCGGCTGGAAGGCAATGCGGTAGATAATCGGCCCCAGGGGCACGACCAGCAGCATGGCGATGATGACCTGCGTCCACAGCGGCAATTGCGTCGGCGGCATGGCAAACAGGCCAGCGGCGAAAAGCAGCGGAATGCCGACATTGGTGATGATCAGAGGCGGCAACTTGGCGTATCGGCCATCCCGTATCAGTCGGTAGCCGTCGAGGATGGCGACCGTGGTGCCCAGCCCGAGCAGCAGCCAGACGGTGCCGGGGACATGGCCTGCCTGCAGCGAGGCGAGCGTAAGCGCACCAAAGGCGACGAATTCGCCCTGGGGGATGAAAATGACGCGGGTGACGGCGAAAACGAGGACCAGCGCGAGAGCAAGCAGCGCATAGATGGCACCATTGGTGATGCCGTCCTGGCCAAGAAGAAGGAGAATCTGGAGGTCCATCAGCGACCTAATAAAAAGAGAAAAAGCGCGTTATACGCGCTGGGTGGTGGTTCGGCTTAGGCAGACAGGTCAAGCGAAGCGACTACCAGGCATCGCCCCCCTTGCCGTGCGAGCAGCACGGCAAGGGGTTGGCAACGCCTAAGTCGCGAGTCCGGTTACTTGAGCAGCTTCCAGGTGTTGTTTTCGATCGTCACCATGACGCGGGCGCGCTGGTCAAAACCCTGGTGGTCGTTCGGTGTCAGGTTGAAGATGCCGTGGGCACCGGCGACATTCTTGGTATTTTCCAGCGCATCGCGCAGGGCACGGCGGAATTCGACGGTGCCCGGTTTGGCCTTCTTCAGAGCGACCGGGATGGCGCTGTTGAGCAGGACGCCGGCATCCCAGGCATGGCCGCCGAAGGAACTGACGCTGCCCTTGCCGTAGGCTGCTTCGTACTTGGTGACGTATTCCAGTGCCGATTTCTTGACCGGGTTGTCGTTTGCCAGTTGGGCGGCAACAACCATCGGGCCGACCGGCAGGAAGGCGCCTTCGACATCCTTGCCACCAACGCGCAGGAAGTCGTTGTTGGCTACGCCGTGGGTCTGGTAAATCAGGCCCTTGTAGCCCTTTTCCTTCAGCGCTTTCTGCGGCAGGGCAGCCGGGGTGCCGGCTCCGCCGACCAGAATGGCGTCCGGCTTGGCAGCCATGATCTTGAGGATCTGGCCGGTCACCGAGGTGTCGTTGCGCTGATAGCGCTCGCTGGCAACGATCTTCAGTTTGCGGGCCTCGGCGATCTTGGCGAATTCCTTGTACCAGCCTTCGCCGTAAGCATCGGCAAAGCCGATGAAGGCGACGGTCTGGATGTTCTTGTCAGTCATGTGCTGAACCAGCGCCGTGGCCATGTGGGCATCGTTCTGCGCGGTCTTGAACACCCAGTGGCGCTTGGCGTCCATCGGCTCGACGACGATGGCCGAACCGGCCATGGAGATCAGCGGCGTCTCGTTTTCGACGGCGACATCCATCATGGCTAGGGAGCTGGGGGTGGTCGAGGAACCGACGACAACGTCAACCTTGTTTTCGCTGATCAGTTTCTTGATGTTCTTGGTCGCGGCGGTCGGGTCGGTCGCATCGTCGAGGATGATGTAATTGACCTTCTGGCCACCGATGGTGGTCGGCAGCAGGGAGAAAGTATTCTTTTCCGGGATGCCGAGCGAGGCGGCCGGGCCGGTGGCGGCGACCGAGACGCCGACGTTTATGTCGGCCAGTACGGCGGTAGAGACAGTGGCGAGTACAGCCAGGGTCAGTTTCTTGAGCATGTTTTCATCCCGGAAACGAAAAAAATGAAGTCTAGCACGGGCAGCCCGGCCCTTTCAGGCCGGGAGCCGGGCGTTTTTATTACTTGGCCAGCTTCCAGGCGCCATCCTTGATGGTGACCATGACACGGGCACGCTGATCGAGGCCAAGGTGATCGTTGGCGCTCATGTTGAATACGCCATGCGAACCGGCAACATTTTTGGTTGCTTCGAGGGCATCGCGCAGGGCGGCACGGAATTCCTTGCTGCCCGGCTGCGCTTTCTTTAGTGCGGCGGGGGCGGCATTGGCAAGCAGGATGCCGGCATCCCAGGCATAGCCGCCAAAGGCATTGACGCTTCCCTTGCCATGCACCGCCTCATACTTGGTCACGTACTCCATGGCCGATTTCTTGACCGGGTTGTCGTTCGGCAACTGAGCACCAACCAGCACCGGTCCGGTGGGCAGCACGGTGTCTTCGCAATCCTTGCCGCAGACGCGCAGGAAGTCGTTGTTGGCGACACCGTGGGTCTGGTAGATGGTGCCCTTGTAACCCTTTTCCTTCAGCGATTTTTGCGGCAAGGCGGCCGGTGTGCCGGCACCACCGATCAATACGGCATCGGGCTTGGCCGACAGAACCTTGAGGACCTGGCCGGTCACTGAGGTATCGGTGCGGTTGAAGCGTTCGTTGCCGACAACCTTGATCTTGCGTACTTCGGCCAACTTGGAAAATTCGTTCCACCAGCCTTCGCCGTAGGCATCGGAGAAGCCGATATAGGCCACGGTCTTCACATTGTTGTTGGTCATGTGCTCGACGATCGCTGTAGACATCTGGGCATCGTTCTGCGGCGTCTTGAATACCCACTTGCGCTTGGCATCCATCGGCTCGACGATGCGGGCCGAAGCGGCCATGGCGATCATCGGCGTTTCGGCTTCGGCGGCAACATCGACCATGGCCAGCGAGTTCGGCGTTGTGGTCGAGCCGATGATCAGGTCGACATTGCTTTCGCTGATCAGCTTCTTGGCATTCTTGACGGCGGTGGTCGTGTCGGAGGCATCGTCAAGGACGATGTAATTCACTTTCTGGCCAGCGATGGTCTTCGGCAGCAGATCGATCGTGTTCTTTTCGGGAATGCCGAGCGATGCGGCCGGGCCGGTGGCGGACAGCGTCACGCCGACGTTGATGTCGGCAATGGCTGCTGCGGCAAGCGTCGAAAGTAGTGTGGCAAGCAGTGTTTTTTTCATCCTTTGTCTCCCCTAAGTAAATCGATTGCCTAAAGGTGAAAAGCTATTGCCAAAAGGCTTTTCGTGCAAGCCGACTGGTCAATCGGGCGTGATAAAGTCTGTTTTTTGCCTAAAAACGGGTTCTGCCATGTTCTCTGGAATCATCGCGGCGGTTGGCCGCATCACCCACCTTACGCCGCGCGAAGTCGGTTTCCGTCTGCATGTCGATGCCGGCAAGCTGGATATGGATGGCGTCGCCCTGGGCGATTCGATCGCTCATAACGGCGTCTGCCTGACCGTGGTGGCGCGCGAAGGCAATCAGTTCATGGTAGATGTCTCGCCGGAAACCCTGTCATGCACCGTTGGCCTTGATTCCCCCGGCCCGGTCAATCTGGAAAAGGCGCTGCGCCTGAACGACGTGATCGGCGGCCATCTGGTTTCCGGCCATGTCGATGGCGTGGGCGAAGTGTTGCGTTTCGACTCGGTCGGCGACAATCGCCTGCTTGAAATTCGGGCTCCGAAGGAAATCGCCAAGTACATCGCCCGCAAGGGTTCGATCGTTGTCGATGGCACCAGCCTGACGACCAACGCTGTCAATGGCACGGATTTCACCATCAACCTGATCCCGCACACGCTGGAAAATACGACACTGAATCGCCTGGAGCCGGGCAGCAAGGTCAATCTGGAAGTCGATCTGATCGCACGTTATTGCGAGCGCCTGATGAGCGCAGACCGCGAGTAAGTTCTTGTGATCGGCCGCGCCAGCGCCTGGGTTTTGGCAATCGGCCTTTTGGCCGGTTGTGCCGGCTATGACGGTGCCGGAAAAGTTCCCGTCGACGCCCGTCTGGCCGACGTCGAGCGAACCATGGGCGTCCCCGCCCTGCGCTGGCAGGGGCCGGATGGTGGCGAGACGCTGGTTTATCCCTTCGGGGCGATGGGCTATCACACCTTCTTTGTACGAGGTGACGCCAGCGGGCGCTTTCTCTCTCGTGAAAACGTGCTGACCATGAAGCATTTCGCCCGCATCCAGGCCGGCATGACGCAGGAGCAGGTCATCCGCACCATTGGCCCACCCGTTCCGGCGTGGACTGTCTATTTCAAGGCCCGCGACGAACTGGTCTGGGAGTGGCGCTATTGCGATGACTGGAACGAGCCGGCTCGTTTCAATGTGCTGTTCGATGGCTCCTCGCTGCGCGTGCGATCGACACTGGCGTCGACCGAGCGCTCGCGCAGTGTTTTCGGCGGCGGCGACCGCCGCGGCTGGTGCGGACACTGAAATCTGCTGTTGGCGGCAAAGTCTGCCCTTGAAAAACCCACCCCCCGCCCCCATAATCCGAAGCATGGTTGTAATTCCGGCAATCTGGAGGCGTTCTGGACAGGGGTTCGATTCCCCTCACCTCCACCCAAGGGCATTCCGCTGAGTGTTTTTGGATGGGGGTGTACTGGTTTCGACAGGGCGGACAAAGGTGCGCAGGCAACTCGTCAGGCGATCGACGTTAATGAAGCAAATCCATAATTGCCAATGATGAGCAATTCGCTATTGCCGCCTAAAAACGGTTA
>JAGTRS010000028.1 GCA_018262195.1 Pseudomonadota bacterium | reverse complement strand
TGACAAGGTTAAGGGCGCCATCAAGTCGATCACCGACTTCGGCATCTTCATCGGTCTGCCTGGTGGTATCGATGGTCTGGTTCACCTGTCCGACCTGTCCTGGTCAGCAACTGGCGAAGAAGCCATCCGTAACTTCAAGAAGGGCGACGAAGTCGAGGCAGTTGTTCTCGGCATCGACGTCGAGAAGGAGCGTATCTCCCTCGGCATCAAGCAACTCGAAGGCGATCCGTACACCAACTTCATTGCCACCCACGAGAAGAACAGCATCGTGCGTTGCACCGTCAAGACGGTCGATGCCCGCGGTGCTGTGCTGACCCTGGATGGTGAGAACGAAGGTTACCTGCGTGCTTCCGAATTCTCGCGTGATCGTATCGACGACCTGTCGCAGCACCTGAAGGTGGGCGATACCGTTGAAGCCATGATCATCAACGTGGATCGCAAGACCCGTGGTATCAACCTGTCGATCAAGGCCAAGGACAATGCCGAACAGCACGAAGCCATGCAGAAGCTGTCTGCAGAGTCTTCCGCCGCTGCTTCCGGTACGACCAACCTGGGTGCCCTGCTGAAGGCCAAGCTCAACCAGCAAGGCTGATAAGGCAAAAGCATGACCAAATCCGAGCTCATCGCCCAGCTGGCGGAGCGTTTTCCGCAGTTGGTGGCGAAGGATGCTGATTTTGCGGTCAAGATGATTCTCGATGCGATGTCTGAAGCACTTGTGCGAGGAGATCGTATCGAGATCCGTGGATTCGGCAGCTTTGCGCTCAACTACCGTCCCCCGCGTGTTGGACGCAATCCCAAATCGGGGGAAAAGGTCAGCGTGCCGGCCAAGTGGGTTCCCCACTTCAAGGCAGGAAAAGAATTGCGAGAAAGGGTCGATCAGGCGATCTAACGCCGGACTTGGCCTAATGTGGTAGATTCAGGGCAGTGAATGATTTCACTGCCCTTTTTTATTGAATGTCATGACAGTATTGACTTGGGCTATACGGCTCATCATCTTCGCCTTTCTGGTGGTTTTTGCGGCCCAGAATACCGATTCGGTCAGCCTTCGCCTTCTGCCAGGGCAAGTCTGGCAAGCGCCGCTGGTGATCGCCTTGCTGGCTTTCTTCGTCGGCGGCGCAATTCTTGGCGCACTTTCACTGCTTGGCGTGATTTTCCGCCAGCGGCGTGAAATCTCTCGTCTGAAACGAGTCCCCAATCAAACGCCGATAGTGGCCAAAGCGGAAGAGCCGCCCGCCGTATGAATGATTTATTCGATTACTGGCAGTTGTTGCTCATCCCGGTATTTTTCGGCTTGGGTTGGGCTGCGGCTCGCGTTGATATGCGCCAGGTGGTGCATGAGTCGCGCTCATTGCCGCGTTCATATTTTCAGGGTTTGAATTTTCTGCTCAACGAGCAGCCGGACAAGGCCATCGATTCGTTTCTCGAGGTTGCCAAGGTTGATTCTCAGACCGTTGAGTTGCATTTCGCGCTGGGAAATTTGTTCCGTCGGCGGGGTGAAACCGAGCGCGCCATTCGCATGCACCAGAACCTGATCGATTTGCCCGATCTTGAGGAGCGTGTTCGATTGCAGGCTTTGTCTGAGTTGGGTCAGGACTACCTGAAAGCGGGCTTGCTAGACCGGGCCGAAGATATATTCAACAAGCTTCTCGGTACCTCCTTTGAGGAGGAGGCCAAGCGCAATCTACTGGAAATCTATCAGGTCGAGAAAGAATGGCTGAAGGCCGTCGGGATTGCCCGTGAGTTGCCGGATGTTGCCTCGCATCGTGAAATTGCCGAGTACTACTGTGAGTTGGCGGCTAACGAGATCATGCGTTCTCGCTCGGATACGGCGCGGGAATACCTTGACGTCGCCATGCAGGAGAACCGGAAGTGTGTCCGCGCCAGCCTGCTGCAGGGGGATCTGCTACTGCAGGAAGGCTCAATGACCGAGGCCATCGAAGCCTGGCAGCGCATCGAGCAGCAGGATCCCGCGTATCTTGCCTTGGTTGCGCAGCGTCTGCTCGAAGCCTACCGCAAGCTGGAGCGGCCTGCCGAAGGCATTGCCTTGCTCAGTGGTTACCTGGAACGCTACCCCTCGCTGGATCTGCTGGAGGTGGTCTATCAACTGGTGCTGGAGAATGAGGGGACCGAGGCGGCCTATCGTCTCGTCCGTGCCGAGTTGCAGCGTAATCCGACCTTGCTGGGGCTGGAGAAGTTGATGAGCGCGCGCCTGCCCTTGGTTGCTCCGGAGGTGCGTCCGGACGTTGAGTTGGCCAAGAGCATCATTCAGGGCTACACCAAGCGCCTGTCACGTTATCGGTGCGATAATTGCGGTTTCAAGGCCCGTCAGTTCTACTGGCGCTGTCCGGCCTGTGGCGGTTGGGAAACCTATCCGCCACGCCGTGGCGAAGAATTCGATCAAACTTTGTAGGAAATTCTCATGAAAATCACCGTCGTCGGTACCGGCTATGTGGGACTGGTCAGTGGCACCTGTCTGGCCGAAGTAGGCAACGATGTTCTTTGTCTCGATCTCGATCCCAACAAGATCCGCATTCTTGAAGACGGAGGCATTCCGATTCACGAGCCGGGCCTGCTCGAAATGGTCCGCCGCAACGTCGCCGCTGGCCGCCTGCACTTCACCACCGATGTCGAAAAGGCCGTCCAGCACGGCACCATCCAGTTCATCGCCGTCGGCACCCCGCCTGACGAAGACGGCTCCGCCGACCTCCAGTACGTCCTTGGCGCCGCCCGCAACATCGGCCGCCTGATGACCGACTACAAAGTCGTCGTCGACAAAAGCACCGTCCCGGTCGGCACCGGCGCCAAGGTCAAGGCCGCCATCGCCGACGAACTGCAAAAACGTGGCATCGACATCCCCTACAGCGTCGTCTCCAACCCTGAATTCCTCAAGGAAGGCGCCGCCGTAGAAGACTTCATGCGTCCCGACCGCATCGTCGTCGGTGCCGAAGAAGAACAGGCCATCCACCTGATGCGCGCCCTCTACGCCCCATTCCAGCGTAACCACGAGCGTCTGATCATCACCGACGTCAAGAGTGCCGAACTCACCAAGTACGCCGCCAACGCCATGCTCGCCACCCGCATCAGCTTCATGAACGAACTGGCCAACCTCGCTGAAGTCCTCGGTGCCGACATCGAAATGGTTCGCCAGGGTATCGGCTCCGACCCGCGCATTGGCTACCACTTCCTCTACCCCGGTTGTGGTTACGGCGGCTCCTGCTTCCCCAAGGACGTCAAGGCACTGATCGCCACTGCCCAGGACGACGCCAACATCACCCTCAAGGTGCTCACGGCTGTCGAAGAAGCCAACGACGCCCAGAAGCACATCCTGACCAAGAAACTCAAAGCCAAGTTCGGCGACCTCAAAGGCAAGCACTTCGCCCTCTGGGGCCTGGCCTTCAAGCCCAACACCGACGACATGCGCGAAGCCCCCAGTCGCGAACTCATTGCCGACCTGTTCGATGCAGGTGCCACCGTCACTGCCTACGACCCGGTTGCCATGCCCGAAACAAAACGCATCTACGGTGATGAATCGCGCCTGACCTACGCCGAAAACCCGATGGGCGCCCTTCAGAACGCCGATGCGCTACTCATCGTGACCGAATGGAAGGAATTCCGCAGTCCGGATTTCGAAGAGATCAAGAAAGCCCTGAAGACCCCGGTGATCTTCGACGGCCGTAACCTGTACGACCCGAAGTTCGTGCGTGGCTCGGGTATCGAGTATTTCGCGATCGGGCGCTGAACGATGAGTAGCAACTTGCTGGAAAAGCTGTCGCAGGTTCGCCTGCTGGTCGTTGGTGACGTCATGCTGGATCGTTACTGGTTTGGCGAGGTCAGCCGGATTTCTCCGGAGGCACCGGTACCGGTGGTCAAGGTCGAGCGGATGGAAGAGCGCCTTGGTGGAGCCGCCAACGTGGCCCGTAATGCAGCCTCGCTGGGGGCAGTTTCTGCCTTGCTGTCGGTTGTTGGTGACGACGAGGCCGGACGTACTCTCGGGCGACTGCTCGACGAAGGCCAGATCGACGCGGCTTTGCACATTGATCGCGAGATCGATACCACGGTCAAGCTCCGCGTCATTGGGCGTCAGCAGCAGCTACTGCGCATCGATTTTGAAACGACCCCATCGCACGAAATCCTGAAGGCCAAGCTGGCCGATTTCGAGCAACGTGTCGTTCAGGCCGATGTCGTGATCCTCTCGGATTATGGTAAGGGAGGTCTGACGCACATCTCCGAGATGATCCGCATTGCCCGATCCCACGACAAGCCGGTCTTGGTCGACCCGAAGGGCGATGAATGGGGGAAATATGCCGGTGCCACGGTGATTACCCCGAATCGTTCGGAGTTGCGGGAAGTAGTCGGTCGCTGGTCTTCCGAGGAAGAGTTGGCTGCCAAGGCGCGCAAGCTGCGTGGCGAGCTTGGTCTCGAAGCCTTGCTGGTCACCCGCAGTGAAGAAGGAATGACACTGTTCGCCGATGATGCGGTGCATCACCAGCCCGCTCTGGCGCGAGAGGTTTTCGATGTGTCAGGGGCCGGAGATACGGTTATTGCCACGCTGGCGGTAATGATTGCTGCCGGAGCCGATTGGGACGAAGCCATTCGTGTGGCCAACATCGCAGCTGGCATCGTTGTCGGCAAGCTCGGCACTGCCGTTGTCAGCCGCGAAGAACTCATCGCTGCACTGTAAGGAAAAATCATGTACATCGTCGTCACCGGCGCCGCCGGCTTCATCGGGTCCAATATCGTCAAGGCGCTCAACGAGCGCGGCATCACGAACATCATCGCCGTCGATAACCTGACCAAGGCAGACAAGTTCAAGAACTTGATCGATTGTGAAGTCGTCGATTATCTCGACAAGAACGACTTCATCGAGCGTATCCAGGCAGGTCACTTCGACGGCGAAATCGACGCCATCCTGCACGAAGGCGCTTGTTCCGACACCATGGAGACGGACGGCCGCTATATGATGGAGAACAACTACCGTTACTCCATGATTCTGCTCGATTGGTGTCTGGATCAGGATGTTCAGTTCCTCTATGCCTCCAGTGCGGCGACCTATGGCTCCAGCGGCACATTCAAGGAGGAGCGCCAGTACGAAGGGCCGCTCAACGTCTACGGTTATTCCAAATTCCTGTTTGATCAGATCGTTCGTCAGCGCCTGGCCCAGAAACCCTCGTCGCAGATCGTCGGCTTTCGCTATTTCAATGTTTATGGCCCGCGTGAAACGCACAAGGGACGCATGGCTTCGGTCGCCTTCCACAACTTCAACCAGTTCCGCGCCGACGGCAAGGTCAAGTTGTTCGAAGGTTCGCACGGTTACCCGGATGGCGGCCAGCAGCGGGATTTCGTTTTTGTTGGTGACGTTGCCAAGGTCAATCTGTTCTTCCTCGATCACCCCGAGAAATCCGGTATTTTCAACCTAGGTTCCGGTCGGGCGCAAAGCTTCAACGATGTTGCCGTGGCAGCGGTTAACGGCTGTCGGAAGGCCAGAAATGAGTCGCCGTTGTCGCTGGACGAATTGCGGGCACAGGGTTTGCTGGAGTACGTTGCCTTCCCCGATGCACTGAAGGGCAAGTATCAGGCATTCACGCAGGCTGACCTGGGCAAGCTGCGTGCAGCCGGCTACGAAGCGCCGATGGCAACGGTAGAAGAGGGCGTCTCCCAATATATCGAGTGGCTCAATCGCAATGTATAAAACCTTGCAGGATTTTGTCGGAAATACGCCGCTGGTACGTCTGGTACGCATTCCTGGTGCTGACAACGACAAGCGGGGTAACGTCATTCTCGCCAAGCTGGAGGGGAATAACCCGGCTGGTTCGGTAAAAGACAGGCCGGCGCTGTCGATGATTGTCCGCGCCGAGGCGCGTGGCGACATCAAGCCAGGCGACACGCTGATTGAGGCGACCTCGGGCAATACCGGCATTGCGCTGGCCATGGCGGCGGCAATCAAGGGTTACAGGATGATCCTCGTCATGCCGGAAAATCAGAGCATCGAGCGTCGGCAAAGCATGCGCGCCTACGGAGCAGAACTTGTGCTGACACCCCGGGATGGCGGCATGGAGCTGGCTCGCGACGTGGCCGAGAAAATGCGCGACGAAGGCAAGGGCATCATCCTTGACCAGTTTGCCAACCCCGATAATCCGCTGGCCCACTACGAAGGCACCGGACCGGAAATCTGGCGCGATACCGAAGGCAAGATCACTCATTTCGTTTCCAGCATGGGAACGACCGGGACCATCATGGGAACCAGTCGATTCCTGAAGGAAACGAACCCGGCGATCGAGATCGTCGGTTGTCAGCCGGAAGATGGTAGCCAGATTCCGGGTATCCGAAAATGGCCGGAGGCCTATTTGCCGAAGATTTACAGCAACACCAACGTCGATCGCATCGAGTACGTCAGTCAGGCCGATGCCGAGGCAATGACGCGCCGCCTGGCGATGGAAGAGGGTATCTTCGCTGGCATTTCATCGGGCGGTGCCCTCGCTGTGGCCCTGCGTCTGGCACAGCAACTGGAGAATGCCGTCATTGTCTCGATCATCTGCGATCGTGGTGATCGTTATCTCTCGACAGGTGTTTTTCCGGCATGAAGCCTGTTTTGATTTTTGACATCGAGACGATTCCCGATGTCGCCGGACTGCGCCGTCTGAACGATCTGCCGGCTGAACTTTCCGACGACGAAGTCGCCGAGCTGGCCTTCCAGCAGCGCCGGGCCAAGACCGGCAATGATTTCCTGCAATTGCATCTGCAGCGTGTCGTGACCATCTCCTGCGTGTTGCGGACAAACGAAGGCTTGAAGGTCTGGTCGTTGTCAGAGCCCGATCTCAACGAAGGAGCGATCATCCAGCGCTTTTTCGACGGCATCGAGAAATTCACACCGCAGATCGTTTCGTGGAACGGTGGCGGTTTCGACCTGCCCGTGCTGCACTATCGCGGCATGCTGCATGCTGTCAGCGCTCCCCGTTACTGGGATCTCGGTGATGGCGATTACGCTGATTCGCGCGATTTCAAGTGGAACAACTACATCAGCCGCTATCACACCCGTCATCTCGATCTGATGGACCTGCTGGCCCTGTACAACGCCCGGGCCAATGCGCCGCTTGACGATCTGGCCAAGCTCTTCGGTTTTCCCGGCAAGCTTGGCATGGATGGCGGCAAGGTCTGGGAAGCCTGGCAAGCCGGCAAGATTGGCGAGATTCGCGATTACTGCGAAACCGACGTGATCAATACCTATCTCGTCTACAACCGCTTTCGTCGCCTGCGCGGTGAATTGACGGCCGAGGAAGAAGTCGCCGAAGGCGAATTCGTCAAGGCGCAACTGGTAAAAATTGGCGCACCGCACTGGCAGGAGTTCGTCGCCGCCTGGCAGTGAGAAAGGCCAGTACGGCGTTATAATCGCAAGTTCTCAAACCTAAACGCAGAGAGATACAACATGGCACTTAACAACGTTCCTTCCGGCAAGTCCCTTCCCGACGATTTCAACGTCATCATCGAGATTTCCGCTCATTCCGAGCCGGTCAAGTACGAAGTTGACAAGGAAAGTGGCGCGATCTTTGTTGATCGCTTCATGTCCACGTCCATGCACTATCCCTGCAACTACGGCTACATCCCGCACACCATCGCTGGTGACGGTGATCCGGTCGACGTGCTGGTCGTTGCCCCGTTCTCCCTGCCGCCGGGTGTTGTCGTCCGCTGCCGCCCGCTCGGCCAGCTGTCGATGACCGACGAAGGTGGTAATGACGCCAAGCTGCTGGCTGTGCCGGTCGACAAGCTGACCCCGCTGTACAAGGACGTCAAGACCATCGAAGACATGCCGGACCTGCTGCGCAAGCAGATCTCCCACTTCTTCGAGCACTACAAAGATCTCGAGCCGGGCAAGTGGGTCAAGGTCAATGGCTGGGAAGATATCGAAGCTGCCCGCAAGGAAGTCATGGAAGGCGTTCAGCGTTTCAATGACGCCAAGGACAAGCCGAACTACTAAGCCATCATGTTGCGTATCGCCGTTGCTCAGTTCAACGCTACCGTTGGTGACCTGACGGGCAACGTCGAACGCATCATTGAATGCGCCGTCGAGGCGAAAGCACGCGGTGCACAGGTGCTGCTGACGCCGGAACTGGCATTGTGCGGCTACCCACCGGAAGATCTGCTTCTGCGCCCCGATTTCTATCGGGCTTGCGCGCGAGCACTGGACGATCTGGCCTCCCGCGTTGACGGCATCGACGTCATCGTCGGGCATCCGGAAGAGCATGAAGGTCGCTGCCACAACGCGGCCACGGTCATTGAAAATGGCCGGAAAGTGGCGGTGTATCGCAAGATGCGCCTGCCCAATTATGAAGTTTTTGACGAGAAACGCTATTTCGAGGCCGGCACCGAGGCTTGTGTCGTGACACTCGGTGGTGTGCGTTGCGGCATCAATATCTGTGCCGATATTTGGGAAGAAGGCGCGGCAGAGCTGGCGCACAAGTCCGGTGCCGAATTGCTGCTCGTGCTCAACGCTTCGCCTTGTCATCTCGAAAAACATCAACAGCGCATCCAGGTTCTTAGTGACCGAATCGATGCGACGGGAATTCCTGCTGTTTATTGCAATCTGGTCGGTGGGCAGGATGAACTGGTCTTCGACGGTGCTTCTTTTGCACTGGATGCACGAAAGAACTGTTGCATGCGCCTGCCACAGTTCGAGGAGGCGCTGGGTATTGTCGATTTCGACGCTGGTCGCTTGCGTTCGGACGACCTCGCCGACGAACTTTCGCTTGAGGCTGAGGCCTACCAGGCGCTGGTTGTCGGTGTGCGCGACTATATCGGCAAGACCGGCTTCAAGGGGGCGATCATCGGTCTGTCCGGTGGTATCGATTCCGCCTTGACGCTTTGTGTGGCAGTCGATGCGCTCGGGGCTGACAAGGTTCGGGCCGTGATGATGCCGTCCCCCTATACCGCGCAGATGAGTCTCGACGATTCGCGCGAGATGATCCGGGTTCTTGGCGTGCGCTATGACGAGATTCCCATCGCACCGGCGATGGATGTCTATGGCGCGATGCTTGATCCTCTGTTCGCGGGTTTGCCGGCTGATACGACCGAAGAGAATATCCAGGCGCGCATTCGCGGCAATATTCTGATGGCGCTGTCGAACAAGACAGGGTCGCTGGTGCTGACGACCGGCAACAAGTCAGAAATGGCCGTTGGCTACTGCACGCTTTATGGCGACATGGCGGGCGGCTTTGCCGTAATCAAGGACGTTTACAAGACGCTGGTCTATCGTCTGTCTGTTTACCGCAATACCCTCTGTCAGGGCGACCCGGTCATTCCGGAAAACATCATTGTCCGGCCGCCGTCTGCTGAACTGAAACCTGACCAGACCGACCAGGATTCGCTGCCGCCCTACGAAGTGTTGGACGCCATTGTCCGTGCTTATATGGAAGAGGATCGCAGCCCGCGCGAGATCATCGCGGCCGGTCTGCCGGAAGCGGATGTGCGCCGTGTCGTGCGCCTGCTGCGGATTGCCGAGTACAAGCGCCGCCAGGCGCCAATAGGCATTCGTATCACGCCGCGTGGCTTTGGCAAGGATTGGCGTTATCCTATTACCAATCGGTATGTGGACGAGTTTTAAGAAACTGTAGAGAGGAATCATTACATGAAGAAAATTGAAGCCATCATCAAGCCTTTCAAGCTCGACGAAGTACGCGAAGCGCTTTCGGAAATCGGCATCAGCGGCTTGACCGTGACCGAAGTCAAGGGTTTTGGTCGTCAGAAGGGGCACACCGAGTTGTATCGTGGCGCCGAATATGTCGTCGATTTCCTGCCCAAGATCAAGATTGAGATCGTCGTCAATTCCAACAATGTTGATGCAGCGATCGAAGCCATCATCAAGGCAGCGCGTACCGGCAAGATCGGTGACGGCAAGATTTTCGTGATGCCTGTTGAGCAGGTCGTGCGTATCCGCACTGGTGAGACCGACGAAGCAGCAGTCTGATGAGGTTTCCACGGTCGTTGTCGATCGTGGAGTGAAGCTGGAAAGAAGGGTGACCTCAGGTCACCCTTTGTTTTTTGGGGCGCGCAGCAGGACGAGCAGGGCGCCTTCGCCGCCATCGTGCGGCTTTGCCTGGCAGTAGGCCAGGGTCTCCTCGCGCTGGGCCAGCCAGCCGCGCACCAATTGGCGCAGGATAGAAAGTTTCTGTGGGGAGCCCAGCCCCTTGCCGTGCACGACCCGAATGCAGCGCTTCCCGTGATGCAGGCATTCAGCCAGGAAAGTGGCGAGCAATTGGCGTGCTTCGTCGCGGTTCAGGCCATGCAGATCGATTTCATCCTGAACGACCCAGCGCCCCCGTCGCAGATCACGCAGAACGGTCTGGGCCAAACCAGTGCGCAGGTAATGCGGCTCATCGCCACCTTCCAGGCGGTCCTGCAGGCCGATATGGCCGTGAAGACTTTCATGCAGCGCTGCTCGCTCGTCGGCAATGTGTTGCAGTGGGCGGGGTGGGGGTGGGCAGGTACCGTGCTGAACGACATTGGGCGCGGGAAGCGGCTGGACGCCGGCCATAGCGGCACGAAACGCCGCGTGGTCCGGATTGAGAGGTTTGCTCTGCTCTGTGTCTTTTGCCGCGCCGGGAGCGTTCCAGTGGGCTGGCAAACCATTGTCGCGAGCTTTTTTCGGTGTTGGTGGGCGCTTTTCAACGCTCGGTGGCCGAACAACGACGGGCCGTTTCGGTTTGGCCAGATGCACACGATTGGCCGGCGGCAGTGGCTCGATATCGGCCACCGCCGCCTGGAAGGCAGCAAGGTCTTCCGGGTCGATCAAGCGAGTCAGGCGTGGTCGAGGTTGTCCAGGTAACGCTCGGCATCGAGCGCTGCCATGCAGCCCGAGCCGGCCGAGGTGCAGGCCTGCTTGTAGATCTGGTCCTGTACGTCGCCAGCCGCGAAGATGCCGGGAATGCTGGTTTGCGTTGCATTGCCGTTGCGGCCCGCCTGGGTAACCAGATAGCCGTTGTCCATTTCGAGTTGGCCAGCAAAAATGTCGGTGTTGGGCTTGTGGCCGATGGCGATGAATACGCCATGCACGTCGACCTTCTGCATCTCGCCGGTCTTGACGTTCTTGACTGACAGGCCGGTGACGCCGGAGTCATCGCCTAGCACTTCGTCCAGTGTGCTGTTCCAGAGGATGGTGACCTTGCCTTCTGCGGCTTTCTTGAACAGCTTGTCCTGCATGATCTTCTCGGCCTTGAACTTCTCGCGACGATGAATCACCGTCACATGGCTGGCAATGTTGGCGAGGTAGAGTGCTTCCTCGACGGCGGTATTGCCGCCGCCAACGACTGCGACCGGCTTGTTGCGATAGAAGAAGCCGTCACAGGTGGCGCAAGCGGAGACGCCCTTGCCGGCGAAGGTTTCTTCGGAGGGCAGGCCGAGATACATGGCCGAAGCGCCGGTCGCGATGATCAATGCGTCGCAGGTGTAGGTGCCGGCATCGCCGATCAGCGTAAAGGGTTTTTCGGTCAGCTTGGTGGTGTGGATGTGGTCGAACAAGATTTCAGTCTCGAAGCGACGGGCATGGGCTTCGAAATTGGCCATCAGTTCCGGGCCCTGGATGCCTTCAGCCGCCGCCGGCCAGTTATCGACTTCGGTCGTGGTCATCAATTGGCCGCCTTGGGCCATGCCGGTGATCAGCACCGGCTTGAGGTTGGCGCGGGCGGCATAGACAGCAGCGGTGTAGCCGGCCGGGCCGGAACCGAGGATGATGAGGGGATTGTGGCGGGCATTTTGGGACATGACGATCCTCTTGGGTGACTGATCGGAAAATTATAGCGTTGTCTGGGCTTCCAATTTTTTCGAAGTTCCTATGTAATTTGGGAAAGCAGTTTATAATCGTTTCGTAACTATATGAACGGAAACTGATTTATGGCAACTACCCCTTGCGGATTAAGTCTGGTGGTTTTGCGTAACGTACCGCTGTTTTCCGGGTTGGACGACGTTGAACTGGAGAAACTCTCCAAGGTCTCCGGGCGAAAACGTGTCGAACGTGGCGCCTCCGTGGTCAGGGCCGGCGATAGTACGGATTCCCTGTACATCCTGCTCAGCGGGCGGGCCAAGGTGACCAATACCGATGAGGATGGCCGCGAGATCATTCTCGCCTGGCTTGGTCCCAGTGAATTCTTCGGCGAGATGGGCCTGATCGACGGCAGTCCCCGTTCGGCCAACGTCGTTGCCGCCGAGCCTTGCGAGTTGCTGTTCCTCAGCAAGGAATCCTTCCAGCGTTGCCTGCAGGACAATTTTCAGGTGGCGCAGAAGCTGATGAAGACGCTGGTGCTGCGCTTGCGTGAGGCGGATCGCAAGATCGAAAGCCTGGCGCTGCTTGATGTTTATGGCCGCGTGGCTCGTCTTCTGCTGGATATGTCGGAAGTCGTCGAAGGGCGACGTGTTATCAAGAAAAAAATGTCGAAGCAGGATATGGCGAAAATGATTGGTGCATCGCGTGAAATGGTCAGCAAGGTCATGCGCGATCTGGAATTGAGTGGCTACATCCGCATCGAGAATGACCTGACGGTCATCCCGGGAGTGTGAGGATGGGGGCTAGGGCAGTTGATCGGCGGGCAGCGCCCAGCCCGTTACCGGAAAAGATTGGCAACCTGTTGCAGGAATCCCGCTGGCTGGGGCTAGGCGCGGTCGCGCTGTTCCTGACCATGGCCTTGTGGGGATTCAGCAAGGAAGATCCAGGCTGGTCGCATGCGGTCATTTCGCAGACCATGCACAACCCGGCCGGCCGTGCCGGCGCCTGGATTGCCGACCTGATGCTCTACATCTTCGGGCTCTCCGCATGGTGGTGGATCGTGCTGCTTGGCATGTTCGTCTGGTGGGGTTTCCGCAAATTCAATTCGCCGGACGAGCACAAGCAGCACCCGCTGTTCATTGCCTTGGGCGGCTTTTCGTTCCTGCTGGTGGCCAGTTCATCGCTCGAAGCGCTGCGTTTCTATTCGTTGAAAGCAGAGTTGCCGCTGGCGCCGGGCGGCATGCTCGGCATTGAGGTCGGCCGAATCCTGGCAACCCAACTTGGCTATACCGGCTCCACCTTGCTGCTGCTGTCGGTCATGGCAGCAGGCTGGAGCATCTTCGCCGGGATGTCGTGGCTGTGGGCCTTTGAAAAGCTCGGCGTGATGCTGGAGACTTTTGTCGGCTTCTTTTATGGTCGTGTCGATGCCTGGCGTGACCGGCAGATCGGCAAGGAAGTGGCGCAGCAGCGCGAAGTCGTCGTCGAAGAAGAAAAGCGCCGGGTCGAACTGCACGAACCGATCATCATCGAAACGCCACCGCCTGAAGTGCCCGTGTCCAAAAAGGCTGAAGCCCGCATCGAACGCGAGAAGCAGGTTGCCCTGTTCCCCGAAGCAATCATTGGCGGCCAGTTGCCGCCGCTGCACCTGCTCGATCCGGCGCCGCCGGCTACCGAGACAGTGAGTGCCGAAACACTCGAATACACCTCGCGCCTGATCGAACGAAAGCTCTCGGATTTCGGTGTTCAGGTCAAGGTGCTGGCCGCTTTGCCCGGCCCGGTGATTACCCGCTACGAAATTGAGCCGGCCGTCGGCGTCAAGGGTGCGCAAATCGTCAATCTGGCCCGCGACCTGGCCCGGGCACTGGCCATGGTGTCGATCCGCGTCGTTGAGACGGTGCCCGGCAAGTCGTGCATGGCGCTCGAACTGCCCAATCCCCGGCGGCAGACTGTCAAGCTCTCCGAGATCATCTCGAGCAAGCCATACAACGACATGACCAGCCCGCTGACCGTCTGCCTCGGCAAGGACATCGGCGGTCTGCCGGTGGTCGCCGACCTGGCCAAGACGCCGCACCTGCTGGTGGCCGGGACGACCGGTTCCGGCAAGTCGGTGGGCGTCAATGCGATGATCCTGTCGATGCTCTACAAGGCCGAGCCGGATCAGGTTCGCCTGATCATGGTCGACCCGAAGATGCTCGAGTTGTCGATCTACGAAGGCATTCCACACCTGCTGGCGCCCGTTGTTACCGACATGAAGCAGGCGGCCAACGCGCTGCACTGGTGCGTCACCGAGATGGAAAAGCGCTACAAGCTGATGTCGGCGATGGGCGTGCGCAACATCGCCGGCCTCAACACCAAGATTCGCGATGCCGAAAAGCGCGGCGAGCACATCCCGAACCCGCTGACCCTGACCCCGGAAACGCCGGAGCCGCTGAAGACCATGCCCTTCATCGTCGTCATCATCGACGAACTGGCTGACCTCATGATGGTCGTCGGCAAGAAGGTCGAGGAGCAGATCGCCCGTCTGGCCCAGAAGGCGCGGGCCTCCGGCATCCACCTCGTGCTGGCGACGCAGCGGCCGAGCGTGGACGTGATTACCGGCCTGATCAAGGCCAACATCCCGACCCGCCTGTCCTTCCAGGTATCGAGCAAGATCGACTCGCGCACCATCCTTGACCAGATGGGCGCCGAAGCGCTGCTTGGCCAAGGCGACATGCTCTATCTGGCGCCGGGCACCGGCTATCCGACCCGCGTCCATGGCGCCTTCGTTTCCGACGACGAAGTACATCGCGTTGTCGAACACCTCAAGGCCACCGGTGCGCCGGAATACATCGAGGACATCCTGACTGGTTCGGGCGGCGATGACGAGGAGGGCGGTGAAGCGGGCGAGAGCGGCGGCGATGCCGAGAGCGACCCGCTCTACGATCAAGCCGTCGATATCGTGCTCAAGAACCAGCGCGCCTCGATTTCATTGGTCCAGCGCCACCTGCGCATCGGCTACAACCGCTCGGCTCGCCTAATCGAGGCCATGGAAAAAGCAGGGCTGGTGTCGACCATGGATGGTCGTGGCGGCCGTGAAGTGCTGATGAAGAAGCCAGTCGAGTAAGCTGGGCGGCCCCCGATCAATTTGTTACACCCTGAAACACCGCGCCACTTGTTGGCGCGGTAAGCTATGCGCATGAATATCGCCCAAAAAATCCTGTCCACCGCAGCCTTCGGCTTCATCCCGCTGCTTGCCCACGCCGGTGCGGTTGATCAGTTGCACGATTTCCTGAAAAACACCCGCACGCTGAAAGCCGAATTTTCGCAGGCGGTGATTGCCAAGAATGGCCGCAAGCCGCAACAGTCCTCCGGGACGGTCGCCATTGCGCGGCCCGGCAAGCTGCGCTGGGAAATCGTCAAGCCGTACCCGCAGCTGATTGTCGGCGATGGCGAAAAGATCTGGATTCACGATCCTGAGTTGCAGCAGGTGACGGTCCGCAAGGCCGGGCAGGCGATCGGCAGTTCGCCTGCCGCGCTGCTTTCCGGAAACAACGATCTGGAAAAAAACTTCACCCTCAGGGAAGCCGGCGAAGCCGAAGGTATGGCCTGGGTCGAGGCAACTCCGAAGGCCGGTGACAGCGGCTTCGAAAAAGTGCGCCTCGCCTTTTCCGGCAACGATCTGAAAGCCATGGAACTGCAGGACAATTTCGGCCAAACGACGCATATCCGTTTCTCGAAAATCGAACGCAATCCCGTCTTGCCGGCCAGTACATTCAAATTCACCCCGCCAATCGGTGCGGATGTGATTGGTGAATAAACTCGCATGAGCGATCTGTTTTCTTCGCCACCGGATAAGGCGAACGCCCCGCTTGCCGAGCAGCTGCGACCGCAAACGCCGGACGAAGTGATCGGCCAGCAGCACCTGCTCGGGGCGGGCAAGCCGCTGCGGCTGGCTTTCGAATCCGGGCAGCCGCATTCGATGATCCTGTGGGGGCCGCCGGGCGTCGGCAAGACGACGCTGGCGCGGATGATGGCGACGCAGTTCCAGTGCGAGTTCATTGCACTGTCGGCTGTCTTTTCCGGCATCAAGGAGGTGCGCGAGGCGGTGGCGCAGGCAGAGATGTGGCGGGCGCAGGGCAGGCGGACCATCCTCTTCGTCGATGAAATCCACCGCTTCAACAAGGCACAGCAGGACGGCTTCCTGCCCTTTGTCGAATCCGGTTTGTTCACCTTCATTGGCGCGACGACCGAGAACCCCTCGTTCGAAGTCAATTCGGCGCTGCTCTCGCGGGCCTCGGTGTATGTGCTGAAGTCGCTCGACGAAGCCGAGATGGGCACCTTGTTCGACCGCGCCCGCAATACGGCGTTGGCCGACCTCGCCTTTGACGACGATGCCAAGGGGCGCCTGATCGGTCTGGCTGACGGCGATGCGCGACGCCTGCTCAACTTGCTCGAGCAGGTGCGTACGGCAGCGCACACGGCCAAGCTGGCGACGGTCGACGGCGCCTTCATCGAGGCGACGATGGCGCAGAACCTGCGCCGTTTCGACAAGGGGGGCGATGCCTTCTATGACCAGATTTCGGCCCTGCACAAGTCGGTGCGCGGTTCCAGTCCGGACGGCGCGCTCTACTGGTTTTGCCGCATGCTCGACGGCGGTGCCGATCCTCGCTACCTGGCCCGGCGCATCATTCGCATGGCCTGGGAAGACATCGGCCTGGCCGATCCTCGCGCCATGCAGATCGCCAACGATGCGGCCGAAACCTACGAACGCCTGGGTAGCCCCGAGGGCGAACTGGCGCTGGCCCAAGCGGTGACCTATCTGGCCGTCGCCGCCAAGTCCAACGCTGGTTACATGGCCTACAACGCCGCGCGCGCCTTCGTGAAGCAGGACGGTTCGCGGCCGGTGCCGGTGCATCTGCGCAACGCGCCGACCAAGCTGATGAAGGAACTCGGCTACGGCAAGGAATACCGCTACGCCCACGACGAGCCGGAGGCCTATGCGGCGGGCGAAACCTACCTGCCGGACGGCATGGCCGAGCCGCACTGGTATGAGCCGACGCCGCGCGGGCTGGAAGGGCAGATTGGCCAGAAGCTCGACCATCTGCGCGATCTCGACCGCAAGGCCGGCAAGAAGTGACGGCTGCTTTGTCGGGCACGGGTATCTAGCGCACCATGGACATGCTGCAGACCATTGCACTATCGGCCGGCCTGGCCTGGGCCAGCGGTTTGCGGATGTATCTGGTGGTATTTCTGGCCGGTGCGCTCTCTTATCTCGGCTACCTGCATCTGCCGGAAACCTTGTCGGTGCTGCAGAATCCGCTGGTCATCGGCGTTGCCGGCATCATGGCCTTCGCCGAGCTGATCGCTGACAAGATTCCGGCTTTCGATTCGCTGTGGGACAGCTTCCAGACCTTCATCCGCATTCCGGCTGGCGCGCTGCTGGCGGCCTTTGCCATGGGCGAGGTCGATCCGGCATGGAGCGTGGCGGCCGGGCTGATCGGCGGCACGATCACGGCCGGTACACATTTCGCCAAGGCAGGCAGCCGGCTGGCAATCAATACCTCTCCGGAGCCGTTCTCGAACTGGTTGGCCTCGTTCTCGGAGGAGGGCATGGTGCTCGGCGGGTTGTGGGCCATGCTGGCCTCGCCGGCAGTCTTTCTCGGCCTGTTGGCGGCGTTCCTGATCGTTACCGGCTATCTGATCTATCGCGTGGCCGGGCTGCTGCGTCGGCTGTTTGGGCGCAAGGCCGCGCCAGTTATTTAACCTGCGGCCTGCTGTAGCGCTTCGAAGGCCTCATTGGCCGAGAGGAAAACCTGCCCGTTGAGGGCCGGCCAGAGCGGGGAGCGCTTCAGGCGATCCTGTACCGGGCCCTTGATTTCCGCCAGATGCAGTGCAATGCCTTGTTCGCTCAGGTTGCGGTTGATGTCGCACAGGGTTTCCATCGCCGTCGTGTCCACCCGATTGATTGCGCTCATCACCAGCACGACGTGGCGCAATTGCGGCGCCTGGGCCAGTTCGGCGGCTAGGCGGCTTTCGACGGCGGCGAGGTTGCCGAAGAACAGGCTCTCGTCGATACGCAGGAAGAGCGCCTGCGGCAGGGTATCGACGGTGTGACGTTCGACGTTGCGGAAATGTTCGCTGCCCGGTAGCCGCCCGAGTCGGGCGATATGTGGCGTGCTGGCGCGGACGATCAGGGCGATCAGCGACAGCGCGATGCCTATGGCGATGCCGGCTTCCAGCCCGAGGAAGAGCACGCCACCGGCGGTGCCCAGCCAGGAGGCGGCGTCAATCCTGTCGTAGGCCCAGGCGGTGCGCAGCGATTTGAAGTCGATCATCGAAAACGCTGCGACCATGATCGTCGCCCCCAGCGCGGCAAGAGGCAGGCTGGCGAAGGCCGGCGCGGCGGCAAGGACGATGGCGGCCATGCCGGCGGCGGTGATCATGCTGGCCAGCGGCGTGCGGGCGCCGGCCGAGACGTTGAGCGCCGTGCGCGAGACGCCGCCGCCGACCGGCATGCCGCCATGAACGGCGGCGACCATGTTGGCGACGCCAAGGCCGAGAATCTCGCGATTGGCGCTGACCCGCTCGCGCCGCTGGATGGCCAGCGCCTGCGCCATGGCGATGTTCTGCACCATGCCGACCAGCGCCATGATCAGCGCCGGCAGGGCCAACTGGCCGAGCGTCGTCTCGGTCGGCCAGACCCAGTGCAGGGCCGGCAAGCCGCTCTGGATGGCGCCGACGATGGTGACGCCCTGTTCGGCGAGGCCGAGGCGGATGACAGCCAGCGTAGCCAGCCCGACGATGACGAGCGGCATCAGCCGGACGACGAAGCCGGCTGCCCGTTCAGGAATGCCCAGGCGGGCAAGCACTGTACTGAGCGCGTAGCGGTTGAAGGCCATGGCGAGCAGGCAGGCGATGCCGAGCTGGGCGGTCGGTGATAACTGGCCGGCCAGCAGGTGCCGGAAGAAATCGGGCAGTTCGGTCGGACGCTCGACGCCGAAGACGTGGTGGGCCTGGCTGGCGACGATCAGAATCGCCGATCCGGTCAGGAAACCCTGTGTCACCGGCCGGCTCAGCAGCTGGGCGAGGAAACCAAGGCGCAGCAGGCTGGCCAGCACCAGCAGGGCGCCGGTGAGCAGCGACAGGCTGGCGGCGAGCGTGACGTATTCCGGCGATTGCGGCACGGCGAGCGGCGCCAGCACGGTCAGCGTCATGATCGAGGTGATCGCCACCGGCCCGACGGCCTGAACCATTGAACTGCCGACCCAGGCGTAGGCCAGGGCAGGAAGGATGCTGACGTACAGCCCGGCCTGCGGTGGCAAGCCGGCGAGCAGCGCGTAGGCAAGGCTTTGCGGCAGGGCCAGCACGGCGACGATCAGCCCGGCGACGACATCGTCAGCCAGGTGCGGGCGCGCATAGTTGCGCAGCCAGGCGGGCAGGAGGGAGGAGGGGCCGGAAAACTGCATGTCAGGCTGCGAATATAGTCAATTGCTGATGGGGGCGCCAGCACCGGGCGGTGCGCCAGCGCTTTGCTACCCGTTGGGGCGAAGGGTTGCACAGCGCGCAGCGGTAGGGCGGCACCGCTGGTGCCTCGCGTATAATTTCGTTTTTCGCCTTTTTTCCGGTTGACCGCAGCAAGCCCGGTCTGCCGCCACGATCCAGGATTTCCTATGCTCGACATCCAACAACTCCGCTCCAACCTCGACGCCGTGGCCGAAGGCCTGGCCAAGCGCGGCAAGCCGATCGACTTTACCGAATTCAAGACGCTGGAAGCCGAGCGCAAGACCTTGCAGACCCGCACCCAGGATCTGCAGGCCCAGCGCAACAGCCTGTCCAAGCAGATTGGCATGCTGAAGGGCAAGGGCGAGGATGCTTCCGAAGTGATGGCTCAGGTCGGGGCGATTGGCGACGAGCTGAAGGCTTCCGAAGCACGGCTCGGCGAACTGCTTACCCAGTTCAACGCCATTCTGGCTGCGCTGCCGAATATCCCCGATGAGTCGGTGCCGGTCGGCAGCGACGAAACCGGCAATGTCGAGGTCAAGCGCTGGGGTACGCCGCGCGTCTTCGATTTTGAAGTCAAGGATCACACCGATGTCGGCGAGGCGCTTGGCCAGCTCGATTTTGGCACTGCTGCCAAGATTTCCGGCGCCCGTTTCTCGCTGTTGAAGGGTGGCCTAGCCCGTCTGCACCGCGCGCTCTCGCAATTCATGCTCGATACCCATACGGCCGAACATGGCTACACCGAACTCTACGCCCCATACCTCGTCAATGCCGCCAGCCTGTACGGCACGGGCCAGTTGCCCAAGTTCGAGGAAGACCTGTTCAAGGTGCTGCGCGGCGATCAGGATCCGCTCTATCTGATCCCGACGGCCGAAGTGCCGGTGACCAACATCGTTCGTGACGAAATCCTCGCCGCCGAAGCGTTGCCGCTGAAGTTCGTCTGCCACACCCCGTGTTTCCGTTCCGAAGCCGGCTCCGGCGGCCGCGATGTGCGCGGCATGATCCGCCAGCACCAGTTCGACAAGGTCGAGTTGGTGCTGGTCGTCCATCCGGAAAAGTCAGCCGAGGCGCACGAGGAACTGACTCGTCAGGCCGAGATCATCCTGGAAAAGCTGGAGCTGCCGTATCGCCGCATGGCGCTGTGCTCGGGCGACATGGGCTTCTCCGCTGCCAAGACCTACGATCTCGAGGTCTGGTTGCCGGCCCAGAATACCTATCGTGAAATCTCGTCCTGTTCCAACTTCGGTGCCTTCCAGGCGCGTCGCATGCAGGCCCGTTTCCGCAACGACAAGAACAAGACCGAGCTGTGCCACACCCTGAACGGGTCCGGTCTGGCCGTTGGTCGCACCCTGGTGGCCATCCTTGAGAACAACCAGCAGGCCGATGGCAGCGTGACCATTCCTGCCGTGCTGCGCCCATATATGGGTGGGTTGGAAGTTCTCTCGGCAGCCTGATCAAAGCTGATCGCCGCCCGCGCCTCGGTGCGGGTGGCAACCCCTTATTCGTTTTCCGCTGACCGGGTCGAGTGCTTGTCCGGTTCGATGGTCGGCAGCCTCAGTCCGGGCGTTGAAACATCGTCGTTGTCGGTGGCCGTGATGGACCGTGATGCGGTCATCTTCTTGACGTAGGCCTTGCGGCGTTCTTCAACCTCAGCAACCAGGCGTTTCAGGCTTTCGGCGGCTGCCGGCGTCGGTCCGAAGGGCGCAGTATTGCGCTGCAGGATGTCGTAGTAGCTGCGAATGTTCTCGACCAGAATCACCGCTTCGCCACCACGTGCCCGGCCAGTCTTCAATTGCTGGTAAACCTTGGGCTGCGACAGCTTGGGCAGGATGCGTTTCATCTCGTACCAGGCGTTGGGGTCGGCCTTCTGCTGCTTGGCCAGCGTCCGTGCAGCATTGAAGTGACCGGGGCCGATGTTGTAGGCTGCCAGGGCCAGCCAGGTGCGATCCGGCTCCTCGGTTTCTTCCGGCAACTGTTCCTTCAGGATGTTGATGTAGCGGGCGCCAGCCAGGATGCTTTCGCTGGGGTCCAGGCGATTGCTGACTTCAAGTCGGTCAGCCGTATCTTCGGTCAGCATCATGATGCCGCGCACATTGGTATAGCTGGTCGCGTTCGGATCCCAGTGCGACTCGTGATAGGCCACCGCTGCCAGAAGTCGCCAATCGATGCCGGTCAGTGCCTGCGCCGCCTGGAAATACTTGCGGAACTTGGGGAGGGTGATTTCGATCTCGCCGAGAAATTTGATGATATCGGCCTGGGTAAGGCGGCGGACATGGCCCAGATAGCGGTCCTCCAGACGGGCCAATGTACCGTCGTGCTGCACCCGTTCGATGAAGGCATCAAGGCGGGCCTTGAGTTCGGCATTCGGATGCTGGCCGAGCAACCAGACCACCGGCTGGGTTTCGCTAAGCGTCAGCGTGGTAAGCAGGTTCGGGACGTATTGGTCGGCGATATCCTCGAAACCTTCATCAATCGCTGCGTAGTCGATTCGACGATTGCCGAGCTTTTCCAGCAGGTCGATGATGTCGCCCTGGCCAACTTCAACGACCTTGAGCCCCGGTATTTCCCGGGCCAGGCTGGCCAGCGTTTGGGCCTGGCGCGTGCCGGCCATGACATGAACTGTCTTGCCCGCCAGTTGCGAGCGTTCGGTCAACGGTAACGAGGCTTCGTGCTGGACAAGAATGTCACGCGTCTGAAAAATGGCAGGCGTTGCCTGGATGGTGCTGCTGGCTATCGGCGAGAGCCAGGCGGCGGCAAGGTGATACTTGCTCTCGGCCAGTTGTGCTGCCAGTTCTTCCGGCTCGGCAACGACATATCTGACGCCGACACCGAGTTCCTGAGCAAAGGTTTGGGTCAAATCGTATTCGATACCGCTCGGGTTGCCGTTGTCGTCCGTGGAATAAGTAAGCAGGCCCGGACGGGTCAGAACGATCAGATCATGCTGTCCCGGCGTCGGAAACGGCAATGGTCCACCCTCGCCGCAACCAGCGGCGATCAGGGATGCTGCCAACAGTAATAGTCGTTTTATCCAGTACATCAGTTGTGCTATTATCCCGGCCGCTGCGGAGAGGTGGCAGAGTGGTCGAATGTACCTGACTCGAAATCAGGCGTACTGCAAGGTACCGTGGGTTCGAATCCCACCCTCTCCGCCAGCACCTGAATAAGCCACATTATTTACGTCAAAACAACGACTTGGATATGTGGCTTTTTCTATTGGGTCGGCGGACTTGTTGTCCTGGTCGCCTTCGGATCGGGCGCAGTATAACCGACGCTTAAAATTGTCTTTGTCAGCGGTATGTAAAGCTTTGTGTTCTTCCTGACTGCATCGACTTAGCACTTACGGCCGGCTCTTGGCATAATCGGGGCAATGCTTGCTTACATCGTTCGCCGCCTTCTTTACGCCCTGCCGATCCTGATCGGTGTGAATCTCATCACCTTTGCCCTTTTCTTTGTGGTTAATACGCCGGACGACATGGCGCGAATGCAGCTCGGGGTGAAGCGGGTGACGCCGGAAGCAATTCAGAAATGGAAAGTCGAACGCGGCTACGACAAGCCTTTGTTGTTCAATGCCGAGGCAGCCGGGCTGGCGACGGTCACCGATACCGTGTTTTTCCAGAAATCGGCGCGCATGTTCGTGGGCGATTTTGGTCGTGCCGAGGATGGCCGGGATATTGCCCGGGAGATCAGCGGCCGCATGGGGCCATCGTTGGCGATCGCGCTGCCGACCTTTATTCTGGGCTTGCTCGTTACGGTCACTTTTGCCCTGACCCTGGCCTTTTTCCGGGCTACAGCTTTCGATTTCTGGGGTGTCGTGCTGTGCGTGGCGATGATGTCCATCTCCGGCTTGTTCTACATCATCGGCGGGCAGTACCTGATCAGCAAGATCTGGCGGCTGGTGCCGATTTCCGGTTTCGGAGCGGGGCTGGAGGCCTGGCGCTTCCTGATTCTGCCGGTGGTGATCGGGGTGGTTTCCAGCATCGGTTCCTCGACGCGCTGGTACCGGACAATTTTCCTCGAAGAGGTTGGCAAGGATTACGTGCGTACGGCCCGGGCCAAGGGGCTGCCGGAAACGGTGGTGTTCTTCCGCCACGTGCTGCGCAATGCGCTGATTCCCATTCTGACCGGCGTTGTCGTGGTCATTCCGCTGCTCTTCATGGGATCGCTGCTGACGGAGTCCTTCTTCGGCATTCCCGGCCTCGGCAGCTACACCATCGATGCCATCAATGCCCAGGATTTTGCCGTGGTGCGCTCGATGGTCTTCATCGGTTCGGTGCTCTATATCGTCGGTCTGATCCTGACCGACATTTCCTACACGCTGGTTGATCCACGGATCCGTTTCGAATGATGGGCTTTCAGATCGTCGTGCTCTGGTCGGATGTGCTGATCTGGTTGCTGGTGGCAGCCGGTGTTGGCGTTGGCTGGCTGATCGCCAGGAATCCGCCGCTGCTCGCGGCCTGGCGCCGGGTTGGCGCCAATCGGGTAGGCATGGCTTCAGCGACTGTACTGCTGGCGTTCATCATCATTGGTTTGCTCGACTCGCTGCATTATCGTGTGCAGCTTGACGGCAAGCCCGGTCAGAAAGTGACCTACGCGGTCGAGGTGCTCTCTGTGCTCGATGCCTTGGCTGAACCATTGCGCTCGCGCAATGAAAAAACCTACTCCGAGCCATTTGCCACCCGGCTTTACGCCAAGGAAACCTTCGATGTCCCGGGCAAGGGTTCGGTGCGCGAATATCCGCGCCTCAAGCATGGTGGCAAACATCTGGGCGAACGTGAGGATGAGGTGGCGGCCGACGCCGGCTTTACGGCCTTCCGCGCCGCGGGGCTGAGTTTTGTTGGCTGGTTGATGCTCGTGGGCATTGCCTCGGCGGCGGTCGGGCGCGCTACGCCAGGTGGCGAAACTTCGGGATGGCAAAGAATCTGGCGTGGAGAGACGGTCTTCGCCTGGAATGCCGTGCTGGTCACGCTCGGCCTGATGCTGCTGTTTGCCGTACCGCTATTCTGGCTGGCTGGGCAATACCATGTTTTCGGTACCGACAAGGTCGGACAGGATGTGCTCTACCAAATCCTCAAAAGTGTGCGTACCGGCCTGATCATCGGTCTGGTCACGACCCTGGTCATGCTGCCGGTGGCAGTGATGCTTGGCATCGTCGCCGGCTATTTCTGCGGCTGGATCGATGACGTGATCCAGTACATCTACACCGTGCTCAATTCGATCCCCGGCGTGTTGCTGATTGCCGCTGCCGTGCTCATGATGCAGGTGGTGATCGACACCCATCCGCAGTGGTTCTCGACCGCCGCCGAACGGGCCGACCTGCGCCTGCTGGCGCTCTGCTTCATCCTTGGTATTACCAGTTGGACAGGGTTGTGTAGGCTGCTGCGGGGCGAGACGCTGAAGCTGCGCGAACTCGAATACATCCAGGCGGCGCAGGCCTTCGGGGTCTCGAGCTGGCGCATCATCATCCGCCACATCCTGCCCAACCTGATGCACATCGTCATCATTGCGCTGGTCATGGACTTTTCCGGGCTGGTGCTCGCCGAAGCCGTGCTGTCTTACGTCGGCATCGGCGTCGATCCGACGATGACCAGCTTCGGCACCATGATCAACAACGCGCGCATGGAACTCGGCCGCGAGCCGGTGGTGTGGTGGTCGCTGGCCGCTGCCTTCTCGGCGATGTTCATCCTCGTGCTGGCGGCCAACCTGTTCGCCGACGCGGTCCGCGACGCGTTCGACCCGAGGGCTGCGTAAATGTTGAAGGTCGAAAACCTCCGCCTCGGCTTCACTGCCGGCAAAAAGACGCTGGCTGCGGTCGACGGTATTTCCTTTGAAATTGCCAAGGGCGAAACTTTCGCCCTGCTTGGCGAATCGGGCTGCGGCAAGTCGGCCACAGCACAGGGGATCATGCGGCTGTTGCCGGCGGCTGGACGAATCCTGAACGGCAAGGTCACGCTGGATGGCGAGGAACTGCTAAGACTCTCGGAAGCCGACATGCGAGCTTACCGCGGCGGTCGGATGGCGATGATCTTTCAGGAGCCGGCGACCAGCCTGAATCCAGTGCTCACCGTTGGCCGGCAAATCGGCGAAGTACTCGAACGCCACCTCGATCTGCGTGGCGAGGCGGCGACCGGGCGCATGATAGACCTGTTGCGCCAGGTCGGCATCGCCGACCCCGAGCGCCGGCTGACCGAATACCCCTTCCAGCTTTCGGGAGGCATGAAGCAGCGGGTGATGATCGCCATCGCCCTGGCCGGTGAGCCGGAGCTGCTGATTGCCGACGAGCCGACAACCGCGCTCGACGTCACCGTCCAGGCGCAGATTCTCGATCTGCTGGCCAAATTGCAGGCCGAACGCGGTATGGGCATGCTGCTGATTACTCATGATCTTGGTGTGGTAGCCCGTATGGCCCATCGCATCGGAGTCATGTATGCCGGCGAGCTGGTCGAAGTGGCCAGCCGCGAGGAGTTTTTCACTCGGCCTCGCCATCCCTATACGCAAGCCCTGTTCGAAGCGCTACCGGATCTTTCGCGGCGCGGGGCTCGGCTGATGACGATACCCGGTCAGGTGCCTTCCCTGGCAGCAATGCCGGCTGGTTGCCGGTTTGCCGATCGTTGTCAGAACGTGATGCCGGTTTGCCGAGAACAGTCGCCGTCGTGGCGCGAATTGGCAGGAGGTCATGCTGTGCGCTGTCACTGGCAGGGCGAATCGGTGGCGAGCAATGGCGCAGGGCACAGCATCAGCGAACTGGAGATCGACCCGGGCAGGGCATTCCTCGAAGTGGCCGACCTAAAGGTTCATTTTCCGATTCGCAAAGGGTTCCTGCAGCGGACTGTTGGCCATGTTCGGGCGGTCGATGGCGTGTCGCTGGCGATTTCTGCCGGGCGCACGCTGGCTCTGGTCGGCGAGTCCGGCTGCGGCAAGACGACGGTCGGCAAGGCGCTGCTGCAACTGATCCAGCCGACCGATGGCAGTGTCAGGCTGGGGGGAAGCGAGCTGGTTGGCCTCAAGGGCAAGCGCCTGCGCAGTGTCCGGCGGCACATGCAGATGGTTTTTCAGGACCCGTTTGCCTCGCTGAATCCGCGCCTGCGGGTTGGTGAAATCATCGCCGAAGGCATGGGGGCTCTTGGGGTGGAAGCAGATGCGGCGGCGCAAACAGCGGCTGTTGCGGCACTGTTGCTTCAGGTCGGCCTGCCGGTCGACGCAGTCGACCGCTATCCGCACGAATTTTCTGGCGGCCAGCGCCAGCGTATCGCCATTGCACGGGCGCTGGCAGTGCAACCCGAGTTATTGATCTGCGATGAACCGACTTCGGCCCTGGATGTTTCGGTTCAGGCGCAGATATTGAACCTGCTCAAGAAATTGCAGGGCGAATTGGGTGTCGCATTTCTGTTCATTACCCACAACTTTTCGGTTGTCGAATATCTGGCCCATGATGTGGCCGTGATGTATTTGGGGCGTATCGTCGAACAGGGCAGGGCGGAAGAGATTCTGCGCTCACCGCAGCACCCTTATACGAAGGCGCTGCTGTCTGCGGTTCCGGTGCCGCGGCTCGAGGGTCAAACGGCAGCCATTCGGTTGCCTGGTGAGGCTCCGTCGCCAGCCAATCCGCCGATGGGGTGCCATTTCCATCCACGTTGCCCGCAGGCCATGGATGTTTGTCGTCAACGTTATCCACAGGTGACCGACATTTCAGCCAGCCATACCGTCAGCTGCCACCTGCTGGATTGAATCAGCCGCGCCGGCGAGGGGCGGCCTTGACAGCCTTCTTGTCGGTAGAGCCCTTGGCCGGCTTGCTAATGGCTGGCTTGGCTGCCTTGCCGCGTTCGGTTGTTTTGACGCCGACTTTGCCATGTGACTTGCTGGAAGTCTTCACGCCTTCACGGTTACTGTGGCTGATGCCTTTGGCGTTGCTCGGGGCTTCCTGCTTGTCGCATGCTCTGGCAGATGCCTTGCCGCGCTTGCCCGGCTTGCCGCACGGACGAGCGACCCGTTCCGGTTCAATAAAGTGTTGAGGGTTGGATGCATTGAGGAGGTTGCTCAGTCCGGTGCCGCTGCCGCCGCCTGGAACCAGCACGGTTGAACCGGCACCCAGCCGGACCTTTTCCGAGAGGCTGTTGACGCGAGCCAGTTCTCCGGCGGTGGTATCGAAACGGGCAGCAATCTTGTCCAGTCGTTCGGCTGAAGTCACTGTATAGGCCTGCCACTGGGTTAGCGATGTCTGGTTGCTTTGCAGGTTGTCGCGGAAGGTATCGAGTTTGTCCGTCGGAATCACCACCGGGGTGTCCGCCTTGATGATCGGACGGTTGTGCGAAGGGTTCAGGCGAAGGAATTCTTCCAGCGACATATTGGCCAGGCGGGCTGCCGTTTTGACATCGATTGGCCGGCGAGTCTCGAGGGTCGCGAAATAAGGTTCATTGGGAATGAAGGGCAGGCCCAAGCGGGCAATCAATGCCGGATTGCCGAGGATATTCTTCAGCGCCTGCAGTTTTGGAACGTAATGCCGGGTTTCGTTCGGCATGGTCAGGTTGGGATAATCCGTCGGCAGGCCGCGCGATTCGTTCTTGACGATGGCCCGTTTGACCGCGCCCTCACCCCAGTTGTAGGAAGCCAGCGCCAGATGCCAGTCGCCATGCATTTCGTAGATGGCCTGCAGGTAGTCCAGTGCCGCGCCAGTCGATGCAACGATGTCGCGCCGTTCATCACGCCACCAGTTCTGCTCCAGATTGAAACGCTTGCCGGTCGCCGGAATGAACTGCCACAGGCCAGCCGCGTGTGCCGGCGAATAGGCGTTTGGATTGAAGGAACTCTCGACCATCGGCAGCAGCGCCAGTTCGGTCGGCATGCCACGCGCCTCAAGTTCCTCAACGATAAAGTACATATAGGGGCGGCTACGCTCAACCATGCGCCGCAAGGCATCCGGACGGTTCTGATACCACTGCTGGTAATAGAGGACCAGGTCATCGTTCAGATTGGTCATCGCAAAACCGTTGCGAATCCGGTCCCACAGGTTGGTTGATTGAATTGTCAGGTCAATCGTGTTTGGCAGCTGAGGCGGAACCCTGATCTCCTGCACGGTCAATACGTCGTCGGCTGCACCGAATCCGGTGTCGCTCAAGGACGGCATCATCAGTGAAAACAGTGGCGAATTGTCAGCGAGTTCTGCTTGAGCAGAGGCGGCTGGAAGCAGGAGGGCGACCGTGGCCAGACAGGTGGAGCTCAGGTGGCGAAGAAATGACGAAAGGTTGCGATGCTGCATGAATTGGGGCTTGGGCACGAACCGGTCGACGAAAGTGCGGATTATACCCCGGCGAGGTGAGGGGTACTTTTTCAGAGCAGAAACAAAAAAACCAGCCGTAGCTGGTTTCTTTATCGTTGGCGGAGTGGACGGGACTCGAACCCGCGACCCCCGGCGTGACAGGCCGGTATTCTAACCAACTGAACTACCACTCCGCGCTAAACCTTGGCGTCCCCACGGGGATTCGAACCCCGGTTACCGCCGTGAAAGGGCGGTGTCCTAGGCCTCTAGACGATGGGGACCCGGACTTTCAATCTACAACTACTACCAGTTCGGCGCTTGGTGGAGGTACGCGGGATCGAACCGCGGACCTCTTGCATGCCATGCAAGCGCTCTCCCAGCTGAGCTATACCCCCATTTGAGGACAGCCGAACTGCATTTGGATATAAAGGACAGTGCCTTCAATCCGTAAAAAAACCGGACCAGTCCGGTTTTCTCAATGTTGGCGGAGTGGACGGGACTCGAACCCGCGACCCCCGGCGTGACAGGCCGGTATTCTAACCAACTGAACTACCACTCCGCGCTTAAACCTTTGCTGCCTAATTCTTGGCGTCCCCACGGGGATTCGAACCCCGGTTACCGCCGTGAAAGGGCGGTGTCCTAGGCCTCTAGACGATGGGGACCCGGACTTTCTTCTTTCGCACTTTTGGTGGAGGTACGCGGGATCGAACCGCGGACCTCTTGCATGCCATGCAAGCGCTCTCCCAGCTGAGCTATACCCCCGCCGCGAAAGAAGGCCGCATTATAGGGACCGCTGTGGTCCTTGTAAAGGGCCTTCCGCTATTTTTTAGAGATACGGGGCCAGTGCAGCAGCAACCTTGTCGCGGCCGATCAATGTAATCACCGCATCGACGGCAGGAGTCTGTGCCTGGCCGGTCAGGATGACCCGCAGCGGCATCGCTAGCTTGGGCATCTTCAGACCATGCTTGGTCACGGTTTCCTTGATCAAAGCGTTGATCGCAGGGGCTTCCCAGGCGACCGTCGCGATGCCGGCGGCAAATTCGGCTAGGGCAGGCAGGGCGTCCTCGGCAAGGTGTTGGGCCAGAAGTTCCGGGTTGGGCGTGACGTGAGCGTAGAAGACCTCGACGGCGTCAGCCAGAACGTTCAGCGTGTTGTTGCGGTCGACATACAAAACGACGGCTTTTTCCAGGTCCGGACCATTGGCTGTATTCACGCCACGTGCTGTCAGTCGGGCTTGGACCTTGGCGGCCAGTTCGGCTGATGGCAATTGCTTCATGTAATGCTGATTCAGCCACAGCAGTTTTTCGGTATTGAACTGCGCGGCGGAAGCGGTGATGTGATCGAGGTCGAACCATTCGACGAATTGCTGCCGGGAAAATACTTCATCGTCGCCATGCGACCAGCCAAGGCGGGCGAGGTAGTTGATCACGGCCTCGGTCAGGAAACCCTCCTCGTCATACTGCATGACTGAAACGGCGCCATGGCGCTTCGACAGCTTGGCGCCATCGTCGCCAAGAATCATCGAGAGGTGGGCGTAGGTCGGCACCTCGGCACCGAGTGCCTTGAGAATGTTGATCTGACGCGGGGTGTTGTTGACGTGGTCGTCGCCACGTATGACGTGGGTAATGCCCATATCCCAGTCGTCGACGCAGACGCAAAAATTGTACGTCGGCGTGCCGTCGGCACGGGCGATGATCAGATCGTCCAGTTCAGTGTTGGCGAACTCGATGTTGCCCTTGACCTGATCGTTCCAGGCGACCACCCCTCCCTGCGGGTTCTTGAAGCGGATGACCGGTGGAACATCTGCCGGCGGAGTGGGCAGGCTCTTGCCTTCTTCGGGGCGCCAGCGGCCGTCGTAGCGCGGTTTTTCTTTTTTCGCTTCCTGTTCGGCGCGCAGGGCATCCAGTTCTTCGCGCGTCGTGTAGCAGTAATAAGCGCTGCCATTGGCAAGCATCTGCTGGATTACTTCCTTGTAGCGATCCATGCGCTGCATCTGGTAGAAGGGGCCTTCGTCATGCTCCAGTCCCAGCCACTGCATGCCGTCCAGAATTGCTTGTACTGCTTCTGGTGTCGACCGTGCGACATCCGTGTCCTCGATGCGCAGGATAAAGGTGCCACCGTGACGGCGGGCGTAGGCCCAGGAGAACAGGGCAGTACGGGCGCCGCCGATGTGCAGGTAACCGGTGGGGCTGGGGGCGAAACGGGTGCGGACTGGCTTCATGGAGTGCGGAATCTATACGTTGGCAAAGGGGGCTATTCTATCCGACCCGAGTTTGACCCGCTGCTCGACTTATGGTTAAATGCGCGCCTCCTCTGCGGGCGGTTAGCTCAGCGGTAGAGCACTGCCTTCACACGGCAGGGGTCACTGGTTCGATCCCAGTACCGCCCACCACGCAAAGAGAAGACAAAGGCCTGATTATTCAGGCTTTTTTCTTTTGTTTCTCCCGCTTGGCTTCTTTGGATGCAAATCGTTAGGTGCCGTCTGATTACATCCGGTGTGATCAAAGTGTGAGGCATAACAGGAGATGCGCGCATGAGCACCACTACTTGGCATGCCTGGTTCGATGGGGCAACGAAACACAGCAATCCCGGCATTCGGGGGATTGGTGGCCTTCTCAAAGGTCCGGCTGGCGAACGAATCGAGATATTTGAGGAGATCGGGGAGGGCACGAACAATGAAGCGGAGTACGCTGCCCTCATGGCTGTGCTTGATGCGGCGGTTACTGCCCAGGTTCAAGACCTGGTTGTTTACGGCGACAGTCAGCTCGTCATCAAGCAGGTCATGGGCGAGTGGCTGATTAATGCCAAAGGTCTGGTGCCGATGTGCAAGACGGTGCAACGCCTGATGGATCAAATACCCAAAGTCAGCCTGTCCTGGATTCCACGCGAAGAAAACACCGAGGCCGACGCGCTTTCAAAGAAAGCCATTGGCGTCATTGAGCAAGGCCCGGTTGATCGGGCTGTCTGGACGAATGTCACCGAGATCGCCAAGCCATTTGGGTTATCAGGGGTTGCCTTCGGCAAACGGATGGACTCGGCAAAGCTGCGTGAAGGCGGAAAGCCTACCCAGCTTGCCATCGACAAGGGATGCGCCCTGCTTGTCGAGAACAACTTTGGGCATCAGGTTTATTGGCACAGGAAGTTGCTTCCGGCGGCGCTTAGGGAATCAATGTTGTTGGACTAGCTGCGTAAGCAGAGTATTTGATTGTTATGCTGCACTGATTCAGCTCTACAAAAGACTAAAGGCCAGCAAGTTTGCTGGCCTTTAGTCTATCTACGGGTACAACTCGGTATCCTGAAGCTAAGCCTCTAGGCGAGCCCTCCTGCAGAAGGGATTGGCTGCGGTATGAGTGAGCGCTCAGACACAATCAGGCGTTTTCGTATGCCTTCGCCAATCTTGCGTTCGACTTCCCACATGGCCAAGCCTTTGACCACGGCAACTTGCTCAATGGCGGTTACGACATCACCCAGTTTGGTGCAGAGATACACAGCACCGCGTTCGATTGAAGACTTCACTTTCATTCGGCCAAATCTCCTGTGTGGTAGTTGCGTGAGTAATCCTACTGAAGTTTTGTCGGGATTGAAACTAGCGAATCTTGATCAGCTTTTCCATTGGGCAGGTACTGCAGAAGGAAGTTCAGACCGGCCTGGTCTCGCTCGTTTTCCTGAATTGAAACCATCTTCACATTAAACGGCTGGGACGAGTTTGGTCGCATTGCAACGCTTTGTATCCGTATGTTGCAGCGGCTGCTCCGTAAACACCCGAATGCAAAGAGGGCCAGCGAATGCTGGCCCTCTTTGGGGTTTGATGCCGGAGCGAGGCGGTTACTTGGCTGCCGGTGCTGCTGCAGGAGCTGGTGCGGGAGCTACCGGAGCGGCGGCCTGCTTTTCTGCCTTCTTAGCCTTGGCTTTGGCCTTGGCGGGTTTTTCGACCGGCTTGGCGGCTTCGGCCTTCGGGGTTTCAGTCTTGGCAGCTTCGACCTTGGCCGGTTCGGCGGCCTTGGGGGCCTCAGCCTTCTTCTCGACGGCAACCGGCGCCGGGGCGACTACCTTGGCGGCGGGAGCCGCTTGCGGAGCAGTGGCAGCCGTGCCCTGTGCGAAGGAGGCGGAAACGAAACCGGCGGCAACGGTCAGAGCTACGATGAGTTTGGAAACTTGCATTTTGAATCTCCTGAATGGGTAGGTTGTTTATTCGGTATTCGGTGCTGACAACAATTTGCAGCGCCTTGTGCCGAATAACGCGGCTGGTGACTCAGGGGATGTCATATGAAACGTAATGCTTTGTGTCAGTCCGTGACTGAAACGTTTCAGCGGATTTCCAGAAAATGAAAAGCGCCAAAAGAAAAAGCCCGGCATGAACCGGGCTCTCTTTGTCAGATGGTACTGACCTGTATTACACCGGCTGGATATTGCTCGCCTGCAGACCCTTGGGGCCAGTCGTTACATCAAAGCTGACTTTCTGGCCTTCGGCCAGGGTCTTGAAACCGCTGGACTGAATTGCAGAGAAGTGGGCGAACAGGTCTTCGCCACCCTGATCCGGCGTAATGAAACCAAAACCCTTTGAATCGTTAAACCATTTGACGGTACCTGTTGCCATGCCTTGAATCTCCGAATAATTGACGGGGCCATGCCCCTGATAAGGGCGAAGATCAAGACAGCAAGTACAGATGGGGCATTGCGCCGCAGAACTGCGGATACCAGACCAACCTACAACAGCAGCACTTGAAAATCGCTGAATTACACTATGCACTGCATTTCACTGAAGAACAAATGATATTTGCCTTAAATGGCAAGGAATTCATACTAAATGCGGCCCTGCAGAGCGCTTCACCAAACAATGGATTGAAAAAGCTTTGCTCAGGCACATGCTTTCGGGATGGACTAAGGTGCCTGCCGGGGCAGGGAAGCCTCGATTTTCTGGAGTTGCCTATATTTCTTGCACCGCCCTAAAAGCCTTGATGGCTCAAGGTCTTGCAGAACAGGTTCAGGTGCAACCCCCAGACTTATCCACAGTTTTCGGGGATAAGTCTTGTTTATTCGTGGGCTGGTAAAACCGTGGTTATTGAATCTGCGCAAGGATTTTGCGCATTTGTCGTTTTAAACCCCTCCCCGGCCCTTCCCTTGACAGGGGAGGGGCCGTTGCAGCCCGATGGATTTTCGAAGCTCGTGAGCGGCCCTCAGGCGGCTGGAAGGCTCTTGATCCAATCGCGTTGCGCTTCGCGACGGCGCTTGTCGCCCAGGCGTTCAATGATTCGGGCACAAACCTCCTCAAACGGCAGCATGCCGCTGGGCAGGATTTCGTCGCAGCGCAGGATGTGCAAACCGATCGGCGAGGCAAGCACGGCGCTGATCTCGCCCTCCTTCAGGGCGAAGGCAGCAGGTTCAAGTTCGGCATAGAGCTGCTTGCGCTTGACGACGCCCAGCTGGCCGCCTTCCATGGCGGTCGGGCATTGCGAATAGCGGAGTGCGGCCTCGGCGAATTTGTCTGCATTTTTCAGCGTCGAGCGGAGCGATTCGAGCTTGGCTTCCGCTTTGGCCTTTTCCTGCGCATTGTTGAAGGTGATCAGAATGTGGCGCAGGTGACGAGCTTCGGGGCGATCGAAGGCCTCCGGATGCAGGCGGTAGTAGATCTCGGCATCGACGGCGCTGACCGGCGGGCTGCTTGAAGCGACCTTTTCGAGCACAGCCTCGATGCGCAGGTCGCGTTCGACGGCCTGTTCCAGCCCGGCTTCGTCGAGATCGCTGCGTTCCATGTCCTGAATGAATTCGTCGCTGGAGGCATAACGCGTGCGAATTTCATCGAGCCGGTTCTTCACGGTCGCGGGCGGAACGAAGACATTGGCGGCCATGGCGCTGGCGAGGATGCGCTGCTCGATACTGTCCTGCTTGCGGGCGATGTCGTCGAGGCGGTCGCGCTCCGGTTCGCTCAGCATCTCCGGGCCTTTCTTGAAGAGCTCCCAGGACAGTTTCAGTTCAAGGTAACCGAGTTGCATGCTTTCATTCCCTGGTTGCGACCGGTTCCAGCAGGGCTTCGGGAATCTGCAGGACGCGGCCCGGCAGGCGGTCGAAATGGATGTGGTAGGCGACGCCAGCGGCGGCATCGCGAATCACCTTGATGACTTCGCCGACGGAGCCCGGTTCGACCAGCACATTGCCGCCAACCGACAGACCCTTGGCTGCCACCACTTTTTCGCGGAACTCGAAACGTGACGGCGTCCACGGATCGTCGGCGCCAATCAGTTCTTCTTCGCGGCAGCCGACGATCTTGCCTTCGTCGAGGAAGTTCACCGAGTAGATGATCTGATCCTGCAGGAAGGTGCCGACATCGACGACATAGCCGACGCTGCCGCGACGGACCAGCGGCGCGCCTGGATCGAGGCCGGGATAGGTGCCGTCGTTGCGGACATTCCGGGTGAGACGCACGGCCTCACCGTACTCCCACTGAGCGTTCATCATTCGCGGAATACCTTGTCGAGAGAAACGAAGGAACTCATGCCACCATCTGGCTTGGAAACCGTCTGGAAGACAGCAAAGACCTTTTCGGTCAGCGAGTTGGAAGTGACGAAATCCTGATAGGCGCGTTCCAGCCACAGGCGGTAGATGCCACGCTGCTGGCCTTCTTCGGGCGGCAGGTTGGGCGCCTGTTTGGCCAGGTAGTCATGGAAGCGCTGCAGGATGTGCAGGCGGTTCACATGGACGACGGCGGGGTCGTAGGGGACTTCGAAATAGTCCAGGAAATCTTCGGCCGAGACCAGGTCTTCCATGGCTTCAGCAAGGCTCAGAGTGTCTTCCATGATTGCCTCCTCAGGCTGCGACAAGGTTAAGTGATGCGGTTTCAGACGTCGTTTCTTCGCTCTGGAATTCATCGACGACTTCGAGAAGTTTGGCGGCGCCGAGATGATCGCGGCTATCCAGTGCGGCCAGTTTGGTCAGGCGGTCACGCGATTCGGCGATACGGCCGAGGCGTAGCAGGACAACGCTTTCGGCCTTGAGGGCCAGCAGATAGAAGCGCAGCAGGCCGAAAGAAGTGGCGGCAGCCGAGCCGAGCTGGGCCTCATCGATCTGGCGCCAATCGTTGGGGATGCCGAGATGGCGGGCTGAGATGCGTTTGGCGTGGTCGGCAACGATCAGCACATCGTCAAGCCGGTGCTGGTAGAAGTAGTAGCGGTACAGGCTGACCAGCACGGTCAGGTGCTCCGGAGCCAGCAGGTTGGCACGCAGCAGCGACAGCTCCGCCGTCGGATCGCCGTAATCCTCGGCTGCCTGGGCGATCAGCCGCTCGGCCTCGGGGGGCAGTGCGTCCTCGAAGTAGAGCTTGCAGTCGGAGAAGTCGAGCAGATCCATGGTGTCGTTCAGTCCAGTGTTCAGTGCATCGCCTCGTGCTCGCAGCACAAGTCGCCGGCGGTGCAGGTACGGCACTCGCCACTGTGGTCGGGGGGAGGCGGCTCATGGCGGATTTCAGCCAGCTCCTTCTCCAGTGTTTCAATGCGTTCGATCAGGCAGGCAATGGACTTGGCCACCGGATCGGGCATCAGGTTATGGTCCAGGCTGATGCCATTTTCAGGGCGTGCCGTGCCGACCCTGGTGTCGACGATCCGGCCGGGTACGCCGACGACCGTCCGGTCGGCTGGCACGTCCTTGACGACCACGGAATTGGCGCCGACGCGGACGCGTTCGCCAATATGAATCGGGCCGAGAATCTTGGCGCCAGCGCCGACGACCACACCGTCGGCCAGCGTCGGGTGGCGCTTGCCCTTGTTCCACGAGGTGCCGCCGAGGGTAACACCGTGGTAAAGCGTGACATCGTCGCCGACTTCAGCCGTCTCGCCGATCACCACACAGGCGCCGTGATCGATGAAGAAGCGGTGGCCGATGGTGGCGCCGGGGTGGATGTCCACGTTGGTCAGCGTCCGGCTGAGGAAAGACAGGAAGCGGGCCGGGAAGCGCCAGCCGTTCTGCCACAGGCGGTGCGACAGGCGGTGGGCGAGGATGGCATGGACGCCGGGGTAGGTGGTCAGCACCTCCAGCGTCGAGCGGGCCGCCGGGTCGCGCTGAAAGACACAGCTCAGGTCTTCCTTGAGGGTCGCCCAGAGGCCGGGTGCTGCCATTGTGCTTGCGGTCATGGTCATCGCTTCAGACATGGAGGTTGCTCCGGAGGGAGCTCAGAAGGTCGCGCAGATCGGACACTTCCGGCGGGTGTTTGTGTTCGGCAACAAAGGTGCGGACACGCGGCAGCATGGCCTGGGCTTCGGTCTCGCCGAGTTCGAAACCGAGTCCGGCATAGACGACCTGCACGGCGCGTGAACCGGAATGCTTGCCGAGCACGATGCGGTGCGCCTGGCCAACTTCGCGCGGGTCGAAACCCTGGTAGTTGTCGGGGTGCTTCAACAGCCCATCGACGTGGATTCCGGCTTCGTGCGTGAAGGCGCCGGCGCCGACAACGCTCTTCTGCCAGGGGATGGCGCGGCCCGAAGCGCTGGCCACCTTGGCCGACAGCGACGGGAAGCCCTTGAGACTGACATTGGTTTCAATGCCGTAAAGCTTGGTCAGGCCGAGCACGACTTCTTCGAGCGGGGCGTTGCCGGCCCGCTCGCCGAGGCCGTTGACCGTGGTGTTCACGTGCGTCGCACCGGCCTTGCAGGCGGCCAGCGTGTTGGCCGTGGCCAGGCCCATGTCGTCGTGGGCGTGCATTTCGATTTCGAGGCCGGTATTGCGGCGCAGGGTCGAGATGCGGTCGAAGGTGCCGAAGGGCTCGAGGATGCCGAGCGTATCGGCAAAGCGCAGGCGGCGGGCACCGGCCCGCTCGGCGGTTTCAGCCAGGGCGCAGAGGAAGTTCATGTCGGCGCGCGAGGCGTCTTCGCAGCCGAGGCCGACTTCAAGGCCGAGGCTGAGCGCGGCACCGATGAACTTGGGCAGCTCGCGCAGCAACCAGGCGCGGTCCTGCTTCAGCTTGTAGGCCAGATGCTGGTCCGAGGCCGGCACCGAAATGTCGATCAGGTGGGCGCCGAGGCCAGCGCAGGCGGCGATGTCGGCCGGGTGCATGCGGCTCCACACCATCAGGCGCGGGGCGAGATTGAGATTGGCGACGGCACGGATCGAATCGCGTTCCTCGTCTCCCATCGCCGGAATGCCGACTTCCAGCTCAGGCACGCCGATGGCGGCGAGCTGGCGGGCGATGTCCAGTTTTTCATCGAGCGAGAAAGCCACGCCAGCCGACTGCTCGCCATCGCGAAGCGTGGTGTCGTTGATCGTGACAAAGGCTGGGTTGGTCATGGCGTTCTCCTCGCAGTCTTCGTAGCAAGGGTGGTGCCAGTATTTAAGTTAATGAAAATAAAGAAAATTATTTTGCTCTGAGCGGGGCTTGTGGGCTCCTTGTCGTGATTGCGACAATTTCGCCGCCGCCGTTTATTCCGGGAGATCGGTGCTACTGTCGACGCATGAATCCAAATCCGCTCACGTCGCTTTCGGCTTGCCAGCCAGATGCAGCCTCTTCGCATCGAAATGCCGGAAGCGCCTGCGAGCCGGATTCTGGCCCAGCCATCAAACCGCCTGTTCAGGTGGAGCAGAAAGATTCTTTTCTGACCTCAAAATCCACGCTATAACGCCGTTGGCCGAAGTTGGGCCGGTCGTCGATATAGCGGCTATTGCCCGGCAACTGACGCAGGTCGGCTACATCGTGCTCGACAAGCCACTGCTCGCAACGCTCTCGAGCGGCCTGCTGGCACGTTGTCAGGACGATGGGTGCGTCCGCTTTCTTCCGGCTCAGATTGGCCGGGGTCAGGCCAAGCAACAGATCGATTCAATCCGCGGTGATGTCATCAGTTGGCTCGATGACGCCAACGTTACCGATCGGGCCTATCTGCTCTGGATGGAGCAACTGCGTCTGGGCTTGAATGCGGCGCTCTACCTGGGGCTGTTCGACTACGAATGCCACTACGCCATCTACGGCGATGGCGCCGGCTACGCCAAACATTCGGACGTGCTGAACGGCAAAAGGAATCGCATTCTTTCCACCGTTTATTACCTGAATGAAAACTGGCAGGTGGCCGATGGGGGCGAGTTGCGCTTGTTCGAGGCAGACGGCGTATCGGCTATCGCCACCGTTAACCCGGTTTTTGGCAGCATGATCATCTTCCTCAGTGAGTACTTTCCCCACGAAGTACTCGCCGCCTGCAAGAAGCGCCGTAGCATCGCCGGCTGGTTTCGCGTCAGGGATAGTCGATAACGCAGGCTTGGCGCGCGCCATCTGCCTGATGCAATAAGCCGGGCAACGGCGCCAACGAGGAACACACGTTGATCACTTGATTGCCCATCGAGATTGGCGGATAACATTAAGCACGCGAGCTTGGCATGACTATCGGAGGCACCTTCATGCAACAGCTGGAACTGACCAAGGCTTTCACGCTGATCGAACCCGGGCCGGTGGTTCTCGTGACCACCCATGACGGGAAAAAAGCCAACATCATGACCATCTCCTGGACCATGGTGATGGATTTCACCCCGGTTTTCGCCATCACCACGGGCGAATGGAATCACTCCTACGCAGCGCTGCGAAAGCATCGGGAGTGCGTCATCGCCATTCCCACCGTCGACCTGCTCGATACAGTGGTCGGCATAGGGACGTGCTCAGGCGCCGATACCGACAAGTTTGCCAAGTTCAAGCTCACCCCATTGCCGGCCAAGCTGGTCTCACCGCCACTGATCAAGGAATGCCTCGCCAACATCGAGTGCCAGGTCATCGACATCGTCGAAAAGCACAACATCGTCGTGCTGGAAGCGGTCGCCGCCTACATCGATGCCGACCGCAAGGAGCGGCGCACGCTTCACGCGGTGGGTGACGGAACCTTCATTGTCGACGGGCGCAAGATCGACCGGAAGAAGATGATGGCATCCAAGCTTCCGCCCGGGGTCTAGCGAGCATTGGCTGGGTTGTACGATCAAATTGGGGAATTTCAGATGGTCTCCACCTATTGGGAGGCATCATCCCAACGACTGCTGAACTTCTGAGGCAGCCGGACGGCTAATTCACACTACTCGGCCAAAGCTGACATTGCGACAGATCATACCGAACGGCAGCTATTCGGCGGTCAGCCGACCAAAGCACATCACTGAAACTTCAATTGGGCGCGTCATTGCGCAGAATTTCTCACCTGAGCAATGAAAAATCAGCGCCCCTGCTGCAATTGAGTCAGGCCAGCATCAAGCGCCGTCGCCGCATTGACAATTCGCTGTACTGCCGCTCGGTCGAACTCATTGTCACGTTGGGAATCGTGGGTGCCACTGTTGAGGTAGCCCCATTCAATCGACCCACCGTTAATCCCCAAGAGATCATCAAGGGCCGCCAACACAATGGGCATTGCTGGGTGCGGGTTCTGCAAGCGCCCCAAAGCACCTCGCAACTTCATGCACTTGTTGTTGAGCTCCCATTTCGCTCTAGGGCCGCCGAGCTTGAGCTCCAGCCGGCCGTCCCCGCGCCTACCCAACCACGTCCACAGACGATCAGTCAGGCTTTCAATGGCAGGTCTCGAATGGCGCAGAGCGTCCCGTTTTTCGTCGGCAGCAAGGGAGGACTGGGCAAGCAGGACGTAGTTCTTCGTAGGTGGATCAGTATCGACGCGCAGGTGGCGTTCCCCTTGATGAGGAAGAAACTTATAGACCTTAATAAACTGGGCTCGCTCCACCCCTAACTCTTGCTGGATACGGTGTAGAAATTCCTCAGCATGCGAGGTCAGAATAACTTGTTTGCCGTCAAGCAGATTGTCTTCAAAGAAGGTCCGCCAGATGCCATTTCGGTGTTCGTCGTCGATGGCGTTCACTACGTCATCGAAAATCACCACGGGGCAACCTTGCTCGATGTTCTTTGCAAGCAATATTGCTAATCCCAGGCATTTGATATGTCCTTCGCTGAGGATGACCAGCGCGTCGTAACGAACCCCTGGCTCAGCAGCGAATTCGATCTCGATCTTGCCGTTCTCCGCAAGTGGAAGCCACAGGGCATGAAGTAGATCAACCGGTGGATCGTCTCGGTTGAACGAGTTATACAGATCACGAGCTCGCTGCCCGAGCCCCTGCAACAGCAGCGAAGGCAACCCGTCCAAATACTGCCTCAGCGCCGCAAGGAATCCATCGTAGCTCTCCTTGATTACGAGGTGATGGGCAATCACATTCGCCTCTGCAGCTACTTCGGCCGCCAGTTCGCGGTTCGCTTCTTCGAACTGCGCGACTTCACGTTGGGCTTGGAGGAAGGCTTGCTGACTGGTATCCCGAATGGTTCTGCAGCGCTCAATTTCAGAACGGTACCCGTCGAGGCACTCACGTTCCTGCGCCAGTTCCCGGCGTTGATTCAGAACTTGCTGGCTTTCAACGTCACGGCGCTCAACAGATGCGACTAGTCTCAGCAAGGTTTGCCAAGCGTGATTATTGTTATCTACCCATGGCTGGAGCCACCCGCCATCTGCGGCAGCCGGTAGCGTCGGCAAATTAGCGGCGCTGAGTTCGTCAGGGTTGACAACTGCGACAGCGCGAATGGCTGAGGTCATGGCTAAAAGCAGATTATGAAGTGCGCTATTCAGTACTTGGCTATGCTGTTGTTCCTGACGCTGGATGGCCGCGAGTTCGGCGAGCTGTTGCAGGCCAACCCGTGCCCGATCGAACGGATTTTGGGCAACCTGACCAAGATCAGTTCCGCACGCAGGGCACGATGTCGCACCTTCACTCAATTGGAGCACCGCGTTATAGAGTTGCGTATACGAGACATCACCGGCGCGAGCTGCCAATTGTTCTCGTGCTGCCCGCAGAAGCGCATCGATGCGATATGCCTCGCCAAGCAGGGCAGCCAGATTGGCTTGGGTTATGCCGTGAACCTGAGGCGGCGCTGCATTGAGCAAACCTTGAACATAGGCTAATCGCCCCTGTGTTTGGGGATTTCCGAACAACCAATCGCAGACTTCGGCGAACGATTTTCCCGGCCATATGCGTTCAGCCAGTGCCGACTCGTCACGGTCCAGTTGCGCAAGCTTTTCAGGGTTTGTCCTAAGGAGTTGCTCAGCGGCGGCCAGCTGAGTGCGGCGCGCGGCCAGCATCAAGGCCTTCTGTCCAGTCAGGTTGAGGTTCTCGTCAAGGCTGGGATTGAAGCCTCGCACGAACTCGCTGAACTGATCTACCCCGAATAGGGTGGCAATCAGTTGACGCTGGTCGCCCGGGGTTCGTGCAGCTATTCGAGCAAAATCATCCAGACGATTCTTCTCGATGAAACAGAATCGGTATGCATCTTCGTTGGCCACCACTACTGCAGGGGCCGCTTCAACTACCCGCGAGGTCAGGATCGGTGCGGAGTGCCGACGAAGTCGCGCGTTGTTGCAGTAGACGCGATGATCTACTCGTTTGACCTTTGCCTCGCTGATAGAGCCCAGCATGGCGGCTTCCAGCGCCTCGCAAAAACTACTTTTCCCCGTGCCGTTGGCGCCGTAAACGAGCGTTATGTCTCTGCTGAGGTCGAAGGTCTCCTGGCGCATGAAGCCGCGAAAGGGGCCGACGGTAAGTTCGTGCAGACGCCCCACGAACTGTTCGCGTGCATCGGGCAACGCCTCCTGCTGTAGCTCTGCTGCGGTCGTAAGCAGATGGGTAACGGCAATGGGTGCCAGCCGCCCTGATCGGGCGCGCCGTGTGGCGCCAACTTCTGCAAGGTGGTCTAGGTTGGCGAGCACCAGATTCGCCATTCGCCGCACGTTGTCGGACGCAGGCAATCTCGCCAACGACGCAAGAAATCTCTGATACTCAGCAAGAATGGAGGCCATAAACGGTCCGCTTAAATAGTCGTTATGTCGGCAGATTTACAGGTTCACGGTGTGAATCTGCCGGGAGCAGCTGTTGTTACGCAGAGCACATGGTAGCCCATGCAAGTATCCACACTCCCTGTCGCCGGAGCGGCTTAAAAAAGGTTGGAAGCAGCCAGATTACCAGCATGTCATTAGCGTCAGCTAGGGCCGACGAGCGGTCTGTCTGTTGTCTATTTGAGTGACTGCTCCAGACAGGAACCAGCCGCGAACCAGCGGAGCGGCAAATTGCGGCAATCGGCAGGTAGGCGATTGCTGAGCAACGTCCTCACGCATTTCTGTCGCCTTCCCGACATCGGAAATTTTTCTATCTCGCTGATAGTTAATAAGTTTCAATTGGCGCCAGTCTTGCTTTTATTCCGGCATGAAAACCTATCTCGACTGGTCGGCCTACGACACTTATGGCGTTGGTGACGCCTATGCCGGCATTCCGGCTACCGGCGGCAACTATGCCAAGGCAGTTGCCGTCTGCATGAACAACCATCAGTGCCAGCGGGACGGCAAGGGCGTCATGTGCCCCAGCTACCGCATCACGCATGACCCGGCGCACTCGACCGGGGCGCGGGTCAAGGCTTTCAAGGCGGCGTTGAATGGGGAGCTGGGTGAGCAGCCTTTTATTCATCCCGATCTCGCGGCGGCGATGGATCTCTGCGTGTCGTGCAAGGGCTGCAAGAAGGAATGCCCTAGTTCGGTCGATATGACGCTGATCAAGACCGAATACCTGGCCCACCGGAATGAAGAGCTCGGTGTGCCGTTGCGCGCCCGTCTGTTTGGTGGCCTGCCGGAATGGCTGAACCGTTACCGTGGCCCGCTGAATGGCTTGATTCGTCTGCGCAATGCCGTTCCCTGGCTGGCCGGGCTGGCGGAACGCCGGCTGGGGATTTCGGCGCAGCGGCCGATTCCGGAAATCGTTGGCCGGGCATCTCAGGTGCCCGGTGCTGAACGCAGTTCTGCTGTGGAAGCTGGCCAACGCGGCAAGGTCATCCTTTTTGTCGATACCTTCACGCACTACTACACGCCGGAAGTGGCCGAGGCTGCCATTACCGTACTCACGGCGGGTGGCTATTCGGTGGAAGTGCTGCGGCCGAGCGCTGACGATGCCGAGCCGCAACGCCCCTTGTGCTGTGGCCGTACCTATTTGTCGCAAGGCATGGTCGAGGCTGCCAAGCTGGAGGGCAAACGGGTGATGGCAGCGCTGGCTCCCGTGCTGGCCGAGGGGACACCGATAGTCGGGCTGGAGCCGTCCTGCCTGCTGGCGTTGCGCGACGAGTTCTATAGTTTGTCGCTCGGCCCGGAAGTGGCCCAGGTAGGCAAGCAGGCTTTCCTGTTCGAGGAATTCCTGATGCGCGAGGCCAACAAGGGGCTGAAGCTGGATTTGAAACCGATTCCCGGCGGCAAGGCGGTGGTGCATGGCCATTGTCACCAGAAGGCTTTCGGCGCGATGAAGTCGGTCAGGAAGGTGCTTGGCTGGATACCGGAATTCGAGTTCGACATTGTCGATGCCAGTTGTTGCGGCATGTCCGGCAGCTTCGGGCTGGAAGCGGAGCATTACGAGGCGTCGATGAAAATGGGGGAGCTCGCCTTGTTGCCTGCCGTGCGTTCGGCGCCGGATGATGCGCCGATTGTGGCCGATGGTTTCTCGTGCCGGCATCAGATCAAGGATGGGACTGGGCGCGATGCGGTGCATGTGGCGGTTTTGCTGGCTCGGGCGTTGGGGGAGGGGGGAGGTGACCGGGGGGTAAAGATCTAAACCCCTCCCGGCCTCCCCTTATCAGGGGAGGAGCAAACCTTGATCGCGCGTGGATTGAGAGTTCGTTGAACCCAACCCCTTCCGGCCCCCACGGCTGGCTTTGCATAGCCAGCCGGCTGCGCTGGCGTGAAGCATTGCTTCACGAAACCCCAGCTTCGCCCCCTTGTCAGGGGAGGAGCAAACCCTGATTGTGCGTGGATTGAGAGTTCGTTAAACCCAACCACTCCCGGACCCACGGCTGGGTTTTCATCGCCAACGTAGCTTCTCTCCCTTATCAGGGGAGGAGCACAGCATGATCGCGCGCGATTAGCTCCCGCCCCTGACAAGGGGAGGATTGGGGAGGGGTTTGGGTGACAAGTGTTGAATCGCGATCCGCTTCTTAAACCGCGTAGGGCCGATGCAGCCAGCCGCGGACGACATCGACGTCGCGCTGGGGCAGGTAGGCGAAGCCGGCCAGGGAGTCTTCGACAACGGTCTGGGCGACCCAGTGCGGGACGGCCTTGGTGGTCAGCATGTGGAAATACCAGGCCATAGGGTAGCCGGTTTCGCGGTCGAAATGGCTGAGTGCTTCGTTCAGTTTCAGTCCGCTGGTGCCGGTGCTGGCATCGAATTCCGGGGCCTCGCCGGCCACTGTGGCAATCGGCTGGGCGCGGAAGACCGGCTGGTGGTAGCGATCGAGGTGTTCGCGGGTGGCGATGACCCAGTGGTTGTAATAGGCGCTGGTGTTGCTGGCGCTGCTCTTCGACCAGTCATCGATCATGCGGTGAATGGCGGCAGGCTCCGGCTTTTGGGCCAGCATGCGCTTGAGGAAGGCGCCGATGTGCTGGATTCGGCAGAATTTGTAGAAGGGCAGACCGACAGGCACGGGCTGCTCAGCTCCGCCGCGCGGGTCGACCAGTTCTTCGAGGGTGGTCGGGTCATTGGCAAAGAGCTGGTGGACGCGCATTTCCTGCAGGTCTTCGATCTCCAGCTGCAGGAAGCCATCGGTGCTGTCGTCAGCCGAGGCGACGAGGTAATGCGTCTGGCCGACCAGGCGGGTGGCGAACAGCTTCTGGTCGATGAAGTCGTCGGTCAGCTGCGCAAAATCGCCATCGCGCTCATCGAGGGCGTTTTCGACCCAGCTTTCGAGGTTGTCGGAAACGCGCTGGCCGTTGCTGTCGAGAACGCCGCCGAGGCGATACCAGCCACCCCGGCTCATGGCATGACGGAATTTCCAGTCGGGCAGGGCGGCGCCAAGCGCCTTGACGAGGGCGCCGGGGCCGCTGCTGACCGGAACCTTGGCACAGGTTTCGACGATGGCGGGGGCGAGCGATTTGCAGTATTCCGTCCAGGCCAGTGTTTCTTTCATCGTGCTTTCCTCGTTCTCAGGCGGTGTTTTTTTCGGCCAGGCGGGCCACAGCTGCGTCGCGGACTTCGACTTCAGGGTCGTTGGTCAGCGGCGGCAGGAATTCAAGCGGTGCATTGCCGACGGCCGCCAGGCGGACCCACCACTCTTCGTCCTGGAGCAGGGCGACGGCGAGGCCGGGCAGGGCGCGCTCGGCGACGATGGCGCGAACTTCCGGCTCCGGATCGTTGGCCAGCATGTGCAGGGCAAAAGCCGGCAGGCGGGAGGCGACGACCTTGCGGACCTCGCGCTCGGGATCCTTGCTCAGTTTGGTGAGCTGGCCGTGGGGTAGGCGACGGGCGACAGTGGCGCGAATCAGGTAGTCCGGGTCGTTGATCAGCTGGATCAACTGGGCTTCGGGCAGGCGCGCAGCGACGGAGAGGCGGACTTCGCGATCCTGGTCGTGGATCATCGAGATCAGTTGATCGACCGGCAGGCGCATGGCCACCACCCGGCGCACGACTTCGTCGGGATCCGATTTGAGCGGGAAGATGGTGTCGATTGCCGCATAGCGGGTGGCAATGGCCCGCCGCTCCCAGAAGATGTCGCCGAGATAGTTTTGCGCCAACTCGGGATTCGCCCGCAGAAAGCGGTCGATCTGCCGGCCGCTGTGGGCGCGGATGCAGGCGTCGCCTGGCGTGCAGCGGCGGCTGTTCAGGTAGTCCGGAAAGTAACTGCAGCCGGAACACAATCCCAGTCGGCCAATGCCGGCATCGGCAAGGGTTTTTTCACTCGTCATCGACCTTGGCGGCAATCAGAATGCCGGTCGCTTTTTCTGCGTCGTTGGTCAGTGCCAGGCAATGGCCGGAGGCGCCGGAAATCAGGAAGAGATCGTAGCCCTCGACGCTGAAAGCAGGGTGGTAAAGGGGAGAGACATCGTCTTCGCTGCATTCAGTGAAGTGCAGGTCGGGAAATCGCTGGCGCAGCGAGGCGGCTCGGCCGTCAAGCAAGGTAGCTTCACCGACCCGGGCGAGGATGGTGGGAGTGATCATGCCGATTCCTCGGATTGAAGTTCCTCTTCAAAGCGGGCCAGGGAGGCGGATGGCACACCCATGATCTGGGCCAGCCAGGGAGGAGGGCTGGCCAGACGGCCCTGCAATTCGACCAGCACCTGGCGGGCCTTGCCGCCTTCGGGCTTCTTGACCGGATGGACGCCGGCGCGAACGACCTTGGCGGCCGCCGGGCCACCGATGGACTGGACGTAGACGATCTGGCAATCGTTGATCAGTGCCGAGCGGGCAGCATTCTTGTCTTCGGCGGTATCGGCCTCGACCGTGGTGCGGACGGCGACCAGCTTGATGGCACTGGTGCTGACCTGATAGACCAGGAAGCGCTCGCAGGAGCCAAAGTGGCCGTCGAGGGACTCACCACGATTGGCAGCGACGGCAACCCGCAACGAGCCGGGCATGTCGCCATCGGTATAGGCGTCGACCGCAGGGAAATCGCTATTCTCGACACCCTGGCCCCAAAGCAGGCGGACGGCATCCTTGAGGGCTTCGGCTTCGACGCCGACATGGCAGCCCTGTTCGGCGAAATCACCGGCCAGGATGACGCGCAGGTCTTCAACCGTCAGCGTGCCAAGCTTGGCCTCGGTGAGCGGCGATTCGAGCTTTTCAACGAGTGCGCCAACCAGGGCTCTGACATCGAGACCATTCAGGGCGCGAGCGGCAAGGGCGATGCGCAGCGCTGCTTCGCGGGAGGCGATGGGGGTGTCGGACATGATGGGCTCCAGGGAAAGTCTTCAGTGGAACGCCGATGCAGGTTTGGCTGCGCCGGCGTTCGGCTCAAGACTCAATCAATTAATTTTGTTGCCGGTTGGCCGAGGCGCGAAGACGAGCCGACGACAGTGCTATTGCACGGCGAGGCGAAGTCGACAAAGCCACGGCTGGCTGGCAACAAAATCAGGCCGGGCTGATGCAGCCGGACGGGCAAACGTCGACACACAACGGAGAATCGTTGTGGCCGTCGCATTCCGTGCAGGTGGCAGCATCGATCTTGTAGAAGATCTTGCCGGAACTGATCGATTTGGTCGGGCAGACAGGCTTGCAGTCGCCACAGGCGGTGCACATGTCAGGGTCGATTTTCATTGCCATGATGCTCTCCTTTAAATCCGCTTTTGCTGGCAGTGGCTGGCTGGGCGGGCAGGTTTCAACGGGCTTAGTCTTCGGCAGCGCCGAGGCGCTTTGCTCTCAGCGATATGGGCAGGCGAGCCGGTTTGGCGATCGGATCGATGTAGTACGTCCCACCGTTGTCCAGTTTGAGTTCGCCACCCCATTTTTCTGCGGTGTCGAATTCGATGGATTCGATGGACGCTTCCAGGTCGCGCTTCGGAAGGTAGAACACCAGCCCACCGCTGCTGCCTTGCTGGATCATGATGTTGGCCATTTCAGCTCCCTAATGATGTTGTCGCCAAGGTTCGCGCGTATGCCCCACTACCGTTGCCGGTAGCGGGGCATTGCGAAGACCGGTTAGCGAACCAGATCGAAGTTGTAGTCGGTGGTGCCCATGCCGATCGTTTCCTTGTCGAGTTGCTCAAGGACAGCGTTGGTCAGCTGGGTCACTACAGACATCATCCCTTCGTAGCCCATGGTCGTGGCGCGGTGCATGTGGTGGCGGTCGAAGATCGGGAAGCCGAGGCGGATCAGCGGTACTTCGAACTCTTCACCCAGGTGGCGGGTGTCGCGCTGGATGTACTTGCCGTAGGAGTTGCCGATCAGGAAGTCCGGCTTGTCCGTGAAGCACAGGCTGCGCATGTGCCACAGGTCGTTGCCGGCGTAGACCTTGCCCAGCGTACCGAACGGGCTGGAGGCGAGGAGCTTTTCCATGGCCTTGGCCCAACGCTTGTTGCCGTTGTGGGCGAGGATGTGGGTCGGCTCGGCACCAACTTCCAGAAGGATCTTGACGACGCCCATCACGAAGTCTGGGTCACCGTAGATGGCGAACTTCTTGCCGTGCAGCCAGGCGTGGCTGTCGGAGACCAGGTCCATGCAGCGGCCGCGTTCCAGTTCCAGCGAGGCCGGGATCGGCTTGCCGGTCAGTTCGGAGACCTTCATCAGGAACTCGTCGGTCCATTCGACACCCATCGGAATGTTGAGCTTGGGAATGTCGTGGTTCCAGGTGTTCTCGATGAACTTCTTGGACTTTTCCAGCTGGGTCGGCTGCAGCAGGACGGTGGTGATACCGTTCGGTGCATCCTTGACTTCGTCCATCGTCGTGCCGCCGGAGTACATGCGGAATTCGCCGTCAGCCGGGGTGTCGAAGACTTCGGAAGGATCGGACAGGTAGGTGAAGTCGACATCCATCTCACCCAGCATGCGCTTGATGACACGGTAGTTGCCGAGGTAGGTCTCGAAGCCCGGCACGATGTTGATCTTGCCGTTCGAACCGACCTTCTTGCCGTCCATGAAGTTCAGCGTGAAGGAGCGGATGATGCCTTCGAGCATGTTGTCCCAGCCGGTGGTGTGCGAACCGACGAAAGACGGGGTGTGGGCGAAGGGGACCGGGTAATCCTGGGGGATGTGGCCGTCCTTCTTGGAGTTGTTGATGAAGGCATTCAAGTCATCACCAATAACTTCCGCCATGCAGGTGGTCGAAACAGCGATCATGTCCGGCTTGTAGATCGCCTTGGCGTTGGCCAGGCCGTCATGCATGTTCTTCTGCCCGCCGAACACGGCGGCATCTTCCGTCATCGAGTCGGAAACGCAGGAGCACGGTTCCTTGAAGTGACGGTTGAAGTAGGTGCGGAAGTAGGCGACGCAGCCTTGCGAACCATGCACGTAGGGCAGGGTCTTGTGGAAGCCGGAGGCGCAGAGGACGGCGCCGAGCGGCTGGCAGGCCTTGGCGGGGTCAACCGTCAGGGCTTCGCGCTTGAAGTTGAGGTCCTGATATTCCTTGGTCGTCGTCCAGACGAAGGTTTCCCAGACTTTTTCCGGGCCGTGGCCTTCTTCGAAGAGTTCGCGCTTTTCAGCGAGGTTCTTCTTGTAGTCGTCGTCGCGGAACAGCGGGTAGCACGGCTTGATGTTGTCAGCGGTTTGCATTGCTATCTCCTTGCCCGGTCCGCTCATCTGCGGCGCCAGGCGAAAGGTTGATGATCAGGGGTTCAAGCTGCGGGGTGGATGAAGGACACGAAGTCCGCAATCAACCACCGCCGCGCTTTTGCCCAATTCCTGAAACTCAGGCAGCCTTCTTGACTTCTTCAGCAGCAACCTTCTTCCATGGCGGAACAAGGTTCTTGAAGGTCGGGTTGGACAGGGCGATGTCCATGTCACGGGCGAAGATCGCGAAACCGTCGTAACCGTGATACGGGCCCGAGTAATCCCAGGAGTGCATCTGGCGGAGAGGAATACCCATCTTCTGGAAGATGTACTTTTCCTTGATGCCGGAGCCGACCATGTCGGGCTTCAGGCGCTTGACGAACTCTTCCAGTTCGAAACCGGTGACGTCGTCGTAGAGCAGGGTGGCATCACCCATTTCCTTGATCGTACGGTCGTAGTCGTCGTTGTGGCCGAATTCGTAGCCGGTACCGATGACTTCCATGCCGAGGTCTTCGTAGGCGCCGATGACGTGACGCGGACGCAGGCCGCCGACGTAGAGCATGACTTTCTTGCCCTGCAGACGCGGTTTGTACTTGGCGATGATCTCGTCCATCATCGGCTGGTAGCGGGCGATGACGGCTTCGGTCTTGGCCTTGACGGTGTCGTCGAAGAAGGCAGCGATCTTGCGGCAGGATTCGATGATCTTCGTCGGGCCGAAGAAGTTGTATTCCAGGTAAGGAATGCCGTACTTCTCTTCCATGTGACGGGAGATGTAGTTCATCGAACGGTA
>JAGTRS010000002.1 GCA_018262195.1 Pseudomonadota bacterium | reverse complement strand
GATCATGTCGCACATCATGGCCATTTCACAGCCACCACCGAGGGCGAATCCGGATACGGCGGCGATGACCGGTTTGCGAGTGGTCTTGATGCGTTCCCAGTTGCGGGTGATGAAGTCGGTCTTGTAGGCATGCATGTAGTCGAAATCCTTCATGAAGCCGATATCGGCGCCGGCGGCGAAGGCTTTCTCATTGCCGGTGATGACGATGCAGCCGATGTTCTCGTCGGCTTCGTAGGTGTCGATGGCGGCACCGATGCCGTCGACGACCTCGTTGTTCAGGGCATTCATCGCTTCCGGACGGTTGATGCGGATCAGGCCAACCTTGCCGATCACTTCGGTGAGGACTACTTGGGTCATGCTGGCTCTCCTTGTCTGTGGTTTTGTTGGTGGCGACAAACCCTGATATTAGCAGCAGGCAAATCAGGGTTTGTCCGCCTGACGACAGTCTTGAGCTTCGCTAAGCTGTTAACCTGTACGTTGAACACAATAAAACGGAGACAACATGACCTACGCCATCGAAGCGCAGCCACTCTGGCAACCCAATCCGCAAACTGTCGGCCAGACCCGCATGGCGCAATTCATGCGCGCAGAAGGCTACGAGAGCTATGCCGACCTGTGGCAATGGTCTATCGACATGCCGGAGGTTTTCTGGTCTTCGCTGTGGAACTACTGCAGCGTGGTTGGCGAAAAAGGTACGAAAATTCTCGTTGATCGCGACCGGATGCCAGGGGCTCACTGGTTTCCCGAGGCGCGGTTGAATTATGCCGAGAACCTGCTGCAACAGCGCGATGCCAGCGAGGCACTGGTCTTCTGGGGTGAGGACAAGGTCAAGCGGCGGATGAGTCGCAGCGAACTGTATGCCGAAGTGGCCCGCTTCCAGCAATTCCTGATCTCCGCCGGGGTTGGCGAAGGCGACCGGGTGGCGGGCTACCTGCCCAACCTGCCGGAAACGCTGGTCGCCATGCTGGCGGCGACTTCACTGGGGGCCATCTGGTCCTCCGCCTCGCCGGATTTTGGCGTCCAGGGCGTGCTCGATCGTTTTGGCCAGATCGAGCCCAAGGTGCTGATCTGTGTCGACGGCTACTGGTACAACGGCAAGCCGGTGGATTGTCTGGAGAAAAACGCCGAGGTGGTGGCCAAAATGCCATCGCTGCTCAAGACAGTTGTGGTTCCTTACCTGAATGCGGCTCCGGTGCTCGGCCATATCGCCAACGCGGTTGGCTGGAACGATATTCCGCCGACTAACGGCAAAGAGGTTGTATTTAAACGTGTTGGCTTTGATCACCCGCTGTTCATCATGTTCTCCTCGGGCACTACCGGCGTTCCGAAATGCATCGTTCATTGCCACGGTGGCGTACTGTTGCAGCACCTGAAAGAGCACCAGCTGCACAGCGATGTCCGGCCGGGCGACCGGCTGTTCTACTTCACCACCTGTGGCTGGATGATGTGGAACTGGCTGGTTTCAGGGCTGGCGTGTGGTGCGACGCTGTTGCTTTATGACGGCTCGCCGTTTGCCGGCAAGGGCAGGGTGCTGTTCGACTATGCCGAAGCCGAAAAAATGACCCACTTCGGCACCTCGGCCAAGTTCATCGACGCGGCGGCCAAGCTGGGCCTGACGCCGGGCAAGACGCACGACCTGGCCGCCCTGCGTGCCATGTTCTCGACAGGCAGTCCGCTGTCGCCGGAAGGTTTTGACTGGGTCTATCGTGAGATCAAATCGGACATCCTGCTCGCCTCGATTTCCGGTGGCACCGACATTGTTTCCTGCTTCGTCCTCGGCAATCCGGTGCTGCCGGTCTATCGCGGCGAGATTCAATGTCGTGGTCTGGGCATGGCGGTCGATGTACTCGACGATGCAGGCAAGCCGGTCCGTAGCGAAAAGGGGGAACTGGTTTGTAGCAAGCCATTCCCGGTGATGCCTGTCGGTTTCTGGAACGATACTGACGGTACAAAGTACAAGGCTGCTTATTTCGAACGCTTCGACAACATCTGGTGCCATGGCGATTTTTCGGAACTGACCGCTCACGACGGCATGATCATCTACGGTCGTTCCGACGCAACCCTGAATCCCGGTGGTGTACGCATCGGCACTGCGGAAATCTACCGGCAGGTCGAGCAGTTACCGGAAATCCTCGAATCGCTGGTTATCGGTCAGGACTGGCCACCCGGGAAAAATGACGACGTGCGCGTCGTTCTTTTTGTGAAGCTGCAGGAAGGCCATACGCTCAATGCCGATCTGGTCGAACGGATCAAGCGGCAGATCAGGGACAACACCACACCGCGCCATGTGCCGGCCAAGGTGGTTCAGGTGCAGGACATTCCGCGGACCAAGTCGGGCAAGATCGTCGAACTTGCCGTGCGCAATGTGGTGCATGACCAACCGATCAAGAATATCGAGGCATTGGCCAACCCGGAGGCACTGGAATTCTTCCGGAACCGTCCGGAACTCGCTGGCTAGTGCCAGCCTTTGTTGCTGTGGTTCAGGTACGGCGGGGAAGCAGGGTGCCGATCAATGGCACCTTGCGGGCAATGACCATGGTGTTGCCGAATATCCAGCCAAGGGTACTGGTAATGCGTCGGCTGGCTTCCGGGCTTTCGACCCAGCGATAGAACAAGGTGGCTGCAGCAATGCTGGCTGCCCATGCCATCACGAGAGCGATCATGGCTGACATGGTCGAATCCAGATTGAGTCGGGCATACAAGCTGTTGGCAATGAGCAGGACCGGGAAGTGCACCAGGAAAATCGAGTAGGAAATCTGGCCGAGAAAGGCCAGAGGCCTGGCATTCGGCCACTGGGCCAGAAGGCCCGTGCGGCGGCCGAAACCGAGCAACAGGGCGACAGCCAGTGCCAGTGCAATGCGCAGACGGAAGTCGACAATCAGTGCGGCTACCGCAATGGTCAGCATGACGCCCAGCCAGGCTGACATCTGCTTGCGGTCGGAGGCCCACCAGGCGGCTGCGCCGAGGCCATAGGAGCCAAAAAAGTAGATCGCCCAGTTATCCCAGCTGGCGTCACGGTTGAACCAGAACAGTGATGCGGTGGCGACAGCCAGGACCAAGGCCGGCGCAATCACGCGGGCTCGGCCGGACCAGAGCAGGATGGCCATCAGCGCGAAGAGCTGGAAATCGATCGCGATGTACCAGACGCCAGCCGACAGCGCTTCAAAGCCGAGCAGATTGTGTAAAAGGAAGGCGTGGGCCAGCCACTGCGTGAGGGTGGCGCGGGCCGGAATGGCATCGTCGTCCAGCCACTGGTTGGCGATGGCGGCGGCGATGATTGCCAGGCCGATGGCGGCCAGATATGGCACGGCCAGCCGCAGATAACGCTTCCAGATCAGGGGCAAGGGCGAATTGCCGAGCGCTTGCCCTTCGGAAGAGAGGCCGCGGGCCGCGAGGAAACCGGCAATGACCAGGAAGACCTGAACGGCCATACGGCCGTACTCGAAAAACCAGCCGAAAATTCCCGGGAAAGCCTGCCGGGCTGCCTCGGCCAGCGGGCCATAGGACGAGAAGTGATTCATCAGGACAAGCAGCGCCGCGACCGCCTTCAGGGCGTCGATTAGCGGCATGCGGTTGGCGGGATGGCTCATGACGGGTATGTTACACCGTTTGCTGCGGTGCACAAATTCAAATTCTGGCTTGTTTTGTTAGGGTTTGTTAAACAAATTTGCCCAATGTTTGCGGGGCTCTACACAAAACGCGCGACGAAGGAATTGGTGTACATGGCCGGCAAATCAATCCATACCCGGTGGCCGCTGCCGGGGGCGACGGTAGCCGGCTGGCCGGCCTTGTCTTCCATGCGGGCCAGCGTGAAGATGTGGTTGCCTGAAGGGTGCACGCACTCCAGACGGTCGCCGACCGAGAAGCGGTTCTTGACCTCGATTTCCATCAGGCCGCGTGCCGTATCGAAACGCACCGCATCGCCGACGTACAGGCTGCGGTCCGATTCGGAGCTGCCGCGCAGGTAGTTCTGGTATTCGGCATCATGGTGGCGCTGCAGGAAGCCGTCGGTATAGCCGCGGTTGGCCAGTCCTTCCAGTTCGCGCAACAGCGCCGGGTCGAGCGGCTTGCCGGCCACGGCGTCGTCGATGGCCTGGCGATAGGCCTGACTGGTCCGGGCGACGTAGTAGGGGCTCTTGGTGCGGCCTTCGATTTTCAGCGAATCGACGCCGATCTCGACCAGCCGATGCACGTGCTCGATGGCGCGCAGGTCCTTGGAGTTCAGGATGTAGGTGCCGTGCTCGTCTTCCTCGATCGGCATCAGTTCGCCGGGGCGCTGCTTTTCTTCGAGCAGGATTTCCTGTTCCTGCCGGAGCATTTGCGCCGGTTGCCCGTCGGAAGTGCTGACCTTGTAATCCCAGCGGCAGGAGTTGGTGCAGGTACCCTGGTTCGGGTCGCGATGATTGAAGTAGCCGGAAAGCAGGCAGCGGCCGGAGTAGGCGATGCACAACGCGCCATGGACGAAGACTTCGAGTTCGATATCCGGGCAGCGCTGACGGATTTCGGCGACTTCATCGAGCGACAGTTCGCGCGACAGGATGATGCGCTGGACACCCATCTTCTGCCAGAAACGAACCGAGGCCCAGTTTACCGTGTTGGCCTGCACCGACAGGTGAATCACCTGTTCCGGCCAGGTCTCGCGGACCATGTCGATCAGGCCGGGGTCGGACATGATCAGCGCATCCGGCTTGAGTTCTATAACCGGGGCCATGTCGGCCAGATAGGTGGTCAGCTTGGCGTTGTGCGGAATGATGTTGCTGACGACGAAAAACTGCTTGCCGCGGGCATGCGCTTCATCAATGCCTTCGCCGAGCTTTTCCATGCTGCCGAACTCGTTGTTGCGGACGCGCAGGCTGTAACGAGGCTGGCCGGCGTAGATCGCATCGGCGCCAAAGTCGAAGGCGGTGCGCATCATATCGAGCGAGCCGGCAGGAGCGAGGAGTTCGGGAGCTTTGGGCATAGTAGAATGCAGCAAAACCGCGCATTCTACGCCCCATGACCGAAGAGATACTGATCAATTTCACGCCGCAGGAGACCCGCGTTGCCGTCATGCAACAAGGCGTCGTCCAGGAACTGCACATCGAACGCACGGCGAGCCGCGGGCTGGTCGGTAACGTCTATCTCGGGCGGGTCGTCCGCATTCTTCCCGGCATGCAGTCGGCGTTCATCGACGTCGGGCTGGATCGCACCGCCTTCCTGCATGTCGCCGATATCTGGCAGCCGCGCGAAACGGCGACCGAAAGGCCGATCGAGAAAATTCTGCACGACGGGCAAAGCATTCTTGTCCAGGTCGTCAAGGATCCGATCGGTACCAAGGGCGCCCGGCTATCGACGCAGGTTTCCATCGCCGGCCGCATGCTGGTCTATCTGCCGCAGGAAAAGCATATCGGCATCTCGCAGCGTATCGAGTCCGAGAGCGAGCGCGAAGTGCTGCGCGAGAAGATTACCCGGCTGGTGCCCAGTGACGAACCGGGCGGTTTCATCGTCCGGACCATGGCGGAGAGTGCCAGCGATGAAGAGTTCGCCACCGATATCGCCTATCTGCGCAAGACTTGGGCTGACATTCGCGACAAGGCCCGGACGTCGGGGCCTCCGACCCTGCTCTATCAGGAGCTCTCGCTCGGGCAGCGGGTGCTGCGTGATTTCGTCAATCCCGAAACGATGCGCATCTTCATCGACTCGCGGGAAAATTTCCAGAAGCTGACCGGCTTCGCCGAGGAATACACGCCAGCCGTCCTGCCGCTTCTCGAGCACTACACCGGCCAGCGCCCGCTGTTCGATCTGCATGGCGTCGAAGAGGAAATCCAGAAAGCCCTCGCTCGGCGTGTCGATCTGAAATCCGGTGGCTACCTGATCATCGACCAGACCGAGGCAATGACGACCATCGACGTCAACACCGGCGGTTTCGTTGGCGTGCGCAATTTTGACGACACCATCTTCAAGACCAACCTCGAAGCAGCGGTGACCATCGCGCGCCAGCTGCGCCTGCGGAACCTCGGCGGCATCATCATTGTCGACTTCATCGACATGGAGAACGAGGAGCACAAGAAGGCCGTGCTGGATGAATTCAACCGGGCGCTCGCCTACGACCACACGCGACTGACGGTTAACGGCTTCACCCAGCTGGGCCTGGTCGAGATGACTCGCAAGCGGACCCGTGAATCGCTCGCTCACGTCCTTTGCCAACCTTGTCCGACCTGCAGCGGGCGTGGTGAAGTCAAGACGGCCCGTACCGTGGCCTACGAGATCCTCCGCGAACTGCTGCGCGAAGCACGCCAGTTCAATGCCCGTGAATACCGGATCCTGGCTGGTCCTGATGTGGTTGATCTGTTTCTAGACGAAGAATCCCAAGCGCTGGCCATGCTTTCCGACTTCATCGGGAAAGCCGTTTCATTGCAATCCGAACCGAGTTATTCGCCCGAGCAATACGACATCGTTCTGATGTAATCCCTTGAGGAGACAAACCATGAAAACAGAACCTGAGTTCGATAGCCTTGTTCCGCCACAGACCTTTGATCGCCGGAGCTTTCTGGTGACCAGTCTGGGCGCAGGCTTTGCCCTTGCCACGCAGCCGGTGATGGCGCAAACGGCGATCAAGACCGACGAGGTCGGCCTGATTGCCGGTGAAATCAAGGTGCCGGTCAAGGATGGCGAGATGGTTGCCTACCGTGCGGTGCCAGGTGGCCTGGTCAAACCGCCGGTGGTTCTGGTGGTTTCCGAAATATTTGGTGCCCATGAATACATCCGGGATACCTGCCGGCGTCTTGCCAAGCTGGGTTATTGCGCGATTGGTCCCGACCTCTTCGCTCGCCAGGGTGATCCTCGACAGATCGCGAGCATTCCCGAAATTCTCGAAAAAATTACCGGCAAGACGCCCGATGCCCAGGTGTCGAGCGATCTCGATGCCTGTGTTTCCTGGGCTGCCGGCAAGGGAGCGGATACCAGTCGGCTGGCGGTGACCGGTTTCTGCTGGGGTGGTCGTATTACCTGGCTGTACAGCGCTCACAACCCGGCCGTGAAGGCAGGGGTTGCCTGGTATGGAAAACTGGTCGGCCCGAGCAACGAGATGACGCCGAAACACCCGACCGACCTGGTCGCTCAACTCAAGGCGCCGGTGCTTGGCTTGTACGGCGGCCTGGATGCCGGCATTCCGCTGGAAAGCGTCGAGGCCATGGAAAAGGCCTTGCAGCAAGGAAGCGCAGCTGCCAAAGCCTCGGAAATCCATGTGTACGACAATGCACCGCATGCCTTCCACGCCGACTACCGTCCCAGCTATCGCAAGGAAGAGGCAGAGGATGGCTGGAAACGCATGCTCGCCTGGTTCCGCAAAAACGGCGTCTGAATACCGATTTCGCGGCTGCAACGGCGTGCCTTCGTGCTAACCTTCGCGCCTCAACCTGATCCAGTTACATCATGACGACTACCGAAGCTACTACCGACAAGCCAATTGACGCTCGTGTCCTGCTCAAGGACTTGCAGACGAGATTTGATGTGTTCCGCAATTTCAGCCCGCTGGCCATCGGTATCGACAAGCAGGTCTTCGCCCAGTTGCCGGATGTGAGCAAGAAGTCGCTTCGTCTGGCCATGCGTAGCCACACCATTTCAACGCGTTATCTGAAGGAAATGGAAAAAGGGACGGTACGCCTGAATCTGGATGGCACGCCAGCCGGTGACGTGACCGACGAAAATCGTCAGCATGCAGCTGAACTGCTACGCGAACGCTTCAAGAAACAGGCTGAGCAGCGCAAGGCTGCCGAGGCGGAAGCCAAGGCCGAGCAACGCCGCGTTGAAAAGCTTAATCAGTTGGCCGAGAAGTTCGGTCGCAAATAAGCCCGCGGAACAATAGAAAAGAAAAAGGCCAGTCGAGTGACTGGCCTTTTTGCTGGTATCTGGTGGTTGCGGGGGCAGGACTTGAACCTGCGACCTTCGGGTTATGAGCCCGACGAGCTGCCAACTGCTCCACCCCGCGTCCGATCAGGAAATGCGCCTGAGATTTACAACAACTGCTCTTTAAACAAAAAACCTCGACGCTAGGCCGAGGCTAAGTGTATTTGTAATACTGGTGGGGCGCGACAGATTCGAACTGTCGACCTACGGATTAAGAGTCCGCTGCTCTACCAACTGAGCTAGCGCCCCACATTTCCCGAAATTGACTGGTGGGTCGGCCGAGATTCGAACTCGGGACCAACGGATTAAAAGTCCGCTGCTCTACCGACTGAGCTACCGACCCGGCCAACGGGAAGCGCGCATTATATAGAGGCAGATTGGAGGCGTCAACGAGCAAAGGCGACTTGGCGAGATCTGTTCGTTACCGGTCCTTGGCCTATGATCAAGCCCGCCAAGACAGGCTTGATCATAGATGAGAGAGGCTGGATTAACCTAGTCTGCGGCAGATTTCCGTGGTCAGCGCACTCTGATTCATGGCGTAAAAGTGCAGTCCGGGCGCGCCGCCTTTGAGCAGGCGTTCACACAATTCGGTTACGACATCGAGGCCAAACGCACGGATCGAGTCAGCATCATCGCCAAAACTTTCGAATTTCTTGCGCATCCAGCGCGGAATGTCCGCGCCGCAGGCATCCGAGAAGCGGGCCAGCTTCGTAAAGCCGGCGATGGGCATGATGCCGGGCACGATGGGCACATCAACGCCAAGCGCCTTGGCTTCGTCGACGAAATGAAAGTAGGCGTCAGCGTTGTAGAAATACTGCGTGATCGCCGAGTTGGCGCCGGCCTTGACCTTGCGGGCGAAGGCGTCGAGGTCATCTTTCGGGCTACGGGCCTGAGGATGCCATTCCGGGTAGGCGGCGACTTCGATACTGAACCAGTCGCCGGTCTCGGCACGGATGAATTCAACCAGTTCGTTGGCGTAACGGAACTCGCCGGTTTCGGCCATGCCGGAAGGCAGATCGCCGCGAAGGGCGACCGTGCGCTTGATGCCGGCGGCCTTGTATTCGGCGAGGATTTCGCGGATGGACTCGCGGGTCGAGCCGATGCACGACAGGTGTGGTGCAGCGTCGAAACCTTCGGCAGCGATTTCCTTGACCACAGCGAAGGTGCGTTCGCGGGTCGAGCCACCGGCGCCGTAAGTGACCGAGAAGAAATGCGGGTTCAACTTGGCCAGTTCGGCCCGGACAGTGCGTAGCTTTTCGATGCCTTCCGGAGTTTGTGGCGGGAAAAATTCGATGGAGATTTCAGGTTTCATTTGTTCAACCAGATGAAGAATTCGCGGTTGCCGTCACCGCCGGTAATTGGACTATCCAGCCAGGCGCGGACAGTAAGGCCTAGCTTGGCTGCGCAGTTGCGCAGTTTGGTCTCGACGTCCTTGTAGAGCGTTTCATCGCGGACGATGCCGCCCTTGCCGATGTTGTCTGGACCGACTTCGAATTGCGGTTTGACCAGCAGCAGGAGGTCGCCATGTTCGGCCAGCAAGGCTGGTAACTGTGGCAGGACCAAGGTCATGGAGATGAAGGAGACATCGCCGACGATCAGATTGAAGCCGGCCGCCGGAAAGGCCAGGCCGAGATCGGCCGAGGTCAGGGCACGGCAGTTGATGCCTTCGATGGCGGTGACAGCAGAGTCGTGGCGGAGTTGCGAGTGCAATTGGCCGTGACCGACATCGACGCCAACGACGTGCTTCGCGCCGGCCTGCAGCAGGCAGTCGGTGAAGCCGCCGGTCGACTGGCCGACATCGAGGCAGATCTTTCCCGCGACCTCGATCCCCGTTTCGGCCAGCGCGCCGGCCAGCTTGTTGCCGCCGCGCGAGACGTAATGGGCATCCGGGTCGGCTGCAACGCTCAAGGGGGTACCCTCGGGCAATTCCATTGCCGGTTTGTTGACCGCACCACCTGCCCAGCTGACGCGCCCTTCCTTGATCAGCCATTGGGCGGCCGTGCGGGAAGGGGCGAGTTTCTGGGCAACAAGCAGGGCATCCGCCCGCAGCATCCCGGTCGGCCGTTCATGGGCCGGCTGGGCTGCCGGGCGCGGCTTTTTTTGCCGCGCGTGGAAGGAGTTCATGCTCATCGAGGCCTGCTTACTTTCTCAGCAGCAGGGCGCTGAGCAGCCAGGAAATCAGGCTGTAGGCAATTGAGCCAAACATGGCCGACCAGAAACCGCCAACCTGGAAGCCATCGATCAGCGTACCTGCCAACTGAAAGAGCAGGGCATTGATGACGAAGATGAACAGGCCCAGCGTCAGCAACGTGACCGGCAGGGTCAGCAGCACCAGCAAGGGCCTGAGCAGGGTGTTGATCAGGCCAAGGACGACGGCCACCAGCAAGGCGGTGCCGAACCCGGCTATCTGGATCGAAGGAACGACATAAGGTAGCGCCAGCAGGGCAAGCGCATTGACGATCCAGACAGCGAGCAGGTTCAGCATCGTGATTGCTTAGTAGCGGTAGTGGTCAGCCTTGTACGGGCCTTCCTTCGGCACGCTGATGTAGGCAGCTTGCTCGTCGGTCAGCTCGGACAGCTGGGCATTCAGCGTCTTCAGTTGCAGGCGGGCGACCTTTTCGTCCAGGTGCTTGGGCAGGGTGTAGACGCCGACCGGGTACTTGTTGGAACCCTTGACCGCTTCGGTCCACAGCTCGATCTGGGCGATCGTCTGGTTGGCGAACGACGAGGACATCACGTAGGACGGGTGGCCCGTACCGCAGCCGAGGTTCACCAAACGGCCCTTGGCGAGCAGGATGATGCGCTTGCCGTCCGGGAAGATCACGTGATCGACTTGCGGCTTGATCTCTTCCCACTGGTACTTCTCGATCGAGGCAACGTCGATTTCGTTGTCGAAGTGCCCGATGTTGCAGACGATGGCGTTGTTCTTCATCGCCGCCATGTGGTCATGGGTGATGACGTGGAAATTGCCGGTTGTGGTCACGAAAATATCGGCCTTGTCGGCGGCGTATTCCATGGTGACGACGCGGTAGCCTTCCATCGCGGCCTGCAGGGCACAGATCGGGTCAATTTCGGTGACCCAAACTTGTGCCGACAGGGCACGCATGGCCTGGGCCGAACCCTTGCCCACGTCGCCGTAACCGGCAATGACGGCGACCTTGCCAGCAATCATCACGTCGGTGGCGCGCTTGATGCCATCGACCAGCGATTCGCGGCAGCCGTACAGGTTGTCGAACTTGGACTTGGTCACCGAGTCATTGACATTGATGCCCGGGAACTTCAGTTCGCCGCGCTGGTGCATCTGGTACAGGCGATGGACGCCGGTGGTGGTTTCCTCGGTGACACCCTTGATCTGGGCCAGGCGCACGGAGTACCAGGTCGGATCGACGGCCAGCTTGGCCTTGATGGCGGCGAAGAGGATGGTTTCTTCCTCGGAGCCCGGTTTGGCCAGCAGGGAAATGTCCTTCTCGGCACGGGCGCCGAGGTGCAGCAGCAGGGTGGCATCGCCGCCGTCGTCGAGGATCATGTTCGAATAGCCGCCGTCGGCCCACTCAAAGATGCGGTGGGTGTAGTCCCAGTAATCGACCAGGGTTTCGCCCTTGACGGCGAAGACCGGAATGTTCTGCGCGGCGATGGCAGCAGCAGCGTGGTCCTGGGTCGAGAAAATGTTGCACGAGGCCCAGCGGACTTCGGCGCCGAGCGCAGTCAGCGTCTCGATCAGCACAGCGGTCTGGATGGTCATGTGCAGCGAACCGGTGATACGGGCACCCTTGAGCGGCTGGGTCTTCGCGAACTCTTCGCGAATGGCCATCAGACCGGGCATTTCGGTTTCGGCAATGAGGATTTCCTTGCGACCCCAGTCGGCAAGGGAAAGATCGGCGATGACGTAGTCTTTGAATTCAGCCACAGTAAGCTCCTAAATAACTGTGACGGGGAGGGGAATTACGGCGTTGTTGCTCACCGGCGGCCCCCTGCGCCCGGCAGGGTTGATCAGTGAGCGCCGTTTTAAACCGAGCCTGGGAGCGATGATGATCACCTCGCTCCTGCAGCGCCCCTCGGTAGATTTGGATTATAAACTGATTTTAGAGTTTATCGCCTGCCCAGTAACGGTCCACATCCTTGATGCCCCACTTGGAGGCATCTTCACGTCCGGCAATTTTCTCGGGACTGCGGGCGATATCGATGAGTTCCGGCTTGATATAGGCCTGCGATTTGGTCGAAAAGAAAACCTTGATTTTGGGCTTGAGCAGCGATTGCTCGCCCTGTTCGACGACGACGCCGAGTTTGCCGGATGCGAGGCGAACCAGTGAACCGATCGGGTAAATGCCCAGACTCTTGACGAAGGCCTGGAAGACGGCCGGATCAAAATGGCCTTTCCATTCAGCCATCCGCTTGATCGACTCGGCAGGGTCCCAGCCGGCCTTGTACGGGCGATTGGAGGTGACGGCGTCGTATACGTCGCAAACGGCGCCCATCTTCGCGAACAGGCTCATCGTTTCGCCGTTCAGGCCCTTGGGGTAGCCGCTGCCATCGATCTTTTCATGGTGATGCAGGCAGACATCCTTGGTCATCTCGCTGATGCCGCTACCCTCCAGCAAAAGCTTGTAGCCTTCTGCGGGGTGAGTCTTGACCAGGTCGAATTCCTCGTCAGTCAGCTTGCCCGGCTTGTTCAATATTTCAAGCGGGATCATCGCTTTGCCAAGATCGTGGAGCAGACCCGCCATGCCGGCATCGCGCGTCTGCTGTTCATCCAGCCCAAGCTGGCGGGCCAGCGCAATCATCAGGGCACAGACAGCGACCGAGTGCATGAACGTGTAGTCATCCGCGGTCTTCAGGCGGGCCAGGCTGATCAGCGCTCCCGGATTGCGCATCACGGAGTTGGAAATTTCCTCGACCAGTGGGGCTGCGGCCTCGGCTTCAATGGCCTTGCCCATGCGAGCTTCCTGGAACATCGAGATGACTGCTTCCTTGCCCTTGGCGACGATTTTCGAGGCTCGTTTCATTTCGTCGCTGAACGACGCCTTCTCCTGAACGACGGGAGGGAGGACGGGAATTTCCTCTACGGTGATGACTTCAGTCTCGCCGGAAATATCTCCGGCTTCGACGTCAATCCCTTTGGAAATATCGATCCAGACTTCGGTAATCAAGCTTTCCTGGATCAGTGCAATGTCGTTCTGGTCAGTCAGGACGAACTTTGTCCGCCAAAACGGGTGATCCAGCCAAGCTCCACAAAAGGCCTGAAGGTGCATACCAAGGGATAGTTGGTCAACGCGAATTTTTTTAAGCATATTTCGCAATTCTAGCGAAAAAAAAGGGGGGCCGTGTGGCCCCCCTCCGTTTTACGCTGATTTCAGCTTACAGGCCGGCGTCGCTCTTCAGCAGATTGGCGCGATCGGTGGCTTCCCAGGTGAATTCCGGTTCGTCGCGGCCGAAATGGCCGTAGGCGGCAGTCTTCTGATAGATCGGACGGAGCAGGTCGAGCATGTTGACGATGCCCTTCGGACGCAGATCGAAGTGCTTGCGGACCAGCGCGGTCAGGGTTTCGTTGTTGACCTTGCCGGTGCCGTAGGTCTCGACCATGATCGAAGTCGGCTCGGCAACGCCGATGGCGTACGACACCTGCACCAGACAGCGCGAGGCGAGGCCGGCGGCGACAATGTTCTTGGCCACGTAGCGAGTGGCGTAGGCTGCCGAACGGTCAACCTTGGAAGGATCCTTGCCCGAGAAAGCGCCACCGCCGTGCGGGGCGGCTCCGCCGTAGGTGTCGACGATGATCTTGCGGCCGGTCAGGCCGCAGTCGCCCTGCGGGCCACCGACGACGAAGCGACCAGTCGGGTTGACCAGATACTTGATGTCGCCCTTGATCAGTTCCTTGGGCAGAACCGGCTTGATGATCTGCTCGATGGTGGCTTCGCGCAGGTCTTCCAGGCTGATGTCCGGAGAATGCTGGGTAGACAGCACGACGGTGTCGATCGAGTGCGGCTTGCCATCGACGTAGCGGATGGTGACCTGCGACTTGGCATCCGGGCGGGCCCACGGCAGGCGGCCGTCCTTGCGCAGCATGGCCTGGCGTTCGACCATGCGGTGCGACAGGTAGATCGGCAGCGGCATCAGCGACGGGGTTTCGTCACAGGCATAGCCGAACATCAGGCCCTGGTCGCCGGCGCCCTGGCCAAGGTTGTCGTCGTAGGCGGCATTGACGCCCTGGGCGATGTCCGGGCTCTGCTTGTCGTAGGCGACGAGCACGGCGCAGCCCTTGTAGTCGATGCCATATTCGGTGTTGTCGTAGCCGATACGTTTGATGGTGTCGCGGGCAACCTGGATGTAGTCGACGTTGGCGTTGGTGGTGATTTCACCGGCCAGGACGACGAGGCCAGTGTTGCACAGGGTTTCGGCGGCAACGCGAGAGTGCTTGTCCTGAGCCAGGATGGCGTCGAGGATGGCGTCGGAAATTTGATCGGCAACCTTGTCGGGATGGCCTTCGCCGACAGATTCCGAGGTAAAGAGGTAATCGCTCATTTATTGCTCCAGTGGTCCTTTGATCCGGCGCTACCAGCTTTGGACCACGAGCAGGTGACGCTTTAGCAGAATTTATTAGTCGCCCCGCAAGTTGTCTGTTTAACTCGGCGAACGGATAATATTAAACTTTTCTCAGGGGGATTCAACCCCCGAGGCGTCATGGTTTTTATTTTTCGCGTTTTTTCCCTATTTCCGCTGGCTTTGCTACATGCCTTGGGCGGCGGGGTCGGCCGCCTGATTTACTGGCTTTCACCGACCTATCGGCGTCACCTGCAGGAAAATCTGGCGCAGGCGGGCATCGACCCGGCTTTGCGTGGGCGTGTGGCGGCCGAAACCGGCAAACAGATGGTCGAATTGGCGCGAATCTGGATGCGCCCGCTCGAAGAGGCAGTGCCGCTGGTCGCCGAGGTCGTCGGCTGGGAGCATGTCGAGACAGCCCGAAATGCTGGGAAGGGAATCGTGTTTCTGACGCCGCATCTGGGCTGTTTCGAGATTACGGCACAGTACCTCTCGTCTTTTGGCGACATCACCGTGCTTTATCGTGCCCCGAAGTCGGCCTCGGCTCAGGAGCTGATCCTGAAGGGGCGTAAACGGGAACACCTGCACCTCGCACCAGCCGATCTGTCCGGGGTGCGGGCGCTGATCAAGGCGCTGAAGAAGGGTGAGATGGTTGGCATGCTGCCAGACCAAGCGCCCAAGACAGGCGAAGGTGTCTGGCTCAAGTTTTTCGGGCGCTATGCCTACACAATGACCCTGGCGGCTCGCCTGACCGAAACTGGCGCCGCCTCCCTGCTGACCTGGGGTGAGCGCCTTCCGGGCGGGCGTGGTTACCGTGTTCATTTCCAGCCGCCACGCAACCCACTGAGTGGTTCGACTATCGAGCGGGCGCAGCAGATCAACAGCGAGGTCGAGGCCTTGATTCGTCAATGCCCAACCCAGTACCTGTGGGGCTATAACCGATACAAACGACCGGGCGGTGCCGAATTGCCGCCGGCGGAGTAAGTTGTCTTGAAGATTTTTTTCACCTGGGTTCTGGTCGGTTTCCTGTGGCTGCTGCACTGGCTGCCGCTGCCCGTTTTGCGCGCCCTTGGGGCCGGCCTCGGTCGTTTGCTTTACGCCGTCGGGCGCGAGCGTCGGCGTGTTGCGCTGACCAATCTGCGTCTGTGTTTTCCTGAGAAAAGTGAAGCCGAGCGCGAAGATCTGGCGCGTCGGCATTTCGTCTCCTTTGCCCGGGCGGTACTCGACCGCACACTCGGTTGGTGGGCTTCCAAGGAACGGCTGGAGCGCATCATCCGGATCCATGGTGTCGAACATCTGACCGATCCGGAAGGCCGGCCAGTAATCCTGCTTTCACCGCATTTTGTCGGGCTGGATGCCGGGGCAACCCGTATTTCGATGTACGTCGTTGGCTGCAGCGTCTTCTCGAACCAGAAAAATCCGGTGTTGAACAAGCTGCTTTATGATGGGCGTATGCGATTCAATGAGGCAGTACTGCTGTCACGGCAGGATGGCATGCGCAAGATCGTCAAGGCGATGAAGGACGGACATCAGTTCTATTACCTGCCGGACATGGATTTCGGACCCAAAGAGTCGATCTTCGTACCGTTCTTTGGCGTTCAGGCAGCAACGATTCCGGCCTTGTCACGGCTGGTTCGCCTGACCGGAGCTCGCGTCGTGGCCTGTATTACCCGTCAGGTGCCGGATGGCTACGAGGTCGAGGTGATGCCGGCCTGGGAGAACTTTCCCGGCGAGAGTGTCGAGACTGATACGGAATTCATGAACAAATTTATCGAAAGCCAGGTGCTGCGCATGCCGGAGCAGTATTTCTGGTTGCATAAACGCTTCAAAACCCGGCCACCCGGAGAACAGAGGTTTTATAAATGAACAGCAGCCTGAAAGTGGAAATCCGCCCCGTGACGCCGCCCGATGTGCCGGCGATCGCGGCCCTCGCTCGCGAAATCTGGCAGGCGACCTATCCTGGCATCATCACCCAGGAGCAGATCGATTTCATGCTGGAGCAACGCTACGGTCATGAGCGCCTGTACGACGACCTGGAAGACCTGCACAAATGGCTGGATCAGGCTTTCCACGGCGATCGTCGTGTCGGTTTCGCGTTCAGCGAAATCTACAAGGACGAGTTCAAGCTCGACAAGCTTTACATTCACCCGGATGTGCAGCGCCAAGGGGTTGGCGGGCAGTTGATCGCCCACGTCGCCGAGCGGGCAAAAAAGCAGGGCTATCCTTGCGTGATCCTGCAGGTCAACAAGCGCAACGTGAATGCCATCAATTCGTACAAGAAATACGGTTTTGAAGTCCGTACGGCAACGGTTGACGATATCGGCCACGGATATGTGATGGACGATTTCGTGATGGAGAAGAAGCTTTAACAATTTGAGGCAAGCCCCTGTCTCTGCTATGCTTTTCCCAATCATTCAGCGGAGCAGTGCGTGAAACTCAAATTCTCCAAGATGCACGGTCTGGGCAACGATTTCGTTGTCCTTGACGGTGTTCGCCAGCAGGTTTCCCTGTCCCCGGAGCAGTTGTGCTATTTGGCTGATCGCCACTTCGGCGTCGGCTGCGACCAGATTTTGCTGGTCGAAAAGGCCTCCCAGCCGAGGGTCGATTTCCGTTACCGGATTTTCAATGCCGATGGCGGCGAGGTCGAACAATGCGGCAACGGAGCCCGCTGCTTTGTTCGCTTTGTCCATGACGAAGGCCTGACTGACAAGCGCGAGATTCGCGTCGAGACCATGCGGGGCATTATTTCGCCGCGCCTTGAAGGCGATGGCAATGTCACGGTCGACATGGGCGTCCCCCGGTTTTTGCCGGCCGAAATTCCCTTTCTGGCCGAAGACGACGTGATCATTCACCTGCTGGATGTGGCCGACGAGACTCTGGAAACCAGTGTCGTGTCGATGGGTAATCCGCATGCCGTGCAGGTCGTGGAGAGCGTCGACACCGCGCCGGTTGGCGAACATGGGCCATTGATCGAAAAGCATCCGCGCTTTCCGCAGCGGGTCAACGCCGGCTTCATGCAGATCGTTGATCGGCATGCCATCAAGCTGCGGGTTTACGAACGAGGTTCAGGCGAAACCATGGCCTGCGGCACTGGCGCCTGTGCGGCGGTGGTGACGGGGATCCGTCGGGGCTTGCTCGATTCGCCGGTCAGGGTAACGACCCGCGGTGGCGACCTGACGATTGCCTGGGGTGGCGACGACCGGCCGGTGCTGATGACCGGCCCGGCGGTGACAGTATTTACAGGAGAAATTGAATTATGAGCGCCATGTTCCCTGAGGAAATTGCGGAGTATCTGAAGAACAATCCGGGTTTCTTCGAGCAGTATGCGGACCTGATGGCGCAGATTTTTGTGCCGCATCCGCACGGCGGCCGTGCCGTGTCACTGGCCGAACGGCAGATGCTGACACTGCGCGAAAAAAACCGGACGACCGAAAGCAAGCTTGCCGAGTTGATCGCCTTTGGCGAAGAAAACGACCAGATCAGCGAAAAGGTGCATCGCCTCTCGGTGGCATTGATCGCGGCCGAAACTTTCCAAGCGGTGATCCATTTGCTCAATTTCCATCTGCGCGATGATTTCTCCGTGCCGCACGTCGCTCTGCGCCTGTGGGACAAGCCGGAAGGCGTCGAGGGCTTGCCGGAGTTCGCGGCGGTCAGCGAGGAATTGCAGGTTTTTGCCGAAACGCTGGCCCGTCCCTATTGCGGCTCTACCGCTGGTTTCGGTACGGCTTCATGGTTTGGCGAGCATGCCTCGCACATCCGCTCGCAGGCACTGATTGCCTTGCGTAACGGCGGCGGCACAATCGGCATGATTGCGCTGGGCAGCGAGGAGGCGCAGCGTTTCTACGCCGACATGGGGACGCTCTATCTTGAACGCCTCGGCGAAATGGTGTCCGCCGCGCTGGCCCGGGTGACCAAGAGCGTGCTGTGACCCCGGTGCTTGCCGTCGACACGTGGCTGGCCGAACTCTCGGATCAGCGACGTTTGTCGGCGCACACCGTTTCGAACTATCGACGTGATCTGCAAAAGCTGTTGGCAGCAGCGGGGGAAGTCCCGCTCGCCAGCTTGCAGGTGCACCACCTCCGGCGTTTCGTTGCCCAACTGCATGGTCAGGGGCTGGCGGGGCGCTCGCTGGCACGGGCCTTGTCGGCATGGCGCGGCTTCTTTCACTGGCTGGGTGAGCGCGGCATGGTGAAAGCCAATCCCTGCGATGGCATCCGTCCGCCCAAGTCCCCCCGAATGTTGCCCAAGGCCTTGTCGGTCGATGAAACCTCACGCCTGTTGATGCCTGTCGAAGACGACGATCCCGTCCAGGCGGCGCGAGATCTGGCGATGTTCGAATTGTTCTATTCGTCGGGGTTGCGGCTGGCCGAACTGGTTGCCCTTGATTGCGAGGCCTTGGACGGTATTGCCCATGAAAGCGAGGTCCGTGTGCTGGGCAAGCGCAACAAGCTGCGGCTGGTGCCAGTCGGCAGCAAGGCGCGGGAAGCCCTTGCGGCATGGGCGGCAGTCCGGGATCAACTGGCGAAGCCTGAGGAAAAAGCCTTGTTCGTCGGTCAGCGCGGTGCCCGCATCAGTCCGCGCATGGTCGAGGCCAGATTGTCCCGGCGGGCCGTGCTGCTTGGCTTGCCGGCGCACGTCCATCCCCACATGCTGCGCCATTCCTTTGCTTCGCATGTCCTGCAATCGTCAGGAGATCTGCGGGCGGTGCAGGAGATGCTCGGTCATGCCAGCATCGCGTCGACACAGGTCTATACGCATCTTGATTTCCAGCATTTGGCGAAAGTTTACGACGCCGCCCACCCTAGAGCGAAGAGCAAGTAAGGCTTGCTTCTGTTGCCATCACCTCGTCTGCAGGATTTTTTGTCTGCTGCCTAAAGTGGCGAAAAATCAAGGCTTCGTTGACGATTCCTCTACCAGCCTCTATGATTGACGGTTTCGAAATATAGCCGGAATCAAGGAGTTATTCATGGCCATCAACCGTAATCGCCGTTCGTCCCTGGAGCGCCGCTGCGTTTCCAAGTCCACCAAGCGTCTGTTCAAGAGCACCGGCAAGACCATGTTCAAGGTCATGTACGCTGCCGAGTGCCATCAGCGCAACCGCAAGGCTCTGGGCGCTTAAGTTTTCGCCAGTATTCAGGGCCCCGGTTGCTGCAAGGCAACCGGGGCTTCTTGCTTTGTGTGGTCCGTTTCGCAATTCACGGAACATGAAAGCTTGTCTTCACGCCCCCGGCGTTGTTGCTCATCCTCGCGATAGCTACTGCTATCACTGCGGTTCGCGCCTAGCCAGGAACGCGAATTCTGCGCTTTCATTTTGTTCCGCCAATTGCGGCACAGACCACTAGATCGGGAAAAACATGGCTCAGCTGATTCTGCTTCCGGGCAAGGAGCGTTCTGCCTTCAAGCATCACCCCTGGTTGTTCGCCGGTTCGGTTGGTCGTCTGGAAGGCCGTGCGCGGCCGGGCGATACCGTCGAGGTGCTGGCCGATAACCTGCGTCCGCTCGGACGGGCTGCCTACAGTCCGAAATCGCAGATTCGCGCCCGTTTCTGGACCTTTGATGCCGAAGAGTCGATCGACGATGCCTTCTTCAAGCGCCGCATCGCTGCAGCCGTGGCGCTTCGCCAGGCCTTGCCGGAACTGCGCGGCCAGCAGGGCTTGCGACTGATTCATGCCGAGTCCGATGGTTTGCCCGGCGTCATTGCCGACCAGTATGGCGACACGGTCGTCATTCAGCTGACTTCGGCCGGGGCCGACAAGTGGCGTAACGCCATCGTTGCCGGGCTGATCAAGGCGACTGGTTGCGCGCGGGTCTATGAACGTTCTGATTCCGATGTTCGCGGATTGGAAGGACTCGGCCCGACGACTGGCTGGCTGCATGGCGAGGCCCCGGCAACGCCGCTGTCGATTGATGAGAACGGTGTCCGTCTGGCAATTGATATCGCTGGTGGTCACAAGACTGGTTTCTATCTCGACCAGCGCGAAAATCGCGCCTTGCTTGGCCAGTTGTCCGCCGGCAAGGATGTCCTGAACTGCTTCTGCTACACCGGTGGTTTTTCCCTGCAGGCCCTGGCTGGCGGCGCGAAGAGCGTCTTGTCGATTGACTCCTCCGGCCCGGCGCTGGCGCAGGCCAAGGCCAATCTGGCGCTCAATCCGCAACTGCCGGCAGATCGGGCTGAATGGCAGGAGGCTGATGTATTCCAGGCGCTGCGCGATTTCCGCAAGGCCGGCAAGCTGTTCGACCTGATCGTGCTTGATCCGCCCAAGTTTGCGCCGTCGGCAGCCCATGCTGACCGGGCAGCGAAAGCCTACAAGGACATCAATATTCTGGGGTGCCGGTTGCTCAAACCGGGCGGATTCCTGATGACTTACTCTTGCTCCGGTGGCGTCGGGCTGGAAATGTTCCAGAAAATCATCGCTGACTCGGCGCTGGATGCCGGGCGCAATGCGCGCATCGTGCGCCGGCTGTCTGGTGCTGCCGATCATCCGGTGGCATTGAACTTCCCGGAAGGCGAGTATTTGAAGGGTCTGCTGGTGCAGGTGGACTGAGTCCGTGGTTTTGCCATCCGAACGTAATGCAGCCCTGATAGACTGAACAGATGCTTCATCTGCGTCGCCTCCTTCTCGTCGCCGTTCTCTTCTTCGCCCAACTGGCGACGGGGGCGCATGCGATCGAGCATGCGGCGGGCAACGAGAACGGCTTGCCGACTCATGCTTGCCAGCTTTGCCTGGCAGCGCATGATCTTGGCGCCGCGCTGCCATCGCTGGCGGTTCTGCCGCCGATGCTGGCCGTCCAGTTGGTTCCGGACTCCTTGTCGGCCCATGGCCGCAGTGCTTTCCCGGCACCTGCGGCGACGCAGCGCGGCCCGCCACTCTTCTGAAAATTGCCCGTTTTTGACGGTCGACCACGGCATTTCTGCCTATGGTCGATTTCAACGCATTTTCAGGAGAATTCCATGCAAAAATCATTTGCCATGGCGGCCTTGCTGGCCGCCTCATACGGCGCACAGGCCGCAACCGATGCCGATCTGGCGGTCATCCGTGCCCAGATCGACGACATGAAAAAAACCTACGAGCAGCGTATAGCCTCGCTGGAGAAGAAACTGGCGCAAGCCGAGTCCAAGGCGAGTGCGCAGCCTGTTGCCGCACCGGTCGTCACGACGGAGGGGCGCCAAGCGCCTGCGTCGACGGCAAGCGGCTTCAACCCCGAGGTGTCTCTGATCCTGCAGGGGCAGTACAAGAACATGAAGGATGTATCGGAGCGCGGCATCACCGGTTTCTACCCGGCGGGTGGCCACGATCATGGCGATGGGGCTATTCCGGGCATCAGCAAGCGAGGGTTCTCGGTCGAACATACCGAACTGGTGCTGGCGGCCAATATCGATCCCTACTGGCGCGGACAAGCGATCATCGCCATGGTCGATGGTACGGCCGAAGTCGAAGAGGCCTGGTTCCAGTCGCTCGGCCTGGGCCATGGCATCGGCCTGAAGGGGGGGCGTTTCCGCTCGGGTATCGGTTACCTGAACGAACAGCATCCGCACATGTGGGATTTTGCCGACGCGCCGCTGATGTATCGGGCAATGTTCGGTGAAGAGGCAAGCTATGTGCAGGATGGCGTCCAGTTCAAGTGGCTGGCACCGACCGAAACTTTCATCGAGTTCGGTGCCGAAGCAGGGCGCGGCGCGACCTTCCCGGGTACCGATCGCAACAAAAACGGCAGTGGCGCTGCGGCGGCCTTCGCGCATGTCGGTGGTGATGTCGGCGTGTCCAGCAACTGGCGGGCCGGCGTGTCCTATCTGAAGACCAAGGCCAAGGAGCGCGAGGGACATTTCGAGGACATCGGTGGCGTCGAAGCGCTGGGCAAATTTACCGGCGACTCGTCGACCTGGCTGGCCGATTTTGTCTGGAAATGGGCACCGAATGGCAATCCGAAGTACCAGAATTTCAAGTTCCAGACCGAGTATTTCAATCGTCGCGAGAAGGGCGACCTGCTCTGCGATGACGCCGATTCTGCTAACCCGGGCGCTTGTACTGGTGAGGTGAGCAGCCTTTACCGTACCCGTCAGTCGGGTTGGTATGCGCAGGGCGTCTTTCAATTCACGCCCAACTGGCGGGCCGGTTTACGCTATGAGCAACTCGACAGCGGCCACCGGGATTTCGGTGCCAATGCAGCCAATCTGGTCGTTGCGGACTATCGGCCGAAGAAGGCAACGGCCATGGTCGACTATAGCTGGAGCGAGTTCTCGCGCGTCCGCCTGCAGTTTGCCCAGGACAAGTCGATGCTCGGTATCACCGACAACCAGATGACCCTGCAGTACATCATGAGCCTGGGTGCCCACGGCGCCCACAAGTTCTAGGAGGCCACATGAAACATTTAGCTATTGGCATATTGCTCGCCGTGACGGGCCTTTCCGCCCAAGCTGATCTGAAGGTCTTTGCTACCGTTCCGGAATGGGGCGCGCTGGCCAAGGAAATTGGCGGCGACAAGGTCAGGGTTTACACAGCCACCAATGCTTTCCAGGATCCGCATCGTATTGAGGCCAAACCCTCGCTGCTCGCCCAGGCAAGGCAGGCCAACCTGGTCGTCGCCGCCGGTGCCGATCTGGAAATTGGCTGGTTGCCGCTGGTCCTGCGTGATTCAGGGAACTCGGCCATTCAGACTGGTCGGCCCGGATATTTCGAGGCCGCCTCCTTCGTCAATCGACTTGATGTGCCAGCAACGCTTGATCGTTCGCATGGCGACGTCCATGCGGCAGGTAATCCGCATATTCACCTTGATCCGCGGAATGTGCTGAAGGTTGGCGAAGCGCTGACTGCACGCATGGCCGAACTGGATGCGGCCAATGCGGCCGGCTATCAGGCGGCTTTCAGGACTTTCGCCGGAAAGTGGCAGGGGGCCATCGCCCGTTGGGAGAAAGAGGCGGCACCGCTCAAAGGCGTTCCGGTACTGGTCCATCACCAATCCTTTGTCTATCTCAGTAATTGGCTGGGTTTGAAGGAAGTCGGCTCGCTCGAGCCCAAGCCCGGCATAGAGCCAACCAGCGGCCATTTGACGGGTCTGCTGAGTCGCCAGCAAACCGCTCCGGCCAAAATGGTGCTGCGGGCAGCCTATCAGCAGGAGGGGCCGAGTCAGTGGATCGCCGGCAAGACGGGTATGCCAGCGGTGCTGCTGCCTTATACCGTGGGCGGGACGTCGGAGGCCAAGGATCTATTCGGCCTGTACGACGATACGATCCAGCGTTTGCTCAAGGGGATGCACTGAGATGCTGCGCACGGAAGCGCTGGTCGCCGGCTGGCAAAAGCCGGCGACCCAAGCCATCAATCTGTCGCTGGCGGCCGGCGAGATTGTCGGCCTGACTGGCTCCAACGGCGTCGGCAAAAGCACGCTGCTGGCCGCCTTGGCCGGGCGAGCCCGGGTTTTTTCCGGCCGCATCGAGTTGCAGGCGGGTTTGCGGCTGGCCTTGCAGACGCAGGATGTGCCACCGGTCGATGGCCTGCCACTGTCCGGCCGCGAACTGCTGGCGCTGACCGGCGCCAGCCCGGAAGGCTTGCCGCCCTGGCTGGCCGAGCACATCGATGCCCGGCTCGACCGTTTGTCCGGCGGGCAGCGGCATTACCTTGCGTTGTGGGCTGTCCTGCAGGCACCGGCCGATCTGATCCTGCTCGACGAACCGACCAACAACCTCGATGCTGCCGGTGTCCGGCACTTGACGGCGCATCTGCACGAGCGCGCCAAAGGCGGAACGGGCATCATCGTGGTCAGTCATGATGCGGCCTTTGTTGAAGCAGCCTGCGACCGTGTGGTGGTTCTGGAGGCCCGTGATGGGGAATGAGCTCTTTCTTGTTCCGTTCCTGACCGGACTTGGCCTGGCCGTTTTGCTGCCGCTGCTCGGTTGCTATCTCCGCTTGCGTGACGAGTGGTTGGCGGCGCTTGCTTATTCGCACGTCGCGGCAGCTGGTGCTCTGCTGGCACTGGTGAGCGGGTTGCCACCCATTCTCGGAGGTATCGGCTTGGCTGGTCTGGCGGGCGTCGGCAAGCGCTTGTTTGCCCAGCGTCTGGCGGGCGGCGCCAGCTATGCTTTGCTACTCCTCGGTGGCTGGTCGGTGGCCGTGCTGCTGGCGGCCAATCAGCCGATGGCAGAGCGTCTCGGGCACGCTTTGTTTGACGGCCAGCTGTATTTTGCCAGCATGGGCGAACTCTGGCTCGTTGCAGCCTGCGTGCCAGTCGCTGCGGCTATTTTGCGACTTTTGTCACGCCACCTGCTGTTGGCGCACACCTATCCGGACCTGTTTCGCATCCGTGGTCTGAAGGCATGGCCGACCCAAATCGGTTTCGATCTCCTGGCGGCCCTGTGCCTGGCATTGGCGACGATGAGCCTGGGGGTGATGGGGGCCTTTACACTGATTTTCATTCCGCCGTGGCTGGCCTTCCGGCGGGCGGGAAATTGGCGTGCCGGATTGCTCTGGGCCTTGATCATTGGCGTTCTTGGCTATGTCGGAGCTTTCTCGCTGGCGCTTTGGCTGGATCAGCCATTCGGTCCGGTGCTGGCAATTCTGCTGGTCGTCGTTGGGCTGGTCGTTGCATGAACGCAGGCGCCGTGCTAAAACTCGCACTCTGCATGCGGAGTGGTCATGGTCTTTTCGTTTTTCAAGAAGCAGCCTAACAAGATGCCGGAGCGTCCGGCCGCGCGGCCACGCGCGGCGGAACCGCCGCCGGAGGCCGATCTGCCCAAGCCGGCCGCCGAGGAGGCGCCCAAGCCGCTTCCCCAGCCCCTGCCCGATCTGGAATTCACCTCGGGCAAACCATCGGCTCCGGCTAGCAGCGCTCCTTCGACCAAACCCCCGGCTACATCGGTAGCTGCGAAACCAGCATCCGCCAAGCCACCGGTGGAGGATGCTGATTTCAGCTTTGACGATTTTGATCGCGACTTTACCGACTCCAGCGTTATGGGGATCGACGTTGACCATGACGTCGACCCGCTGCAAGCCTGTGTCGAGCAGGTCGTCGTCCTTTATGCCAACGGTCAGGAGGGTGGGGCACGCTCGCTGCTCGAGACTTTTGTCCGTTCTTATCACGGTACTGAAGGCAAGCGATTCTGGCTGCTATTGTTCGACCTGCTGCAGATCAGCGGCGACAGGGTCGCCTTCGAAAAGCTGGGCCTGGAATACGCCGAGGCTTGTGAGACTTCGCCGCCAACCTGGTGCCCCAAATCGTCGGTGGCAAAACAGCCTACTGGTGCTGTCGGGCCGCGCAAGGTCTTTCTGCAAGGGGTATTGACCACCGAAGGCGCCTTGCCAGTGACGGAACTGGCAAAATTCATAGGCCAAAAGGAAGAAGTGATCGTTGATTGCGGCAAGTTGATCGGCTGTGATGACGAGATCGCTGCCCAGCTGGCGGATCTGTTGAGCCGGGCTCGCAAGATGCGCCTTGCGGTCACGCTGCTTGGCCCCGAAGCCTTTATTGATCGCTTGAATGACCGGCTGGTGGCTGGCGAGGCCGAACACGAGCCAGCCTGGCGCCTGCTGCTGGAGTTGCTGCAGCGGCATGGCACTCAGGAGAAATTCGAGGAAAGAGCGGTCGATTACGCGATCACCTTCGAGTTGTCGCCGCCCTCCTGGGAGGTACAGGCTCCCGGCGCCAAGACGTCCGCATTGGCGCCGCAATCGGGTGACGATGCCCATTATCTGAGCGGTGACCTGAAGGGCTGTCGTTTTGAGGATCTGGTTCAGGTCATTGAAGCCCACGACCAACCGATTCTGGACTTTTCCGGCGTCAGCCGACTGGATTTCGTGTCTGCCGGGCAACTGGTCAACCGTCTTGCTCCCTACAAGGCGGCCGGGCGGGACATCATCATTCGTAGCCCGAATCACCTCGTTGCTGAACTAATGGCCGTGGTCGGACTCAACAAACAGGCACGCATCGTCGTCCCCAAGTCTTAATTCAGGAAAAATCATGGAGCAATATCACGGCACCACGATCTTGTCGGTGCGCCGGGGCAACGTCGTTGCCATGGGCGGCGACGGGCAAGTCACGCTGGGCAATATCGTCATCAAGGCGACGGCGAAGAAGGTACGCCGTCTGTATCAGGGCCGTATCCTGGCAGGTTTCGCCGGCGGCACGGCCGATGCCTTCACGCTGTTCGAGCGTTTCGAGGCCAAGCTTGAGAAGCATCAGGGCAACCTGCTGCGCTCGGCCGTGGAGCTCGCCAAGGACTGGCGTTCGGATCGCGCCTTGCGCCGCCTGGAGGCGATGCTGTCGGTGGCTGATCGTGAGGTGTCGCTGATCATCACCGGTAACGGCGATGTGCTGGAGCCGGAGCAGGGCATCGTTGCCATCGGCTCCGGCGGTTCCTACGCCCAGAGCGCAGCGCGCGCCTTGCTGGAAAATACCGAGCTGGCGCCGCGCGAAATCGTTACCAAGTCGCTGGAAATTGCCGGGGATATCTGTATCTACACCAACCGTAATTTCACGATCGAGGCCCTTGAATGACCGCGATGACACCGCAGGAAATCGTTTCCGAACTCGACAAGCACATCGTTGGTCAGAAAAACGCCAAAAAGGCCGTTGCGATTGCCTTGCGCAACCGCTGGCGGCGTTCGCAGGTGGCCGAGCCCTTGCGTCAGGAGATTACGCCGAAGAACATTCTGATGATCGGACCGACCGGCGTCGGCAAGACCGAAATCGCCCGCCGTCTGGCCCGTCTGGCCAATGCCCCGTTCATCAAGATAGAAGCGACCAAGTTCACGGAAGTCGGCTATGTTGGTCGTGACGTCGAAACGATCATTCGCGATCTGGTCGAGATGGCCATCAAGTCGCATCGCGAGCGCGCCATGAAGTCGATGCGGGCACGGGCCGAGGATGCGGCCGAAGAGCGCATCCTTGACGCTCTGCTTCCGCCAGCGCGCAGTCCGGGCTTCTTTGCCGAAAATTCCGAAGCGAACGTCACAGAAAATACGACTCGCCAGAAATTCCGCAAGAAACTGCGCGAAGGCGAGCTGGACGACAAGGAAATCGATATCGAAGTCGCCGCACCAAGCGTCCAGGCTGAAATCTTCGCGCCGCCGGGCATGGAGGAGCTGACCCAACAGATTCAGGGCATGTTCCAGAGTGTCGGTGGCGGCAAGAAGAAGTCGCGCAAGCTGCCTATCAAGGAGGCCTTGAAGCTGCTGACCGATGAAGAGGCTGCCAAGCTGGTCAATGACGAGGACGTGAAGCTGGAGGCGGTCAAGGCCGTCGAGCAGAATGGCATCGTCTTTCTTGATGAGCTCGACAAAATTGCCAGCCGCTCCGAGATGCATGGCGCCGACGTGTCGCGGCAGGGCGTGCAGCGCGACTTGTTGCCGCTGGTTGAAGGGACGACGGTGTCGACCAAGTACGGGATGATCAAGACCGATCACATCCTGTTTATCGCTTCCGGTGCTTTCCACTTGTCCAAGCCGTCCGACCTGATTCCCGAATTGCAAGGCCGCTTCCCGATTCGGGTCGAGCTGGATTCGCTCTCAGTGGCCGATTTCGAGTGCATCCTGACCCAGACGGATGCCTGTCTGACGCGGCAATATCAGGCGTTGCTCGAGACGGAAGGTGTGCAGCTGGAATTTGTCGAAAACGGTATCCGGCGTCTCGCTGAAATTGCCTTCCAGGTGAATGAAAAAACCGAGAACATCGGTGCCCGTCGTCTGCATACGGTCATGGAAAAACTGCTCGAAGAGATATCCTTCGATGCCGGCAAGGTCGGTCTCGACAAGGTGCTGATCGATGCCGCCTACGTCAATGCCAAGCTGGGCGAACTGGCGGCCGACGAAGACCTTTCGCGTTACGTGCTGTAAAAGCAGGGCTGGCCGAGACGGCTAGGGGATTTTCCCTTATTGCCCCGCATCAGCCAGCCTCGCACAATGTCTGCCACGTTGTAGACCATTCACCGGGGTTCTGATTGGAAGACCAAAGCCTGAGTTTCCGCCTGTTGGCCATCCTGTTCCCCATTTTCGGGATCGTGGCGGCCGGCTATTTCTATGGACGCAAGCACAAGCCTGAAATGGCCGTCGCCAATCGGCTGAACATGGACGTCTTCGTCCCGGCGTTGGTCTTTGCCGCAATGGCCGGCAAGTCCTTCGACCTGGCCGCCTACGCCCCGCTGGCGCTGGGCGGCTTTCTGGTCCTTGCCGCCTGTGGCCTGCTGGCCTGGCCGATTGCGCGTTTGGCTGGCATCCAGCCGAAAACGCTGGTCCCGCCCATGTTGTTCAATAACTCCGGCAACATCGGCCTGCCGCTTGCCGTCCTAGCTTGGGGCGAAAGTGCCTTGCCGGCAGCGGTCATCCTGTTCATGGTTGAGAACACGCTGCATTTTTCTTTCGGAGCCCGCCTGCTCGACCCGACGACACGGCTGCTGACGCTATGGCGCGTCCCTGTGGTTTTCGCCGCGATTGCCGGTTTGACCGTAGCGCTGGTCAAAATACCCATCTGGACCCCGCTGGTGATCGCCATCAAGATGCTAGGTGATGTGTCGGTACCGCTGCTGCTCTTTTCGCTTGGCGTACGGATGACGGATGTGAATTTCAGCGAATGGAAGGTGGCGGTCGGTAGTGCCGTGCTGCGGCCGCTAGGCGGCATGCTGATCGCTGCCGGTGTGATTCAGTTGCTTGGGTTGCAAGGCAGGGATGCAGCGATGCTGTTCGTCTTCGGCGCCCTGCCGCCAGCCGTGCTTAATTTCCTGTTCGCCGAGCGCTACAAGCAGGAGCCGCAGCGGGTTGCCTCGATTGTGCTGATCGGCAATCTGGCTGCGCTGATTTTCCTGCCGCTGGCTCTGGCCTGGGTGCTATGAGCCGCTGAAACGGCCGAGCTGGCGGCGGTCGCGCTTGGTCGGTCGGCCATGGATGTCGGCTGCGGGGTCTTGCACGAACTGCCGGCTTTCCCTTGCGGCTTCACGGGCCGTGATGCTGTCCGGTGTTTCTTCGTAGAGCAGGCGGGCTTCCGGCGCCGGGCCGCGTTTGTCCGACAGGGCTTTAACGGTCACTTCCCAGCGTGTTTCGCCGTTGGCGATGTCGAGCCGGTCACCGACCTTGATGTCGCGAGCCGGCTTGATGGTGGCGCCATTGACTTTCACCTTGCCGCCACTGAGGGCGTCGCTGGCCAGGGAGCGCGTCTTGAAAAAACGCGCCGCCCACAGCCATTTATCGACGCGCAAACCGCTCACTTGGGGAGGATGGACTCGCCAGCGTAGAGCTGTTCGACGGTTTCGCGCTGGCGAATGACGTGAATTTGCTTGCCATCGACCATTACTTCAACGGCGCGCGGCCGGGTATTGTAGTTCGAGGCCATGGCCATGCCGTAGGCGCCGGCGGACATCACGGCCAGCAGATCACCGGCTTCGACAGCCAGCGGACGGTCCTGACCGAGGAAGTCACCAGTTTCGCAAACCGGCCCGACGACGTCATACTCGGTGGCGGTGCCGGCCCGCGGCACGACCGGGAGGATGTCGTGCCAGGCCTCGTAGAGGGCCGGACGCATCAGGTCGTTCATGGCGGCATCGATGATGGCGAAATTCTTGGCCTCGCCCTGCTTCAGGTATTCGACGCGGGTGAGCAGCAGTCCGGCATTGCCGACCAGCCGGCGACCCGGCTCGAGGACGACCTGCAGTCCGCGACCGGCCAGTTTGTCGAGCAGCGGGGTGAGGTAGGAAGCGACGGTCGGCTGCACCTGTTCGGCGTTGTACTTGATGCCGAGGCCGCCACCGAGGTCGAGGTGGTGAATGGCGATGCCTTCGGCGGCCATCTGGTCGACCAGGGCCAGAATGCGGTCGAGTGCTTCGACGAACGGTGATGGGTCGAGCAGTTGCGAGCCGATATGGCAGTCGATGCCGGTTACTTCAATATTCGGCAAGGCAGCGGCACGGCGGTAGAGGGCCAGTGCGTTGTCGTAGGCAACGCCGAACTTGGCGCCCTTGAGACCGGTGGAGATGTAGGGGTGCGTCTTCGGATCGACGTTCGGATTGACGCGCAGGCTGATCGGCGCCTTCTTGCCGCACTGACCGGCAACTTCGTTCAGGCGCTCCAGTTCGGGTGCAGATTCGACGTTGAAGCAGAAGATGCCGACGTCCAGCGCCAGCTTCATCTCGTCGGCCGTCTTGCCTACGCCGGAGAAAACGACTTTCTTCGGATCGGCGCCAGCTGCCAGCACGCGCTGCAGTTCGCCGCCGGAAACGATGTCGAAGCCAGCGCCGAGGCGGGCGAAGACATTCAGGATGGCCAAATTGGAATTAGCCTTGACCGCATAGCAGACCAAGGCGCCCTGGCCGGCGGGATGGCTGCCGAGAACATCATGGAATTCGCGCAGGGAGGCTTCCAGCGCAGCGCGGGAGTAGACATAGGCCGGCGTTCCGAACTGGTCGGCGATGGCGGGCAGGGCAACGGATTCAGCGTGCAGGACGCCGTTATTCAGGGTAAATGCGGTCATTGGGCTTGGGGGCGAGTGGTCGTGCTAACATCCTTGGCGGCTGTCTTGCCGCTGCCGAGCAGCGGTTCCGGCGCCGGGCCGGAAGGCCGTTCAAGCGGGCCTTTCATGCCACAGGCAGCAAGGCTGAAAATGATCAGTAAGGCGGCGATTCTGGACATGTTCTGGGCGCTGTCAGCGAAGAGCGGGATGGTAGCACACGATGGATGACAGCGAATTCAACGCATTGGCCGAACAGGTATTGGCCCGGATCGATGCGGCCCTTGAGGCTTGTGATGCTGATCTCGATTTCGAACTGGCGCCGGGGGGCGTACTGGAAATCGAATTTGCCGACCGCAGCAAGATCATCATCAATCGCCACGGGGTCGCCAAGGAAATCTGGGTGGCCGCTCGTGCAGGCGGCTTCCATTTTCGCTGGGATGGCACCGCTTGGCGCGATACCCGCGATAACGCCGAACTGATGGAAAAGCTGTCGGTGCTCGCCAGCCAGCAGGCCGGCGAGGCTGTCGATCTGCGCTGATCAGTCGCTGGGTGGTGCGCTCAAGTCCGGCTTGGGCAGCGGCGTCGCTTCCTGGCTTTCTTCTTCAGGCGTACGTTCCTTGGCGGCATTCTCGGCGTAGATGTAGCTCCGGTCACGACCTTCGCCATAGGCGATGAGACCTTCCGGTGCCTGTGGTACCTGCATCGGGACATCCTTGAGGGCACGCGCCATGTAGCCGATCCAGATCGGTAGCGCCGCGGTGCCGCCAGTTTCCTTGTCGCCCAGTTTTCGTGGCTGGTCGAAGCCAATCCAGGCACAGCCGGCGACCGTCATCTGATAGCCGCAGAACCAGGCGTCTACGTATTCGTTGGTTGTTCCGGTCTTGCCGGCCAGATCCTGGCGCTTGAGGATTGCCGATGCCTTGGCCGCCGTGCCGTAGATGGCGACGTCGCGCAGCATGGTGTCCATCATGAAGGCGTTGCGCGGGTCGATGACCCGGATCGTGTCGCTGCCTGCCTCGATTTCAGCCGAGCGGGCCAACACCTGCTCGCGTTCGTCACGAATTTCTCGGACGACGAATGGGTTGACCTTGAAGCCGCCGTTGGCAAACACAGAATATGCGGTGACCATCTGCCACGGCGTGACTGAACCCGCGCCGAGGGCCATGGTCAGGTAGGGGGGGTGCTTGGCGGGGTCGAAGCCGAAGCGTCCGGCGTAGTCCTGGGCGTAGTTCGTGCCGATAGCCTGAAGGATGCGTATCGATACCATGTTCTTCGACTTGGCCAGCGCCGTGCGCATCTTCATCGGGCCTTCATATTTTCCATCGTAATTGTGCGGCTCCCAAGCCTGGGTGCCGGTCTGGCTGGCTGGAATCACAATCGGCTCGTCGGCAATCACGCTGCTCGGGCTGAAACCCTTTTCCAGTGAAGCGGAGTAGATGAATGGCTTGAAGCTGGAACCCGGTTGCCGCCATGCCTGAGTGACGTGGTTGAACTTGTTGCGGTTGAAATCGAAACCGCCAACCAGGGCGCGAATGGAGCCGTCTTTCGGGTCTACTGCAACGAATGCGGATTCGACCTCCGGAAGTTGGCTGATCTGCCAGTTACCCTTGTCGTCCTTCTGCAGGCGAACGATGGCGCTACGTTTCAGGCGCTTGTTCGGCGGCGCTTTTTCATCGAGCATCTTGGCTGCGAATTTCATGGCATCGCCAGTCAATGTCACAATTTCGCCACCCTTGCGGTAGACCTTGATCTGTTTGAGGTCGGCCGACAGGACAAGTGCCGGAATCAGGTCGCCAGTGTCGGGGATGTCCTGAAGTGCCTCATCGATCGCTTCGTCCTGATCGGACTTGATATCCTTCATGTCCAGATAGGACTCGGCGCCCCGGTAGCCATGGCGCCGGTCATAGTCCATGACGCCTTTGCGCAGACTGTTGTAGGCGGCTTCCTGTTCGGCCTTGATTAGCGTCGTGTAAACCTTCATTCCGCGGGAGTAAACCTCTTCCGGAAAGCGTTCAGCCGTAATCTGGCGAGCCATTTCGGCCACGTACTCGGCATGAACGGCATAGCCGGCCAGTTCGCGCTTGACGATCAGCGGCTCCTTCAGGGCAGCGGCGTGTTGGGCTTCCGAGATATGCCCCAGCTCATGCATGCGGCGCAGTACATACTGCTGGCGTAGCCTTGCCCGAGTGGGATTTACGACTGGGTTGTAGGCTGATGGCGCCTTCGGCAGGCCGGCCAGCATGGCCGCTTCGGCAATGGAAATGTCTTTAAGGGGCTTGCCGAAATAAATCTGGGCGGCCGCGGCAAATCCGTAGGCACGCTGGCCGAGGAAAATCTGATTGATGTACAACTCGAAGATTTGATCTTTCGTCAGATTGCTTTCTATCTTGAAGGAAAGAAGCGCCTCATAGAGTTTGCGCGTATAGGTTTTTTCGCCAGTAAGAAAGAAGTTCCTGGCGACCTGTTGAGTTATGGTTGATGCGCCTTGGCGTTTTCCGCCCCCAAGCAGGTTGGCTCCCGCTGCGCGCAGAATTCCAGTGTAGTCGATGCCGCCATGTTGATAGAAACGATCATCCTCAGCAGCGAGAATCGCCTGCTTCATGATTGGCGGAACATCCTTGATCGCAACCACAGCGCGGCGCTCTTCACCATATTCGCCAATCAGGAAGCCGTCAGCGGTATAAACGCGCAAAGGAATCTTGGGGCGGTAGTCGGTCAGTACCTCCAGCGAAGGGAGATTCGGGTAGGCCAGAACGAGGACAATCAATGCCATCGCTACCCCCATGGCCAGAAGTCCAATCAGGAATATGACAGGATAAAGGATCAGGCGCAGCGTCGGGTGGGTTGAAAGCACGGTGGTCTGGGAGTCGAAATTGAAGTTGCGCAGATTATACGCTGCGCCATTTTTCGCTCGTGAAATTGCTTTACATGCCTATAGGTTGTTGTTAGCATCTGAAGTGAATTATTGGTTATTTTCGTAACTTAGTAATCCGTAAGGACTTTTTGGGGGTCTGGTGGGCTTCGATATCTCAGCGTTATTAAATCCCAAGGCGCGTCCCTTGTTCGGGTTGGACATAAGTTCGTCCGCCGTAAAAATGGTTGAACTGACCGCCAATGGGAAAGACGGCTATCGCGTTGAGCGCTACACCATTGAGGTGTTGCCGAAGGATGCGGTGTCCGATGGCAATATCGCCAACCTGGATGGCGTTGTCGATTGCGTAAAGCGTGCGTGGAAGCGCATGGGTACGTCGACACGAAATGTCGCCATGGCTTTGCCGGGTTCTGCGGTTATCACCAAGAAAATCATTGTTCCCGCAGGTTTGCGTGACGACGAACTTGAGGCACAGGTTGAAACGGAAGCAAATCAATACATTCCGTTTTCGATCGATGAAGTTAACTTGGATTACCAGGTGATCGGGCCTGCTCCTGCTGTGCCTGATGAGCTGGAAGTTCTGATTGCAGCCTCGAAAAAAGAACGCGTTGAGGATCGGGTCGCTGTTGCCGATGCCGCTGGCCTCAAAGCGCTGGTAGTTGATGTTGAATCCTTTGCTGTGCTGGCTGCATTCGAGTTGATTGAACGTCAGTTGCCGGATTCTGGCAAAAATCAGGTCGTGGCCATGATCGATGCCGGGGCCAATGTGATGAACTTGACCGTGTTAAGAAATGGCCAGCAGGTCTATGCTCGCGAGCAGGCTTTTGGCGGTGGCCAGTTGACGCAAGATATCGCGCGCCACTACGGAATGAGCTTCGAAGATGCGGAGGCGGCCAAAAGAGCCGGAAATCTGCCAGAAGGTTACGAGGTAGAGTTGCTGAACCCGTTCATGGAGAATTTGGCGCTTGAGGTTTCTCGCGCCTTGCAGTTCTTCTTTACTTCGACTCAATACAACCAAGTCGATCACATCGTCCTTGCCGGAGGATGTGCGGTGATCCCTGGTATTGATGAAGTCGTTGCTACCCGTACGCAGGTCAATACCCTTATTGCCAATCCGTTTGCCAACATGGTGCTCTCCGATCGCGTGCGAGCCAAGAGCCTGTTGGCAGATGCCTCATCCTTGATGGTGGCTTGCGGTTTGGCTTTGCGGAGGTTTGATCCATCATGATTCGCATCAACCTCCTTCCTCATCGAGAAGAGGCCAAAAAAGCTCGGCGTGAACAATTTTTTGTATTGGTTGGGCTGGTTGCAGTCTTGGGGGCGCTCATAGTATTTGCTGGCTACACTTTGATTGGTGGTGCCATTACCAATCAGGAGAGCTCAAATGATTTCCTCAAGAAAGAAATAGCGGTTCTCGACAAGCAGCTCGATCAGATCAAGCGCCTCAAGGAACAAACGCAAGCATTGCTTTCACGCAAGCAGGTTATCGAGAACTTGCAACGTGATCGGGGTGAGACTGTTTATCTCCTTAGCGAATTGGTCAAGCAAGTTCCCGAGGGAATTTATCTTAAGTCAGTTAAGCAGGATGGCCTGAAGATCACTGTCGCCGGCCATGCCCAGTCGAATGCCCGTATATCTGCACTGATGCGCAATCTGGAGGCATCTCCTTGGCTAGAACAGCCTCAGTTGGTAGAAAGCAAGGCTGTCGTTGTAAATGGTCGCAGGGTCTACGAGTTTGGAATGAATTTCGTCATGACGCGAGTGAAGCCTGACGAAGGGAAGGGTAAACAATGAGCGCCAAGTCCATATCCCTCCCAAAATTCGATTTCCAAGCGATAGCTGATGATTTCCGGTTTATTAACCCGAATGATCCGGGTGCTTGGCCTCTGATTCCAAAGGCGACCGCTCTTGTTGGCTTTTTTGCGGCAATTCTTTTGGCTGGCTGGTGGTTTTTCTGGAACGATCAGTTGACTATGTTGGATTCGAAAGAGCGCGAAGAGCAGACTTTGAAACAACAGTTTCTGGATAAGAAGCGGCAGGCAGTAAATCTGGACCTTTATATTCAACAACTGGCAGAAATTGACCGATCTTTCGGCGCCTTGTTAAAACAGTTACCAGACAAGTCCGAGATTGAAGCGTTGTTGATTGAGGTTAACCAGGCTGGTTTGGGTCGTGGCCTGCAGTTTGAGTTGTTCAAGCCAGGCCAGGAGCAAGTCAAAGACTTCTATGCGGAGCTGCCGATTACAGTGAAGATCAATGGTGGTTATCATGATTTCGGAGCATTTGCTGCAGATATTGCGAAGCTCCCTCGTATCGTTACCCTGAACAATATCTCAATAGTTTCGGCCAAAGACGGCGGTCAGCTCTCTCTAGATGCGACAACCAAGACATTCCGTTATCTGGACGAAGAAGAAATCGCCAAGCAGAAAAAAGTCGAACAGCAGAAGAAGGCAGAGCAAGGAGCGAAGAAGTGAAACGGATATTGCTCATCGCCCTGTGTGGTGCTCTCACGGCTTGCTCCGGGAGTGACCACGAAGATCTAAAACAATGGATGACGGAAAACACCAAGGACATGCGGGGGAATATCCCTAAGTTACCAGAGGTGAAACCCTATGAGCCTGTTCTCTATGATGGGGAAGGGATGCTTGATCCATTTAAGTCCAGCAAGATTGAGCCCGAATCAAAGTACAAACAGGTGGCAGGAAAAGGAGGGGCGTTCCAGCCCGATTTTGAAGCGCGCGAAGTGCGTAACAGCCTGCTTGAAAAGTACCCAGTCGAATCCTTGAAAATGATTGGTTATTTGAACGTAAATAAGCACCCCATGGCGGTGATTCAGGTGGAAGACAAGGTTAAGCAGGTTAGAGTCGGAGACTATATGGGCCTTGATTTCGGTATGGTGACGCAGATTTCCGATACGGAAGTGCAATTGCGGGAGTTGATTCAGGATTCTGCTGGAGATTGGACTGAGCGCAAGAGCTCGCTCTACCTGCAGAGCAAGGAGGGAAGCAAGAAATGAAATATTCTAACTATGCAATGGCTGCTGCCTTTGCTTGCCTTGCTGTTTTTTCTTCAGTGCGTGCTGAAACCTTGCCCGCAAATACGATTGAAGCAGTCAATGTAGCCCAGCAGGGGAATGAAGTCGCTTTGCGGATCGACCTGAAAGAAGCACTTGCCTCACCTCCGCCTGGGTTTAGCGTTGCGAACCCTGCAAAAATAGCCTTGGATTTCCAGTCTACTGCCAATGGATTGGGAAAAAATAGCCAAGTTTTCAATCAAGGCGACCTGCGCAGCATGAATGTTGTTCAAGTGGGCGACCGCACGCGTGTAGTTCTCAACCTTGTCCGGAATATGAATTACAAGACCCGTCTGGATGGGAAGGCTTTATATGTGACACTTTCACCGATTGAGCGATTGGCAGATTCCACAGCCCAGCGCACGACGCGTTTTACCGAGGAGAGCGTGGTCGGTGGCAGGCATACGGTCAATGACGTGGTGTTCCGCCGGGGCAAGGATGGCGAGGGCCGCGTGATAGTGGATCTAAGTGATACTGGAACGGGCATTGATATCAGACAACAGGGAGCAAACCTGATTGTAGATTTCATGAAAACCAATGTTCCTGATCGCCTGCGCCGAAAACTTGATGTGACGGATTTTGCAACGCCAGTGACGACCGTAGAAACAAAGGCTTTTGGTGACAACGTGCGAATGGTTATTACCCCAAAGGGTATGTGGGAACACAACGCGTACCAGAGTGACAATCAATTCATAGTTGAGGTAAAGCGGGTTGTTGAAGACCCAAATAAACTTGTTCAAGGATCTAAGATTGGCTACCAGGGGCCTCGAGTTAGCATCAACTATCAGAATGGTGATGTGCGTGCGCTATTGCGTCTGATGGCAGAGGAACTTGGACTCAATGCAGTCATCAGTGAAACGGTTACTGGAACTACAACGCTGGTATTGAAGGATGTTCCTGCGGACCAAGTGATTGACATTATCTTCCAGCAAAAGGGTCTGGATATGCGGAAGAAGGGCAACATCATTATGATTGCCCCGCGTGACGAGATTGCAACTCGCGAAAAACTTGAATTTGAATCTAAGCAGCAAATAAGTGAGTTGGAGCCGCTCAAGTTGGAGCAATTTCAGTTGAATTACCAAAAAGCGGCAGATGTTGCTCGCTTGCTTGCAGGGTTGCCGTTAGCGGGAGCGGCTGGTACTGCCCCCTCTCCTACCAGTGGAACAAATGTTGCCGCGCAACGAATTCTTAGTAAGCGAGGTAGTGCGGTTGCAGATCCGCAGTCCAATATTATTTTTATTAACGATATTCCGTCAAAGCTGGAAGAAATCCGATCGTTCATCGCAGCGATTGATACTGGCGCCCGTCAAGTCTTGATTGAAGCTAGGGTAGTAGAAGCTCAGGATAGTTTTAACCGCGCACTTGGTGGGAAGTTTGGCTTCTTGAATAAGCAAGCTGTCCAAGTGGGGGACGGAGTAAGGTTGGCTGGCGGTGCCTCGTCGGCAAATAGTAGTGGTGGTGGTCAGACGACTGTGGCAACCCCGATGGTGGGGGTTAACCTGCCCGCTCCCTCGACTGGCGGTTCGCTCGCGTTATCGTTGTTCACCGCTTCGTTCTCCCGTATCCTTAACCTTGAACTCGCCGCTCTTGAGTCCGATGGCTTGGGCAAGATTGTTTCCAGTCCTCGGGTGATTACTGCGAATAACGTCAAAGCCAAGATTGAAGATGGAACGGAAATTCCGTACGTAACGACCCAAAGTAGTGGTGGCACCACTACTGCTACGGTTAGCTTCAAACCTGCAAAGCTTTCGCTGGAGGTGACCCCGCAGATAACCCCTGAGGGCACTGTGCGGATGAACTTGGTTGTCAAGAAAGAAGAGGCTGATTGGACTAAGGCTGTCGTCCTGAACGGGTATGCCAATCCACCGATCAAGAGTTCTGTGGTTGAGACTAACGTTGTTGTAGAAAATGGTGGCACCGTTGTGATTGGTGGTGTGTTCATTACAGATACCCAGAACTCGGTTGAAAAAGTTCCTTTGCTGGGAGATATCCCATTCTTTGGTTGGTTGTTCAAGTACAAAAACGATATCGGTAAGCGCCGTGAATTGTTAGTCTTCATCACACCTCGAGTTATCTCGGACAAAATGCGCTTTGACTGATAAGTTTTGTTGAATTGTTAAAGGGCCGGCGATGCCGGCCTTTTTTTGTGTCATCTCAAGAGTCGGCTAGAATCTCGACCGTGGAACATCGTCGAAACATATATCTCGTTGGTCTGATGGGGGCGGGAAAAACGACTGTCGGGCGCCAATTGGCAAGGCGACTCTCTCGCTCGTTTTTCGATTCTGATCATGAAATTGTTGAGCGGACAGGCGTCCCGATACCGACAATTTTCGAAATCGAAGGGGAAGAGGGTTTCAGGCGCCGTGAGGCTCAGACGATCTTTGATCTTACGAACGAGAGCAATATTGTCTTGGCAACTGGTGGCGGGGTGGTGCTGAAACCCGAAAACCGTGAGCGGTTGCACAATACTGGCTGGGTTGTGTACCTAAACGTATCGCCCCTGCTGCTATATGAGCGGACACGTCACGATCGAAATCGTCCTTTATTACACGTTGAAGATCCTTTGGCCAAACTGGAGGAACTTCACTCGATCAGGGACCCTCTTTACCGGGAGACAGCTCATGTTGTGGTTGATGGCTCCCATCTGGTTGCTTCGGGAATCGTTCAGTATCTGTTGAGGGAGTTCAACCGTTTATGCAAACCGTGACTCAAACGCTCAACGTCGCTTTAGGTGAGCGTTCTTATCCGATCCATATCGGAACGGATGTCTTGTCCAGGCCGGAGTTGCTTCTGCCCCATATCTCTCAGAAAAGAGCGGTAGTGGTAAGCAACACAACAGTTGCGCCCCTATATCTGGAAAGACTTCGTTCTACGCTAGAAAAGTGCGAGATAGAAATACTGCCGGTCGTACTGCCCGATGGTGAGCAGTTCAAGACTTGGGAAACCCTGAATCTGATCTTTGATGCATTACTTGCAGCCAACTGTGAGCGCAATACTACGCTGATTGCTCTCGGCGGTGGTGTCATCGGTGATATGGGGGGGTTCGCCGCCGCTTGCTATCAGCGCGGGATGCCTTTTATTCAGGTGCCCACCACACTTTTGTCGCAAGTGGATTCCTCAGTGGGTGGCAAAACAGCCATTAATCATCCGATGGGCAAGAATATGGTTGGCGCGTTCTATCAGCCCAGGTTGGTACTCGCTGATCTTTCAACGCTTGATACGTTGCCTGACAGGGAATTGAAAGCGGGCTTGGCTGAAGTCATCAAATACGGGTTGATTCGCGATCCCGATTTTTTTGTGTGGCTGGAAGAAAATCTGGAAAAGTTGCTGGCAAGGGATAAGGCTGCTCTGGCATACGCGGTGCATCGCTCCTGTGCCAATAAGGCCGAGGTCGTAGCGGCTGATGAGCGTGAGAGCGGGGAGCGTGCACTCCTGAATCTGGGGCATACCTTTGGTCATGCCATTGAGACTGGATTGGGTTATGGCGAGTGGCTGCACGGCGAGGCGGTAGCTGCCGGCACATTAATTGCTGCTGAACTGTCATCCCGGATGGGCTGGATAGATGCTGGTTCGGTGGCGCGGATCGAGAGAATTTTTGTCCGGGCAGGTTTGCCGATCAGGGGACCTGATCTTGGCGCGGCTCTATATCTTGAACTGATGAGCCACGACAAGAAGGTGCAGGATGGAAAGTTGCGCTTGGTGCTCCTTCGGGAGATTGGTAAAGCAGTGGTTTCAGATGCGGCCACTACGGCCCAGATAGTTGCTGCAATAGAGGCAAGATGCACTTAAATGGGGAAATTGTTGCACTTTAGGTGCGGGATTGGTGCGTCGCAGCATCTTGAATTGACAGGGGTTTACCAGTATATTTGATGGTTGCCTCTAATTTTCGTACAGGCCGCAGCGTCAAATATGACGTTCGGCTTTTTTCATCATTGGCCTTTATTCACCGGCCAAGTCATTTGAAGGAACGCGTGTGATGGAACCGGCAGTACCTGAGCGGCAGGGTTTGTACGACCCAGCCAACGAGCACGATGCTTGTGGCGTGGGCTTTGTTGCCCACTTTAAGGGCCAGAGAAGTCATGGCATCGTCGAGCAGGGTTTGTTGATCCTGAAGAATCTGGATCACCGCGGTGCCGTTGGCGCCGATCCTTTGCAAGGTGACGGTGCCGGTATTCTGATTCAGATTCCGGATCAGTTCTATCGTGAGGAAATGGCCAAGCAGGGTGTCGATCTGCCGCCTGCTGGCGAGTACGGTGTCGGCATGGTCTTCCTGCCTCAGGAAGCCGCCTCCCGCCATGCTTGCGTCGAGGAGATCGAGCGTTCCGTCAAGGCTGAGGGTCAGGTCGTCCTCGGCTGGCGTAATGTCCCGGTCAACGCCGGTATGCCCATGTCGCCGACCGTCAAGGCGAAAGAGCCGGTCATTCGCCAAATCTTCGTTGGTCGCGGTCCGGACGTGTTCGTCACGGATGCGCTCGAACGCAAGCTCTATATCATCCGCCGCCGTGCCGCCAACGCCATCAAGTCGTTGAAGCTCAAGCACGGCCAGGAATTCTACGTGCCGTCCTTTTCGGCACGCACGGTCAACTACAAGGGCTTGCTGCTGGCCGATCAAGTCGGGGTCTATTACCTTGACCTGCAGGACAAGCGCACTGTTTCTGCCCTTGCGCTCGTTCACCAGCGTTTTTCGACCAACACGTTCCCGACCTGGGATTTGGCGCATCCTTTCCGCTATATCGCCCACAACGGTGAAATCAATACGGTTCGCGGTAACGTAAACTGGTTCAAGGCCCGTGAGCAGGCAATTTCCTCGCCGATTCTTGGTGATGACCTGAAGAAGGTCTGGCCGCTGCATTATCCTGGTCAGTCCGACTCCGCTTCTTTCGACAATGCGCTCGAACTGCTCGTCATGGGCGGTGGTTACTCGCTGGCTCAAGCCGTGATGCTGATGATCCCGGAGGCATGGGAAAAGCACACGACGATGGACGAAAACCGTCGCGCCTTCTACGAGTACCATGCTGCGATGATGGAGCCATGGGATGGTCCAGCAGCCGTGGCCTTCACCGATGGTCGCCAGATCGGCGCAACGCTGGACCGCAACGGTCTGCGTCCGGCGCGCTATCTGGTCACTGATGATGATCTCGTAGTCATGGCTTCCGAATCCGGCGTACTGCCGATTCCGGAAAAGAAGATCGTCAAAAAGTGGCGCCTGCAGCCGGGCAAAATGTTCCTGATCGATATGGAGCAGGGTCGCATCATCGATGATCAGGAGTTGAAGAACTCGCTGGCCAACGCCAAGCCTTACCGCGAGTGGATCGAGAAGATTCGCATCAAGCTCGACGAAGTGCCGGCAGCTGCCGAAAAGTGCACCGAGTCTGCTGTTTCGCTGCTTGATCGTCAGCAAGCCTTCGGCTACACGCAGGAGGACGTCAAGGTCATTCTCGAGCCGATGGTGCATACTGGCGAAGAGGCAAGCGGCTCCATGGGCACCGATTCGGCTTTGCCGGTCCTGTCCAGCAAAAACAAGACGCTTTACACCTATTTCAAGCAATTGTTCGCTCAGGTGACTAACCCGCCGATTGATCCGATTCGCGAAGAACTGGTGATGTCGTTGGTCTCCTTCATCGGACCGAAGCCGAACCTGCTGAATACCAACGACATTAATCCGCCGATCCGCCTCGAAGTCTCGCAGCCAGTTCTGTCCTTTGCTGATATGGAGAAGCTGCGCAACATCGAGAAATATACTTCCGGAAAATTCCGTTCGCTCGAATTGGATATCTGCTATCCGGTTGCCTGGGGCAAGGATGGTATCGAAGCGCGCCTCGCGTCGTTGGCGGCCGATGCCGAAGATGCTGTTCGTTCCGGCGCCAATATCCTGATTGTCTCCGATCGTAAGGTCGATGCCGGGCATGTGGCCATTCCGGCCCTGCTGGCCACTTCAGCGATTCACCAGCATCTGGTCAAGAAGGGCCTGCGCACCAGCGCTGGCCTGGTTGTCGAAACTGGCTCAGCCCGCGAAGTTCATCATTTCGCCTTGCTCGGTGGCTACGGTGCCGAAGCTGTCCATCCCTATCTCGCTCTCGAAACCATTGAGGGCTTTGCCAAGGGTGATGCCGAGAAGGCAGAGAAGTTCACCAAGAACTTCATCAAGGCTATCGGCAAGGGCTTGAACAAGGTCATGTCGAAGATGGGTATTTCGACCTACATGTCCTACACCGGTGCCCAGATCTTCGAAGCGATCGGTCTGCAAAAGACCTTCGTCGAGAAGTACTTTACCGGCACGCCATCCAATATCGAGGGTATTGGTGTTTTTGAAGTGGCAGAAGAGTCCATTCGTTTGCACAACGAAGCGTTCTCTGCGGATCCTGTGCTCGCCAATATGCTAGATGCCGGTGGCGAATATGCCTACCGTACGCGTGGCGAAGAGCACCTCTGGACCCCGGAATCCATCGCCAAGCTGCAGCACTCGACCCGTTCCGGCAAGTACGAGACTTACAAGGAATACGCCAAGCTGATCAATGATCAGACAAAGCGTCACCTGACCCTGCGTGGCCTGTTCGAGTTCAAGCCACAAAGCGCCGCGATTCCGCTGGAGGAAGTCGAGTCGGCCAAGGAGATCGTCAAGCGCTTCGCCACGGGCGCGATGTCGCTTGGTTCTATCTCGACCGAAGCGCACACCACGCTGGCGATTGCCATGAACCGTATCGGCGGCAAGTCGAATACCGGTGAAGGTGGTGAGGATGCCAAGCGTTTCCTGCCGATCAAGGCTGGCCAGAAGTTGTCCGAAATCATCGGCACCTCGCGTATCGAGCGTGACTATGAATTCAAGGAAGGCGATTCTCTGCGTTCAGCCATCAAGCAGGTCGCGTCCGGCCGCTTCGGTGTCACCACTGAATATCTGGTCAATGCTGACCAGATTCAGATCAAGATGGCCCAAGGTGCGAAGCCGGGCGAGGGCGGTCAGTTGCCTGGCCACAAGGTTTCCGAGTACATCGGCTTCCTGCGTCACTCTGTGCCGGGTGTTGGCCTGATTTCACCGCCGCCGCACCATGACATCTACTCGATCGAAGATCTGGCCCAGCTGATTCATGATCTGAAGAACGCCAACTCGCGCGCTTCGATCTCCGTCAAGCTGGTTTCGGAAGTCGGTGTCGGTACCGTGGCTGCTGGTGTGGCCAAGGCCAAGGCCGACCACCTCGTGATCGCCGGTTTCGACGGTGGTACGGGGGCGTCGCCGCAATCTTCGATCAAGCATGCCGGCACACCGTGGGAACTCGGTCTGTCCGAAACACAGCAGACCCTGGTCCTGAATCGTCTCCGTTCGCGTATCCGCGTTCAGGTCGATGGTCAGATGAAAACCGGTCGCGACGTCGTCATTGGCGCGCTACTGGGTGCCGACGAATTCGGCTTTGCCACCGCACCGCTGGTGGTCGAAGGCTGCATCATGATGCGCAAGTGCCATCTGAATACCTGCCCGGTTGGTGTTGCCACCCAGGATCCGGTGCTCCGTCAGCGCTTCTCCGGTCAGCCGGAGCATGTGGTCAACTACTTCTTCTTCGTTGCTGAGGAAGTTCGCGAAATCATGGCGCAGCTTGGCATTCGCAAGTTTGACGATCTGGTCGGTCGTGCCGACCTGCTCGACACCCGTGCCGGTATCGAACACTGGAAGGCCAAGGGTCTGGACTTCTCAAAGGTGTTCTACCAGCCGAACGTGCCGGTCGAGGTTTCGCGTCGTCATACCGAAATTCAGGATCACGGTCTGGAAAAGGCGCTCGATCACAAGTTGATTGAGCAGGCCAAACCAGCGCTCGAAAAAGGCCAGAAGGTCCAGATCGAAACCAAGATCATCAACGTCAATCGTACCTGCGGCACCATGCTGTCGGGCGAAGTCGCCCGCCGCTATGGCAATGACGGGCTGCCGGATGACACGATCCACGTCAAGCTGACCGGTACTGCCGGCCAGGCCTTCGGTGCTTTCCTGGCCCGGGGCGTGACGCTGGAACTGACTGGCGAAGGTAACGACTACGTTGGCAAGGGTTTGTCGGGTGGTCGTCTGATCATCAAGCCGAGCCCTGATTTCCGTGGCGATACGCAGCAGAACATCATTTGCGGCAATACCGTCATGTACGGTGCGACCGATGGTGAAGCCTATTTGGCAGGTGTCGGTGGCGAGCGCTTCTGTGTCCGCAATTCCGGGGCATCGGCGGTCGTCGAAGGCGTGGGTGACCATGGCTGCGAATACATGACCGGTGGAACGGTCGCGGTGCTGGGCATGACCGGACGTAACTTCGCGGCCGGTATGTCGGGCGGTATTGCCTACGTACTGGACGAAGATGGCAGCTTCAAGAATCGTTGCAACCTGGCTCAGGTGGCTCTTGAAAAGGTGTTGCCGGCCAGCCGTCAGGCTGCTGGTGAGCCCCTGCACCGTGGCATCGCCGACGAAACGCAACTCAAGGAACTGGTGACTCGTCACGCCGAATTTACCGGCAGCGCGACCGCCAAGGCTATCCTGGCCAACTGGGATGCCTGCCGCGAGAAGTTTGTCAAAGTCTATCCGCACGAGTACAAGCGCGCCCTCTCCGAGATGGCTGCTGCACAGAAGGAGGCCGCATAATGGGCAAGCCGACTGGATTCATGGAGTTCGAGCGTCTCAACGAGAGCTACGACCCGGTTGAACAACGCCTGAAGCATTACAAGGAGTTCGTGCATACGCTGAACGACGACGATGCCAAGGTTCAGGGCGCACGCTGCATGGACTGTGGCATTCCGTTCTGCAATAACGGCTGCCCGGTGAACAACATCATTCCGGACTGGAATGACCTGGTTTACCGTGGCAACTGGAAGCAGGCGCTGGATGTGCTGCACTCCACCAACAACTTCCCGGATTTCACCGGCCGCATCTGTCCGGCGCCTTGCGAAGCTGCCTGTACGCTGGGCATCAACGCTGCGCCGGTCGGTATCAAGTCGATCGAGCATTTCATCATCGACAAGGGCTGGGAGTCGGGTTGGGTTGTGCCGCAGCCACCGAAATCCAAGACCGGCAAGAAGGTTGCAGTCGTTGGTTCCGGCCCCGCCGGTATGGCTGCTGCCCAGCAACTGGCGCGTGTTGGCCATGATGTGACGGTATTCGAGAAGAGCGACCGCATCGGTGGCCTGCTCGGCTACGGCATTCCTGACTTCAAGCTGGAAAAGACTGTCATTGATCGTCGTGTTGCCCAGATGGAAGCTGAAGGTGTCACCTTCAAGACCAAGGTTGTGGTTGGCGACAAGGCTGTCCCAGCCGGCATCAACAACGATGCGACCGAGTTCGTTTCGGCTGACCAGCTGAAGAAGGATTTCGATGCAGTGATCCTTGCTGCCGGCTCCGAAGTACCGCGCGATCTGCCAGTGCCGGGGCGCGAGCTGAAGGGCATCTACGCTGCGCTGGAATTCCTGATTCCGCAGAACAAGGAAGTCCAGCTGGGCAAGGCCAACCCGATCAACGTCAAGGGCAAGCACGTCATCGTTATCGGTGGCGGCGACACTGGCTCTGACTGTGTCGGTACGTCGAACCGCCATGGTGCTGCCTCGGTGACCCAGTTCGAACTGATGCCGATGCCGCCGGAAGAGGAAAACAAGGCGCTGACCTGGCCGTACTGGCCGTACAAGCTGCGTACCTCTTCTTCGCACGACGAAGGCTGCAGCCGCGACTTCGCTGTCGCGACCAAGGGCTTTGTCGATGATGGCAAGGGTAACGTCAAGGCGCTGAAGGCTGTTCGTCTGGACTGGAAGGATGGCAAGATGAGCGAAGTCGCCGGTTCGGAATTCGAACTGCCGTGTGACAACGCCTTCCTGGCCATGGGCTTTACCAATCCGGTTGGCGGCCTGCTCGATGCATTTGGTGTCGAGAAGGATGCTCGCCAGAATGCCAAGGCAACGACCGACGGCGAAGGCTGCTACAAGACCAACGTTGACAAGGTTTACGCCGCCGGTGACGTGCGTCGTGGCCAGTCGCTGGTGGTCTGGGCGATCCGTGAGGGCCGTCAGGCGGCTCGTGAAGTGGATGCCTTCCTGATGGGCTCGACGACGCTGCCGCGTTAAATCGAGACTGGTCCTGAAAAACCCCGCATCTGAAAAGACTGCGGGGTTTTTGCTTTTGGCGTCGGCAATCCGGAAAAAGTGCTCAGCTCAGGTTGCGGGGCTGGTGAAAACTTCCTCCGTCAGTGCTGTCAGGCTTCGACAGCCCGCCTCAATCGTGTGAAAATGACGAACGATCACAAGGGGGAAACATGTCGGCTGAGCTGCAACCTGCCTTGCAGGTGACAACACCAAGCGGAGCGCTTGACGGGCATATGCTGCTCATCCTGGCCATCATGGTCGTGGCTGGCATTCTGGGTGGTGCCGCCAACTATTTTCTGGCTGACCGCCATGGTGAATCGGCCCGCCGCGATTGGCTGAAGTATCCCGTTTTTGGTGTCGTGGCCGCCCTGACTGTGCCGCTCTTTCTGAACATGATTTCCAGCACCCTGCTTGAGGGAGCGCGGACCAAACCGATCGATTTCTACGTTTTTGCAGGGTTTTGCCTGATCTACGTGGTGGCATCGCGCCGACTGTTTGAAAACATGGTGCAACTGCTGATGGGGCAGATCGATCAGGTTCGCCGCGATGTTGGCCAGATCAAGCAACAGCGGCGCGACGAGCCGATCATGGTTCAGCCCAAGCTTGAGGCGGAGCCAGTCAAGGCAGTGGAGCCTGATCCCAAGGAAGTGCTTTCCTACAATGACGTAGAAATTCTCCGGGCTTTGTCCGAAGAGAGCTTCGTTTACGGCAATCTCGCTGCCATCTGCGACAGCACCGGGCTGGCCAGGGACTTTGTCAGTCAGCGACTGACAGTCATGAAGGCGTTGGGCGTCATCGAAACCCGGATCAACGACAAGAACGTTCTGCACTGGTTTGTTTCGGCCCGCGGCAAGGCGGTGCTGGGCGATATCCTCGGCGGACAGGAACAGAAGAAGATCGCATGAAACTCGCCGGATTTAACCGGCCTTTACCCGAAGAAAAAACATGAACATCGTCATTCTCGCTGCCGGCCAAGGCAAGCGCATGCATTCCAACCTCCCCAAAGTGTTGCACCCGATTGCCGGCAAGCCACTGGCCCAACATGTGATCGATACTGCGCGCCTCCTGTCACCGGAAAAGCTGATTGTGGTTTACGGACATGGGGGCGAAGTGGTTCGCTCGACGCTGGCTGCAGCGGATATCGCCTGGGCAGAGCAGGCGCAGCAACTGGGTACCGGCCATGCAGTGGCGCAAGCGCTGTCGGAGCTCGGTAATGCTGCCCAGACACTGGTGCTTTACGGTGATGTGCCCCTGACCACCGTAGCAACATTGAAGCGTCTGCTGCAGGCGGGCAAGGATGCCTTGTCGGTGCTGACCGTCGATCTGGGCAATCCGACCGGGTATGGCCGTATCGTCCGCGATGCGGCAGGCAACGTTGTGCGCATCGTCGAGGAAAAGGATGCGACGGCTGAGGAAAAGCTGATCCGCGAGGTCAATACCGGCATCATGGCCGTGCCCACCGCGCGTCTGGCCGACTGGCTGGGCAAGCTGAAGAATGACAATGCCCAAGGCGAGTATTACCTGACCGATATCATCGCACTGGCGGTGGCCGAAGGCATGCCGGTGCGGACGGCGCAACCGGAAGGCGAATGGGAAGTGCTGGGCGTAAACAGCAAGGTCCAGTTGGCGGAACTGGAGCGCCAGCACCAGCTCAATCTGGCGGGGGAACTGCTGGTTGCGGGGGTGCGTCTTGCCGATCCGGCCCGTATCGATATCCGCGGTACGCTGATGCATGGTCGTGATGTGGCGATCGACGTCGGTTGCGTTTTTGAAGGCAAGGTCGAACTGGACGATGCAGTCGAGGTCGGCCCTTACTGTGTGCTGAAGAACGTCAAGGTGGGGGCTGGTACGCGCATCGCCGCTTTCTGCCACTTCGAGGACGCTGTGATTGGTCCCGATGGCGTACTCGGCCCCTACGCTCGCCTGCGGCCGGGCACCGAGCTTGGCCCGGAAGTGCATATCGGCAACTTCGTCGAGGTCAAGAAGAGCACCATCGGCGCCCAGTCCAAAGCCAATCATCTGGCCTACATTGGCGATGCCGAGATCGGCCAGCGGGTCAATGTCGGGGCCGGTACCATCACCTGCAACTACGATGGCGCCAACAAATTCAAGACCATCATCGAGGACGATGTATTCATCGGTTCCGATACTCAACTGGTCGCACCGGTCACCGTTGGTCGCGGTGCGACGCTGGGGGCAGGGACCACGCTGACCAAGGATGCGCCGCCTGACGCCTTGACGGTATCGCGTGCCAAGCAGATGACGCTACCGGGCTGGGAGCGTCCGAAGAAAGTGAAGAAATAATGGATTGGGGATTTATCGCCTTTGCCATCGCATCGACCTTGTCGCTGGCGGGTGGCGGCCTGCTCTTGCTGGTTGGCTACATCGGTACGGTGCCGGCGGCCTTCAGCTTTGGCCTGAAGACCGGCTTGCCTGTCCTGCTGGTGCCGGTAATCGGGCCGGTCTGGTTTGCGTTGAGCCGCGGTCCCGAATTTCGTCGCCCGGCGATTCAATTGATTGTTGGTCTCGCCCTGGTGGCGTTGGCAACTGGCCTGATCATGGGGCTGGGGCCGTACTTTGCCGACAAGATGGTTGCCGAAATGGTTGAAGCGGCCAAGAACCGCTGATTAACCGCAGATTTTATTTGTTCAGGGAGAAGAAGATGTCCAAGTACAACACCGAGTCCCTTCGTTCTGTAGCGCTGGTCGGTCATGGTGCCGTCGGCAAGACCAGCCTGGCCGAGGCCTTGCTTTTTGCCACCGGCGCGATTGCCGCCAAGGGCAGCGTCGACAAGGGCAGCACCGTCACCGACTTCGATGCACAGGAAAAGGAAGCAGGCCATTCCCTGACTTCTTCCGTCGTCAATTTTGGCTATGAAGACACGCACGTCCATCTGATCGACACTCCGGGCTACCCGGATTTTTCCGGTCAGGCCATCGCAGCCCTGGCCGGTGTCGATACGGCCCTGGTCGTGATCAATGCCCAGACCGGCATCGAGCTGATGACCGAACGCATGATGCGTTACGCCGCCGACCGCAAGCTGTGTCGGATGATCGTCATCAACAAGATCGATGCCGACAATCTCGATCTGCCCGGCCTGGTTGCTGATATCCGCGAGCGTTTCGGCAAGCAGTGCATGCTGCTCGATCTGCCGGCCCATGGTGCGGCAGATGTGGTCGAAGTGCTGGAGCATGAGGCTGGCGATGCCGACTTCGAATCCGTTGCTGCGGCTCACCGCGCGCTGATCGACCAGATCGTCGAGGAAGACGAGGACCTCCTTGCCCAATACCTCGAAGATGGTGCCGATCCTAGCGTGGCTGCCTTGCATGCACCGTTCGAGAAGGCATTGCGCGAAGGACACCTTATCCCCATCCTGTTCACATCGGCCAAGACTGGCGCCGGTATCAAGGAACTGCTGCATGTGCTGGCCTCGCTGGCGCCGAACCCGGCTGAAGGCAACCCGCCGCCGTTCTACAAGGGCGAGCCAGGCGATGTGACCGAGCCGTTCCACGCCGAACCGGATGCCGGCAAGCACGTGCTGGCCCACGTCTTCAAGATCGTGGCCGACCCGTACATGGGCAAGATTGGCGTCTTCCGTGTCCATCAGGGCACGATGAAGAAGGACATGCAACTGTTCGTCGGCGACAGCAAGCGTCCGTTCAAGGTGGCGCATCTTTACCAGTTGCAGGGCAAGGACAGCGTCGAGGTCGACGAGTTGCTGCCGGGTGACATCGGTGCCATCGCCAAGGTCGATGAAATCGATTTCGACTGTGTGCTGCATGACTCGCACGATGAGGATCATATCCATCTGGTGCCGCTCGAATTCCCGAAACCGATGGCTGGCCTGGCGGTCGAGACCAAGAAGAAGGGGGACGAGCAGCGTCTGTTCGAAACGCTGGGCAAACTGGCCATGGAAGATCCGACCTTCGTCGTCGAGCGTCATCCGACCAGCAACGAAACAGTCATCCGCGGTCTGGGCGAAATCCACCTGAAAGCCAAGCTGGCGCGCATGTCTGGCCAGTACAAGCTGGAAGTCGATACCAAGCCGCCGCGCATTCCCTACTGCGAGACCATTACCGGTTCCGCCGAGGCGATGTACCGTCACAAGAAGCAGTCGGGTGGTGCCGGGCAGTTTGGCGAAGTGCATCTGCGCATCGAGCCGAAAGCTCGTGGCGAAGGCTTTGAATTCGTCGATGCGGTCAAGGGCGGCGTTATTCCCGGTGTGTTCATGGCGGCTGTCGAAAAGGGCGTTCGTCAGGGCCTCGAGGGCGGTGTGGTCGCCGGTTATGCTGTCGATGACCTGAAAGTGACGGTTTTCGATGGCAAGACCCATGCCGTCGATGGCAAGGAAGTCGCCTTCGTGGTGGCCGGACGCAAGGCGGTTATCGAAGCCATTCGTTCAGCCAAGCCGATCGTGCTTGAGCCGATCGTCAATATCGAGATACTTGTTCCGGAGAGCGCGATTGGCGATCTGACCGGCGACCTCTCGGGGCGTCGTGGCCACATCACCGGCACCGATGGCCGTGGTCACGGCTTGGCAGCGATCAGTGGCGAAGTGCCGCTGGCCGAACTGAACGACTACCAGTCACGCCTGAAGTCGCTGACCGGCGGCCAGGGCAGCTACACCATCGAGTTTTCGCGTTACGCCGCCGTCCCGCCGAACATCCAGCAGCAATTGGCGAGCAAGTTCCAGCTGCAAGACGAAGACGAGTAATCCTGTCGCTCCGGGGGATACCCCTCGGGATGGCAGCGGTGCGCAAAAAGGGGCTGAAAATCAGCCCCTTTTTCTTTGCTGTGAATGACTTGGCGAGAGGGACTCGAATCAGGCGATATCGAATGCCGATTTGATACCGGCCAGCACCTGGTTCAGTTCCTTCTCGAAGCGCTCCAGATGCGCGGGCGTTTCCGGGCTGGTGGCGATGATGGCCTGTTCCAGATCCGCTGCAATGGCGGCCAGCGTGTTGGCGCCTATCATGCCGCCGGTACCCTTCAGGCTGTGCGCGCTCCGGGCTGCCGTATTGGTGTCTGCAGCGGTCAGGGCGGCGCGAATGCGATCACTCTCACCGGTAAAGCGGGAGTGAAAGTCGCGCAAGACTTTCTCATACAGCGCGGCCTTGTTGAGCATGCGCTGCAGACCGCGTTCAGTGTCTATGCCCGGAATCTCCGGGATACTGGTGCGAATCGTCGCCTGGGGCGCTGTGGGAGCAGGCACCTCGATGCTCGGCGGTGCCGGCCGCCAGCGCTGGATCACGGCGATCAGGTTGGCTGGTTCGATCGGTTTGGTCAGGAAATCATTCATTCCCGAGGCGGTGGCACGTTGCCGTTCTTCTTCTAGGGCATGGGCGGTCAGCGCAATAATCGGAATATCGGCCCGTTGCTGTCCGGCCCGGATGCGGCGCGTTGCTTCGAGGCCGTCCATTTCCGGCATCTGGATATCCATCAGGATCAGGTCGACGTTATCGCCTGCTGCGGCAAGCTGCTGGATGGCCAGTTCGCCATTGTCGGCCATCTCGACAGTGGCGCCCAGTGACTCGAGCAGGTCGCGCATGATCAACTGATTGGTCGGTACATCTTCTGCCACCAGGATGCGTAAGCCGGAGAGCGGTGCTGCCGGTGCCTGGGTTGGAGCGGCCGGTGGGCGGGGCAGCGAATTGCCCTCAAGCTGGGTCAGCACTTCGCCGATTCGGGCGGCAGTCACCGGTTTTTCGACAATGGCGTCAAAGTCGCCCAGCGCATGGCGATAGCGCGAGGCATGCACATTCTCACCGGTAACCATGACCAGTTTGGTGGATTGCCCTCTTTCCGAGCGAATGTGGTGCGCCAAGGCCAGACCGTCCATGTCCGGCATGTTCAGATCGACCATGATGTATTCGAACGGGAGTGCTCTCGGGTCATGGAGCGCAGCCAGGGCGGCCTCGCCCGAGTCGGCGGTGACGACGGTACAGCCATGTTTTTTCAGGAGGCTGCCGAGAACGGCTCTTGCCAGGTCGTTGTCGTCAACAACCAGTACGTGGGGGCTTGTTTTTCTGACTGTTTCGGCAGGCGCATCGTCGATGCCCAGGCAAACCCGGAAGGAGAAGGTGGAGCCGGCTTTGGGGGTGCTCTCGACCTGAATGGAGCCACCCATCATCTCGATCAGACGTTTGCTGATGACCAGGCCGAGCCCGGTGCCACCAAATTTCCGGGTAACTGAACTGTCCGCCTGGGAAAAAGCGCGGAACAGGTTTTCCAGTTGTTCAGCCGACATGCCGATCCCGGTATCACTGATGCGAAACTCAAGTTCGGCGCGGCCATCCTCCGGGGGGGCGGCATTGACGAATACCGTGATCGATCCCTCGGCGGTGAACTTGATCGCATTGCTGACCAGGTTGATCAGGATTTGCGACAGACGCAAGGCATCGCCCCGCAGGTTCTGCGGTGTGTCGGGGGCAACGACGTATTCGAGGACCAGATTCTTCTCATGAACCCGGTTGCGAACCAGGCTCGACAGATTGTCGAGCAGGTCGTCAAGGCGGAAGGAGGCTTCTTCGAGCTGCATGCGCCCGGCATCTATTTTCGAAAAATCGAGCACGTCATTGACGATGGCGAGGAGCAGTTTTCCGGCGCCTTCGATCCGTTTCGCGTACTCCATCTCGCGTTCGCCCAGTTTGTTCTGCAGTAGCAGATAGGCCAGCCCGATCACAGCATTCAGCGGCGTGCGAATCTCGTGGCTCATGTTGGCCAGGAATTCGGCGCGGGCCCGGGCAAGGGCTTCTGCTTCCTGACGGGCAAGCTCGCGCATGGCTGAGAGTGTGCGCTCACGTTCGTTATTGAAGGCGAGGCGGTTGCGCAGGGATTCCAGCCCCTGGATGACCTGTGCCATCTCATCATTGCCACGGACATCTAGCTGGGTATCGAACTTGCCGGCCGAAATGGCATGAAATGTCGGCAGTACCTGGCTGTTGAGCGGGTTGAGAATCAACTTGCGGACCAGGATCTGGATGATGACGAAAATGGCAGTCGCCATTGCCAGTCCACCGGCAATGACCAGCCAGACGATGCGGTCGGACAAGGCGGTGAACTCGTCCACAGAAGTTCCGCCGGCGACTATCCATTTGGGGTCATCCAGCGTTTCGAAAATGACCAGTTTCTTGCGGGCAGCGGTTTCGCCTGCTTCTTCATTCTTCCAGCTGTAGGAAATTGCGCCAGTGCCGATTTTGGCCATTTCGTCGATCAGGCCCTGGCCGTTCTCCATCCGGAAATTGGCAAGGTTTTGTCCTTCCTTGTACGGGTGGAGAATCAGCGAACCGAAATTTGGGCCTGGCGTGCTATCAACGATGTAGTAGTAGCCGGTTTCGCCAACCTGCATGGAACGCATTTGCCGTTTCAGGGTATCCAGTTGTTCACCAACGTCGATGCCGATCACAGTAGCGCCAACCACGCCTCCTTGCGCATCGAGTATCGGGGTGTAGCGGGTGACATACTGGCGACCAAATACCCGGGCCGGGCCGACAAAAGTCTGGCCGGCAGTCAGCAGCAGGAAGGCGGGGTGGTCGGTGGCGAGATAGGAGCCGACGGGAGAGGCGCCATTATCGTCAACCGCCGTTGTCATCCGGCGCTGGAAACCTTCGGGGGTCAGGATGAAGATGGTGCCGACGCCGCGCAAGTCGTGCAGGAAAACATCAATCGGATTGCCGGGCGAATCACTCATTTTCACGATCATCGCTTCGAGAGCTTCGCGGCTGGCTTTCCTCTGCCCCCCGATGGCGTCGTAGACACGCTTGGAGAGTACTTTCGAGTATTCAACGGCTTCGATATTGGCACCCTCGACACGTGCCGAAACTGCAGCGCGGAGCAGGCTCACATCGTGCGTCAATTGATGGCGGGCATTTTCGTCCAGGGTGCGGGAAACATGGCTGGCGAGGAAATAAGCAGTCAGGCCAAGAACCAGTGCCGCCGCAGCCAGCGACGCCACGATGAATTTGATCGCCAGCGGGGCGTTGCTGAAGGCATTGCGCAATGATCCCCAACGCTTGTGCTGACTTGCGCTGCCGTGCTCAAAAACGAGTGAGCTGTCAGTACGCTTCTGCATTGCCGCATAGTTCTGTTCGGCCAACAGAATGTCGGTTCTGGAGGCCTTCCGGCGCATGGACATGTAGCCTGAGATCTTGTCCTTGTCCCAGATCGGTGAGACATGGGCTTCGACCCAGTAGGCGTCGCCATTCTTGTTGCGATTCTTGATCAGGCCAATCCAGGGACGTCCCGCCTTGAGGTCTCGCCACAGGTCGGCGAAAACTTCCGATGGCATATCCGGGTGCCGAACCATATTGTGTGGTTGGCCGATCAGTTCTTCTTCGGAGAAGCCGCTGATCTCGACGAAATCCGCGTTGACGTAAACGATATGGCCTTGATTGTCCGTCCGGGAAATGATCAGTTGATCATCCCGGATTTCAATCTCCTTGCCGCTTATCGCACCGTTATTGCGCATCCAACTCAAATCCGAGAGCGACCGCCCTGATTTCCAGCGTGGCCGATCAATCAATGAACACTAAAGCGAGCTTTTCTTGGGATGAATCTCGTCCCATCGCCGCTGTGGCTGACTGTGTCTTTGCTATCCAGTTTAGTGGCACGAGCAAGACTACACAGGTCTGTCTGCGAAGTTAATGCTTCGTTAAGCTAATGTTTGAACGATTTGGGTAAATGTATCAGAAAACACAAAATCGTCAATACATTGTCGAGCGCAGGGTGAGCGAAAAAATGGTGGGAGTGATCGTCGTGCTTGGTCAGTGCTGGCCAGAGTCAGGCTCGCCAGACCACGTGACCGTGGCCAGGAAGAGATAGCCGGCACCGTAGACTGTCTTCAAGAAGGCCGGGCTTTGCGGATCGGGTTCGAGCTTGCGGCGCAGACGCGAAATGCGGACGTCGATGGCGCGGTCGGTCGGCACCAGATCACGTGACCCCATCAGTTTTTCGCGTTGCAGGATGCGGTTCGGATGGCTGACGAAAATTTTCAGTAATTCCGATTCGGCAGTGCTGAGCGTATGTTCGTCGCCGCTTGGAGAGGTCAGTCGGTTGTTGCTCAGGTTGAAGCGCCAGCCAGCAAACTCGGCAATCTGCCGGGCAGGTGTTTCGGTACTCTCTCGCCGGCGCACGATGCTGCGCACCCGGGCGACCAGTTCGCGCGGTTCGAAAGGTTTCAGGACGTAGTCGTCGGCACCAAGCTCGAGGCCCATGACGCGATCGCTGACGTGGGCGCGTCCGGTCAGAATCAGGATGCCGCAGCCCGACTGGGCGCGGACGCGCTGCATGGCTTCGATGCCATCCATGTCAGGCAGGCCGAGGTCGATGATGCACAGGTCCGGGGCCAGGCTGCGCAGACGGCGCAGCAGGTCGCCGGCGCTGCGGCACCATACGGTGCGGAAACCGAAATCGGCGAGCACCTGCTCGATGATCTTGGCGACATCAGGGTCATCCTCAACGATGGCAATCAGCTTGGCGGATTCGTTATCTTTCATGGTTTGCCTCGGTGTGCGCTTTTCAGGGCGCGAGCCAGATCCTGGCGGTCGAAGGGTTTGGCCAGTATCGGCAGATCGTTGGCGCCATCGCCTTCGGCTTCATCGGTGTAGCCGCTCATCAGCACGATGCGCATTTCCGGGCGACGGCTCAGGGTGATTTCCGCAAGCTGGCGGCCATTGATGCCGCCAGGCATGATGACATCGCTGACAACGACGGCGATGTCGTGGATCTGATCAATCATGGCGATGGCCTGGGCCCCATCCTCCGCCTCGATGACCGGATAACCCAGGTCGATCAGTTGCTGCCGGACGACGCGGCGGACGTTAGGCTCATCTTCGACGAGCAGGACCAGTTCGCCGCCATGGGGCAGGGCCGCTTCTTCGCCCGGCAGGTCGACCTCCGGTTCGGGCGCCGCCAGCGGCAGCACCATCAGCACCGAGGTTCCCTGGTCGGGCTGGCTCTGGATCGAAATGCCGCCGCCGGACTGTTTGGCGAAACCGTAGGCCATGGCCAGCCCGAGGCCGCTGCCCAGACCGAAGCGCTTGGTCGTGAAGAAGGGTTCACAGGCCCTTGAGAGCGTTGCCGCATCCATCCCGCAGCCGTTGTCAGCGACTTCGATCAGCACGTAATGGCCGGGTGGCACATCGAAGGCTGCCGCATCGGTCGATAGTTCGACGGCGCGCGCCGCGATGTGCAAGCGGCCACCGTCGGGCATGGCATCACGCGCATTCAGCGCGAAGTTGAGCAGGGCGCTTTCCAGTTGCCCCGGATCGACCAGCGCGTGGGTCGAAGCACCCGCCAGGTCGGTCGAAACAGCAATTGATTCCGGCAGCGAGCGGCGGACCAGCTTGGCCAGGCTGCCGATCAGGTGGCCGATGTCGACGGCCTGTGGTTCCAGCGGTTGCTGCCGCGAGAAGGTGAGCAGGCGCTTGATCAGTTGCACGCCACGCCGGGCCGATTGCAGGGCAGGATCAACAAATTCGTTGATCGCAGCGTCGTCCGGGCGATGATCCTGCAAGGCGGCCAGATTGCCGATGATGACGGTCAGCAGGTTGTTGAAATCGTGGGCCAGGCCGCCGGTCAACTGGCCGATGGCTTCCATTTTCTGGGCCTGGACCAGTGCCGCCTGCATCTGCTTCTGCTCGGTGATTTCGTGCGAGAAGACGAAAAAGCCCAAGGGTTTGCCGTCGGCGCTGATTTCGGGAACCAGGGTGCTGCGGGCGAAGACCGTTTTCCCCAGCCGTTCCATCTGGTACTCGTAAGTCACCTGCTGTCCGGCCAGCGCCCGTCGAACGGAGTCGCGAACCTGGCCATAGACCTGAGGCCCGATCACATCGAGCACGGCGCGGCCGGTGACTGTACCTTCCGGGTGGCCGTACCAGTCCGAGTAACCCTTGTTGGCGTACTGGTAGACCTCGTGCTGGTCGACGTAGCCGATCAGGATGGGAATGGTGTCGTTGATCAGGCGCAGGCGGGCCTCGCTGCGGCCCAGCGCAGCGGCAATCCGTTCCTTGTCTTCGTTGGCCAGGCGCAGGTTGGCATTGGCGTTTTCGAGCTGGGCAGTCCGCCGGCGAACGCGCTCTTCGAGCTGAATGTTCTGGTGTTCGGTCAGGTGCTCGATGTATCGCTGTTCGGTGACATCGCTGTACAGGGTGACGAAACCCTTGTGCATCAGTGGTTCGCCACGCAGCAGCAGAACCCGGCCATTCGGACGCTGGCGTTCGGTGAGGTGCGGCGTGAAATTCCGGGCTGCCGTCACGCGCTCGGCGATCTGGGACTCGATATCGCCGGGGCCATACTCGCCGCGCTCGGCGTTGTAGCGGATGAAGCCCTCGAAAGGGGCGCCGATGAAGGCCAGGTTGTCCGGAAATTCCAGCAGCTTCAGGAAGTTGCGGTTCCAGGCGACCAGGCGCAGATCGGCATCGAACACGGTAATGCCCTGGTCGAGCAGGTCCAGCCCGGCCTGCAACATTTCGTGCCGCGGGGTGGTGGTTGAAGAGGCGTTTTCCAGAAGCATCGGGCGATTCTAGTTCAGGCTGATCGGCAGACTTCGCGATGTAACGATTCGTTACATTCTGCCAATAGTTGCGCAAGAGTGTTTTGCGATTCTCACGAAAAATATAAAAGACTTGCCCCCAGCGAGAACAGCACATTCGGCAAGAAACGTGAGGAGATTCACAATGGTTAGCCCATATTCCGTCGGCCTGGATCGCAATCCGGCCAACTATGTACCGCTGTCCCCGCTGACGTTCATCGAACGCTCGGCCTTCATCTATCCAAAACGCATTTCGGTCATTCAGGGTGCTCGCCAGTACACCTGGAAGGAAAGCTACGACCGCGCCCGCCAACTCGCATCGGCGCTGAGGAACCGCGGCATCGGCAAGGGCGATACCGTCGCCGTGATGTTGCCCAACACGGCCTCGATGTTCGAGTGCCACTTCGGCATCCCGATGATCGGCGCTGTGCTCAATACGCTGAATACCCGTCTCGACGCCGAGGCCATCGCCTTCATGCTGACCCACGGCGAAGCCAAGGTGCTGATCACCGATCCGGAGTTTTCCAAGGTGGTGAAGGGCGCACTGGAATTGCTCGAAGGGCCGAAGCCCATCGTCATCGACAGTCTGGATCCGGACTACACCGAAGGCGAATCCCTGGGCGAAAAGACCTATGAAGCCTTCCTCAACGAAGGCGAGCCTGACTTTGCCTGGCAATTGCCGGAAGACGAGTGGGAAGCCATCGCGCTGAATTACACCTCGGGTACGACCGGCAATCCGAAGGGTGTCGTTTATCACCATCGCGGTGCCTACCTGAATTCGGCTTCCAACATCATTTCCTGGGGTATGCCGCCGCATTCCGTCTACCTGTGGACGCTGCCCATGTTCCACTGCAACGGCTGGTGCTTCCCCTGGACGCTGGCCGCCAACGCCGGGACCAGCGTTTGCCTGCGTCGTGTCGATCCGGCCCTGATCTTCGGTCTGATCAAGGAGCACAAGGTCAGCCACATGTGCGGTGCGCCGATTGTGTACGGGATGATGATCAACGCCCCGGAAACCCTGCGCGAAGGCATCGAGCACTCGGTCAATGGCCTGATTGCCGGCGCCGCACCTCCGGCCGCCATCATCGAAGGCGCCCAGCGCATGGGCTTCAACATCACCCATGTCTATGGCCTGACTGAAACTTACGGCCCGGCCTCTGTCTGTGCCAAGCAGCCGGAATGGGACAAGCTGCCGATCGACCTGCAGGCGGCCCGCAACGGTCGTCAAGGTGTGCGCTACCACATGCAAGAAGCCATTGCCGTCCTCGATCCGGTCTCCATGGAGCCGGTGCCCTGGGATGGTGAAACGATGGGCGAAATCATGTTCCGTGGCAATCTGGTCATGAAGGGCTACCTGAAGAACCCGAAGGCGACCGAGGAATCCTTCGCTGGCGGCTGGTTCCACACTGGTGACCTGGCAGTCGTCCATAGCGATGGCTACGTCAAGATCAAGGATAGATCCAAGGACGTGATCATTTCCGGCGGCGAGAACATTTCCTCGCTGGAAGTCGAGGACGTGCTATACCGTCATCCCGCTGTCATTGCTGCTGCAGTTGTTGCCAAACCCGACGAAAAGTGGGGCGAGGTGCCCGCTGCCTTCATCGAACTGAAGGTCGATGCCAAGTGCACTGAAGCCGAAATCATTGAGCACTGCCGTGCTCACCTGGCCCGCTTCAAGGTGCCCAAGCAGGTCGTCTTTGGCGAACTGCCCAAAACTTCAACCGGCAAGATCCAGAAATACGTGCTGCGCCAGCATGCGAACTCCGCGCTGGCCATCGAGTAACCATTAGCGCCTGGTCGCCAGCCGTTTTTGCTGGCGACTAATGAGCATCCACACAAAGGAAACCCCATGAGTACCTATATCGCCCCGATTCGCGACATGCAGTTCGTCCTCAACGAAGTGGCCGGCCTGGAAGATATCTGCGCCTTGCCCGGCAACGAGGAGTGTTCTGTTGAACTCGTCGAGTCCATCCTCGACGAAGCCTCCAAGTTTGCTACCGGCGTGCTCGACCCGATCAACCAGGTCGGTGACCGGGTTGGTCATGTCTGCAAGGACGGCGTCGTCACCACAGCGCCCGGTTTCAAGGAAGCCTACAAGCTGTTTGCCGAAACCGGCTGGAATTCCATGCCGTTTGATCCGGAATACGGTGGCCAGGGTTTGCCGGCTGTCGTCTCGATGGCTGTCAACGAAATGTGGAAGGGCGCCAACATGGCCTTCGGCCTGTGCCCGATGCTGACCGGCGGCGCCATCGAAGCCATCGCTCACCACGCGTCCGACGAACTCAAGCAGATCTACCTGCCGAAGATGATCGAAGGCACGTGGACCGGCACGATGAACCTGACCGAGCCGAATGCCGGTTCCGATCTGGCCGCCATCTCCTCCAAGGCCAAGGCCGTCGGCGACGGCAGCTATCTGGTCAGCGGCACCAAGATTTTCATCACCTGGGGCGAGCATGACGTCGCCGAGAACATCATTCACCTCGTGCTGGCACGCCTGCCGGATGCACCGCCGGGACTGAAGGGCATTTCCCTGTTCCTCGTGCCGAAGTTCCTGGTCAATGCCGACGGCTCGCTGGGCAAGCGCAACGATCTGATCTGCGCCTCGATCGAACACAAGCTGGGCATCCACGGCAGCCCGACCGCCGTCATGTCCTACGGCGAGAATGAAGGCGCTGTCGGCTACCTGATCGGCGACGAGAACAAGGGCATCGGCTACATGTTCACGATGATGAACCATGCCCGAGTCAACGTGGGTCTGGAAGGCGTCGGCATCGCCGAGCGTGCCTACCAGCACGCCCTGTGGTACGCCCGCGAGCGCGTTCAGGGCAAGATCATTGGCGACACGTCGAACGAGAAGAAGACCATCCTGCATCACCCGGATGTCCGCCGCATGCTGATGGACGTCAAATCGCGTACCGAAGCGATGCGCACGCTGGCTTATTACGCGGCTGCCAACATCGACCGCGCCCATGCCGGCGATGCCGCCGCCCAGTCCCGCGTTGATCTGCTGACACCGGTCGTCAAGGGCTGGAGCACGGAGCAAGGCGTTGAGCTTTCCTCGACTGCGCTGCAGGTTTTCGGTGGTGTCGGCTTCGTCGAAGAAACCGGTGCCGCCCAGTACTACCGCGATTCGCGCATCACGACCATCTATGAAGGTACGACGGCGATTCAGGCCAACGACCTGGTCGGCCGCAAGCTGGCTCGCGAAAAGGTGCCGGGCGCTGCCATGAAGGCGCTGATCGCCGAAATGACGGCCACGGCCGAGGAAATTGCTGGTGATTCCCAACTGGCTGGCATTGCTGCCAATCTGAAGACGGCTATTGCCGCGCAGCAGACCGTGACGGACTGGATTCTCGCCAACTACGAGAGCAATCCGCAGGCGGTTCATGCCGGTTCGGTGCCTTTCCTCAAGCAGACCGGCATCGTGGTTGGTGGCTGGCTGATGGCCAAGTCGGCGGCGATTGCCGTCAAGCACATTGCCGAAGGCAGCACCGACGACTTCTACAAGGCCAAGCTGGCCACGGCAACCTACTTCGCCGCCCACCAGCTGCCGTTCGCCGCTGCTTACGCCGCCGAAATCACCGGTGGCGCCGAGTCGGTGTTCGCTTTGCCTGAAGCCCTGTTCTGATCATGACCATGCGCACCGATCGTGATGCGATGGAATACGATGTCGTGATTGTCGGCGGCGGCCCTTCGGGGCTGTCTTCGGCGATCCGCATCAAGCAGCTGGCCGAGCAGAGCGGCAAGGAAGTCTCGGTTTGCCTGCTGGAAAAGGGTTCCGAAATCGGTGCCCACATCCTGTCCGGCGCCGTACTCGAGCCGCATGCCCTGGCCGAGCTCTTTCCCGACTGGCAGGAACGCGGCGCGCCGCTGAACACGCCTGCCGGCGAAGACCGCCTGCTGTTCCTGACCGAAACCGGCTCCTACAAGCTGCCAACGCCGCCGCAGATGGGCAACCACGGCAACTACATCATCAGCCTGGGCAACCTGGCCCGCTGGCTGGGTGAGCAGGCCGAGGCACTGGGGGTCGAGATCTACCCCGGCTTTGCCGCCGCGGAGGTGCTTTACCACGAGGATGGTTCGGTCAAGGGCGTCGCCACCGGCGACCTCGGCATCGGCAAGGATGGCCAGCCCGGCCATAACTTCCAGCCGGGCATGGAACTGCATGCCAGACAGACGATTTTTGCTGAAGGTTGCCGCGGTTCGCTGACCAAGGGTTTGTTCAGTCAGTTCAATCTGCGCGATGGCGTCGATCCGCAAACCTACGGCATCGGCATCAAGGAGCTGTGGGAAATCGATCCGGCCAAACATCAGCCGGGTCTAATCGTGCACTCCGTGGGCTGGCCACTGGCCTCCGACACCTACGGCGGCTCTTTCCTCTATCACCTGGAAAACAACCTGGTGTCCATTGGTATGGTCGTCGGCCTCGATTACAAGAATCCATGGCTGTCGCCCTACGAGGAATTCCAGCGTTACAAGACGCATCCGGCCATTCGTGGTTTCTTCGAAGGTGCACGCCGTATCTCTTACGGCGCTCGTGCACTGTCCGAAGGCGGCTACCAATCGGTGCCCAAGCTGACCTTCCCGGGCGGCCTGCTGATTGGTGATACCGCCGGTTTCCTCAACGTGCCGAAGATCAAGGGCACGCACATGGCGATGAAGTCGGGCATGGTTGCGGCCGAAGCAGTCTTCGAGCATCTGGCCAAGGAAAATGCCGGGTCCGAAGCTACCGAGTACGCCGAGCAGATCAAGAAGTCGTGGCTGTGGGACGAGCTGTACAAGGTTCGCAACATCCGCCCGGCCTTCAAGTGGGGCCTGTTCGGGGCGCTCGCTTACGGTGCGATCGATACCTATGTCTTCAAGGGCAAGGCACCGTGGACCATGCATCACCACGACGACCACAGCCAGTTGGGTGACAAGAACGCCTACCCGAAGATTGCCTACCCGAAGCCGGATGGCCAACTCACGTTTGACCGCCTGTCATCGGTCTTCCTTTCGGCCACCAACCACGAGGAAAACCAGCAGACGCACCTGCGCCTGAAGGATGAAAGCGTTGCCATCAGCGTGAACTACGCCAAATACGGCGCGCCGGAAACGCGTTACTGCCCGGCCGGTGTGTACGAAATCCTCGGTGAGGAAGAAGGCAAGCCGCGGCTGCAGATCAACGGCCAGAACTGCCTGCATTGCAAAACCTGCGACATCAAGGACCCGACCCAGAACATCAACTGGACGGTGCCGGAAGGCGGGGGCGGGCCGAACTATCCAAACATGTAAGCCGGACTGCCGGGCGATTTCGATGTTTTGAGACGACCCGGCAGCCAATACAGAACAAAGAGAACAGCAAAACATTTTTGTAGAAAACCACGGGGTTTTTAGGAGGTTTTATGTCACAACCCAATATCCAGGTGAAGATTCGGAGCAATCCGCGATTCGCCGAACTGGTCGGCAAGCGCACCCGCTTCGCCATCATTCTGTCGCTGGTCGTGCTGGTGCCTTACTACACCTTCATGTTCTTCGTCTCCACGCAGCCGCAACTCTTCGCAGCAAAAATCAGTGAAGGCAGCGTCATCACCATCGGCTGGCCGATCGCCGCGCTGTTCATCATCGGTGGCTGGTTGCTGACGGGTGTTTACGTCAGCCGTGCCAACGGCGAATTCGACAGCATTACCGAAGAAGTGCTGAAGGAGGCCAGCAAATGAAGCGTTCCCTTACCGCACTGATCGCCGGCAGCCTGCTGGCTGTCTCGTTTGCCGTCTTTGCAGCCGGTGGCGCCATCGAAGGCGTCGAGAAACAGCCGGTCAATTTCAGCGCCATCGCCATGTTCATGATTTTCGTGCTGGCCACGCTGGGCATCACCAAGTGGGCGGCCGGCAAGACCAAGACGACGGCCGACTTCTATACGGCTGGTGGCGGCATCACCGGCTTCCAGAACGGTTTGGCCATTGCCGGTGACTACATGTCGGCGGCGACCCTGCTCGGTCTGACCTCGATGGTTTACTTCAAGGGCTACGACGGTTTCATCTACGCCGTCTGCTTCTTCATCGGCTGGCCGATCATCCTGTTCCTGATGGCGGAACGCCTGCGCAACCTCGGTAAATTCACCTTTGCCGATATCGCTTCCTACCGCCTTGACCAGAACCGCATCCGTACCTTTGCGGCCATCGGTTCGCTGACTGTGGTCTGCTTCTACCTGATCGTCCAGATGGTTGGTGCCGGCCAGTTGATCCAGCTGCTGTTCGGTCTGGAGTACAACACGGCGGTGGCTGTCGTTGGAATCCTGATGATGGTGTACGTCACCTTCGGCGGCATGACCGCAACGACCTGGGTGCAGATCATCAAGGCCTGCCTGCTGCTCGGCGGTGGTATCACGCTGATGCTGCTGACCCTGGCGCAATTCGGCTGGTCGCTCGACAATCTGTTCACCAAGGCCATCGAGTCGCACAAGTTGGGCGAAAAGATGATGTCTCCGGGTTCGCTGATGGCTGATCCGATTTCCGCCTTCTCGCTGTCGCTCGGTCTGCTCTTCGGTACGGCTGGTCTGCCGCACATCATGATGCGCTTCTTCACCGTGCCGAATGCCAAGGAAGCCCGCAAGTCGGTGTTCTACGCGACTGGCTTCATCGGTCTGTTCTTCCTCGTCACCATGGTTCTTGGCGCCGCAGCGATCACCATCGTCGGCACCAACCCGGCCTTCTTCGAAGGTGGTCAGGTTGGCGGCAAGCTGATCGGTGGCGGCAACATGCCGGTCATGCATCTGGCCAAGGCTGTTGGCGGCGACATCTTCCTCGGCTTCCTGTCGGCAGTTGCCTTCGCGACCATCCTGGCCGTGGTTTCCGGTCTGGCGCTGGCTGGCGCATCGGCCATCTCGCATGACCTGTATGCCCGCGTGATCAAGAAGGGCACGGCGACCAGCGCGCAGGAAATGAAGGTTACCCGTTTCGCTTCCGTCGGTCTGGGTATCACCGCCATCCTGCTTGGCATCGCCTTCAAGGATCAGAACGTACTGTTCCTCGTCGCGCTCGCCTTCGGCGTCGCTTCCTCGGTCAACTTTCCGGTGCTGATCCTGTCCATGTACTGGAAGGGACTGACCACCCGTGGCGCGCTGTGGGGCGGTATTTCCGGTCTGGTCTCGTCGGTTGGTCTGGTGATCCTGTCGCCGACCGTGTGGGTCAAGATTCTCGGCAACAAGGCCGCCATCTTCCCGTACGACCATCCGGCCATTGTCTCGATGACGCTCGCCTTCTTTGTCACCTGGCTGCTGTCGGTTACCGACAAGAGTGTTCGTGCCAGCAAGGAAAAGGAAGCTTACGAAGAGCAGTACATCCGGGCTCAAACCGGTCTGGGCGCTTCCGGAGCCCACGACCACTAGGGATTTAATCTCCTCTGCGGGTGAGATATCGGGAGAACAGCGCCCGTCGTCTCATTCTTTACAGGGGCCTTCGGGCCCCTTTTTTTTGGAGTTGGCATGAATCCGGATATCGATATTCCCTTTCGCGGCATCGTCGAACAGTCGCTGGCCGGCATGTATGTCATTCAGGATGAAGTTTTCCAGTATGTGAACGCAACCTTCGCCGGCATGCTGGGCTATACGCCGGAAGAAATGACCGGCATGCATCTTCGCCAGGCGGTCGTTCCGGAAATGCAGGAGGCGACCATCGCCAATTTCCATCGCCGGATCAGTGGCGAAGTACCCAGCATCCGCTACACAACCATCGGTCGGCACCGGACTGGCGAGTCGGTGCACCTTGAGGTACATGGTTCGAGCGTGCTGTTTCGCGGACGACCGGCGGTGGTCGGCGTCGGCATCAACATCACCGAGCAGTTGCAGCAACAGGAAGCACTGCGTTTGTCGCGCGAACGCCTGCGCGAACTGGCGGCTTACATCAACACGGCCCGCGAGGAACAACGGGCACGCATTGCCCGCGAACTGCACGATGTGGTGGGGGGCATGCTGACTTCAATGAAGCTGGATATTCACCGGATCAATCGGCGTATCGATGATCCCGAGCTCCTGGAAATCACAGCCGATCTGTCGCAACTGGTTCAGGAAAGCATCGATACCGTGCGTACCATTTCGGAAGACCTGCGCCCGGGCGTGCTGGATCATCTCGACCTGGTTGCCGCCTTGCAAAGCGCTCTTCGCGAGTTTGCCGAACGGACCGAGATCGCATGTGAACTCGATGCGGACAAATTCGCCGTGCGCCTGTCGCAGCCGCGCGAAACGGCTGCCTACCGGATTTGCCAGGAAGCGCTGACCAATATCGCTCGTCACGCCCAGGCCACACGGGTGGTCGTTCGTGTCAGAGCGGCCGATGCTTGCCTACATATGGAAATCGAAGACAACGGTCGCGGCATGCCAAGCCCGACGCTGACTGGCAAGAGCATCGGCCTGGTCAGCATGGCCGAAAGGGCAAGGGAGTTTGGCGGGCAACTGTCGCTACTGCCGAATGCCGCGGGAGGCACATGTCTGCAGGTCGTGATTCCGCTGGAGGATGCAGCATGATCGAAATCCTGATGGCCGATGACCACGCGATTTTTCGCAGTGGCGTTCGTCGCCTGTTGTCGGACGAGCCGGACATGCGCATCGTCGCCGAGGCCGCGAACGGGCAGGAAGCATTGGAGTGCCTGCGCCAGCGAACATTCGGGCTGGTCCTGCTCGACGTCAACATGGGCGGCCGTAGTGGCCTCGATACCCTGCGCCGCATCCATCTCGAGTGGCCGGCCCAGCCGGTCATCCTGCTCTCGATGTACCCGGAGGCGCAGTACGCCCCGATTGCCCTACAGGCCGGAGCGCACGGGTATCTTTCCAAGGATCGCGACGCTGCCGAACTGGTTGCCGCCATCCGCATCGCCGCCGGTGGCGGCTACTACCTGCCGCCGGGTGTGGCACCCGGAAACCTGCTGCACGGCTCCACCGCCGACGCGTCGCCTGCCTGGAAGCGCCTGACCGAAAGGGAGTGGCATATCCTGCGCCTGATCGTCAAAGGCGTGTCGCTGACGGACATCGGCGAAGAACTGTGCCTGAGCGTCAAGACCGTCAGTACCTATCGCGGTCGGGTGCTGGAAAAGCTCGGCTTGCACAGCAATGCCGATCTGGTGCGCTATTGCCTCGAACATGGCATCAGCGAATGAATGAATAGCCCGCCCGACTGCAATATCAGAATTTTCTGACAGCGAAGATGGAAATATCCGGCAGGAATTGACCGCCAGGCGGCCTACGCTCCTTGTTCTAAGCCAACAACAAGGAGACAAAAGAATGCCGTTCGAGCCTATCGTCACGACCCCGTCGGCCTACGCCTATCCGCTGCTGATCAAGCAACTGCTGCATTCAGCCCGCGCCACGGCGGGCGAGCAGGAAATCGTCTATCGCGACCAGTCCCGCTACAGCTATCGCCAGTTCTTCGAGCGTATTTCCCGCCTGGCCAATGCGCTATCCGGGCTCGGCGTCGGGTCGGGCAGCACGGTGGCGGTGATGGACTGGGACAGCCATCGCTATCTGGAAGCCTTCTTTGCCGTGCCGATGATGGGCGCGGTGCTGCAAACGGTGAATGTGCGCCTGTCACCGGAACAGATCCTGTACACGCTGAATCACGCCAAGGCCGAGATTGTTGCGGTCAACGTCGAATTCATCCCGATTCTGGCGATCATCAAGGACCAGCTCGAGACGGTGAAGCAGTTCATCCTGATCACCGACGATGGCGCGACGATGAGCAGCTTCAAGGTGCCCTACGCCGGCGAGTACGAAGCCCTGCTGGCCGCAGCACCAGCCAGCTACGACTTCCCCGATTTCGACGAAAACACCCGCGCCACGACCTTCTACACCACCGGCACCACCGGCCTGCCAAAGGGCGTCTATTTCAGCCACCGGCAACTCGTGCTGCACACGCTGGGCGTGGCGACGGCGCTCGGCACGGCGGCCGGGCAGGGCAGGCTGCATCGTGACGATGTCTATATGCCGATCACGCCGATGTTCCACGTGCACGCCTGGGGCATGCCGTACGTCGCCACCATGCTCGGCCTGAAGCAGGTCTATCCCGGTCGCTATACGCCGGACATGCTGCTGCAGCTGATAGCCAAGGAAAGCGTGACCTTCTCGCATTGTGTGCCGACCATCCTGCACATGCTCCTGAGCAGCAAGGCCGGCGAGAACGTCGATCTGTCGCGCTGCAAGATGATCATCGGCGGCGCCGCCTTCCCCAAGGGGCTGGCCGCTGCTGCGCTCTCCCGCGGGATGGACGTCTTCACCGGCTACGGCATGTCGGAAACCTGCCCGATCCTGACCATCGCCCATGTCCGCGAGGAGCTGCCGGATGCTGATGCCGAGGCGGCCGAACGCATCAAGACCGGCTACACCATTCCGCTCGTCGATCTGCATACGGTCGATGCCGAGATGCTTGACGTCGAGCGTGACGGCAAGGCGACCGGCGAGATCGTCGTTCGCGCCCCATGGCTGACTCAGGGTTACCTGCACAATCCGGAAGCCTCCGAAGACCTGTGGGCCGGCAGCTACCTGCACACCGGCGATATCGGTACCCTCGATCCGCGCGGCATGCTGACGGTGACCGACCGCCTGAAGGACGTCATCAAGACCGGCGGCGAATGGGTGTCCTCGCTCGAACTGGAGAGCGTCATTTCGCAGCATCCGGCGGTCAATGAAGTCGCCGTCATCGGCATCAAGGACGACAAGTGGGGCGAGCGGCCGCTGGCCATGATCGTTCTGCGCGCCGAGCACACGGCGACGGTCGACGACATCAAGCAGCATGTCCTGCGCTTTGCCGAGGAAGGCCATATTTCCAAATTTGCCGTGCCCGAGCAGGTTCGTTTTGTCGACAGCCTGGCCCGGACCAGCGTCGGCAAGCTCAACAAGAAGGCCATGCGTGAGCAACTGGCCTGATAACGCGATTCAGGAGAATCAGCAATGAAACTAGTGGTCAATAAAGCGGCCGTTCTCGGTGCTGGCGTCATGGGGGCGCAGATTGCCGCCCACCTCGCCAACGCCAACGTGCCGGTGGTGCTGTTCGACCTGCCGGCGAAGGAAGGTGACAAGAACGGCATCGTCAAGAAGGCCCTTGATGGCCTCAAGCGCCTGCAACCGTCGCCGCTGGTGACGCGCGACAAGCTGCAGTACATCGACGCCGCCAATTACGAAGAACATCTGGAACTGCTCTCCGGCTGCGATCTGATCATCGAAGCCATCGCCGAACGGATGGACTGGAAGAACGATCTCTATTCCAGAATTGCCCCGTTTTTGCCGTCGACCGCAGTCATCGCCTCCAACACCTCCGGCCTGTCGATCAATGCGCTGGCTGAAGGCTTGCCGGAGGCGCTGCGCCCGAATTTCTGCGGCATCCACTTCTTCAACCCGCCGCGCTACATGCCGCTGGTCGAAATCATCGCCACCCGCAGCACCGATCCGGCCACGCTTGATGGACTCGAAACCTGGCTGACCTCGCGCCTCGGCAAGGGCGTCGTCCGCGCCCTCGATACGCCGAACTTCGTGGCCAACCGCATCGGCGTCTTCTCGATTCTGGCGGTCATGCATCACACGGCTGCCTTCGGCCTCGGCCTGGACACTGTCGACGGCCTGACCGGCCCGCGCATCGGGCGCCCGAAGAGCGCCACCTATCGCACCGGCGATGTCGTCGGCCTCGACACCCTGGCCCATGTCGTCAAGACCATGCGCGACACCCTGCCGGGCGATCCCTGGCACGGCTACTTCAACGTACCGGCCTGGCTCGACGGCCTGATCGCCAAGGGCGCGCTCGGCCAGAAAACCAAGGGTGGCATTTTCCGCAAGCAGGGCAAGGCCATTCAGGTGTTCGATCCGGCCAGCGGTGATTACCGCGACAGCGACGACAGCCTGGCGCCGGAAGTCGTCGCCATGCTCAAGATGAGCGACCCGGCGGCCCGCCTGAGCGCCTTGCGCACCTCGCACCATCCGCAGGCCCAGTTCCTGTGGGCGGTCTTCCGCGACCTGTTCCACTACTGCGCCGTTCAACTCGAAAACGTCGCTGACAACGCCCGGGATGTCGATTTTGCACTGCGCTGGGGCTTCGGCTGGGCGCAGGGGCCGTTCGAGATGTGGCAGGCCGCTGGCTGGGCCGAAACGGCGCAGGCCATTGCCGCCGACATCGCCGCCGGCAAGGCCATGAGCAGCGTGCCGCTGCCGGCCTGGGTAATGACCAAGGGCCGCAGCGGCGTACATGGCCCGGCCGGCTCCTGGTCGGCCAGCCGCCAGGGCAATGTGCCGCGTTCGACGCTGCCGGTCTATGGCCGCCAGCTCTTCCCGGAATTGTTGCTGGGTGAAACCCTGGCCCAGCCGGAGAGCAGCGGCCAAACCCTGTTCGAAAACGACGGTGTCCGTTTGTGGACGCTGCCGGCGGTCGACGCCGGGATCGGCATCATTTCCTTCAAGTCCAAGATGCACGCCATCGGCGACGAAGTACTCGACGGCGTGCTGGCTGCGCTCAAGCAGGCAGCCGGCAGTCTCGATGGTCTGGTCATTTGGCACGATGCGCCGTTTGCCGTCGGGGCCAATCTCAAGCAGATCAGCGATGCCTGCGTGGCCGGTGACTTCGAGCGACTCGAACAGACGGTGACCAAATTCCAGCAAGCGACGATGGCAGTCAAGTATGCGCAACTGCCGGTGGTCGCTGCCGTGCAGGGCATGGCGCTGGGTGGTGGTTGCGAGTTCGCCATGCACGCCGCCAAGCGCGTGCTGGCACTGGAAAGCTATCTTGGTCTGGTCGAAGTCGGCGTCGGGCTGATCCCGGCCGGCGGCGGCTGCAAGGAGCTGGCATTGCGCGCGGCGCGTTGGGCGGCGCAGTCTGGTACGTCGGGCGAAGTGCTCGGCAACCTGGCGCCGACCTTCATGACCTTGGCCATGGGCAAGACCAGCAAGAGCGCCCATGAAGCGATCGATCTCGGTTTCGGCAAGGCGGGCGACACGATCCTGTTCAATGCCCGCGAACTGCTCTTTGTTGCACTTAAGGAGGCGCGGCTACTGGCTGATGCAGGCTACGCGCCACCCGTTCCGGCGCGTGGCGTGCCGGTCGCTGGTCGGACTGGCATTGCCAGCATGGAAATGACGCTGGTCAACATGCGCGAAGGCGGCATGATTTCAGCCCACGATTACCGCGTTTCCCGTGCCGTGGCCGTTGCCCTGTGCGGCGGTGAAGTGGCATACGGCAGCCTGGTCGATGAAGCCTGGCTGCTGGCCGTCGAACGCCAGCAATTCCTCGAACTCCTCAAAACCCCGGAAACCCAGGCACGCATCAAGCACATGCTGGACACCGGCAAACCCCTGCGTAACTGAGACGGCGGAGACAGACAATGAACAAACAGATTCAGGACGCCTACATCGTCGCCGTGACCCGTACCCCGGTCGCCAAGCGCAAGGGCATGTATCGCAACGTGCGGCCGGACGACCTGCTGGCCCACGTCCTCAAGAGCGTGATGGCACAGGCACCGGGGCTGGACCCGGCGCTGATCGGCGACGTGATCGTCGGTTGCGCCATGCCGGAAGCCGAACAGGGCATGAACGTCGCCCGTATTGGCGTCTTGCTGGCCGGGCTGCCGAACAATGTGCCGGGCATCACCATCAACCGCTTCTGCTCTTCCGGTTCGCAGGCGGTGGCTGATGCCGCCAACCAGATCCGCCTCGGCCAGGCCGACGTGATGATAGCCGCCGGTACCGAGTCGATGACGGTGATGACCAACATGATGGGCAACAAGGTGGTGGTCAATCCGGCCGTGTTCGCCCACGACGAGCAGCGCGCCATCGCTTTCGGCATGGGCCTGACCGCCGAGAAGGTGGCGCAGCAATGGCACATCAGTCGCGAGGAACAGGATGCCTTCGCCTACGCCTCGCACCAGAAGGCCTGCGCGGCCATCGATGCTGGCCATTTCAAGGCCGAGATCACGCCGTATCTGGTCGATGAATATCTGCCTGACCTGAAGACCGGTGAGGTCAAGCATCGCCAGCGTCTGGCCGAGAACGATGAAGGGGCGCGCGCCGACGTGACGGTGCAGAGCCTGGCCAAGCTGAAGCCGGTTTTCCACGCCACGGGTTCGGTGACGCCCGGCAACGCCTCGCAGATGTCGGATGGCGCGGCAGCGGTGCTGCTGGTCTCGGAAAAGATACTCAAGCAGTTCAACCTGGTGCCGCTGGCGCGCTTCTGCAGCTTTGCCGTGGCCGGTGTGCCGCCCGAAATCATGGGCATCGGCCCGGTGGCGGCCATTCCCAAGGCGCTCAAGCTGGCCGGCATCGCCGAGCATCAGCTCGACTGGATCGAGCTTAACGAAGCCTTCGCCGCACAGGCGCTGGCGGTGCTGAAGGATGTGCCGCTCGACCCGAGCAAGATCAACCCGCTCGGCGGCGCCATCGCGCTGGGCCATCCGCTCGGCGCGACCGGCGCCATCCGCACCGCCACGCTGGTGCATGGCCTGCAGCGTACCGGCGGCAAGTACGGCATGGTCAGCATGTGCATCGGTACCGGCATGGGTGCCGCCGGCATCTTCGAACGGCTGTGAGGGGGCGAGCATGAGCGACTATCGCGCCCCGATTCAAGACATGCGCTTCGTCATGGACGAGCTGGCCGACCTGCCCGGCATTGCCCGCCTGCCCGGTTTCGAGGAGGCGACGTCCGATATGGCCGACGCCATTCTCGAAGAAGCGGCCAAATTCACCGGCGAAGTGCTGGCCCCGCTGAATGCCGTCGGTGACCGTGAAGGTTGCCGCTGGCAGGATGGTGCGGTGAGCACCCCGCCGGGCTGGAAGGAAGCCTATCGCCAGTATTGCGAGGGCGGCTGGAACGGCATCGCCTGTTCGCCGGCCTTTGGCGGGCAGGGCTTGCCCGGCGCGCTCGCCGTCGCCGTCAAGGAAATGGTCTGTTCGGCCAATCTGGCCTTTTCGGTTTGCCCGCTGCTGACCACCGGTGCCATCGAAGCCTTGATGACCTGCGCCAGCGGCGAGCTGATCGAGACCTATCTGGCCAAAATGATCAGCGGTGAATGGACAGGAACGATGAACCTGACCGAGCCGCAGGCTGGTTCCGATCTGGCGCTGTTGCGCAGCCGGGCCGAACCTCAGGCCGACGGCACCTACCGCATCTTCGGCCAGAAGATCTTCATCAGCTACGGCGAGCACGACATGGTCGACAACATCGTGCACCTCGTGCTGGCCCGCCTGCCCGATGCGCCGCCCGGCGTGAAGGGAATTTCGCTGTTCCTGGTGCCCAAGGTGCTGGTCAATGCCGACGGTTCGCTGGGGGCACGCAACGACGTGGCCTGTGCCTCGATCGAGCACAAGCTGGGCATCCACGGCAGCCCGACCTGCGTCATGGCCTTCGGCGAGCAGGGCGGGGCGGTCGGCTACCTGCTCGGCCAGGCGAATCGCGGCCTCGAATACATGTTCGTGATGATGAACGAGGCGCGCCACGGAGTGGGTCTGCAGGGCGTGGCCCTCGGCGAGCGCGCCTACCAGCATGCGCTGGCCTATGCCGCGGAGCGCAAACAGGGGCGCGATGCAGTGACCGGTGAGGCACTCGTCACCATCGATCACCACCCTGACGTCAAGCGCATGCTGATGCTGATGAAGAGTCGGGTCGAAGCGGCGCGGGCACTGGCCTACTACACGGCCGGGCTGCTTGATCGGTCGCATGCGGAGAGTGACGAGAATGTGCGCCAGCAGCAACTGTTCCTGGCCGAATTCCTGATACCGCTGGTCAAGGGCGGCGGGACCGAGATGGGTATCGATGTCACGTCACTCGGCATCCAGATTCATGGCGGCATGGGCTTCATCGAAGAAACCGGCGCCGCACAATTCTGGCGCGATGCGCGGATCACGACGATCTACGAAGGCACGACCGGCATCCAGGCGAACGACCTGATCTTCCGCAAGCTGCTGCGAGACCGCGGCGCGACGGCACAACGCCTGTTTGCCGAAATCGAGCGGACGGTATCCGCCTTGCGCAGCCATGACGACGCTACGCTGAATGCAATCGGCAAATCGTTGCAGGAAGGTCTTTGTCAATGGCGCGAAGTGACGCGCTGCGTACTGGCGAGTGCAAAGACGCAGCCGGAAGGCGCCTTGACCGCCGCCGTGCCCATTCTGAGTTTGGCAGTGACCGTCAGCAACGGCTGGATGATGGGGCGTGCCGCGCTGATCGCCCGCCAGCGCCTTGACGACGGCGATGCGGCCGCGGAATTCCTGCAGGGTAAATGCGTGTCGGCCCGTTTCTACGCCGATCACGTGATGCCGCAGGCCGGTGCGTATGCGGCGACTGCCCTGAATTGCCTGGTGGGCTGAGCGCGAAAGATCCTTGCGTCCGGGACTTCGGGGAATCTCTCCGTCGTCTCCACTTTCGGGGCCTTCGGGCCCCTTTTTTTGTTATGTAGCTGTCAAATGTAATAACTTTACAAAAAATGCCTTTTGGATATTGGTTTGGCGTTATCCTAGCAATATCAGCTATGACTAAAGTAATGGTTTTGTGAGGGTTTATAAAGTAAATGAGTGAGATGGGCCAAAGCCGGCTTCCCGGGCTGCTGGGTAAACTGGGGAAAATGACGTCGATTCGGGATACCGAACTGCTGGAACAAAGCCTTCTGCGGACCCTGGGGCCCTTGCTTGGGGTCCTCGATACCTCACTTTACCGGACGGACGACAGCGAAAATCTGGTTCGGGTCATCAACTATCACCGCTCCAAAGTGGTAGACGCGGATGGCGTCGCCCGCATGGTCGAACGGGTCGAGGAAGTCATGCACCTTGGCGAATTGCCGCCGGAGGTGATCGCTCTGACCGATAACGTCAGGCTGCTGGCCAAGCCCTGCACGCGCAAACTCGATCAGGAACTACTGGTTGCCTATCCGCTGATGGGGGGCAACGATGTCTGTGGATATTTCGTTTTCCAGCGAGACCGCGAGGTTTCTGCCGTTGAAGACAGCATGATCCGCGGCGTACTGGAAGTATTTTCGAATTACTACGCCCTGCTCGATATCAGTCAGCGCGACCGCCTGACCGGCCTGTTCAACCGCCAGGCACTGGAAAACAGTTTCGACCGGATCTGGCGGGCGCTCAGCCGTCCCGATTTCTTCGCCGAGAAGGCCGCCGGACGCCGCCAGGCACCAGCCGACAAGTACTGGCTTGCGGTGATCGACATCGATCACTTCAAACATATCAACGACAACTTCGGCCACATGGTCGGCGATGAAATCCTGCTCCTGACTTCGCGCCTGATGAGCAATACCTTCCGCTCCTCGGATCTGCTTTACCGCTACGGCGGCGAAGAGTTCGTCGCCATCATCTCGGCCGAGAACGGTGCCATTGCCAGAAATGTGTTCGAACGCGTCCGTCTGGCCATTGAGGCCCATATCTTCCCGCGTATCGAAAAGTTGACCGTCAGCATTGGCTACAGTCAGGCTTCGCCAGATATCCTGCCGGTCGAAGTGCTCAGCCGGGCCGACCGTAGCCTCTATCAGGCCAAGCAGGACGGGCGAAATCGGGTTTACGCCTATCAGGAACTGGTCGAGTCAGGCGTATTCGAACAGCAGAGTTACGACGAAGTGGAGTTTTTCTAGAGGGGCACCGGGCGGCAGTCTGAGCGCTGCCGCCGGGTAGGTATCAGCGATTATTTGTCGACGCGGTACATCTTGGCCTTGTTCATTTTCATGCTCCACGGCAGGCCGCTGTTTTGCCAGCCGTTCTGCAGACGAAAACCAGCCTGTGGCCCTTCCTTGATCGCGGCACCCTGGAAGCCATTGACGACATAGCGGGCATTGACGAAGCCGTTGTCGCGCAGGTAATCGGCGCTCGGCTCGCCCCGCTCGCTACCGGAGCGGCACATAGTGATGATTTCGGTTTCCGGACCCCAGCCGCGCTTGGCCAGTTCGGCCTTCACTTCGGCCACGAAATTCTGGTTGTAGTTCGGTTTGTAGTTGCCGCGCTTGTCATCCCAGACATTGCGGTCGACGATCAGGTAAGGAATGTTCACGGTCACCATGTCGGTGAAGCCGGTGAACATGATCTCAACCGGATCGCGTACGTCGATAAAGAGAACCTTCGCCTCGGGTTGCTTGACCTTGTTGTAGGCATCCTGGGCCGAGATGGCGATATCGACGGCGTTGGCCGTTGCTGCGCTGAGCACAAGGCAGGCCGCTGCAATGAACTGTTTCATGGTGTCTCCTTGATATTGTGTGGAAATATAAGGCTACACGAATATTATCAATCTCTACTAGTCCTGTTTTCAGCGTCGCCCTGCCATCTATTCCAAGGCTTGAGCAATCCCTGCGTCGCATACTCTGCTTCTGAGCCAGAGCCGTCGTTTCACGTGTTCCTCGATTCGGCGGCGGCCAGTTTCGGCCGTTCAAACAGTGAACTGATGGTGACCCGTCCGATGGCCGGGTTGTCCGGCACGGCGTACATCACATCGACCATCATTTCCTCGAAGATGCCGCGCAGGCTGCGGGCGCCGGCCTTGTATTCGATGGCGAGTTCGGCCATCTGGCGGAAGACGTTCGGTTCCACCTGCAACTCGACGCCATCGGCGGCCAGCATGGCCTGAAACTGCCTGTAGATGGCGTTCTTCGGCTCGGTCAGGATACGGATCAGCATGTCTTGCGACAAATCGTGCAGGCGGGTGACGATGGGCAGGCGGCCGGCAAATTCAGGAATCAGGCCGAACTCGAGCAGGTCAGTCGGTTTGACGCGGGCATTAAGGCGTTCGAGGATTTTCTGGTCGTCGCCTTGGGTGGTCGAGATGAAGCCGAAGGTGTGTGTCTTGGTCAGGATATGGTCGAGCCCGACAAAGGCGCCACCGCAAATGAACAGGATGTTGGTGGTGTCGATGTGGCGACCATCCTTCAGGCGGACCGGTGCGCCTTCCATGATCTTGAGCAGGGCGTGCTGGACGCTCTCGCCGGAAGTGGCGCGGGCTTCGCCACCAACCGCCTTGAGCTTGTCGACCTCGTCAACGAAAACGATGCCGCGCTGGGCGAGGGCGAGGTCGTCGTTGGCCCGGTCGAGCAGGCGATGCAGGATGGCCTCGATTTCATCACCGACAAACTGCGTCTGGGCCAGCGAGGTGGCATCGGCGGTGACGAAGGGCACGTCAAGGATGCGGGCCAGCGTTTCGCAAAGCAGTGTCTTGCCAGTGCCGGTCGGTCCGATCAGCAGGATGTTGCTTTTGGTCAGTTCGACGCTGTCTTCGGCAATATTCGCCATGCGGCGAAAGTGGGCATAGATGGCAACGGCCAGTGTCTTCTTGGCATCGTCCTGCCCGATCACATGGTCGGAAAGGCGGCGGACGATCTCGCTGGGTTTGAGCAGGGCAGGCATCGGAGTACTCCTCGGACGGTATGTCCCGATGCTAGTCGCAGCAGGCTTTTTCGGGAAGCACGATATTGAGTTCGAGTAGTTCGGGACGGGCTGCTAAACTCTGCCATGGGAGGGAGCTGAAAACGATGGGTGCATTTCAGGGCAAACCGAACATGAGCCGGCTGGTCGGCTGGTTTGGCAGCGTGATCATTATTGCCATGCTGGCCGCTGCCGCGATCGCCATCATGGTCACGCGCGACCAGGAAATCGAAGACTGGCGTCAGCAGATGGGCAGCCTGTCGCTGATCCTTGCCGAGCATACGTCGCAGACCATTTTTTCCGCTTATGTCGTACTCGATTCGGTGGCTGAACATGTCCGGCGGGCAGAGGTGACGGATCAGGCCAGTTTTCGAGCCAAACTGGCGACGCCCCAAATGTTCCAGATGCTGCGCGAGCAAATTCGTGGCTTGCCGCAGATCGATGTCGCATCGATCATTGCCGCCAATGGGGACAACATCAATTTCAGCCGCGCCTATCCCATCCCACCGATCAATCTGGCCGAACGCGACTACTTCAAGGCGCACCTGAACAATCCCGGACTCGGCGATTTCATCAGTCAGCCGGTGCGCAACAAAGGCAACGGCAAATGGACCTTCTACATCAGTCGCCGCCTTAACGATGACAAAGGGCAGTTCCTCGGACTGGTTCTCGTCGGCATTTCGGTTGAGGTATTTACCAACTTCTACGAGCGAGTAGCCCGCAATCTGGGTGAGGGGGCCAGCATCAGCCTGTTTCGGGACGACCTGACGCTGCTGACACGCTGGCCGCACAAGGATGAGGCAATCGGAACCGTCAATCGAACCGGTTCTGCCTATGATGTGATCGAGGTTCTCAAGCAGGACGAGGGGGTGGTGCTGCGTGATACTCCTCGTTTTTCCACTGGAGTTCGGGAGCTTCGGGTATCCGCCATTCGCAAGGTCGAACACTATCCGCTGGTGATGGCCGTCATCGCGACCGATGACCTGTTTCTGGCTGGTTGGCGGCGCTCGGCCTGGCTGATTGCCGCGGTCAGCATCGTGGGCGCGCTCGCCTTGCTGATCGGTCTGCTTATTCTGGTTCGCAATCTGCGCCAGCGCGAAGCCAACATGGTGGAAATGGAACGCTTGAAGCTGGCGGCCGAGGCAGCAAATCTGGCCAAGTCCAGTTTTCTGGCCACCATGAGCCACGAAATTCGTACCCCGATGAACGGCATCCTCGGCATGGCACAACTTCTGTTGATGTCCGGTGTATCGGAAAACGAACAGCGAGAATACGCACGCACCATTCTGAATTCCGGCCAGACGCTGTTGACCCTGCTCAACGATATTCTGGATCTTTCCAAGGTCGAAGCCGGCAAGCTTGAATTGAATCCGACAGTCTTTGATCCAAAGAGTGTTATCGAGGAAGTGGCCAGCCTGTTTGCCGCGCCGGCAGAAGCCAAGGGGCTGAGTCTGGTGGCCCAGTGGATCGGCCCGGTTGGCCAGCGTTACCGGGCCGATCCGATACGCCTGCGCCAGATTTTGACCAATCTGATCAGCAACGCCATCAAATTCACCGGGCAGGGCTCGGTCCGTGTTGAGGGGCGCGAAATCGGGCGTGAAGAGGGCAACGCCTTGCTCGAACTGGTCGTCATCGACAGTGGGCCCGGCATTGCGCCGGACATGCAGCCATTGCTGTTCAAGCCATTCTCCCAACTGGATAGCTCGGCAACACGCCAGTTCGGCGGGACGGGGCTCGGATTGTCCATCGTTCGCAGTCTGGCCGAGTTGATGGGGGGCGAGGTGGGTGTCGATAGCCTGCCCGGCCAGGGCGCGCGTTTCTGGGTGCGAATCAAGGCCGAATGTCTGGGTGAAAACGAGGATGGTCGTCTGGTTGAGCGCCAGATCGCAGTGGCGGCTCCTGTCGAGCCGGCAGCGGCGGACCAGGTGCTGGTGGTCGAGGACAATCCGACAAATCGCAAGGTCGTCGAGGCCATGCTGCGGAAATTGAACGTCCCGAGCGCCAGCGTCGGCAATGGCCAGCTGGCTGTCGAGGCGATCATGAGCGGAATGCGGCCGGCGCTTGTGCTGATGGATATCCAGATGCCGGTCATGGACGGCATCGAGGCCACAACGCAGATTCGTCAGTGGGAAGCGGAAAACGGACAGCCACCCCTGCCGATCATTGCCTTGACGGCGGGTGCTTTCGAGGAAGATCGCCAACAATGTCTGGCGGTCGGAATGGACGATTTCATGACCAAGCCGCTCAATCTGGGTGAACTCGAAAAAATGCTGAATAAATGGGTCGGCCAGAGGTGATAAACGTCCCCTTTGCCCGGCTTGGCTCTCCGCTTGCATGGCCGTCAAAGGTAAAATAGCGAATTGACTGCGTGATTGCGCTGGCTGTCCGGCGCAATCCGCCAGGCCCGACTTCATCTTCCTGCAGGAATCCCTTCATGCTACCGAAGCTCTCCTCTTTTTCCGGCGTCCAAGGCCCGGTTGTTATCATCGTGATGGACGGCTACGGCCTGCCCAAGACTGACGTCGGCAGCGCCATCGCCGCGGCCAGAAAACCGACCCTCGACCGCCTGTTCGCCAATTACCCGAATATCCGCCTGCGTGCCCACGGCACGGCGGTCGGCATGCCCTCCGACGACGACATGGGCAATTCCGAAGTCGGCCACAACGCCATCGGGGCCGGGCAGGTTTACAGCCAGGGGGCGTCGCTGGTCTCCAACGCCATCGCTTCCGGCGCCATCTGGCAGGGCGAGGCATGGCAGCAGATCATCGCCGGCGCCAAAGCCGGCCGTGGCGTCGTGCATTTCATGGGCCTGTTCTCCGACGGCAATGTGCACAGCCACATCGACCACCTGAAAGCCATGGTCGTTCAGGCCAAGGCAGAGGGCATCAAGACCGTGCGCATCCATGCCTTGCTTGACGGGCGTGACGTGCCGGAAACCAGTGCGCTGGACTACGTCGTGCCCTTCGAAGCTTTCCTTGCCGAGATCAGCGTTGATGGTTTCGATGCCCGCATCGCTTCCGGTGGCGGTCGCCAGTTCATCACCATGGATCGCTACGACGCCAACTGGCCGATGGTCGAAAAAGGCTGGAAGACCCACGTGCTCGGCCTGGGTACGCAGTTCCCGAACGCGACTGCTGCGGTCAACGGCCTGCGCGAGCAGAATCCGGGCACCATCGACCAGGATCTGCCGGAGTTCGTCATTGCCGACAACGGCAAGGCCATCGGTACCATCGAGGACGGCGACTCGGTCGTTTTCTTCAACTTCCGTGGTGACCGCGCCATCGAAATTACCCGTGCCTTCGAGGAAGCAGCCTTCGACAAATTCGACCGCGTCCGTTTCCCGAAGGTGACCTACGCCGGCATGCTGCAATACGACGGCGACCTCAAGCTGCCGGCCCGTTTCCTGGTGGCCCCGCCGGCGATCAAGGACACCACCGGCGAATGGTTCGCCAAGTCAGGCATCGCCCAGTTCGCCTGTTCGGAAACGCAGAAATTCGGCCACGTCACCTATTTCTGGAACGGTAACCGCTCCGGCAAGTTCGACGGTGAAACCTGGCAGGAAGTGCCGAGCGACGTCGTTCCCTTCGAGCAGCGGCCCTGGATGAAGGCCGCCGAAATCGCCGACGCGATGATTGATGCCCTCCAGTCCGGACAGTACCGGACGCTGCGCTGCAATTTCGCCAATGGCGACATGGTCGGCCACACCGGCAACTTCTATGCCGCGACGCTGGCCGTCGAAGCCGTCGACCTTTCGCTCGCCCGCGTGCTGCAAGCCATTGATGCAGCCGGCGGTGTCGCACTGATCACGGCCGACCACGGCAACGCCGATGAAATGTTTGAACTGGACAAGAAGACCAAGCAGCCGGCCATGAACAAGGACGGTTCGTTCAAGGCCAAGACGGCGCACACGCTGAACCCGGTGCCGCTGATCCTTTACGACAACGTCAGTGGTGGCAAGCTGGGCTTGAAGCAGACCGAGACGGCCGGCCTGTCGAATATCGCCGCTACTGTCGCCAACCTGCTCGGGCTGGAGAAGCATGCGGCCTGGGACGAAAGCCTGCTCGAAATCAAGTAAGGTACGAAGCACTCAGTGAAAGGGCGCGTTGCCGCAAGGCACGCGCCCTTTTTTTGCCGGTGGGCCGCATCGGGCGACACTCAAGGTCATCCAACTATTGTCAGTTGCTTTTCCCTTGGTCGGATGCTGCATGCTGCTCGGTCGGTCGCCCGTATCTCGATGGGTGAAACCGAAGGTGTTGGCCCTTGGCGTCCAGGGGGGCAACGTGATTGCCTGCCAGTTCTACCCGGTTTTTTCCCGCTTCCTTGGCATGATAGAGAGCCTTGTCGGCGCGAGTGAGCGCTTGCTCGGATGCCAGGTCGCCCGGCTCGATGCTGGCGACGCCAATGCTGACGGTGAGGGCAATCTGTTGCCCCTCAAGGCTGAACTTTGCACCGGCGATCGTCATCCGCAAACGCTCGGCGAAGACGGCGGCGGAACCCTGGTCGGAGCCGGGCAAAAGAATGGCGAACTCGTCGCCGCCGATCCGTCCGGCGATATCTTCCCGGCGCAGCTTGTCGCGTAATAGCCCGGCCAGGAAGCGCAGCGTGGCATCGCCTGCGGCATGTCCGAAGCTGTCGTTGATGCGTTTGAAGTGGTCCACATCAATTGCCAGTACGCTGGCTTTTTGTGTGACATCGCGACGTAGCCGTGACAGCGCCTCGGCCATTCGGCCCATGATTTGCCGGCGATTGGCCAGTTCGGTCAGCGAATCGGTAGTGGCGAGGCGGCGCAATTCGGTTTCCTCGGCCTGGGTCTGGCTGAGATCTTCAACGATTCCCATCGCCGCCATCCGGCCTTTCCACTCCACCGTGCTGACATGCAAGCGGCACTCGATGATTCGCCCCTGCTTGTTGACGATACGCAAGTCGTATTGCAGCGGCGCCAGTTCTCCGGCCATGCGTTTGTGATGGGCATCACTGGCGATGGGGCGGTCGGCTTCGAAAATCAAAGGCAGAAAGTCGCGGCCGATACACTCATCCGGGGCGTATCCCATCAATTCAAAACCCTTTGGATTGAGGTACTGGAGAATGCCGTTCTGGGCGATGGCAATGCCCAGGGGCAGATTTTCAATGAAGCTGCGGTAGCGCCGTTCGCTTTCCTTCAGCGCTTCTTCTTCGACATGGCGTTCGGTGATGTCGCGGGCAAAGCCCATGCTGCCGGGCGGCTGACCTTCGATGACGATGGGCGAACTGTAGATTTCAAAGCAGCGTTCCTCGCCACCGAACTCAACGACCTTTTTGGCATTAATTGCTTCACCACCTAGCCTGACGGAACGGTCTTCGTCTTGTCGGGAGGCCGCTCTTTCTGCCGTGGTAATGTCGAAATCCGTCTTGCCCACCAGTTCATCGGCCGAAGACCAGCCGTAATTTCTCGCGAAAGGCGTGTTGACTGCAAGAAAGGCGCTGTCCTGGTCCTTGAGCCAGACGACAAAGGGAAAATTGTCGAGCAAGGCACGCTGGTATTGGGCGCGGTCCTGCTGGGCTTTTTGGGCCAGCTTTTCGGCCGAGATATCGATGATCACCATGCGGCACTCCTGCTCCGCTTCATCGTGCACGGCTTCGATCCGGACCATGGTCTCGGGGCGCAGGCCGGTCGGGCGCAGGATGATTTCGCAAACCTCCTTGTTGCGGGCGCTGAGCGCCGTTTCAACAAAACGGTTGAAGCGTGGCCGATCCTCCGGCTGGACCGAGGCGGAGAATCGCTCCCGGTTTTTTTGCGAGCGCTTGATGCCGAGCAGAATGGCCCCCGCCAGGTTCAGGTCGAGAATGGTGCCTTGGTGGTCGATGGTGACGTAGCCCACCGGCGCAAAGTCATAAATGTCAGCGTAGCGCGTACGCAAGGCATCGGCCTCGTCATAGGCGAGGCGCAGCTCCTCGTTGTGCATTTCAAGTTCGATCTGATGCACCTGAAGTTCGTGCAGCAGCTGTTCCGGGTTTCTGGACGGGGTCGGCAGCACGGCAGCGTCGATTTGCTGCAGGCGAATCTCCGCCCGCTGGCGCAGTGTCGTCGGGCTGGGCCGCGGACGCTGTGCGACAGGAACAGGGGGCGGGGGAAGCGCGTTAAAGAGGCGGTCGAGTTCGCGTTTGACGACCCTGTAGCATTCGCAGACCCGTGCCTCAAGGCCGGGGCGATCCATGACCGTGATATGGCCACGCCGGTACTGGATCAGGCCGGCGGTCTGCAGCTTGCCGGCAGCTTCGGTAACGGCCTCGCGGCGGACCCCCAGCATGTTGGCAATCAGCTCCTGCGTCATGGTCAACTGGTTGCCGGGCAGTCGGTCGAGGCTGAGCAGGAGCCAGCGGCACAACTGCTGATCGACCGTGTGATGGCGATTGCAGACGATGCTTTGCGCCATCTGCGTCATCACCGCCTGGGTGTAGCGCAGGGCAAGTTGCTGGAAAAAGTCGCCCTGATGGAGTTCCCAGCGGATGACATCGGCACTGACCCGATAGGCCTTGCCGGCGCTTTGTACGACAGCGCGGTGGTTCGTGGTGTCGCCGCCGAGAATCAGCGGCGTGCCAACCAGACCGTCATTGCCGGCGATGGCCAGTTCAGCCGAGGCGCCGCTTTCGGTGGTGAACACCAGGGAAACGATGCAAGTGGTGGGGAAATAGACGTGCCGCAGGCAGTCGCCAGGTTCGTAAAGCACCCTGCCGAGTTCCAGATGGACAATTTCCAGATCGTCAATCAGGCGTGCGTACGACTCGGTCGGCAGGGCCGCCAGAATCCGGTTCTGTTTCGGGTGGTCGATCAGGCTTGGGGTCATGCTGCCCTCCGTTGGTCAGGTGCTCGACATGAAATCCTGGGCATGGATCACTCAAGCATATCTGCAAATGGCGGGCGAGTATGTACGCTAACGCACATAGCATTTCCGAAGGCTCGGAAATGACTTTGGTAATCTGATTCAAGTGCGGCCTATCTGCCGTAGATGCCGGCAGATAGGCCGTTTTCGGCTGGCTATTTGTCTTCGCAAGCCTTCTTGGCTTCGGCCTTGGCATCGCCAAACGCAGCCTGGGCCTTGCCGGCGATATTCTGAACCTTGCCCTTGAGTTCCAGGCTTTCATTGCCGACGACCTTGCCGGCGACTTCCTTCACTTTCCCTTTGGCCTCTTCAATGTGGCCTTTGGCTTGATCTTTGTTCATCGGTAGCTCCTGATGATGGTAAGTCGATAGTTGCGGCCACCGTCGTTGCAGTACGGCACCCGCGATGAGCACCATAGGGCTTTGCCGCGGCACGTTCTGTACGCTGGCGCCCATAGCCTTTCGGAAAGGGAGTGGCTGTGTGCGATGCCATACAGATGGCGGCGGGGCCTTACGGGATAGTCAAGACAGCAATGGGGGAAGCGCATCCATTGATGTTTTGCAACTCGATAAAGGAAGATTGCCATGAACCGTTACCGCACCATTTTTTCCACCGTGCTCCTCGCCTCCAGCCTGGCCGGATTTGCCGCACCCGCTGTCGCCGCCCCGTATGACTGCGGTCCCCGAGGGGATAGGGGAGACTTTTTCGAACACCGTGACCAACGCATGGCGCTGCATCAGAAAAAACTCCTCGAAGCGCTCAAATTGACACCGGATCAGGAGGCAGCCTGGAAGAAGTTCGTCGCCTCCGAAGGTCCCGCACCGATGAGTCGGGCGGCAGCGAAATCCGAAGACTGGTCCAAGCTCAGTTCCCCGGAGCGGGCCGACCGGGCAATGGAGATGATGAAGGAACGGCAGACGCGGATGGGCGAGCATATCGTCGCCCTGAAGGAGTTCTACGCCGTCCTGACGCCGGAGCAGAAGAAGACGTTCGACGAATTCCACGTTGCTCCGCCACGCGGCAAGCATGACCGTCGTCATTCGCCCATGGAGCGCTCTGCTCCCAAGTAAGCGTTGCCCTGCGTTCGAGTTCTGGCCCGGCCATCTTGCCGGGCCTTTATGCCTTGGGCGTATGAGTTGCAGTACACTGAGCCGCAACAGCACGTAACGGCTGGCCCGGCGAATGTTGTCGCAGCCGTTTCTTATTTTGAGGACAGTGCGCTCTCACGTCCGTCTCGAGAAACCTGACTTTTGCCATGAATCCGCTCAGCAAGTCCGCCGTGCAGGTCATGACCCATCCCCTGGCCTTTGTCCTGCATGTGCTCAAAGGCTTCAGTGCCAATCAGGGGCTGCTGCTGGCTGGCGCCATCGCCTATTACGCGCTGCTCTCGGTCGTGCCCTTGCTGATCCTGTCGGTTTTCCTGCTCTCCCATCTGGTCAGCCAGGCCGCACTGCTCAATACCCTCGGGCGCTATCTCGAATGGCTGGTGCCCAGCCAGTCGCAGGCCGTGCTGGCCGATATTTCCGCCTTCCTGCAAAACGGCCTTGGCATCGGTGCGGTGCTGCTGATCACGATGTTCTTCTTCAGTTCACTGGCCTTCGCCGTGCTGGAAAAGGCCATGCACATCATTTTTGCGCACCGCGGTCGCGAAAAAAAACGCCATTTCCTGGTTTCTGCCGTTCTTCCCTATTGTTTCGTCATCGTGCTCGGAATTGCCCTGCTGGCAGTGACTTTCGCGTCGGCCGGCCTGCAGGCGATGGCGCTGGAGAGCGTGTATTTTCTGGGTTGGGAGTGGTCGTTGCGCGGCGTCTCCGGCCTGTTGCTCTACCTGCTCGGACTGTTGATGGAAACGGTGGTGCTGGCATCGTTCTACATGGTGACGCCGGTCGGCCGTACCCGCCTGAGCCATGCGCTGATCGGCGGCTTTACGGCAGCGGTGCTCTGGGAAGTCCTTCGCCACATTCTCGTCTGGTACTTCGCGACGATGTCGAAAGTCAGTGTCGTCTATGGTTCGCTGACCACCGCCGTCGTTGTCCTGTTCAGCATGGAACTTGCCGCCACCTTGCTGCTGCTCGGCGCGCAGGTGATCGCCGAATACGAATTGCTGGGCGTTGATCCGCTCGAGTGACTATTTCGCGTTCCGCTCGCGAACGATCGGTGGCACGAACTTGACCGAGAACTTCCAGCCTTCCGGGCTGGCCTTGAGGAGCAGGGATTTCGAGTTGGCCCCTTCCTCAAACAGCGGTTCTTCGCTGAGCATTTCAATCGCGCCGATGCCCTTGATGACGCAGGCGCCGGGCAGGGTGACAAAAGCCGATTCGGCGGCGACCAGCACGAACTGCCCCTCCTTGGATTCCGAGCAGGAGAGGCCCTTCGGCACGCTGGCCGGGTTCTCCTTCCAGGCTTGACGCAGCTTGTCGAGACTTTCGCCCAGTTCGTCGGTGATCTTGAGCGGAAGCGTCACTTCGCGCGATTTGGCATGACTCATTTGATGGTTCCTTGGAGGTGGCTGCTCAGAGCCAGGTCAGCCAGCGGCCGACCAGCAGCATCAGCACGATGGGCAGGTAGGGAAAGGCGACGGTGGGGCGGCAGGCGCTGAGGATGTAGCTGGCGATCAGACCGATGCTGCCGGGCCGGCTGGCCGCCCAATCGGTATGCAGTTGCATCGCCACTTGCATCGGCTCGGGCTGCCCGAGCAGCGCTTCGATGCGCTGCAGGCGCTCGGTCAGCCGTGACTGGTAGGTTTTGTAGATGCCTTCCTGCACCCAGCAGAGCAGCACCGTGAAGCCTATCCAGACCGGTGGCAGGCGGAGCGCCAGGCCAATCAGGCAAAGTGCCAGGCAGACCAGCTTGATGCTCAGGGCGTTGCGTTCGTGCTGTTCGTGATTGGCCTGCAGGGTTTGCCACTCCTGGCCCAGTAAGGTCTTGCTGTTCATTCGCTGATTCCTTGGTTGCCGGCGACGCTTGAGTGCCAAGGATAGCCGTTGGCACCCGCTTTCGCGCGCAGCCAGTCGAGAAATCCGGAATATTCAAACGGATTTCCCCTGACTTTTTCTCTCCATGCCAGATTCCCGGGCGAACTCTTCGGTTTTTTCGAATGGTGGCTGATGCTGAACGGGGTGGCTAACTAGCAGCGCTCTTCCTACAATCGACCCCTGTTCAATTTCAACGACTGATGCCATGTTCGAATTCCTGCTCTCTCCCGAAATCTGGATCGCTTTCTTCACGCTGACTGCGCTGGAGCTGGTGCTTGGCATCGACAACATTATTTTTATCAGCATCCTGGTCGACAAGCTGCCCAAGGAACAGCAGGAGCTGGCCCGCAAGATTGGTCTGTTTCTGGCGATGTTCATGCGGATTGCGCTGTTGCTGGTGCTGTCGTGGATCGTCGGGCTGACCGAGCCGGTGCTGACGCTGTTCGGCTACGGCGTTTCCGGGCGTGACCTGATCCTGATTGCCGGTGGCCTGTTCCTGATCTGGAAGAGTACCGGCGAGGTGCACCAGTTGCTCGAGGGCGAGGAGGGCAGCGAGTCGGCCAAGGTGGCGTCGAGCTTTGCCGGGGTGATCGCCCAGATCATGGTCATCGACCTGGTGTTCTCGCTCGATTCGATCATCACGGCGGTCGGCATGGTCAGCCAGGTCGGCGTGATGATTGCCGCTGTCGTTGCCTCGGTCGGCCTGATGATGCTGTTCGCCAAATCAATCGGCGAATTCGTGTCGAATCATCCGACGATCAAGATGCTGGCGCTGTCCTTCCTGGTGGTGGTTGGCGTGGTGCTGATTGCCGATGGTTTCGGTCACCACGTGCCGAAGGGCTACATCTACTTCGCCATGGCCTTTTCGGTTGGCGTCGAGATGCTCAACATCCGGATGCGCAAGAAGGCCCCCAAGCCGGTCGATCTGCGCGAGCCGTATGCCCGGGAATTCGAGGCTGACTAGGCTTCAGACCGGCGACAGCACGGCGGCAACGCGGCCCGGCTCGATACGGATCGAGCGAAGCAGCCAGCGGGCCGCCTTTTCCTGTGTCGAACCGTCTTCACGTAGTACGTAGACCGGCTTGGCGCGGAAGTAGGAATTCATCAGTTGCGTGATGGCCTGGCGGGCCATCGGTTCGGCTTCTCTGGGAATGGCTTGCGATTGCACGGCCTGGGCGACCGGGTTTTCCAGAAAGAATGCCTTGGCATTGTCGTCGTAGCGCAGGCCGGAGGTGCCCTCGACGGCTACCGGAACGGCCGGCTGGCCAAGTAGCGAGACGTTGATTCGGGCGCTGAGCGCGGCGCGGCCTTCGGGATTGCCGAGGCGGATCTTCGGCGGTTCGAGAAACGACACGATGACCATGCCGTTGCCGTAGCTTTTCTGCATCGTGCCGCTCTTCTCGACCTGGGTCTGGATGTCAGCTTCAGAGAAGAAAATTTCCCGTTCGAGGAAGCCGGCGCTCCATGTCAGGTTGCTGGCGAGCAGCGCCAATGTGGCCAATGCCGATTTCAGTTTCACGGTTGTTCTCATGGCTGTCCTTCAATTTGATCCAGCAGATTTTCCTGCCCATTTGCGTCGGTAGTGTACCGGTGCCATGCCAGTCCACTCGACAAAAGCGCGATAAAAGGCCGAGGTGTCTGCATAGCCGAGGTCGGCAGCGACCTTGGCGATGGAGTCCTTCGTTTTTGCCAGGCGGGCCAGCGCCATGTCGCGGCGCAGGGCGTCCTTGATGCCGCGGAAGCTGGAGCCTTCTTCTTCCAGCCGGCGGTGGATGGTGCGCGGCGACAGGTAGAGGCGGTCGGCGATGTCGTCGAGGCTCAGGGTGGCTGGCAGCGCGGCGCGCAGCAGGTCGCGGACACGAATGACCATCTCGCGGTCGCGTCGGTAGAGGGTGGTGATCTTGCCCGGAGCGCCGTCGAGGAAAGTGGTCAGTGCCGCTTCGTCACGACGGATCGGCAGGTCGAGCAGGTTGGCATTGAAACTGGCGACCAGGGTGCCATTGCCACCGGGCACGGTCGGCGCGAAACGCGAGTCCTCGGTGAAGATCAGGGCGTAGTCGGCAAAATGGGCCGGTTTGCGGTAGGGAAAGATCACGCTGTCGAGACCGATGCCACGCCCGGCCAGCCAGCACGACAGGCCATGCAGCAGGCGGAGCAGCCATTCGAAGGCAAAGACGCGGCCGGGGTCGTCGGTCTGCTCGGCCAGCTTGCGCGTTTCGGCAATGACCAGTTCAGCATGGCCATGCGAGCGGCGGACGCTGACTGACAGGTCGGGCAATACGACGTGCAGGAAGCGGGCGGCGCGGGTCAATGCCTCGGCCAGCGTCGGCGCGCTCAGGCAGCCACGGCACAGGAATTCGAAACTGCCAACGCGCATCGGCTGGGCGAACAGCCCGAAACCTTCATCGTCCAGTTCGTGGTTCAGGCGGTTGTAGAGCGCGGCATAGCGTTCGATGGGGATGCGGCTGGCCGTGTCTGCAATATCAATATCCGTGGCGGCCAGCAGGGGGGTAGGGTCGATCCGGCGGCGCGCCAGTCCGGCCAGCATGCCGCTGACAAAGCCCATGGCAACAGTGGCTTGGGTGCGATTTGGCGATTCCGGGTTGGTGCGATGCAGCATTTCTGGCCGATTTTTCGGGTTGATCGCAGCACTCTATCACCTTGGCGGAATTTGCACGATTGTCGTCATTCGCCACAATGGCAGCGCGGGGAAAGGGGCATACCATGGGCGCCTTTCCACCTATTCGTTGAGGCAGGCGTCATGACCGATCTTTCAGTTGCCAAGAAGCTTTCTCCGTACAAGCCAAAGAACAAGGTTCGTTTCGTTACCGCCGCCTCGCTGTTCGACGGCCACGATGCCTCGATCAACATCATGCGCCGCATCCTGCAATCGACCGGCTCTGAAGTGATCCACCTCGGCCACAACCGCTCGGTGCAGGAAATCGTCAACGCCGCGCTGCAGGAAGATGTGCAGGGCATCTGCATCACCTCCTACCAGGGTGGTCACGTTGAATTCTTCAAGTACATGATCGACCTGCTCAAGGCCAACGGCGGCGCCAACATCAAGGTCTTCGGCGGTGGTGGCGGCGTGATCGTGCCGTCCGAAATCAAGGAACTGCACGAATACGGTGTCACCCGCATCTATGCCCCGGAAGACGGCGTCCATATGGGCCTGCAGGGCATGATCAACGAAGTCGTGCAGAAGTCTGATTTCGATGTGGCCGATGAAGGCGTGCCGACCGTCGAACAAGTGCTGGCTGGCCTGAGGGCCGGTGACAAGCGCTTGCTGGCCCGGGTCATCACCCTGCTCGAAAACGGCGAAGCCCCGGCCCTCAAGGAGCCGCTGCTCAAGGCAGCCGCCGAAACGAATATCCCCGTGCTCGGCATCACCGGTACCGGTGGCGCCGGCAAGTCTTCGCTGACCGACGAACTGGTTCGTCGCTTCCGTCTCGACCAGGGCGATACAGTCAAGATCGGCCTGATCTCGATCGACCCGTCGCGCAAGCGCACCGGCGGCGCCCTGCTCGGCGACCGTATCCGCATGAACGCCATCGAGCATCCGAACATCTTCATGCGTTCGCTGGCGACCCGCGATACCGGTTCTGAAATCTCCGTCGCGCTGCCGGAAGTCATCGCCGCCTGCAAGCTGGCCGGCTTCGATCTGGTCGTTGTCGAGACCTCCGGCATCGGTCAGGGCAATGCGGCCATCGTGCCTTTCGTTGATCTGTCGCTGTACGTGATGACGCCGGAGTTCGGTGCCGCTTCGCAGCTGGAAAAGATCGACATGCTCGATTTCGCCGATTTCGTCGCGATCAACAAGTTCGACCGCAAGGGTGCCGAGGATGCGCTGCGTGACGTCCGCAAGCAGTACCAGCGCAACCGCGAAGCCTTCACGACGCCGACTGACGACATGCCGGTGTTCGGCACACAGGCGGCCCGCTTCAACGACGATGGCGTCACCGCCTTGTATCAGGCGCTGGTTCCGGCCCTGACCGAGAAGGGCTTGAATCTGAAGCCGGGCCAGTTGCCGATCGTCACCGTCAAGCAGTCTTCGACCCAGCGTGCCATCGTGCCGGCCCAGCGCGTCCGTTACCTGGCCGAAATTGCCGACACCGTGCGCGGCTATCACGCCCACACCGAAGAGCAGGTGAAGATCGCCCGTGAGCGCCAGTCGCTGCGTATCGCCAAGGCTGTCTTTGCCGGTTGCGACAAGAACGTCGCCGATTTCGACGAAATGCAGGCTTTCAAGGATGCCCAGCAGGATCCGAAAGCCAAGAAACTGCTCGACATGTGGCCGGCGACTGTCGACGCTTATTCCGGCGATGAGTACGTCGTGAAAATCCGCGACAAGGAAATCCGTACCAAGCTGGTTTCCGAATCGCTGTCCGGCACCAAGATCAAGAAGGTCATCCTGCCGAAGTTCGGCGATGATGGCGAAACGCTGCGCTTCCTGATGCGCGAGAACGTCCCCGGTTCCTTCCCCTACACCGCCGGCGTGTTCGCATTCAAGCGCGAAGGTGAAGATCCGACCCGGATGTTTGCCGGCGAAGGCGATGCGTTCCGCACCAACCGCCGCTTCAAGCGCGTTTCCGAAGGCATGCCGGCGCACCGTTTGTCGACTGCCTTCGACTCGGTGACCCTGTACGGCTGCGACCCCGACGAACGTCCGGATATCTACGGCAAGATCGGCAATTCCGGCGTTTCGATCGCCACACTCGATGACCTGAAAGTACTCTACGAGGGCTTCGACCTGCTGGCGCCGACCACCTCCGTGTCGATGACCATCAACGGCCCGGCCCCGATCATTCTGGCCTGCTTCTTCAACACCGCCATTGATCAGCAGATGGCCAAGTTCGAGAAGGACAACGGCCGTCAGCCGACCGAAGACGAAGCCGAGAAGATTCGCGAGTGGGTGCTCAAGAGCGTACGAGGCACGGTTCAGGCCGACATCCTGAAGGAAGACCAGGGCCAGAACACCTGCATCTTCTCGACCGAATTTGCACTGAAGATGATGGGCGACATCCAGGAATTCTTCGTCCATAACCAGGTGCAGAATTTCTACTCGGTGTCGATCTCCGGTTATCACATCGCCGAAGCCGGCGCCAATCCGATCAGCCAGCTTGCCTTCACGCTGTCCAACGGCTTCACCTACGTTGAGTCGTATCTGGCGCGCGGCATGCACATCGACGATTTTGCGCCGAACCTGTCGTTCTTCTTCTCCAACGGCATGGACCCGGAATACTCGGTGATCGGCCGCGTTGCCCGCCGCATCTGGGCGATTGCCATGAAGAACAAGTACGGTGCCAATGAGCGCAGCCAGAAGCTGAAGTACCACATTCAGACCTCGGGCCGTTCGCTGCACGCCCAGGAAATGGACTTCAACGACATCCGTACGACGCTGCAGGCGCTGATCGCCATCTACGACAACTGCAACTCACTGCACACCAACGCCTACGACGAAGCGATCACGACGCCGACCGAGGAATCCGTGCGTCGTGCCATGGCTATCCAGCTGATCATCAACCGCGAATGGGGTGTTGCCAAGAACGAGAACCCGAATCAGGGCGCTTTCGTCATCGATGAACTGACCGACCTGGTCGAAGAGGCCGTGATGAAGGAATTCGAAGCCATTGCCTCGCGCGGCGGCGTGCTGGGTGCCATGGAAACCGGCTACCAGCGCGGCAAGATCCAGGAAGAGTCGATGTACTACGAGCACAAGAAGCACGACGGCTCGTATCCGATCATCGGCGTCAATACCTTCCTGAATCCGAAGGGCATGGCCCAGCAGGAAATCGAACTGGCCCGTTCGAGCGAGGAAGAAAAGCAGTCGCAGATCAAGCGCCTGCGCGACTTCCAGGCCCGTAATGCCGACAAGTCGCCGGCCATGCTGGCCAAGCTCAAGCAGACGGTGATTGAAGATGGCAACGTCTTCGCCGTGCTGGTCGATGCCGTCAAGTATTGCTCGCTTGGTCAGATCAGCAGCGCACTGTATGAAGTCGGCGGCCAGTATCGTCGCAGCATGTAAAGGCCAATAAAAGGCGAACAGCAACCCGGACCCGAAAGGGCGGAGGAGAAAAACGACGGCGAGGCCATGAACCTCGCCGTTTTTATTTATTCGGGATAATCAGATGCTTGTGAGGTACTTCACAGGCAAAAATGGCGGGTGGCCGCAAACTTCAGGCGTCAACTTTGACCCATTGTTCCGGGATGTCACCATGAAAAACGTCAACATCATCACGCTTGTCCTGCTAGGTGCCGCTGTCTCCGCTCCGGCCTGTGCGGGGATTGTCGTTGACGGCAATATCGACGACTGGCTGACTCCCGGTGGCAAGACGACCTGGACGGTTGCCAACGCCGGTATCCATCGCGCCGTTGAGGATCAAACCGGTTCAACGGGAGCCTATCTGTCTCCTGGTTATGGTGGTCAGGCTTACGACGCGGAAGCCCTGTTTGCCACTATTCTCGGCAACACGCTCTATATTGCGCTGGCGACCGGGCATAACCCGATCACGCCGACCTCCGGCAACAACTATGGTGCCGGGGATTTTGCGATCGATTTTGGTCGCAATGGCAGCTATGAACTTGGTATCAATTACCGCCAGGCATCGGGTTCGGCTGCAGATACCTTTGGGGTTCAGGGGGGCGTTTATCAGGTTTCCCAGTGGTACTACGGTTTGTGGAACAGCGCCGGTCAGAACGATCCGACGCACCCCGACTTGGCCAATCCCACATCAATTCGCGCTGGTACGAAGATCGGCGATGCATCGCTGGCCTTCTCGACGATCGCGAAAACGGGTTATGGCGCCCATGTCAACGATGGGCATTACTTTTACGAAATGAGCGTGAATCTCGACCTGCTTCGCGGTGCCGGCTGGGATGGCTCGGCTTTTGATATCCATTGGACCGAGAATTGCGCCAATGACAGCATCAAGGTCGATCCTGACAAGTATGTGCCCGAGCCCGGCTCGCTGGCTTTGTTGGGTGCCGGCGTCTTGGGATTGGCGGCCCGACGTCGCAGAAAAACGCATGCATAGCATCATCGGCTTGAATTAAGTCAAAAGGCTCTCGATTCAACGGATCCGAAGCCAAATGACGGCGGGGTTATCAACCCCGCCGTTTTTCATGCTTGCTACGGTCAGCCGGAAAAGTCGGCGAAATTCGAAATCTTCACCGGCTGAAGCGAGGCCGGAATCAGCTGGCCGATTCTGTCTGCCGCTCCAGATAGGGTCGCTGCCGTCCCGAGGTTCCCACGATGTGCCCGGTGCACCATAAGGCCAGGTAGGTCTGGAGTTCTTCCTGGTCGAAGTTTTTGGTCGAGATGATCTCGGAGGCCAGGTAGTCGAATTCCTCGCTCTCTTGCTTGTGCTCGTCGAGCATGGGGTAACCGTTGCCGGCGAGCAATTCCATCTCCATCGCGAAATGCTCGCGAACGCTGGCGAATAGCCCTTCGAGGATGCCGGAAAAGCTGTTCCCGCCGGTCACGCCGGGATTGTCCAGGCAGTCGGCCAGGGCGTTGCATTGCGCCAGCAGTTGCTGGTGCTGTTCATCCAGCGTGGCATTTCCGGTGCTGAAATGCGGAATCCAATGTGTTCGTTTTGGCATGCTCAAAATCCCAGAGATTCGACGATGACGACCAGGTCGGCGAAGCTGGCTGCATCGAGTTTCAGCGCCAGTGCGTCCTTGTCCAGTCCGTCGCAGTTGAAGGCGGTCATTCCGACTTCCATGGGCAGCTCGCGGATTTCCAGCGGCGACATGAAGCCGGTATTACAGATGTGTCTCAGGCACTGGCGTTCCGGTTCGCTGAGTTCCAGTCCGTGATGCTTGAGTATTTCCAGGTAGCGCTCGGCGGCGAGGTTGAGCCGGCCGCTGATCTCCATGGTGTTCTGCTTGCCGTCGGTCAGGATGGCCAGCGGCGGGCCGAAGAAGACAGGTGTCTTGCCGACGACGCGCGTTTTCTCATCGCGCGTCAGGGCCGGGGCGACCCAGGTGGGGTCGCCCCGGGACGGCGAAGGCTTGGGCGTGGCGTCCGTCATCAGTGCTGCGGGATGGGATGCACCAGCTCATGCCTGGCGTCCTTCATCCCGTGCGGCAGCTGCGGCACGGGTTCGGGATGAAGCTGGACGAAGCCGCGATTGCGCTCGCCATCCTGGACGTTGTGCGGGTTGTGGCACTCGGTGCAGGTGAACCAGCGCTTCTTGCCGTTGCTGGCAAACTCGCCGATCCTTTTGCCGTGGATGCCGTCGCGCCAGTCGCGCAGCTTGTCGCCGTGGCACTTGCCGCAGAGCAGTTGCGGCTGGTCGAAACTGATCGGGTCGCCAAAGTGATCAACCAGCTTGTCGCGCTTGGTCGTGTGGTGGCAATCCAGGCACCAGATCCGGCCGCGGCCGTGCTGCAGATTCTGGAGGTCGGGCACCAGGCTTTCCATGACCGGGATCGGCGTTGGCTTCTTGTTTTTCGGCAGGGTCGGCGGATTGAATGCCGGGCCGACGCCGTTATGGCAGGCGGTGCCGCACATCGGCAGGATGGCCAGCTTCTCCGAGCGGGGCTTGACCAGCGCGTGGCCTTCGGGAAGATTTTCCAGGCCCGGCATCTTGCCCATCGGCACGGTGCCATCGAACGGGTCGCCGTACCAGAGTGCGGCCCCGGTGGTCGGCGAGCACTTGACGTTGGGCAAGCCGGGTTTGAGCTCGCGTTGCGTTACTTCGGTCGCGCCTTTGCGGCTTTCGAAGCAGACGACGGGCTCCTTCGGCTCCGCTGCAGCCTGGGCCGCCTCGTCCTTCGCTTTCTCCATGGCGACGGCGGTATAGAGGGCGCCACCGCAGAGGGCGAGGGCCAGCGTGTAGATCGCTATTTTTTTCATGATCCTTGCCTCACTTCACCGTGGCGGTCTGGCCGCCGAACTTGATGTCGCCCAGCAGGATGCCGATGGCACCCTTGAGGAGGATGGTCAGGATGAAGAAGCCAAACGCCCAGATACCCAGCGTCATCAGCCACTCAACGAAGGTGGGGTAATACTCGGTGACTTCGCCGATCGGGGTCGGGATGAAGCCGGGGACGATCAGCCCCATGCCTTTCTCGATCCAGATACCGACGAAGGCCATGGCGCAGGGGATGGGCAGCAGCTTCATGTTGTTGCGCACCGACGGGGTCAGGAACAAGGCGAAGGCGCTGACCATCAGGATCACCGCACTCCAGAACCACGGCACCAGCCCGGTCAGGCCATGCAGGCCGAACATCAGGTAGTAGAGGCCATTGGCGTGTTCGGTGCGGGCATAAAGTTCGACGACGACTTCCGACAGGGTCAGGAAGATCGCTATGCCCAGGCACCAGGTGACGATGGTGGACAACAGCTTGATCGCGCTGTCGTCGATCCAGAACCGGGTGTTCTTGCGGATGATCATGAAGATCAAAATGATCAGCGCCGGCCCGGCTGCGAATGCCGTGCAGATGAAGCGAAGCGGCATCATGCTGTGGTGCCACATCGGACGCGAGGGCATCGTCGAGATCAGGAAGGCGGTGACGGTATGGATCGACAGCGCCCAGACAATCGCGACATAGACCAGCGGGATGAACCATTTCTTGTTGATGGGCTGGCCGGTGTACTTGCACCACAGGTAGTAGAAGCCGCAGATGAAGTTGAGGAACAGGTAGCCGTTGAGCACCAGCACGTCCCAGCCCAGCATTGCCGAGAAGCTGTAGATGCCCCAGGGTGGAATCATGTGCCACAGGCGGTCCGGGCGGCCCATGTGGGCGAAGACGAAGACCATGACCATGATGACGGCAGTGATCGCCAGCATCTCGCCGAGCACGCTGACCTTGTGCATGCCTTCGTGGTGATAGACATAGGCCGGGAAGACGATGGTCACTGCCCCCGCCGCGACGCCGACCAGGAAGACCAGGTTGGCGAAGTAAAGACCGTCGTGGATCTGGCTGGTCATGCCGGTGACGATCAGGCCTTCAGTGTTCTGCAGGTAGAACACGTAGAGCATGCAGGCGATGAGTGCGGCAAGCGAGCCCATCCAGGCATAGAACTTGGCGCCGCCCTTGAGGACGTAGCCGACATAGTCGGTAGCGAAACGGATCAGTTGTTGCACGGCTCGCTCCTCAATCGTAGAAGTAGAAGAATTTCGGGAAGGTATTGAGCTCGGCCTTGAGTCGGAAGACGTTCTTGCGCTCCAGGATCTTGCGCACTTCGCTTTCCGGGTCGAGCAGGTTGCCGAACTTGCGGGCGCCGACCGGGCAGACCTCGACGCAGGCCGGGTAGCGACCCTGACGCGTGCGCTGCAGACACCAGTGGCACTTCTCGACGACGCCACGCATGCGCGGCCGGTTGCCGAGATAGTGCGTCACCGGGTTCATCGCCTCCTTGGGCAGGACGGGGGTAGTGACGTTGATGCGGCGGGCCCAGTAGGGGCAGGCGCCCATGCACATGCGGCAGCCGATGCACCAGTTGTAGTCGATCACCACCGGGCCGTCGCCTTCGCGGTAGGTGGTGCGTACCGGGCAGACCTTGACGCAGGGCGGCTTCTCGCACTGCATGCAGGCGATCGGCATGTAGGTCGCGTCCTTCTCGGGCACGGCCTCGGGGTTGTAGTGGAACTGGCCTTCAAGCACCTGGCCGGCCGGCGTGTAGGCGTTGCCGCCGACCTGGATGCCGAGGCCTTCGGGATAGCCGTGGTCCATCTTTTCCGTTTCGAACTTGCCGCGCTCCATGCGCAGTACCTGGATCCACTCGATCTTCTCGCCCGGCCGTGGGCCGCGCGACTGGTTGTTCTCCTCGACGCAGGCATGCACGCAGCGGCGGCAGCCGATGCACTTGCGGATGTTCAGCGCGTAGCCCATTAGCACACCCGGTTGCGGACCGCTGATATCGACGCTGACCTGCTTGCCGTACTCGGCGGAGTAGCGCTTTTCCAGTCGCATGCGGGCTTCGTCTTTTTCCTGGTCAGTCATCAGACGGTAGTTCTTCTGGAAGTGCTCCGCCCATTCGGCGGCGGCGTGGGCATCGTCGGACTGAGTCATCAGTGCCGCCGTGCCCATCAGCGAGGACAGGCTCAGCGCGCCGCCGGCCTTGAGGAAATCGCGCCGCGAGGTTTGAGGGGCGCAACTACCGCAGCTGGCGGGATCCGCCGACGCCGGCTGGGCCGCATAGGATGGCTGTTCTTGAGTGGAATCCATGGAAGGGGGCTTGGCGGTGGTCACGTCTTTACTCCGAACGGGGATGGTGGTTTCGACTTGGTTCAAACCGGGCAACTTGTGTCTGCCCGGGGGCTTTCTTCGCTGCGCTTACTTGGCTCCAGCCAGAATCCACTTGACCAGGGTTTCCATGTCGGCATCCTTGACGTTGGGGTTCGGCGGCATCGGGATCTGGCCCCAGACGCCACCCTTCGTACCCGCCTTGACCTTGGCAGCCAGAGACTTGGCGGCATCCTTGTCGCCGGAATACTTCTTGGCTACATCGGCAAACGCGGGGCCGACCAGTTTTTTGTCGACGGTGTGGCAGGACATGCAATTGCTCTTCTTGGCGAGTTCAAGATTCGCCTGAGCAGGGGATGCGGCGAGCAGGCCAGCGGCAATCAGGACGGATGCAAGATGTTTCATGGTCTTCCTTTCGTTTTTTGCATGACATATGGAGTTTCAGAATGCGTCCGTGGCTGTCTGCAAGAAATGAACCAGATACCGCAATCAGCTTGTATGTCCCTGTTTTATATGGGTTGGCGCTGGCCGTGGAGGATGCGCGGCGAGTACGCGCCATGCCAAAATGGCATGGTGATAAGGTGCTATCTGTCGAATCGCTGTTAAATCAACAAGATATGGCATGCCAATTTGTCATCACAGGATGGCGAGTTTGCAGGTGGCCAGCTCTGGCGCGGCAATTAGGGGAAAACTCGAAAGGAGAGCCGCAACCAGATGCCGATCGATCCTTGGGGAGTCTGAAAATATGTATTTCGGTAACCCGTATCCGCGAATCTGCAAGATAATCAGCGAATGCTAATGTGCCGTGCCGCCATCGCTTATGTGCCCGCAGACTACCAACGCCGCTTCCGACTGGATTGTCGATAACACCCACCTGCTCGACTTCGTCCTGAACGAAGCGGGCGGCTTTGTTTACGCCATCGATACGACGACTTACGAAATTCTCTATGCCAACGGCAGCGTCGTTCGCACTTTCGGTGACGTGGTCGGCAAGAAATGCTTTCAGGCGCTGCAACGCGGACGTGACGAGATCTGCCCCGGTTGTCCAGGTATGCCTTCACCGAGCCAGCCAGAGGACGATGAGTTGGTGGAGTGGGAAAACACCAACAGCATCAACCAGCGTACCTATCTGCTGAACGGCCGCCACCTTCGCTGGCCCGATGGCCGCCGGGTCCGCCTTCAGGTCGGCATCGACATCACTCGCCAGAAGGCGCTCGAGTCGGCGGTCGACGAGGAACGCCGGGCGTCGCTGGAAACTTTCGAGATGCTGACCAATGCGACCATCGAAGGTCTGATCATCTATGACGAAGATCGTCGTTGCGTGCGGGTCAATCAGGTTGCGCCGCAAATCCTCGGTTACAGCGCCGACGAAATGCTCGGCAAGAGTGCCTTCGATTTCATCGCCCCCCAATCGCGCGACCACGTCCACCGCGTCATCAAGAATGCCAATCAGGCCCCCTATGAAGCGCAGATGCTGCGCCGGGACGGTTCCGTCTTCTGGGCCATCCTGCGCGGTCGCGACCTGAGCCTGGCCGGCCGGAAAATTCGCGTTTCAGCCATCCTGGACATTTCCGAAATCAAGGAAAAGGAAGCCGAGATCAGCCGCCTCGCCTACTACGACGCGCTGACCGAACTGCCCAACCGGCGCTATCTGAACGAACAACTTGACCACGCCTTGAACGCTGCCAGGCGAAGCGGAAATTTCGGCGGGCTGTTGTTTATCGATCTCGATCATTTCAAGACCATCAACGACACGCGTGGCCATGCTGTCGGCGACAAGGTGCTGATCGAAGCCGCGCGGCGGATCAGGCAGCACACGCGCGATGCCGACTACGTCAGCCGCTTCGGCGGCGACGAATTCGTGGTCCTGCTGGAAAATCTCTCATCCGCTGAAAGCGAAGCCACGCAAAAGGCCTATCAGGCGGCCAGCAACATTCTCCATGCACTGGCGGCTCCTTACCTGATCGATACCTATGACTACCGGCTCACCGGCAGCATTGGCATTGCGCTGTTCAATGGAGCCTCGGCCTCCAACGAGGATTTGTTGCGCTACGCCGATGCGGCGATGTACACAGCCAAGGATGCCGGGCGCAACAGCGTGCGCTTCTTTGACCCCGTGCTGCAACAACAGGCGGAAGCCAAGGCACTGCTGATCAGCCGTTTGCGGCGGGCCATTGAAGAAGAAAAACTTCAGCTCTACGCCCAGCCGCAAATTGGCTCCTCCGGTGGCCGGAAGATTTACGGTGTCGAATTGCTCGCCCGCTGGCCGGATGCCGAGCACGGCATGATTCCGCCCGGCATCTTCATCCCTGCAGCAGAGGAAAGTGGCCTGATCCTCCCGCTTGGGCAATGGGTACTGCATCAGGCTGTCCGCCAGTTGAAAGCCTGGGAAAACGATCCGGAGCGGAAAAACTGGCGTATTTCGATCAATGTCAGCGTCCGCCAGTTCGAAGACGGCGACTGTGTCGCGCGCATCACCGAACTGCTCGAACGCTATCGCTTCCGACCGGAGCTGCTTTGCCTTGAACTGACCGAGAGCGTCCTGCTGCAGCACACCAAGGAGATACTCCACAAGTTCTCGCGCTTGCGCGAAATGGGTTTCCAGCTCTCGATCGACGATTTCGGCACGGGCTATTCCTCACTCGCCTACCTGAAGCAGCTACCGATCACCGAGTTGAAAATCGACCGCTCTTTCGTCCATGAAATGACGATCGACAGCAGCAATGCGATTCTGGTCCGGACCATGATCGCCATCGGCCAGCAATTCGGTCTCGACGTGGTGGCCGAAGGGGTCGAAACCGAGGCCCAGTACGAACGCCTGCAGGCAATGGGATGTACGCAATTCCAGGGTTACCTGTTCGGGCGCCCGACCCCGGTCGATGACTTAGGTGGCATCTGAAAAACAGTTGATCGGTGCCGCCGCAGCATCTGCAGCAATCTTCAGCGGTGGAGTCGCAAGCCGGAGCCATTCGGGCGGCGGCAAAAAAGACGGCGAGGCCATTGACCCCGCCGTTATCGTTGGCGTGCCGGTGAGAGAGGTGATCAGAACGGCATTGCCACCTTCACCCCGATCGCATTGGTCGAGCTGTTGTTGGAAAACTGCCCGGTGTATTCCAGGCGAACCGTCGTGCCGCTCTTGCGCAGGATGTCGACGCCAATGGCCAAGTCGGCATAGCTCTTCTCGCTCTTTGTCGTGACCGTGAATGGCTGGACGCCGGAGGGCGCACCTTCCAGGCTGGCGGTGACGTGGCGTTCATTGTTGCCGAGGAACTGGGTCATGCCGACGCGCACGAAGTGGCGGAGCAGGGTGCCCTCGCCGCCGACGCTATTTTCACCGCCGAACTCGATGGCCGGATGCAGCGACACGAAGGTGTCGCTGGCCTTTTCGACCCGCAGGTTGGCATCGCCGGCCCCAGTTTCTTCATAGGCATCGCGTGACACGTAGGAGACACCCAGGCCCAGCATCGGGCGGATATAGGCACTTTCACTGGACATGATGTCGTGGCTGATCCGGCCGTGCAGTGCGCCGGACCACAGGGTCGGTCTGGCCTGGGCATAGGTGCCCGGCGTGACGATGTCGACCAGACGCCGGGTGTTGTAGTGACCATAGCCGGCGCTGAAGGACAGGGACAGGCGGGTGGCGTCGAAGCGTTGCTTGACGATCATGCCGCCCTCGAAGCGTTCGCCATTGACATCGGAAAAGACCGAGTTGAGGGCCGATTGCTGGAAGGAGGCGCCAAAGCCAAGGTGCAGGTTTTCGCGCACCGCCTTCTGGAAGCCGCCGGCCATGGTCACGACATCCTGCCGGTATCCGGGGTTCTGCTCATTCCGCTCCTGATCGCGGATGCTGCCACCGAAGCGGACCCAACTGCATTCTCCCTCACGAATGAAGCGATAATCGCCATCGCGTTGGCGGCAACTATGCATCGCATCATTGAATTGCAGGCTGGAGGTGGTCGATGCATTGGTCAAGGTGCCCAGCGCGCCCGGGCCCAGTTTTTCATAGGCAACGCGTAGCCGAGACTCATCCGGCAAGCTTACCAAGGTAGCGATGTACGGTGCCAAGCTGCTGGAGCCGCCTGCTGCCAGAATCGCATTTAGGTGGGCGCCGATCTGCCGGCCGTTTTGGTTCAGCGAGGCCGGTGAGAAATCGACATGGCTGGAAATGGCCACTTCGTTGCTGCTCGGATAGCTCAAGGCGTAACTGACGATGGGCGAACTCGGGGCAATCAAGGTCAGGCCGTTGGGGGTGACCCCGCCCGTGGCTGACAGGACGACGCGCTGCAAACTGCCGATCTGGACCAAGCCGGTGTCGATCGGCGTTACATGGATGCTGCCGCCAAGCTGGGCGTCGCCGGTCACGTCGAGCCGGTCGCTGCTTCTGCCTGCCAGGCTAAGGTCGACGCTGTAGGCGCCGCCGGCATTCTGCTGCAGATTGCCGGTCAGCAAGGTGGTCTGTGGTACCCGCGAACCGCCGGGTGAGAGCGAGCCGTCGTTGGTGAAGCTGCGCCCGGCGCCGATCATGATGTTGGCCAGCGAGTTGAATGTCGCACCGACCAGGTTGTTGATCGTGTTGCTGCCGCCGCCGAGATCAACGTTGCCGTTCAGCGTACCGTAGTTGTTGAGTGTCTCTGAAGCAGCGCCGCCGGTCAGGGCCATGCCACTCAAGGCGGACACCGTACCCCGGTTGGTAATGACGTTGCTGGCACCATTCCGAACCATGATGCCGACGCCGGCTTCGCTGCCGCCGGTGACCGAACCGTCGTTGATATTGACGATCACATTGCCGTTGCTGGCACCGCCCAGACTCTGGGCAACGATACCGTGTGCGTTAGCGCCGGTGACGAGGATATTGCCCGAACTGTTGACCGTGACTACACCGGATGAACCGGTATAAATGCCGCCGCTGAAGCCGCCATTACTCTGGGCGACGATGCCGTGGGCGGAGATACCGTAGGTTCGGATATCGCCGGTCTGTGTGACGGTGACGTTGCTGCCTGCCCCAGTGCCGCCGACGCTGCCGGCCAACCCGATGCCGGCGCCGACGGTGCCGCCCAAGCCGCCGCCACCGCCGACGCTCTGGGCGAAAATGCCCATGGCGCCGCGGCCGCGGGTGATGATGTTGCCGACGTTGTCGACGATCACCTCGCCGCCGTTGCCGGCATTGCCGCCATCACCGGCGAAAGCGAAGGCGTTGCCGAAGTCGGTCACGCCGAGGTCGACATTGCCGGCGTAACCGCCGCCACCGCCGATGCTCTGCGCGAAAATGCCGTGGGCGACGACGCCCGTCGTGGCGATTTCGCCCCGGGTGACGACATGTACCAGTCCGCCGTTGCCCGATGAACCACCGTTACCGCCGAAGCTGAGCTGCTTGCTCTCAGCATCACCGATCGCGCCGATGCCACCGATGCCGCCGCCGCCGCCGATGCTCTGCGCGAGCACCGCAACTGAACCCTGGCCGGTGGTTGTGATGTCGCCTGTATGGTTGATGGACACCTCCTTGCCGTGGCCGCTAGCCCCACCGGAACCGCCCACCGTGATGTTGACGTCACCCTCTTCCTGGATCGGCAGCACGAAGTCGAGCAATTCGGAAACGTCTTCCGAGACGCCGAAATCCTCCCAGTCGAGTCCGTGGTAACCGCTGCCGCCCACCCCGCCGCCGCCGCCGATGCTCTGCGCGAAGATGCCGAAGGCGTCGGCGCCGCGCGTGACGATGCTGCCGGTATTGATGACCGCCACCTTCGCACCGGCATCCTCGCCAGTGCCGCCCCGGCCGCCGACGCTCAACGTCGCACCGACGCTGAAGCTGGTGGGGTCGGGCACCTCAGGTACATCGGGCTGCCAGTTGGAGGGATCGATGCTCAGGATCATGGAACGTGCGTCGCCACCCGCGCCGCCGCCGCCGCCGACGCTCTGGGCGAAGATGCCGTGTGCGCCGACACCGTAGGTATCGATTGCGTTGCGATTGGTCACGGTCACATTGCCGCCAGTATTGCCACTGGCGCCCTTGCCGCCGATGGCCATGGCGAAGTCGACCTTCACTTCGACCTGCCCACCCGCTTTGCCTCCCTGGCCGCCTGCGTCGCCGGGATCGTCCGGTAGGGAGAAGTTGGCGGTCGCGGCGACGCTGCTGCCGCCATCACCACCACCGCCGCCGATGCTTTGCGCCAGGATGCCGTAGGCGTAGTCCTGGTGGGTCATGATCCGGCCGTCGTTGGTGACAACAACGTCGCCGGCCTTGCCGCCCTCGCCGCCATCGCCACCCAGCGTCAGCGCGATGTTCACGCCGACCTTCGGATAGGGCTCGGGCACCGGCACCAGGCTGCTGAAATTGGCCATCACCGCGCCGCTGGAACCGCCCGCTCCGCCACCGCCGCCGATGCTTTGCGCGAAGATGCCGTAGGAGTATTCGTTCCAGGTTTCGATGCGGCCGGTGTTCACCACTGTCACGGTGTCGGCCGAATTGCCGGTACCTCCGTCGCCGCCCATGGTCAGGGTTAAGCCGCCGAAGGCGGAGACAGCGCCGGAGAACGCCATGCCACCGGTCCCGCCACCGCCACCGATGCTCTGCGCCAGGACGCCGTGGCTTTGCCGGCCCCAGGTCGTGACATCGCTGTCGACATAGACATTGACCAGGCCGCCCTTGCCGCCAGCACCACCGTCGCCGCCGAAGCCGAAAGATATCGACGCCGGTTTTAGCAACGAGCCGGTGATGCTGGCGCCGCCGTTGCCACCGCCGCCGCCGATGCTCTGGGCAACGATGCCGTGGGCGCGGTCGCCATTGGTGGTGAGCGTACCGCCCAGAGGCGATGTCGCGCTGCCGACATTCACGGTATTGCCGTCGCTGGCGCCGCCACCCGTGCCGCCGAAGCCGAGATCGAGACCGGTGCCGCCGGCCAGGCTGGCCGAAATGCTGAAACCCCCGTTGCCGCCGCTGCCGCCAATGCTCTGGGCGAGAATGGCATGCGCGCCGGCACCATCCGTGGTGACGTTGCCGATGCTGTGGACCGTGACGACATCTGAATCATTGCCGGTGCCGCCGTCGCCACCAATCGAGATATTGGCCGTGATGCCGCCCATCACGCTGCCGGAGATGGCGAAACCACCATCGCCGCCGCTGCCGCCGATGCTCTGGGCGACGATGCCGTGGGCGTAATCGCCGCGGGTATGGATACTGCCAAAGAAGGGATCCGCTGCGCTGCCGACATCGACTGTCTTGCCGACGCCGCCGCCGCCGCCCTCGCCGCCGAGGCTGAGATTCAGGCCCTTGGTGCCGCTGTAGCTGCCGGCGATGGCGAAGCCGCCGGAGCCGCCGCCGCCGCCGACGCTCTGCGCAAAGATGCCGTAGGACTGCTTGGCGAAGGTGTCGATGCTGCCGCCGCCGAGCACCTCGACCGCGCCGGCATCGCCCCCCGTCCCGGCGCTGCCGCCGATGGCAACGCTGAGACTGACGATGCTCCCGGCCGAACCGGATATGGCGAAGCCGCCGTTGCCGCCGCCGCCGCCGATGCTTTGCGCAAAGATCGCGTGGGCGCGTTCGCCATTGGTGACGATGCTGCCGGTTGCGGTATTGGTGACGGTGACGTCCGAGCCATCGCCGCCCGCGCCACCCTTGCCGCCGATAGACACCGAAGCTTCGGCGCCGACAGCGACCGCGTCGCCGCCCGCGCCGCCGCCACCGCCGACGCTCTGGGCGAAGAGGGCGTGCGACTCGTCTTTTCGGGTATGGATGCTGCCTTCGTTGACGACCTTGACGGTGTCGGCATTGCCGCCGCCACCGCCGTCGCCGCCGATGCTGACCAGCCCGCCGGAGTGGCCGCCGTCGCCGCCCCCGCCGCCGATGCTCTGGGCGTAGATGCCGTAGGACTGCAGACCGAAGGTATCGATGCTGCCGCGATTGGTGACCTCGACCTTGCCGCCGTCGCTGGTTCCCGAACCGTTGCCGCCGATGCCGACCAGACCGTTGGCACCGCCCCCGTCGCCGCCGCCGCCGCCGACACTCTGGGCGTAGATGCCGTGTGCGTAGTCGCCACGATGTATTGCCTGCGAGCCATCGGTGCCGGTACTGATGGTCCCTTCGTTAACCACGGTCACCATACCGCCGTTGCCGCCGGCGGCGCCGTCGCCGCCGACACTGGCCAACAGGCCGAAGCGGCCGCCGCCACTGCCGCCGCCGCCGCCGATGCTCTGCGCGAAAATCCCGTGGCTGTAGAGGTTGTTGGTGCTGACGGTGCCCGACGCTTCGTTCCGGACATCCACGTCGCCGCCGCTGCCGCCACTGTTGGCGTCGCCGCCGAAGGCCCAGAACAGCCCCCAGCTGGTTCCGCCGGGGCCGCCGAAGCCGCCGACGCTCTGGGCGTAGAGGCCGTAGGCGTACTTGCCCGAGGTTTCGATTGTGCCGCTGCTGTGCAGCGTCACCTTGTCGCCATCGCTGGCGTCACCGCCGCTGCCGGGCTTGCCGAACAGCCAGCCGCCGCTGCCGCCGGCCCCGGCATTGCCGCCGACACTCCTGGCCCAGATGGCGCTGGCGTAGTCGCCGCCGGTCGTGACGTTCCAGCCGCCGACGACGCTCACTTCGCCGCCCTTGCCGCCGAAGCCGCCGCCGCCGCCCGGCATGGCGCCACTGCCGCTGCCGCCGGCGCCGCCGTTGCCACCGACGCTCAGGGCGTAAATCCCGGTCGCGTCGGCGCCGCTGGTGGTGATGTCGGCATTGCCGCTCACCGTCACGGTGCCACCGGTGCCGCCGGTGCCGCCCTTCTGGCCATGGCGCCAGTGGCCACCATCGCCGCCAGCGCCACCCTCGCCGCCAGCGCTGACGGCGACGATGCCAGCGGCAGCATCGAGGTGCGTGACGATGCTGCCGCTGGCCGCAATGCTGACCGCGCCGCCGTTACTGCCCGCTCCGCCGCCGCCGGCCGAGTGACCGATGCTGCCATCGCGCCCCCGGGTGCCGGTACCGCCCTGGCTGTAGGCGTCGATACCATGAGATCCGGTCTTTTTCGTCTCGAGCGCGCCATTGCTGGTGATAGCGATGCTGTTGCCCGCACCGCCGGCCATTGCATCGCTGAGAATGCCCGCGACATAGCGCTGCAGGTCGGGGAACAGGGTGGGCGAACTGGCTGCCGCCGGTTTGCTGCTGACGCCGAAGGTGTCGAACCAGGCTTCCCGGTTTTGCATCAGGTCGCCGTGGCTGTCTTTCTGGAAGGTGACGACCAGTTGGCCGTTATCTGCCTGCGTGTTGCCGGCCCGTGTGCCGAGAACGCTGTAGCTGACCGCGGTGCTCAAGGCCTGGCCAGTGCCCAGCGCGGCCTGCGCCGCGAGCTCTGCGGCGTTGTACTCCACCGTGAAATGGCCGTCGGGATAAATGGTGAAGGTGCCGTGCTCGATCGGGTTGCCATTGCCATCCCGGACGATGGTCCCGCTGGCGTCGATCAAATGGCCGCGCACCTGGATGCTGGCGCCGGTGAAACTCAGCACATCACCGGCTGTATTGCGGACGCTGGTCACGGCAAAGCTGAAGCCGGTTTCGCTGAAGGTGCGCAGTTGGCTCAGCACGCTCTCCGGATAGCCTGGGCTGGCGCTGTAGGCGCGGATCGCATGGGCATTTGCACCATCGGTGACAATGTTGCTGTACGAGTTGATGGTAACCGTGCCGCCCGAAACGTTCGGATCGACACCGACCAGCGGAACACCGAGGAAGGCATCCGGTGGCGCGCTCTGGCTGGGGGTTCCCAGGGTGATGCCTTCGATGCCGTAGGCCGCGTTGCCGCCGGTGTTGATGACCACTACCCCGGAAGGCTCGCCGCTGTTGATCAGCACGTTGCCAATACCGTTGCTGATCATCCGGATGCCTGGTGTGCCGCTGACCGGGGCTATGTCTTGATTCAGCTGCTGGACATCGAGTCGACTGGGCGGGGTGGTGATACTGACGCCTTGCGACTGATTGCCTTCGCAGGTCAGGGTCATGCCGCCGTCGCTGGTCGTACAACTGTCCGGGCCGGCTATTGCCACGGGAACGAAGGCGGCCGAGATGGCCATGGCGAGAAAACGCCGATTGGCGCGGGGAATGAAACGAGCATTCATGACATCTCCCTGGTCCTGCGTCTGCAGGTTTCTTGGTATCTGTTATGAATATAGTCATTTATGCAAAAAAGCATAGGTGCATTGTGCTTAAGATCCTGTGTTGGTGCGGTTTTCGGCGTTGTTATCGGGTTTGATAAATAAATGTTTTTGCGGTGCTGTGAATGAATTATTTGTCGTATTTGAAAGTTTGTTTTGCGCTTCTGGCCGCGCCTTTCTTCCTTGGGGAAATTGCCGCAGAATTAAGGCCTAGGATCTTGAATTCATATTCGGAGGTGGCATGAGCTCTCACGATCGGTTTGCGAAAAATCTGCTCGGGAATCGCATCACCCGCCGCCAGGTGCTCTGGCTGTTCGGCGCCAGCGCCTTGTCCGGTTGCGCCAGTTCGCCGGTCGGGGGGGGCTCCATCCTGGTCGGCATGAGCGAGGACGAGGAGAAGGCGGTCGACCAGAAGGTGGCGCCGCAGCAGTTTTCGCAGGATCTGGGCGCCGTGCAGGATGGGCAGATCAACCAGTACCTGACGGAAGTGGGGCACCGCCTCGATACGAAATCGCACCGGCCGCAGATGCCTTATTCGTACCGCGTGCTGAATGCCAACTACGTCAATGCCTATACCTTTCCCGGCGGGGCGATGGGGGTGACGCGCGGCATTCTGGTCGATCTGGATAACGAGGCTGAACTGGCGGCGCTGCTTGGTCACGAGTTGGGTCACGTCAATGCGCGCCACGCGGCGCAGCGTCAGGGCACGGCGATGGTGACTCAGGTGGCGATGACGGGCGTGAACATCATCGGCGCGGTGGCCGGGGTCGGCAGCCTGACCGATATCGGCACCCAGCTCGGCGCCAGCGTGCTGCTCGCCAGCTATTCGCGCGACAACGAGCGCGAGGCCGATGCGCTGGGGCAGGAATACATGGTTCGTGCCGGCTATCCGGCCAGCGGCATGGTCGGCCTGCAGCAGTTGCTGGTCGATCAGCAGAAGGAGTCGCCGGGCATGCTGAAAACCATGTTCTCGACCCACCCGATGAGCAGCGAACGGCGCGATAGCGCGAAGCAGTTGGCCGAAAGCAAGTACGCCGCAAGCAACACGCGCGATGCCGGGCGCGACCGCTTCATGGATAACACCGCTTCGCTGCGTCGCATCAAGCCGACTATCGACGCCTGCCAGAAAGGTGAAGTGGCGATGGCCGGCAAAGCCTACGGCAAGGCCGAGGAGCAGTTTCGCACGGCCTTGAAGGCAACGCCGCGCGACTATGCCGCCAATGTGCTGATGGCCAAGTGCCTGTCAGTTCAGGACAAGGATGGGCAGGCGATGGAGTACGCGCAGGCGGCAACCAAGATTTACCCGCAGGAAGCGCAGGCCCAGAAGATGGTCGGCATTTTGGCGCTCGGCCAGAAGGACCCGGCCAAGGCCTATGAACATCTCGATCGATACGACCGCCTGATGCCGGGCGATGCCGGTGTCACCTTCCTCAAAGGGGTGTCGCTGGAAGGCTTGGGGCGCAAGCAGGAAGCGGCCAACCAGTACGCGGCCTATCTGAAGCGCACCCAAAAGGGCAAGGCGGCGGAGTACTCCTACAGCCGGCTGCAGAGCTGGGGCTACGTCAAGTAATTCGGCTTATTGCGCTGAAGGGCGGTGCAAGCCGCCCATTCAGTCGCCAAAACTGCGCAGGCCTTCCAGATCGACGATGTGGATGCCACCGTATTCGCTGCGTACCAGCCCGGCATCTTCCAGCACCTTGAGCGCCTGATTGGCCCGCTGGCGGGAAACGCCAGCCAGGTAGCCGAGTTCTTCCTGCGAAATCTGCAGCAGGCGATTGGTGCCTGGGTAGAGGACTGGATTGAACAGGGCCGCCAGGCCGCGCGCGATGCGGGCATCGGTATCGAGCATGCGCTCGTTCTCGATCATGCCGATGAACTGGCCGAGGCGCTCGTTCAGCTGGGCGATCATGTAGCGATTGAACGGAATGCTGTGGTCAAGCAGCCAGTTGAAAGTGGCGCGGTTCATGAAGGCAACCCGGGTTTCGCGCAGGGCCATCACGTCGTAGCGACGCGGCTCTTTCTTCATCAGCGAGCCTTCGCCGAACCAGCCGCCAACGCTGATGCCGGTCAGCGACGTGGTCTTGCCGGTGGTCCAGTGGCTGGCCATCTTGCCCAGGCCGTCGATGATGCCCATCCAGTAATCGACCGGCTCGCCCTTCATGCAGATGAAGGCGCCGGGCGCGAAGGAACGCTCTATCGTGCCGGCCAGTGCGCGGTCCATTTCCTCGGCCGTCAGTGACTGGCCCCAGAGGGAGGTGCGAAGCAGTTCCTCAGCGTTCTTCAATTTATTTCCTGGAATGTCTGCCGGATGACAATTATAAGCGCGGGGTGTGCATACACTGAGCCGCACCTGTGAGAGATTGTCATGGTGCGACGCAAGGTTTGTGTAAGCCAGCGCAGCCCACAATGATTCAAACGAACGTTAGACCGCGTGCCAGAAAGCGCGGCGATGAGGAGACTAAAGAATGCCCACGCAGGCGAATTTCGCCGCGGTGGATGGTTTGCATACCTTCCCGCGGTTGCTGTTTCATCATGCTCAAATCCGACCCAATGCTCCGGCCATGCGCGAGAAGTATCTCGGCATCTGGCAAACGTGGACCTGGCTGGACGTTGCCGAGCGCGTTCGCGCCCTGGCCTGTGGTCTGGCCTCGCTGGGCTTCAAGCGCGGCGACAACCTGGCCATCATCGGTGATAACCGTCCGCATCTCTACATGATGATGACCGCCGCCCAGTGCCTGGGTGGCGTGCCGGTGCCGCTCTACCAGGATGCGGTGGCCAACGAAATGCTCTTTGTGCTGCAGGATGCCGGCATCCGCTTCGTGGTCGTCGAAGATCAGGAGCAGGTCGACAAGATGCTGGAAATACAGGGTCAGGTCCCGACGCTGGAACAAATCATCTATGACGACCCGCGCGGCATGCGGCACTACACCCAGCCCTTCCTGCACGACATCCATGAACTGATGGAAATGGGCCGGATTCACGACCGCAATCATTCGGACTTCCTGAATGCCGAGGTCGAGCATGGGCACTTCGACGATACCTCGGTCATGCTCTACACCTCGGGTACGACCGGCAAGCCGAAGGGCGTCTGCCAGACGCACGCCGCCTTCATCGCGGCTGCTCAGGGAGGTGTGCAGGTCGACAAGCTGGGCGCTGACGGCGACATCCTGTCCTACCTGCCCATGGCCTGGGTTGGCGATCACCTGTTCTCTTACGCTCAGGCGCTGGTAGCCGGGTTCACCATCAACTGCCCGGAATCGGGCGAGACGGTGATGAGCGACTTGCGCGAAATCGGGCCGACCTGCTATTTCGCTCCGCCGCGTGTTTTCGAAAGCCTGCTGACGTCCGTGATGATTCGCATGGAAGATGCCGGCAAGTTCAAACAGAAGATGTTCCACCACTTCATGGCGGTGGCGAAGCGTTGCGGTGCCGACATTCTGGATGGCAAGTCGGTTGGCCTTGGCGACCGACTGCAGTACTGGCTGGGCAACCTGCTGGTCTACGGACCGCTGCGCAACGTGCTCGGCATGAGCCGGATTCGCGTCGCCTACACGGCCGGCGCAGCGATTGGTCCGGAGCTGTTCCGCTTTTATCGCTCGATGGGTATCAACCTCAAGCAGTTCTATGGCCAGACCGAAACCTGTGCCTACGTCTGCCTGCAGCCGGATGGCGCCATCAAGTTTGACTCGGTGGGTCAGCCCGCTCCCGGCGTCGAGATCAAGATCGCCGATAACGGCGAAGTGCTGGTCAAGGGGCCGATGCTGCTCAAGGAATACTACAAGCGCCCGGATGCCACGGCGGAATCGATCAACGCCGATGGTTACTTCATGACCGGTGATGCCGGCTTCCTCGATGAAGACGGCCACCTGAAGATCATCGACCGCGCCAAGGACGTCGGCAAACTGTCGAACGGCGCCATGTTTGCGCCGAACTACATCGAGAACAAGTTGAAATTCTTCCAGCACATCAAGGAAGTGGTCTGCTTCGGTCACGACCGCGACATGGTCTGCGCTTTCATCAACATTGACGTCGGCGCGGTCGGCAACTGGGCTGAACGGCGCGGTATTGCCTATTCGGGCTATGCCGACCTGGCCGGCAAGCCTGAGGTGCTGGAGCTGATCCGCGAGTGCGTTGAGCAGATCAACGCCGATCTGGTGCACGACACGATGGTGGCCGATTCGCAGATTCATCGCTTCCTCGTCCTGCACAAGGAACTCGATCCGGATGACGACGAGCTGACCCGGACCCGCAAGGTGCGCCGCAATTTCGTTGCCGAAAAATACAAGGTGCTGATCGATGCGCTCTACGAGGGCAAGGCGAATCAGTTCATCGAAACCGAGGTCAAGTTCGAGGATGGTCGCCGTGGCAAAGTGTCAGCCGACCTCAAGATCGTCGATGCCAAGACCTTCCCGATCGTGAAAAAGGCGGCCTGATATGTCCAAGAAAATAGGCGACGTCATTCTCGACCTGCAGAACATTTCCCTGCGCTTTGGTGGCGTCAAGGCGCTGACCGACATTTCCTTCAATGTCCGTCAGCACGAAATCCGCGCCATCATCGGCCCGAATGGTGCCGGCAAGAGCTCGATGCTCAACGTCATCAACGGTGTGTATCACCCGCAGGAAGGCAAGATCTTCTGGCACGGCAACGAGCGCAAGCGCATGGAGCCGCACATGGCAGCCCAGCAGAACATTGCGCGCACCTTCCAGAACATTGCGCTGTTCAAGGGCATGAGTGTGCTCGACAACATCATGACCGGGCGCATCACCAAGATGAAGGCCAACTTCATCGAACATGCGTTGTGGTTCGGTCGGGCTCGCCGGGAGGAACTGGAGCATCGCAAGAAGGTCGAGGAGGTGATCGACTTTCTGGAGATCCAGCACATCCGCAAGACGCCGGTCGGTCGGCTGCCCTACGGCCTGCAAAAGCGTGTCGAACTAGGTCGCGCTCTGGCTGCCGAGCCATCCATGCTGCTGCTCGACGAGCCGATGGCTGGGATGAACGTCGAGGAAAAACAGGACATGTGCCGGTTCATCCTCGATGTGAACGACCAGTTTGGCACCACCATTGTCCTGATCGAGCACGACATGGGCGTCGTCATGGATATCTCCGACCGCGTCGTCGTCCTCGACTATGGCAAGAAGATCGGCGATGGCGTGCCTGAAGAAGTTAAGAACAACGAAGACGTCATCAAGGCGTACCTCGGTGCTGGCCATTAAGGAGCGGGCGAGATGAATTTCTTTCTTGAAGTATTGATCGGCGGCCTGCTTTCCGGCGTGATGTATGCGCTGGTGGCCCTCGGTTTCGTGATGATCTACAAGGCCTCTGGCGTCTTCAACTTTGCGCAGGGGGCGATGGTCTATCTGGCGGCGCTGTCGGTGGTCGGTTGCATGGAGAAGGGCGCGCCGCTCTGGCTGGCGATCATTCTGGCCTTTGCGATCATGACCGCCTTCGGCATCGCTACCGAAAAGTTCGTGCTGCGCAAGCTGGTCAATCAACCGCCGATTGCCTTGTTCATGGCGACCATCGGTCTGGCCTTCTTCATCGAAGGTTTGGCCCCGATGATTTTCGGCAGCGAGCCGCGCGCCCTCGAGTTGGGCATCGTCGATGAGCCGATTCCCTGGATTCTCGACAACTGGAACATGGTCATTTCGAAATTTGACCTCGTTGCTGCCGGCGTTGCTGCCGTGCTGGTCGCCACACTGGCTCTGTTCTTCCAGTACACCCGCATCGGTCGGGCCTTGCGCGCCGTAGCAGATGACCATCAGGCCGCGTTGTCGATCGGCATTCCGCTGCAGAACATCTGGGCCATTGTCTGGGGTGTGGCTGGTTTCGTCGCTCTGGTGGCAGGCATGATGTGGGGTGCTCGCAACGGTGTACAGTTTGCGCTCACTTTCACCGCACTCAAGGCTTTGCCAGTGTTGATCCTTGGTGGCTTTACCTCGGTGCCGGGGGCGATTGTTGGCGGCCTGATCATCGGCGCCTCGGAAAAGCTGGCTGAAATCTACATTCCGCCCGTCATGCAGGATCTGTTTGGCGGCAACTTCGGCGGCATCGAGGGCTGGTTCCCATATGTGCTGGCGCTGCTGTTCCTGCTCGTTCGTCCCGAAGGTCTCTTCGGCGAAAAACACATCGACCGGGTTTAAGGGAGAAAACACATGCTTTACCGTGAAGCCGGTCAATTCAAGACCACCTACGCCACCGACCAACAGATCTTCCCGATTCGTCAGGACCGGATCGGGGTTATCGCGCTGCTTGTCGTCGCTTTCATCGGGGTGCCGCTTTTTGCCAGCGAATACTGGTTCTCGGCCATCCTGATTCCTTTCCTGATCTTTGCCCTGGCGGCGCTCGGGCTGAACGTCCTGACCGGTTATGCCGGCCAGCTCTCGCTCGGTTCGGCCGCATTCATGGCGGTCGGCGCCTATGCCGCTTACAACTTCCAGTTGCGCATCGAGGGCATTCCGATTCTGGTTTCCTTCATCTGCGCCGGGTTGACCGCCGCCGGGGTTGGCATCCTGTTCGGTCTTCCATCGTTGCGCATCAAGGGCTTCTATCTGGCCGTGGCGACGCTGGCGGCGCAGTTCTTCATCGTCTGGTGTCTGACCAAGTTCCCGTGGCTGTCCAACAACTCCTCGTCCGGCGTGATCTCGACGCAGCGTCTGATCATCTTCGGCCACGAGCTGACGACCCCGGTCGAGAAGTATCTGCTGGTCCTATCCATCGTCGTCGTCATGGCGCTGGCCGCCAAGAACATGGTCCGCTCGGCCACCGGCCGGGCCTGGATGGCGGTGCGCGACATGGATGTGGCGGCGTCGGTGATCGGCATCAAGCTGATGCAGACCAAGCTGCTTGCCTTTGCCGTGAGTTCTTTCTACTGCGGTGTGGCCGGCGCGCTGTACGCCTTCTGCTACCTCGGTTCGGTCGAGCCGGATGGCTTCTCGCTCGAAATGTCCTTCAAGATTTTGTTCATGATCATCATCGGCGGTGTCGGTTCGATCATGGGCAGCTTCCTCGGAGCGGCATTCATCCTGCTACTGCCGATCTTTCTCGATATCGCCCTGCCGTTCTTCGCCGAACTGTTCGGGCTACCGTTTTCCAGCGCTACCGTGTCGCACATCCAGATTACGGTGTTCGGTGCGCTGATCATGTTCTTCCTGATCGTTGAGCCACACGGGCTGGCCCGTCTGTGGCAAATCGCCAAGGAGAAGCTGCGCTTGTGGCCGTTCCCGCACTAGGAATGACTGTGGTTCAAGCGGTGGGGCCCCGCCGCTTTTTGTAATAACTGGAGGAGACATTCAATGATCAAAAATTTCAAACCCGCTATTGCCGCCGCCGCGGTCTCCATGGCCATGCTGTCGCAGATGGCCGTGGCTGCCGAAGAGCAGTTCTTCCCGCTGATTGACTACCGCGTCGGCCCCTACGGCTCGAACGGCCAGGCTTTCTACGGTGGTTTCATCGACTACCTCAATTACGTCAATCTCAAGGAAAAGGGCGTCAATGGCGTCCAGATGACCTACGAAGAGTGCGAAACGGAATACAACAATGCCAAGGGCGTCGAGTGTTACGAGCGCCTGAAGGGTAAGGCCGCCAAGTCGGCCGGCCCGCTGCACACGATGTCGACCGGCATTTCCTATGCTCTCATCGACAAGTCGGCCCAGGACAAGCTGCCGCTGGCGATGATGGGCTACGGCCGCACCGACGCGGTTGATGGCTCGGTCTTCCCGTATGCCTTCCCGCTGGTCACCACTTACCAGATGCAGGCCTCGGCCATCGTCAAGTTCATCAAGGACAAGAATGGCGGCAGCCTGGCTGGCAAGAAGATCGTTTATCTCTACCACGACTCGGCTTACGGCAAGGAAGCCATTGTCGCGCTGAACGCCGAAGCCGCATTGAACAAGTTCGAGATGGTGCAGATTCCGGTGGCCCACCCGGGCAACGAGCAGGGCGCCCAGTGGCTGAAGATTCGCCAGGAAAAGCCGGATTTCGTCATTTTCTGGGGCTGGGGCGTGATGAACCAGACCGCATTGAAGGCCGCCCAGAAGGTTGGTTTCCCGCGTGACAAGATGATCGGTTCGTGGTGGACGGGTTCGGAAGAAGACGTTGTGCCGGCCGGTGAGGCCGCCAAGGGCTACATGGCCGCGACCTGGAACGTTGCAGGCAAGCAGGTGCCGGTCATCGCCGATATCGAGAAGGTGGTCTACGGCGCCGGCAAGGGCAATCTGCAGGATGCTGCCAAGATCGGCACCGTGCTCTACAACCGTGGCGTTTCTGCCGCCGTGCTGTCAGTCGAAGCGATCCGCAAGGGCCAGGAAAAGTACGGCAAGGGCAAGGCTCTCAATGGCGAACAGACACGCTGGGCGCTGGAAAACCTGAACATCACCGATGCTCGCCTGAAGGTGTTGGGTGCGACCGACCTGTTGCCGGAAATCAAGACCTCCTGCGACAACCACGAAGGTTCCGGCAAGGTGAAGATCCAGCAGTGGGATGGCGCCAAGTGGGTTCCGGTGTCCGGCTGGATCGAGGGTAACAAGGCGCTGATCCACCCGCTCTTCCAGGCATCTGCCAAGCAGTACGCCAAGGAAAAGGGCATCACCCCGCGCGATTGTTCCAAGGAAAAATGAGACGGCAGGAGGAAGGAGTGGGGGCATGAGCCCTCGCTCTTTCTCTCCGTCCCATGAATCGGAAACGATGATGAATACACAAACTGCCGCTGCCGTGCCCGACAACTACCTGAGCATCAACAATATCGAGGTCATCTACGACCACGTGATTCTGGTGCTCAAGGGGGTGTCGCTGAACGTGCCGAAAGGCAAGATCGTCGCCTTGCTCGGTGCCAACGGCGCCGGCAAATCGACGACCCTGAAGGCGATCTCCAATCTGCTGCATGCCGAGCGCGGCGATGTGACCAAGGGTTCTGTCGAATACAAGGGCCAGCGCATCGACCAGCTCACCCCGAACGAGTTGGTCAAGCGCGGTGTCATCCAGGTCATGGAAGGGCGCCATTGCTTTGGCCACCTGACCATCGAGGAAAACCTGCTGACCGGCGCCTACACGCGCAGCATTTCGCGCGGCGAGCTGAAGGACAGCCTGGAAAAGGTCTACCACTATTTCCCTCGCCTCAAAACGCGACGTACCTCGCAGGCCGGCTACACCTCTGGCGGCGAGCAGCAGATGTGCGCCATCGGCCGGGCGCTGATGGCCAAGCCGGAAATGATTCTGCTCGACGAACCGTCGATGGGCCTGGCACCGCAGATCGTCGAGGAAATCTTCGAAATCGTGAAGGACCTGAATACCCGCGAGAACGTCAGTTTCCTGCTCGCCGAACAGAACACCATGGTGGCGCTGCGTTATGCGGACTTCGGCTACATCCTGGAGAACGGTCGGGTGGTGATGGAAGGTGATGCGGAAGATCTGCGGACCAATGAGGACGTCAAGGAGTTCTATTTGGGGCTCTCCTCCGCCGGTAGAAAGTCTTTTAAGGATGTAAAACACTATCGCAGAAGAAAGCGCTGGCTGTCGTAAGAGGCTGGTCATGATTCTTGGTGGTGGTTCAAACCCGTCCCCAGCCCTCCCCTTGTCAGGGGAGGGGGTTAGTTCCAGCCTGATCTGGTTTGCTCCTCCCCTGACAAAGGGAGGCCGGGAGGGGTTGGTGCTTTTGGGCGGTAATGCCGCCGCTTCAAGCGAGGCTGACAATCGCCCAACGAAAATCCCACGGGCAACCGGGTTTGCTACGCGAAGCGTAAAAAACGGAGAACACTGAAATGAGCTATTACGATCCGCTCGAAACCCGCGATCCGGATGAGCGAGAAGCCGACCTGATGGACAAGCTGGCCCGGCAGGTGGCGCATGCCAAGGAAACGACGTCCTACTACTTCCAGACACTGGCCGGCATCAATCCGTTCGACTGCGTAACGCGCGAGGCGCTGGCCAAACTGCCGTTGACCCGCAAACGTGACTTGATCGAATTGCAGAAGAAGCATCCGCCTTTCGGAGGGCTGAATGCCCTGGCCCGTCACAAGGCCAAGCGGGTTTTTGCTTCGCCCGGGCCGATCTACGAACTGCAAGGTATGGACATGGATCACTGGCGCATGGCGCGGGTGCTCTACGCCGCCGGTTTCCGCCATGGTGATCTGGTCCACAACTGCTTTTCCTATCATTTCACCCCCGGCGCCTTCCTGATGGAGGGCGGGGCGCGCAAGCTCGGTTGCGCCGTATTCCCGGGCGGCATCGGCCAGACCGAACAGCAGGTTCAGGCCATGGTCGACCTGAAGCCGGATGGCTATGTTGGCACGCCGTCCTTCTTGCGCATCATTGTCGAGAAGGCCGAGGAACTCGGCGCTGATATTTCCTCGCTGAAGAAGGCGCTGGTGTCTGGCGAAGCGCTGCCGGGCATTACCCGCAACTGGCTCAAGGAGCGTGGCATCACGGTCCGCCAGTGTTATGCCACTGCCGATATCGGTGCGATTGCCTATGAGACCGAAGCCGAGGAAGGGCTGGTGGTCGAGGAGGAGCTGCTGGTCGAGATCGTCCGTCCCGGCACCGGCGATCCGGTCGAGCCGGGTGAGGTCGGCGAGGTGGTAGTAACGACCTTCAGTCCGGACTATCCGCTGATCCGTTTTGCTACCGGTGATCTGTCGGCCATCTTGCCAGGGCGTTCACCCTGCGGCCGCAGCAATATCCGGCTCAGGGGCTGGCTGGGTCGGGCGGACCAGACGACCAAGGTCAAGGGCATGTTCGTGCATCCCGAGCAGGTGGCCGAGATCGCTGTTCGCCACCCGGAAATTCATCGCATGCGGCTGGTGGTCGACAACCCGGGCGGGCAGGATCGCATGGTCCTGCACTGCGAGATCGAAGCCGGCAACGAGGTGCTCGACAAGGCGGTGGTCAGCAGCTTGCGCGAAGTGACCAAACTGCGCGGCGAAGTCGCTTTTTCGGCGCCGGGGGGCTTGCCCAACGACGGGAAGGTGATCGAAGATAGCCGGGTCTATTGATCCGGATATCTTTCATGCGAATTTTCGTGCTTGCGCTGGCCTGGCTGGCGCTGTCGGCCCAGGCTGCGGAACCGGTTCTGCGGCCATCGGCACGCTTGCTGTTCAAGCAGCCGGAAATGCTGAAGTCCGGGCAGTGTGTGCGCTATGAAGAAGGTGGGGCCGGGTGGATCGTCACCGAGCCCGTTTTCTTCCTGAAAGGCGAAGTGATTACGGCCGAGGTTCGGACCCGCCACCTGGCCAAGTGCCCGCTGGTGCCGGGCAAGAATATCGAGCAATACAGCCGCGACGAATTCAACCGGCACGCCAATGCCTTCCCCTGCGTGGCGCAGGATGTGGCGGAGCGTGACGAGCAGATCGGTGTCGTTCGCGTCCGGGTCAGCGACTGGGAAACGCCGCACGCCAAAAGGGCCGAAAATGCCGGACGGCTCTATCGCGGCATGTTCGTCGACCGTAAGCTGGAAAAAGGCATGGAAATCGAACTGGAAGCTGATCTGCTCGCTGTTTGCGAGCGGTGATCCGGTTGCCGCCCAAGGCTGGGCGGGTCATTTTTCCTGAGCGGTAGTTGCCCCGGCCCGAGAAACGGCCCGGGCCCGCATTGCGTTATCGCTTCTCGCTGACCACGCCGCTTGCCGTCAGGCGCTCGACTTCTGCATCGGACAAGCCCAGCGAAGACAGGATTTCCCGACTGTGTTCGCCCAGGATCGGTGGTGGCGTCTGAATCGCTCCGGGGGTGCGTGAGAGGCGAGGGGCGGGGGCTGGTTGCCTGACGCCAGCCACGTCGACAAAAGCCTCCCGGGCCAGATTGTGCGGGTGCGTCGGCGCTTCCTTCATGCTCAGCACCGGCCACACGCAATCGTCCGTGTCGTCAAATAGCGCTTCCCAGTGGGCGCGGGGCTGCTGCTTGAATATTTCGACCAGTCGCTGCTGCATGACCGGCCAACGTGTGGTGTCGTATTGCTGGCCGGAAAAGTCAGGGTCGCTGCCCAGCCCGAGCCGCTCGACAAAGGTCGCATAAAACTGTGGCTCGAGCGGGCAAACGCTGATCCACAGGCCATCGGCACATTGATAGACGTCGTAGAAGGGCGCGCTGGAGTCGATGGCGCAATGCCCCTCCCATTCGCCCAGTGCTTCCAGGTTGAACAGGCCGTGCGCGAGCACTGCTGCGCCTTCGCACATGGCGGCGTCAATGACTTGGCCCTTGCCGCTGCTTCTGGCTTCGAGCAGCGCGCAGGCGATGCCCCAGGCCAGCATCAGGCCGCCACCGCCCATGTCGCCGACCAGCGTTGGCGGTGCCCATGGGGCGCCACCATGGCGGCGTCCGGTATCGAGCACCCCGGCAATCGCTGCGTAATTGGCATCATGGCCGGCGCGGGGGGCGAGCGGGCCGGTCTGGCCCCAGCCGGTCATGCGGCCATAAATCAGTCGCGGATTGAGGTCGAGGCAAACATCCGGGCCATAGCCGAGGCGTTCCATGACGCCAGGGCGGAAGCCCTCGATCAGCACGTCTGCCTCGGCGATCAGTTTGAATACAAGGGCTTTGGCTTCCGGGTGCTTGAGGTCGATGCACAGTGATTTCTTGCCGCGATTGGCCACCGCCTTTCGCCCGCCGCCAAATAGCTGCGAGGCAAAGGTACCGCCAGCCCTTTCGAGCAAGGTCACTTCCGCGCCCATGTCGGCGAGCAGCATGCCGCAGAAGGGGCCGGGGCCGATACCGGCGAATTCGACGACTTTTATGCCGGCCAATGGGCCGCTTTTCTTTGTTTCCGTGGGGTGCATGGCTATCCGAAGGAGGTTGGGGCTGATCGGGTGCTACCTGTCTGGCGGCTGGTACTTATTATCGGGCTACTCGCGCTCTCCCGAAAGGCACCGATGAACTGCGATCGGGCGTGACGCTGATCCTCCGATCAGGCAAACTCTGCTGGTATGCCAAGCCGCACAGGCAAAGGATCAAGGGGCCATGAACAATAATATTGACGAACTGCTGCTGCGCATCCACAGCCTTCAGGATGAACTTGAAGAGGAATACCGGAAGACGCGCGAAGAGTGGGCGCAGAAGAAACAGGAGTTGGCCGATGAACTTCTTCGCCAGCAGCGTCGCTACAAGACCGGCCTGTTCCGCTTCCTGCTGCGCAGTCGCTTTCTGGTTGCACTGACTGCACCGGTCATCTACGCCGGCTGGATACCGTTTCTGTTGATGGACCTGTTTGTCACGCTATATCAGGCCATCTGTTTCCCCGTTTACAGAATTCCGAAGGTGCGACGTTCGGACTATATGGTTTTCGATCGGGAAGATCTGCCTTATCTCAACATCATCGAGAAATTCAACTGTTTCTATTGCTCATACGGCAACGGCGTGGCGGCATATACGCGGGAAGTGGCGGCGCGGACCGAGCAGTATTGGTGCCCGATCAAGCATGCCCGCCGCGTCAAGGCCGCACACGACCGCTACCCGAATTTCTTCGATCATGGCGATGCCGAGGCATTCCAGCAGGGCTTGAACCGGCTGCGCAAACAATATGGGGATGTCGGGAAGTAGCCTGGCTTCCCATCTGTTTCAAGACTCGGTGAGCTTGATCTCGAACTCGAAGGCATGATCACCACCTGGTTGCCACGACTGGCCAAAGCTGATCCGGCCATTGCCGTTCAATGTGGTCATCTTTTTCCTGATCAGTATTTCCGGCGTGTTGTTGGACGTAATGTAGGTGCCATTCGTACTCAGGTCGACCAGCACGTAAGCGCCTTGTTGATAGACGATGCGGCAATGCTGCCTGGAGGCTTTCGGGCAATTGATGGTGATGGCGCTGGCGGGGTCTCGGCCTATGGTCAGCACGGGGTGTTCCGCCCCAAATCGAAAGACCTGCTCGCCATGGCGGATGGTAATTCCGTCTTGTGGGGAGTCCGGGGTGACGCTGGCCTCGGGCAACCTGGTTTTCCTTGGTGCCGGAGAGCGCAGCATGGGAACAATATTCCAGTCGATGGAGTAGGCCGCGATTGCGGAGCCGTCATTACTGACTTGAACGGCAATCTCGCGCAAGCCGGAGGGGAGGGCGTCTGCAACGCTTTCCGAAATCACGATGCTGGCTTCGCCAAGCAGGGTTGAGAGTTTTGCCGCCGTAGCTTCGGCGGGGTCATACGGGGTTGGTGAGATCCGTCCGAGAGCTGCGGGATGAATGCCAATCTTCAGTGCGATCTGGGTGTCGGCGATCTGGGGGATGACGGCGCAGCGCCTCTGCATTTCGCAGGCCCCGAGCAATGCAGCTTCCGCGGTTTCGAAAGAGGCGAGCAGGCTTTGTGGCATCTGCCGGACAACCGAGCCGCCATGCGATGCCAGAACACGCTCCAGTCGTTTCAGACGGCGGAGAAACAGTTTTTCGAGCAGCGCCTCGTCGAGTTCAGAAGCGCCTCCTGAAATTTCGTGTACCGCCCCATGCACCAGGAAACCACCACCGGACGCCGGGATGAGCGGTTCTTCCCGAGCATGACGGCGAGGCGGTTTTTCCTGCATGGCTTTTTGTTTTGGCTGAATCAAGTCCGGCTAACTACATTTGTTGGGGGGGGCTGCATTAGTTCCAATACTCGGTGTGGTGACAGTTTGATGCTGAGTTATTGGGCCATTCGACAGGCGTAGATCTCATGACGACAACTGCATAGGCAGATTAGCATTTGAACTGTATTCGTAAGCAAAGTTTTGTATTGCTACTGAAAATGGATGTGTGGCGCCTGAATTAAGCTTTCCTTCCGAACAGGCCGCGTACCGCTTCCTGGAGGTCGGCAGGCAGAACGACGACCTTGGCGTTGTCCTTTTCGCCCATGCGCTCGAGTGCAGCGATATATTTTTCGCCGAGCATGTAGGACATCGGTCCTGTCTGGTCGCCGATAGCCGCCGTGATGCGGCGGATCGCCTCGGCCGATGCTTCGGCCAGCATGACCTGGGCGTTGGCGTCGCGCTTGGCCGATTCCAGCCGGGCTTCGGCTTCGAGAATGGCCGACTGCTTGGCGCCTTCCGAGCGGGTGACGACGGCCTTGCGCTCACGCTCGGCGGCCGCCTGCATTTCCATGGCCTTCTGCATCGATTGCGAGGGCTTGATGTCCTGGATTTCGACCGATTTGACGGTCAGGCCCCAATCCACCGCTTCGTCGGCAATGCTTTCGCGCAGCCGGGCCTTGATCTTGTCGCGCGAGGACAGCGCCTCGTCGAGTTCCATTTCGCCGACGATGGAACGCAGCGTCGTCATGATCAGGTTGCGGATGGCTTCGGAAAAATCGGTCACCCCATAAACCGCCTTGACCGGGTCGGTGACCTTGATGAAGGCGATGGCATTGGTCAGGATCACGGCATTGTCACGGGTGATGACTTCCTGCTCCTGGACGTCGAGGATGATGTCCTTGGTCACCAGCTGGTAAGACACCTTGTCGAGGTAGGGGATGACAATATTGAGGCCCGGTTTCAGCGTGCCATGGTATTTACCGAGGCGTTCGACGATCCACTCCTCGCCCTGCGGCACGATACGCACGCCCTTGGCGATGGTGACGATGACAAAGACCAGAATGGCCAGTGTGACGACAAATCCTGCGTTCATATCCATTTTCGATCTCTCTAGGCTTTGCTGACTTTGACAAAACTGCCTTCGACGGCAGTAACCTTGACCCGCTCGCCGGCAGCGATAGCGCTATCCGCCAGACAAACCCATTCTTCGGAGCCGAGGATGGGCCGCTGGAAACGTACCTTGCCGCGCTCGAACGGAGCAACGGCACTGACCAGCAGGCCGATTTCACCGATTGCCTCGCCATCGGCCGTGCCCGAGCGGGTCTTGATGAAGCTTTGTTTGAAAACGCGGAACCACAGTACGACCATCGCCAGCGAGGCGAGCGTCCAGGTCGCCAGCTGGGCAGTCAGCGAGAGATCGAAGGCCAGCGCCAGCAGACCGACGAGCAAGGCGCCCAGACCAAACCAGACGATGAAGAACGAGGGTATGACGAGCTCGGCGAGAACCAGCACGATGCCGCCGACAACCCAGTGCCACCATTCAGGATGCATGTTTTTCTCCTTAGTCCGGCGAGTATTTAGGCTTTGCCTGAGCAGGTCAACCGGGCTGTGGTTCGCCACAGTTGGGTTAGGGGCCGGGAGCCCCTAAAATGCGGCGATGAATACTGCGTTGCTGCTCCTCCCCGATTTTTCGCTGATCCTGCTTGGCGCAGCCATCCGCCGCTGGATGAATCTGGGCGACCATTTCTGGAACGGAGTCGAGAAGCTGGTTTATTTCATCCTGTTTCCGGCGCTGCTGATCAACGCCATCATCAAGACACGGCTTGATCTGGGCGCCGCCTTGCCGCTGCTCGCCACCGCCTTTGCCGCGATGGCCGGCGGCATGCTGCTCGGTATCGCGCCCAAGCTGTTCAGTCGCCTGCCGGCTCTGACCTATGCCTCAATGTTCCAGTGCGCCTACCGCTTCAACTCGTATATCGCACTGGCCGTCGCCGGCATGCTGTTCGGCTCGCCGGGCATCGCGACCATGGGCCTGATCGTCGGCGCTGCTGTTCCGTTTGCCAACCTGGTCTCGGTGTGGATGCTGGCCCGCCACGGCGAGGTCGGCTTGTGGCGCGAGGTGGCGCGGAATCCGCTGATCTGGGGGACGGCCACCGGCTTCCTGCTCAACCTTGCCGGCTTCGTGCCACCGGCCCCGTTGCAGGCCTTTCTCGGGCGACTGGCCGACGCTTCGATCGCGCTAGGGCTGATTACAGTCGGCGCGGCCTTGCGGCTGGAAAGCACGCCGGGCGTAAGGGGATTTTCGCTATGGCTGGTGCTGGTGAAATTGCTGGCATTGCCGCTGATAGCCCTTGGCGTCGGTGGCCTGCTTGGCCTGACCGGGCTCAACTATCAGGTGGTCGTGCTGTTCGCTGCCCTGCCTACGGCATCATCCGCCTATATTCTGGCCATGCGCATGGGCGGCGACGGCCGAAGCGTAGCCTGGCTGATTTCAGCGACGACGCTTGCTTCGATGCTCACGCTGCCGCTGTGGGCAGCGTGGCTGGCCAGACTCTGATTACTTCTTGGCGGCAGGTCGTTTGGCCTTCGGCTTGGCCGAGGCCTGCTCTTCGACGGCTGCCTGTGCTGCTTCGGCCGACTGCTGCATCTGGTCGCGCATTTGCTGCATCATTTGCCACGGCCACATGGCGGCGTCGGAAAAGGCGTTAGCCTGTGCTTCGGACGGCGCTTCTTCGGCCGCTTCGGGCGACATTGCCTTGACGCTGTCCTTGGCCATCTGGCCCATGGCCTGCACGGCACCAACCGTGGTGCGCTGCATTTCCAGGCCCTGAATGGTCATCTGCAGCATGGACAGATTCATACGCAGCCAGCCTTCGACCGCCTTCATGTCCTTGATGCGCTTGTCGAGTTCGTCGACATCGAAAGTCGGCGCCACCATGCCGGGGAGCGAGAAGCCCATGTTTCCCCACATGCTGCGCATGAAATTGAGCGGGTCGTGTACCTGTTCTTCGGCCATGTTCTTCTCCTCCTGTTGGATAACATCATCTTAAACCTCTTAAACCACTTCGTAATGCAAAATGATAAATTAGCGGACTGTTGAATAGGGGGACGGTATGTTGAAGCTGTTGGTGGTTGAAGATCATGCGCTGGTTCGCGAAGGTCTGGTTCGCCTGCTTGGGCAGATCGAACCCGGCGCCCAGGTCCAGGAGAGTCCCGACTTCGAGTCGGCGCTGAATGTGCTCGACAATGAAGGCGAGTTCGATCTGGTGCTGCTCGATCTGGCTTTGCCGGGGATCGACGGCTTTGCTGGTCTGGATATCCTGCGCCGCCGCTATCCGGCGATGCCGGTAGCCGTGGTTTCTGCGTTCGACGATACGCCGACCATTACGCGTGTGCTGCATCTCGGGGCATCCGGATTCATTCCCAAGGCATTTTCCGGTGACGCATTACTGGCGGCAGTACGTGAAATTCTGGCTGGCAACATCTTCAGGCCAAATGGCCAGTCGGCAGCGCGACTCGATGATGCGACGCCGGTGCCGCCACCCTCGAAGGGCGGTGTCCGTCCCGATGAGATTGGCCTGACCGATCGTCAGGGTCAGGTGCTCTGCCTGATGGTGCGTGGCCTGTCGAACCGGGATATTGCCGATCAACTCGGCTTGTCGGAAGGCACGGTGAAAATCCACGCGACGGCGGTATTCAAGGCGCTTGGCGTCAGCAGCCGGACGCAGGCCTTGGTCGCCGTCGCCCGTTACGGCGTCGATTTCGAGAGCGTCTTCTGAAGCTGGTTCAGTAGTGCCCGCAGCTTGGCCGGGCGTACCGGTACGGGCAGGGCATGGGCACCGGCCGGCAGTTCGAGGGCCGGGTCCCGGACCAGGATGACCAAGGGCATGCCGGCCGCCAGTTCGGCGCTGGCGACGGCGGCGAGTTCGGGTTCAGCGATCAATACGGCATCTTCCGGCCGGCGTTCGGTCCGGCTGCCATCATCGGCGCTGACGGCATAGTCCCAGCGTTCCATCAGCTCGATGCAGGCTTGCATCTCTTCCGAGGTGCCGATGCAGTGGACCTTGCCGGCTGGTGGCGACTTGTCGCTGGTGGCTGTCGTGGCAATCACCGGCTGGCTGCTTGCCACGCTGAGCGAGAACTTGGTGCCCTCTCCCTGCCTTGAGTTGAGGGCTACCTCGATCCCTAGTGCCTTGGCCAGTCGATCGACGATGGATAGGCCCAGTCCCAGCCCCTTGTTCTGTTCTCTGGCAGTGTTTCCGATCTGGTAGAACTCGGCAAAAATGGCGGCCTGGTGTTCGCTGGCAATACCGATGCCGTTATCCCGGATTTCAATCTTCACCCTGTCGCCCCGATTGCGGGCGACGACCAGAACGCTGCCACCGGGCGGGGTGTAGCGTAAGGCATTGGAAACCAGATTGGCGATCATGCGTTCGAGCATGATCGGATCGCTTTCCACCCAGAGTTTGCTCGGACGGAAACGCAGCGTCATGTTGCGGTCGGTCGCGGCCCGCCGGAAAGAATTGGCGAGGCGATCGAACATCGGCTGCAAGGGGGAGGGCCGGCTATCGGGCTTGATACCTGCGACGTCCAGCCGGGAGATGTCGAGCAGCGAATCGAGCAACTCGCCGAGTATGGTCGTCGAGGCTGATATCTGTTCGGCCAGCCGGGGTAGCTCCTGCGGGGTGCCGCTCCGTATCTGGCGCTGCAGGTCAGTGGCGAACAGCGAAAGTGCATGCAGCGGTTGGCGCAAGTCGTGACTGGCGGCAGCAAGAAAGCGGCTCTTTGCAGCGTTGGCCCGTTCGGCGGCATTTTTTTGGCCGGCCAGTTCTTGCGTGGCTTCGTGGACGCGTTCTTCAAGGTGGTTATGACTGGCGGCCAGCTCGGTCGTCATTGCCGCCATTTCACGAACCTGACGGCGGACCAGCAATCCTGTGACGAGCAGGACGATGCTGACCAGCAAGGCCAGCGTACCAAGTTCAAACAAGCGGTTTTGCCAGGCGGCGAGCAGCGTCTTTTCCGGGATGACGCTGAGAATTCGCAGGTCAGGGAAGCCCGGAACCTGGGATACGGCGATCAGGTAGCCGTTGCCGCTGGTCAAGCCACTTTCCGGGATCAAGCCACGCAGTTGTCCGTTGTAGAGGGCCGTTGCCGCCTGGGCACCGAGAACCGGTGATTGCCGGCTGAGGTCGGCCGGCCGGCAGGAAGCGATGATTTCGCTTTTCTGGTTGATGAGGACAGTTTCGAAATCATCGGACAGCCGGTTCGACCAGCAGAAATCCTGAAGATAGGCGGGCTCCATTGCCGCAAAGACAGCACCGGAAAATTGCCCGTTGTCACCGGTCAGGCGGCGGGCGATGGCGTAGGTGTAACGCCCGCTGTTACGACCGATATAGGGACCGAAGGAGGCGGACTCTGCACCGCCCTCAAGCGCATTGAAATAGGGGCGATCCCGGACGTTGATGTGTGGCGCGGGGAAAAAGGTGGAGATAAAGCGCTGATTGCCGAGCCGATCAAAAATGATCAGGTCGCGCAGTTGCGGCATGGCCCGTGAATGGCGCTGGGCAATGTATTCCCAGCCCTTGCTGGCATCCCAGGTTTCCCAGTCACGGCGGCTGTGCGAGAGATCAGTCGCGGTTTCGCGCAGCAGTACATCGACGGCTTCAAAAGTCCGGGCGGTATGTTCGGCCATCATCAGGCCGAAATGCTGAATTCGGCGCTCGCCGGATTCCAGATCGCGATGGCGGGCCAGAACGAGGTCGGCAAGAAAAACGAGCAGCACCACCAGCGTGCCGGCCAGGGCAATGCTCAGGGCGAGGGTTTCGGGCTTTCTGGCCGGCATCCCGGGCTACAGTTGATAGCAGTAAAGGGGGCGAGGCGGCGTGCAGTCGACCTCGATCACGCGGTCGGGCGTCATGCCCGGCACCGGAAAACTGTTGCTGATGAACACGCTGCCCGGCTGCATTTCAGCCTTCACCTTTTCCCACAGGCGGGGCATCGGGGCAGGGGAGAGGAAGGCATAGACCACGTCGTAGTCACCCAGTTTTGCCATCCACAGGTCATCCCAGCGCCAGCGGATGTTGGGCCGGCCGAGGCTGAAAAAGCGGCCGACCAGCCATGTTAGCGGCGCGTTTTCATAACCGGTGAAATGGCTGTCGGGCAGGGCGTCGGCCAGCGGCACCGTGGTGCTGCCGAGGCCGGCGCCGAGATCGAGAAAACGGCTAGGGCCGCGTTCGGCCAGCAGTTCGGCCAATGCGGCCACTGTTTCCTTGTTCGACAGGTAGAGCGGCACCTGGCCGGACAGCGCACCGCGGAAGATCAGCAGCAGAAAGATGGCGGCGAGCAGGAACCAGATCGGGTCGATGGCCAGCGTGTGGGTGAACCAGACCAGCGGCATGAAGCCGCCGTGAATCAGCTTCCACCACCAAGGCTGGCGGGAGAGGGTGGCGAAGAGCAAGGCGGCTCCACCGATAGCCAGGCTGGTTTCCAGCCACGGCATGGCCTCGGCATTCAGGCCGTAATAAGGCCAGGCCAGCGAGAGAACGAGGATGGCCGCCGCCCCTTGCAGGGCGAGCTGGCGTAGCGGGGGTGAAATCATCCCCGGATTTTATGTCATCAGTGCGGATCTCGCCTTTTCTCTTGCTTGAATGGGGTGTTTGGCCTGCGCGTTCAGAGTGCGAGGGGGACGGGAAGCCGCTAACGGCGACAATTTCAATTTTGGCCTTTTTTTCCGGTTGACCGTGGGAAAGGGGGCAACGGTGAACTTCCCAAGTTCTGGGGGGCGGCAAATGTCATTGCCCGGCTGAAATTTAGGTGCAGTCCCTCGTCGTTCGTTAGAGCTTGCCACCGGGAACTAGCGCCGTTGCGACAAGTGTAAGTATTGAGCCTGCGACCGCTGAAATTAGCGCTACGACTATTTGATCGGAATTTCTTTGCCAGAAGTTCTTTGTCTGCGCTCTGGAGGTTCGATTGAGTATGCTCCGAGGTTTGATAAATATGAACGCGATACTCAGGAGGGGTAGAAAGGATGACAACAAGGCTTCGCGCCAATGTCCGGCTGCCAAAAATGCTCCAATGCCAGCGGTCCCTATCCAACCTGAGAGTTCTACAAAGCGGCGTAGTATGAAATAGGAGTGCCTGCGCTTCGACTCTAGAAGCTCTTGTATCTGCGCGAATACTCCACGCGAGATAAGATCGTCATGCGATGCATAGAGCCACACGCCACCTCTGCTATCGAAGTCGACCGATATGTACGGTGCTTCTCTTTTCAGTGACAAACCGTTGAGAGAGTCGCCAAAATTCGAGAATAGCTCGTCAAGGGAGTCGTACTCGAACTCATCGGTCTTAATCCTCAACTTCCCGCTGTCTTGTGCAAGGGCTACGGAAATAGCAGAAAGCTCCTCTTGGTAAAGACATACAGGAGGGATGTGCTTACCAAGGTGGGTGTTGGATCGCTTCATAAGAGCTCTATCTTAAAGTGGATGGCATGTTTGCCAAGCATCCCGGAGTCGCGCCGTCTCGCTTGCGAACACGGTGAGCCGAAACCTGCATGGGTTCTGACGAAGCTTGGAATCGGTATTGTTATGCATCGTGCTATTGATCCGCCCATTACATCATTGAGATGCATCGTTTGTCGGGTGATTTTGGGGGGCAACAAACGATGGTTTTCAGCGCAATAGCATACTCGAGATGCCGAGAAGTTTTTCTCGCCAGGTGTGTTTCAGGCTAGCTGTCGCAATTCCTCCCGGCGGCTGGCTGCCTTCCTGGCCGCTTCGCTGCGCACCGGTCCGAAACCGCGGACCTCGGCTGGCCAGTTGGCGAGGGCGGTGAGTTCCGGGCTTGGGCGGTGGCCGTTGATGAAATCGAGGTCGGCTTCGTAGTCGGCGAGTAGCTCGCGGTCAACCCGAAATTCGGCCGAAAATCGGAATGGATTGAGCCAGGTGTGGCGCAGGCCGCGGGCCTTGGCGAGTAGCTTGAGGGCGGGCATGAGCCAGGGGCCGAAGCTGATTTTCTTCGGGCGTCCGTCGGGGCCGGGTTTGGCGAGCAGCGGCGGGGCGAGGTGGAATTGCAGGCGGAATTCGCCGTCGAAACTCTCCTGCAGGCGGCGGGTGAAATCGCTGTCGGCGTACAGGCGGGCGACTTCGAATTCGTCCTTGGGGGCGAGCAGGCGGGCGTACTGGGTGGCGACTGCGCGCGTCAAGGCTTCGTCGCCGAGGGCGCGGATGCTGGCCAGCCGGTCGGTGTAGCGTTGGGCCAGCGTGGCATCCTGATAGGCGGTGAGGTGGGCGACGCGGCTGGCGATCAGTTCGTCCAAGGTTTGCTCGACGAAAGGCTGGCCGTCGAGCGGGCCGGCGATGCTGGCGACTTTTTCCGGATCGACCGCGACCCGCCGGCCCCACTGGAAGGCCTCGCGGTTGGCAGCAACAGATGCCCCGTTGAGTTCGATGGCACGGTCGAGCGACGCAGCGGAAACCGGCACCAGGCCTTTTTGCCACGCGACGCCGAGGAGCAGCATGTTGGCGTAGAGGGCATCGCCCATTAGCCGGGTGGCGAGGTGCTGGGCATCGATGAAATCAACGGCGGTGCTGCCCAACGTCTCGGTCAGGCTCTTTTGCAGGCCAGCCAACGGGAAGTGCCAGTCGCGGTTGCGGGTGAAGTCGGCGGTTGGCGTGTCGGTGCAACTGACCACGGCACGCGTGCGGCCTTCGAGCATCTTGGATAGCGCCTCGCTGCCGGCGCTGACGACCAGATCGCCACCGAGAATGGCATGCGCCTCGCCGGTGGCGATGCGGGCGGCGTGGATGTCTTCCGGTCGGTCGGCGATGCGCAGGTGGGAGAAGACGGCGCCGTATTTCTGCGCCAGGCCGGTCATGTCGAGCGTGGAAATGCCCTTGCCGTCGAGGTGGGCGGCCATGCCGATCAGGGCGCCGAGAGTGATGACGCCCATGCCGCCGACGCCGGTGATCAGCAGGTTGTAGGGTTGGGTGGTGGCGGGCAGCGTCGGGGCCGGCAGAATGGGCCAGTCTTCGGCATCAAGGGTGTTGGTCTGGGCGGTATTGCCCTTTCTCGGCTTGCCGCCTTCGATGGTGACGAAGCTGGGACAGAAGCCTTTCAGGCAGGAGAAATCCTGGTTGCACGATGATTGGTCGATCTGCCGCTTGGTGCCGAAGGCCGTTTCGACCGGCACGACGGACAGGCAGTTGGATTGCACCGAGCAGTCGCCACAGCCTTCGCAGACGGCTTCGTTGATGAAGACGCGTTGGCTGATGGCCGGCATCTTGCCGCGTTTGCGCCGGCGGCGGGCTTCGGTGGCGCAGACCTGGTCGTAGATCAGGATCGAGACGCCGGAGTATTCGCGCAGTTCGCGCTGCACGGCGTCGAGGTCGTCGCGGTGGCGGATTGGTACATTGGGGGCGAGGTCGATGATCTCGGCGTACTTCTCCGGTTCGGCGGCGACGATGACCATCTTTTCGATGCCCTCAGCCTCCAGCTGGCGGGTGATGCGGGCGACGCTGAGAATGCCGTCGACCGGCTGGCCACCGGTCATCGCCACTGCATCGTTGTAGAGGATCTTGTAGGTGATCGGCACCTTGGCGGCGATGGACTGCCGGATGGCCAACAGGCCGGAGTGGAAATAGGTGCCGTCGCCGAGGTTGGCGAAGATGTGCTTTTCGCTGGTGAAGGGCGCCTGGCCAACCCAGGGCACGCCTTCGCCGCCCATGTGGGTGAAGGTCGAAGTGCTGCGGTCCATCCAGGTCACCATGTAGTGGCAACCGATGCCGGCGACGGCGCGCGAGCCCTCAGGTACCTTGGTCGAGCTGTTGTGCGGGCAGCCGGAGCAGAAATGCGGCTTGCGCTCGGCGAGCACGATCGGCGTCTGGGCGGCTTTCTGCTTGTCGGCGATGACTTTCAGGCGAGCAGCGATGGTCGGCGAGGTGAAGAAGCGGCCGATCCGTTCGGCGATGACGCGGGCAATGGTGGCGACCGGCAATTCCCCGGCGGCCGGCAGCAGCCAGTTGCCTTCGCTCCACTCGCCGATTTCGTCGAATTTGCCGATGACCCGGGGGCGGACGTCATCACGCCAGTTGTAGAGTTCTTCCTTGAGTTGGTATTCGAGCAGTTGGCGCTTTTCCTCGACGACGAGGATTTCTTCCAGCCCTTCGGCAAACTGCCGCACACCTTCCGGCTCCAGCGGCCAGACCATGCCGACCTTGTACAGCCGGATGCCGATCTCGGCGGCCAGTTGGTCATCAATGCCCAGTTCATCCAGCGCCTGCCGCACGTCGAGATAGCTCTTGCCGGCGGTCAGGATGCCGAGCTTGGGGGTCGGCGAATCGATGATCAGTTTGTTCAGCCCGTTGGCCCGGCAATAGGCCAGCGCGGCGTAAAGCTTGTGGTTGAGCAGGCGGGCTTCCTGCACCAGCGGCGGGTCGGGCCAGCGGATGTTGAGGCCGTCCGGCGGCAATTTGAAATCTGGCGGGAAAACCGGGTTGACCGCAGCCGGGTCGATATTGACCGAGGCCGAGGTCTCGACGGTGTCGGCCAGCGCCTTGAAAGCGACCCAGCAGCCGGAATAGCGGCTCATCGCCCAGCCGTGCAGGCCGAAATCGAGGTATTCCTGCACGTTGGCCGGGTAGAGCACCGGCATCATCAGCGCCTTGAAAACATGCTCGGTCTGGTGCGGCAGGGTCGAGGACTTGGCGGCATGGTCGTCGCCGGCGATGACCAGGACACCACCGAATTTTGACGAACCGGCAGCATTGGCGTGGCGGAAGACATCGCCGCAACGATCCACACCCGGCCCCTTGCCGTACCACAGGCCGAACACGCCATCGTATTGCGCCCCGGGAAACAGGTTGACCTGCTGGCTGCCCCAGACGGCCGTCGCGGCCATGTCTTCGTTAATGCCGGGCTGGAAGGTGATGTGGTGTTCAGCTAGGTGCTGCTTGGCCTTCCACAGGCCGAGGTCGAGGTTGCCCAGTGGGCTGCCACGGTAGCCGGAAATGAAGCCTGCGGTGTTAAGCCCGGCCGCCAGATCGCGCTCGCGTTGCAGCATGGGCAGCCGGATCAGGGCCTGGGTGCCGGTCAGGAAGACGCGGCCGGAAGTGCGAGTGTATTTGTCGTCCAGCGTGGCAGCGAGGCCGGCTGGCAGAGCGAGGTTGCTCATGAATTGTCTCCATTGTTTTGGCCTTGTGGGCCGTGTGGTGTATCGCCCTGCCGTCGGGGGTGGTGACGGGAGGGGGTTGGAGGTTTGAGTATTGGGGGAGGGGATGGTTCTGGGGAATGGGGGATTTCCCCGAGTGTTTGGTTTGGCTGTCTTTGGTCTTGCTTGTTGGGTGGTTGTCTTTGTTTAACTCTTGGTTTTCGCGCTTGAGGCGCGCCTTACTTTCTTTTGCTTCGCCAAAAGAAAAGTAAGCAAAGAAAAAGCGACCCTGGGTCGGTGCCGGCTGCGCCGGTTCCCTGTGCTACTCGGGGCTGGCGGGGGCTGCGGAACTCGGGCTTCGCCCTCAGACAGTCCTCGCCCTTTTTCCGCCAGTCCCTGCGTTGCTCGGCACCTTCCAAGGGGCCCGGTGAGGCGTCCACGCTGAACGTGTGGAATGTGTTCTTTGGCTTTTTTTCGGGGTGGCGTGGAAGTCAAAAGTCAGGCTGTCGGTTGGTTTCGCGACGCCTTTTGGCCCCCTTGGGCGGCGCAGAGCAACGCAGGCGGGCCGGGGGATTTCGGCTTGCCTTGTCTGAGCCGAAGGCGAGTTCTGGCAAGCCGCCCGGCCTGCCGAGTAGCGCAAGGAACCGGGCTTGCCCGGCGCCAACCTCGGGGTCGCCTTTTCTTTGGATACTTTCTTTTGGCGAAGCAAAAGAAAGTACGCCCGCCCTCAAGGCGGAAAACAGCGGTTAAACAACGTAATAACCGCCCAGCAAACCCCTTAGGGCAATACCTTCCCCGGATTCAACAAATTCCGCGGATCAAGCGCCACCTTCAACGCTCGCATCACCTCCACCGCCACCTCTCCGTGCTCGGCAACGAGATACTTTTTCTTCCCCAGCCCAATCCCATGTTCCCCAGTACAGGTGCCTTCCATCGCAATGGCCCGTTCGACAACGCGACGACTGATCCAGGCCGCCTCTTCCATTTCCTTGGTGTTGTCGGTATCGACCAGCACGACGAGGTGGAAGTTGCCGTCACCGACATGGCCGAACAGCGCAATCGGGATGCTGACCTGCGCGATATCTTCGTAGGTTGCGGCAATGCATTCGGCCAGTCGCGAAATTGGTACGCAGACGTCGGTCGGGAAGCAGCGGCAGCCCGGTTTCAGTTGCAGGCAGGCGAAATAGGCGTCGTGACGGGCTTGCCACAGGCGGCTGCGGTCTTCCGGCCGGGCGGCCCATTCGAAATTGGTGCCGCCCAGTTCGTCTGCAATGGCCTGCACGGTTTCGGCCTGTTCGGTGGCGGAGGACGGGCTGCCGTGGAATTCGAAGAACAGGGTCGGAGCCTCGGCCAGCGTGGTCTTGCTGAACAGGTTGATCGCCTTGAGAGACAGGGTATCGAGCAGTTCGATACGGGCCACCGGTATGCCGAGCTGGATGGTCTGGATGACGGTCTGCACGGCTGCCTCGATGCTTGGGAAGGTGCAGACGGCAGCCGAAATGGCTTCGGGGATTGGGTAGAGCTTGACCGTTAGCTCGGTCATGATACCCAGCGTGCCTTCGGAGCCAACCAGTAGACGCGTCAGGTCATAGCCCGCTGAGGACTTGCGGGCGCGGCCGCCGGTTTTCATCACGCGGCCATCGGCCAGCACGGTGGTGGTGGCCAGTACGTTGTCGCGCATGGTGCCGTAACGCACGGCATTGGTGCCGGAGGCGCGGGTGGCGGCCATGCCGCCGATCGTTGCGTCGGCGCCGGGGTCGATCGGGAAGAAAAGACCGGTGCCCTTCAGCGCATCGTTCAACTGCTTGCGGGTGACGCCGGCTTGCACGGTTGCGTCGCCATCCTCGGCATGGATCGCGATCACCTGGTTCATGCCGGAGAGGTCGAGCGAAATGCCACCGCTGGTCGCCAGTACATGGCCTTCGACCGAACTGCCGACGCCATACGGAATCACCGGTACGCCATGTTCGGCACAGAGGCGGACGACTAGCGCCACTTCGTCGGTGCTTTCGGTCAGCACGACGCCATCAGGCAGTTCCGGCGCGTGAACGGATTCGTCGCGGCCATGCTGCAGGCGGGTCGATTCGCCTTGGGAGAAACGTTGCTGGAATTGTTGCTGGAGAGCTTGCTGCAGTGCTGCGGGGAGGGGTTTTCTGGTCACGGAAGGAATTTGGTGGCTTGGTCGAGATCCGTGTGAGTATGCCCTTCATAGAGCGCCGTGACGAATTTTCGCCAGACCAGGTCCGGTTCGCCGATGCGGAAACCGCAGTAGTGCTGGTCGTCGACATCGGTTTCCTGAACCACCTGAACCGTCAGTCGCGACACTTCGTTGAGACCGAGCTGGACGGTGGCGTTGAGCCAGACGTCGGCCGGAATTTGTTGGGCGACCCTGGCCCGGAAGCCGTAGCGCGAAACTTCATTGACCTCGACCGGAATGCTCTTGTCGAAAGCAGCGCTGGTATTGGCGAGCTTGGCCGGGCACTTGACCGAGAAACGACGGTGCTGGCGAATCTGCTGCACCACCCCTTCGCCCTTGTCCGGAATGGCGGGGAGTATCTTGCGATATTCCGGCAGGTCGTAGATCAGATGCAGCAAGGCTTTCTTGCGGTCACTCAGGTCGGCAAAGACCGAGGTTTTCTTGTTGAAGAAATAGTCGATCAATTCGGGCGTCAGCACCGGGTCGTTGGTCGTGAAGAAACGGCGGTGCGGAATCTGGATGTTGGCCAGTTTCGTTTCGAGGAAGTAGTGGTAAAGATTGCGGTTGGGCGCCTTGCCGGCATAGGCCTTGCGAAGGATTTCCGGGGCGTGCTTGAGATCGAGCGTTGCGCCGACGGCCGGAGCGCCATTGACGAAGTCGTAGTTCTCGACGACGTTGGCGGTCAACCGTTTGAAGAAGAGCAGCGACTCGTACATCTCGATGTGGCGTGGATTGACGGCGATGACCAGATGACGGGTGTCGAAGAAGGTCGTGCAGTACTCGTACATGAACTTCATCAGCGGGAAGAGGATGGTACCGCCAGTTCGCCGGAAGCGCGGATGCACGGCGAGCGCCGAAACCTCAGCAATCTGGCCTTCCTTTTCGCGGACACCCGTCAGGTCGAAAATACGCTGCAGCGGGAAACCGATGGCGCTCTCGCGGATCAGCGACAGGGTGCCGACCACCTGGTCGTCGTACTTGGCACACAGGGTCGTTGTCGTTGGTAGCGCATGGTAGATCGTGACGCGCATGCCCGATGGGTCGGGGGTCATGAAGCCGCTGCTGACATAGGCGTCATGCAACAACTTGAAGCAGGCTTCCAGTTCTTCCTTGCTTTCGGCAATCTTCAGAACCAGGCGCTTGTTAGGGTCCGGGTTGCAGTCCACAAGCGAGCGATAGACATCGTGCCGTCTTTTTTGCGGCAGCATCGAGAACAGCTTGCGAGCCGTCTGGTTAACCAGGAACCGTAACTTGGCAATGACTGGCATCAAGGCGACCTATCGAAATTGACTACGATTTGATCATAGCACCTTATTATTGACATGTATTCGACGCCTCCGGACAATCAGCGGAGGCCTTTTTACCCCCAGAGATCAGGAGAAATATCGATGCGCGCGAAGCTTTCCGTAGTTGCCCTCTCCGTTGCTGCCGCCTTTGCCCTGTCCGCTTGCGGCCAGAAGGAAGAGCCAAAGGCTGCAGCACCCGCTGCCCCGGCTGCCAAGCCGGAAATCGTGGTCAAACTTGGCCATGTGGCACCGATGACCGGTCCGCAGGCCCATCTGGGCAAGGATAATGAAAACGGCGCCGTGCTGGCCATCGAGGAACTGAATGCCAAGGGACTGGAAATCGGCGGCGCCAAGGTCAAGTTCCAATTGTTGGCTGAAGATGATGCAGCCGATCCGAAACAGGGTGCCATCGTTGCCCAGAAACTGGTTGATGCCAAGGTCAATGGGGTGATCGGTCACCTGAATTCCGGTACCACCATCCCTGCCTCCAAGCTCTATTCCGACGCCGGTATCCCGCAGATCTCCGGTTCGGCCACCAATCCGAAATACACACAGCAGGGGTTCGCCACGGCTTTCCGCGTGATGGCCAATGACGTGCAGCAGGGCAAGGTTCTCGGTGAGTTTGCCGTCAAGCAGGGCGTCAAGACCGTGGCTATCGTCGATGACCGCACCGCCTATGGCCAGGGCCTGGCCGACGAGTTCAAGAAGGCCGCCGAAGCGTCCGGCCTGAAGGTCGTCGCTACTGAATACACCAATGACAAGGCTACCGATTTCAAGGCCATCCTGACCAAGATCAAGTCGACCAAGGCTGAACTGGTCTTCTTCGGCGGCATGGATGCCCAAGGCGGTCCGATGGCCAAGCAGATGAAGGAACTGGGCATCAAGGCCAAGTTCCTCGGCGGTGATGGCGTCTGTACGCCGGAGTTCATGAAGCTGGGCGGCGAGGCGACAGAGGGTAATTTCTGTTCGCTGCCGGGCATGCCGCTGGAGAAGCTGGCCAAGGGGCCGGAGTTCAAGGAAAAGTTCACCAAGAAATTCAATGCCGAGATCCAGCTTTACGCACCGTATGTCTATGATGCGGTGATGGTCATGGCTGACTCGATGAAGCGTGCCGACTCTGTCGATCCGGCCAAGTTCCTGCCGGCGGTTGGCCAGACCAAGTACGACGGCGTCACCGCCTTGATCGAATTCGATCAAGTGGGCGACCTGAAGGGCGGCGCGATTTCCATTTACCAGTACAAGGGCGGCAAGCTTGAGTATGTCGAGACTTTGGGTGGCAGCCCGGTCGATATCGCCAAGTCCGAGGTCAAGGAAGCCGTCGCCGAAGTGAAGGATGCCGCCAAGGCCGTGGCCGGTGCAGCAACTGCCGTCGGCAAGGAAGCGGTAGGCGAGGCCAAGGAAGCGGCCAAGGCTGCCGCCGAAGCAGGCAAGGACGCCGTGAAGGCAGGCGCCGAAGCGGTCAAGAGCGCTGCAGATGCCACCAAGGCAGCAGTCGAGAAGAAGTAAGCAGTTGATCCGCTGAATGGAAACGGCACCGCAAGGTGCCGTTTCCTTATGCCAGAAAAGAAAAAGACTAAATGGATATTTTCCTCCAGCAGATCATCAACGGCCTTGTGCAGGGCAGCATCTACGCACTGGTTGCCTTGGGGTACACGATGGTCTACGGGATCATGGGGCTGATCAATTTTGCCCATGGCGAAGTGGTGATGATCGGGACGCTGGTCACAATTACGGTGGCGGGGTCGCTGATCAAGGCCGGCATGCCGATTGCGCTGGCCGGGCTGGCCGGCGTCAGCGTTTCGGTGCTGGTCTGCATGGCGCTGGGCTGGAGCCTGGAGCGCGTGGCCTACCGGCCGTTGCGCAATGCGCCGCGCCTGACGCCGTTGATCACGGCGATTGGCATGTCCATCGTCCTGCAGAATCTGGCGATGATGATCTGGGGGCGGAATTACCTGACCTTCCCGTCACTTTTGCCGAAGGTTAATTTCGAACTGGCCGGGGCGCACTTTACGGCGATCCAGGTCATCATCGTGGCGGTCTCGGCCATCACCATGGGCGGTCTGCTTTTGCTGGTCTATCGCACCAAGCTGGGCATGGCCATGCGCGCCACGGCCCAGAACCCGGCCGTGGCCAGCCTGATGGGCGTCAATATCAACCGCGTCATCGCTGCCGCCTTCGTCATCGGCTCGGCGCTCGGTGCCGTGGCCGGCGTCATGGTCGGCACCTACTACGAGATTGCGCATTACCAGATGGGCTTCATGCTTGGCCTGAAAGCCTTTACGGCAGCCGTGCTGGGCGGCATCGGCAATCTGGCTGGTGCGATGCTGGGTGGCATCCTGCTCGGGATCATCGAGGCGCTTGGTGCCGGCTATATCGGCGATCTGACCGGCGGTTTCCTCGGTAGCCACTATCAGGACATCTTCGCCTTCGTCGTGCTGATCGTCGTGCTGATGTTCAAGCCCTCGGGGTTGTTTGGCGAGAAGACGGGAGACCGGGCATGAGCAAGTGGCTTAATCCTCGCTCCGGTCTTGGCATTGCGCTGATTGCCGCTGCCTTGATCGCCCTGCCTTTCGTTGCTGCGATGGGTGGCCAAGCCTGGGTTCGCATTCTTGATTTTGCGATTCTCTACGTCTTTCTGGCGCTCGGCCTGAACATCGTCGTCGGCTTTGCCGGCCTGCTCGATCTCGGCTACATCGCCTTCTATGCTGTTGGCGCTTACACCTGGGCCTTGCTGGCCAGTCCTCACTTCGGTTTGCACCTGCCAATCTGGGCGATCCTGCCGATCGGCGCCGGGCTGGCCTGCTTTGCCGGGGTAGTGCTCGGATCGCCGACCCTGAAGCTGCGCGGCGACTATCTGGCTATCGTCACGCTTGGTTTCGGCGAGATTGTCCGTATCTTCATGAACAACCTGAATGCACCGGTCAATATCACCAACGGGCCGCAAGGCATCACGCTGATCGACCCGGTGGCCTTTGGCAATTTCAAATTCTCCGGGACGACGCAGATTTTCGGCTTTGCCCTGAGCGGGCCGCAGAAGTATTACTACCTACTCGTTGCGCTGGCGATTCTGGTCATCATCATCAACCTGCGTCTGCAGCATTCGCGCATTGGCCGCGCCTGGCAGGCGATCCGCGAGGATGAAATTGCCGCCAAGGCCGTCGGCATCAACACCCGCAACGTCAAGCTGCTGGCCTTCGCGATGGGCGCCAGCTTCGGTGGCGTGGCCGGCGGCATCTTCGCCGCCATGCAGGGTTTCGTCTCGCCGGAAAGCTTTTCGCTGATCGAGTCGATCATGATCCTGGCCATGGTCGTGCTGGGCGGTATGGGGCATATTCCCGGCGTCATTCTCGGTGCCGTCTTGCTGTCCATCCTTCCCGAGGTGCTGCGCTACGGTGTTGGTCCGGCGCAGATGGCGCTGTTCGGCAAGATGCTGGTCGATCCGGAGAGCCTGCGCATGCTGGTCTTCGGTCTGGCGCTGGTGCTGGTCATGCGCTTCAAGCCGGCCGGCCTGTGGCCATCACCGGAGCGCAAGCGCGAAATGAGCGAAATTCGGCAGGAGATCGGGAAATGAGTACCGTCCTGCTCGAAGCGAAAGCGGTTGCCAAGCACTTTGGCGGCGTCAAGGCGCTGCAGGAGGTCTCGCTGAGCATCCGGCGCGGTGAAATATACGGTTTGATCGGCCCGAATGGGGCGGGCAAGACCACTTTTTTCAACTGCATGACCGGGCTGTACGTGCCGGATGGCGGTGGTTTCGTCTTCGACGGTGCGCCGCTGATCGCCGATGCGCCGCATCAGGCCGCCGAGCGCGGTATCGCCCGCACCTTCCAGAACATCCGGCTGTTCGGCAACATGACCGCGCTGGAAAACGTCATGGTTGGCCGTCACGTGCGAACCAGGGCCGGCGTGCTTGGCGCGATGTTCCAGAATGCTGCGACCAAGGCCGAAGAGGCGCAGATCCGCCAGAAGGCCATCGATCTGCTGCATTACGTGCGGATTGAGGATAGAGCCGACGACCTGGCCAAGAACCTCTCCTACGGTGACCAGCGCCGGCTGGAGATTGCCCGGGCGCTGGCGACGGAACCCAAGCTGCTCTGCCTGGATGAGCCGGCGGCCGGCATGAATGCCACGGAAACCGCCGAATTGCGAGACCTGATCGAAGGCATCCGGCGCGACGGTACGACCATCCTGCTCATCGAACACGACGTCAAGCTGGTCATGGGACTGTGCGACCGGGTAGCAGTACTCGATTACGGAGCGCTGGTCATCGAGGATGTACCGTCCGTCGTGCAGAAAGATCAACGCGTCATTGAGGCTTACCTAGGTGCTTGAAGTAACTGGACTCCACGTCGCCTATGGCGGCATCCAGGCGGTGCGCAGCATCACCTTTCACGTCAACGCCGGCGAAACGGTCGCCCTGATCGGCGCCAACGGGGCCGGCAAGACCAGCACGCTGAAAGCCATTTCACGGGTGCTCGATGCCGTCGGGGGGGACGTGCATTTCTGTGGCGAAGAGATCACCCGCCTGGCGCCGCACGACATCATTCGTAAAGGCATCGCCCTGGTGCCGGAAGGGCGTGGCATTTTCCCACGGTTGACCGTGCTGGAAAATCTGCACATGGGTGCCTATGTGCGCGATGCCGCTGCCGACGTCGAAAAAGATCTGCGAATGGTCTTTGAGTATTTTCCCCGCCTCAGGGAACGCGAAAGCCAGCTTGGCGGCACCTTGTCCGGTGGTGAACAGCAGATGCTGGCCATCGGCCGTGCCTTGATGAGTCGGCCGAAAATGCTCTTGCTTGACGAACCATCGATGGGTCTGGCTCCCATCATGGTTCAGAAGATCTTCGAAGTGGTCCGCGCGGTAGCCGCCAATGGCATGACCATCCTGTTGATTGAGCAGAACGCCCGGCTGGCTTTGCAGTGCAGCCAGCGTGGCTACGTCATGGAAAGCGGCGAAATCACGCTGAATGGTGAATCAGCCATGCTGCTCGACGACCCGAAAGTGCGCGCCGCCTACCTTGGCGAGTGATTTGCCGGCGGTGTAATGCAACGCTCATCTTGCCGGGGCGCGCCTGTGGGATAATCCGCGCCCTTTCGCAACACTTGTAGCAGGCATGGCAAAAGATTCACCGATTCAGTTCAAGGGCACCACGCTCAAGATCATCCAGACGCAACTCCGTACCACCGACCACGCCACGCTGCATCAAGCCCTCACCGAATTGACCGGCAACAGCCCGGATTTTTTCGAGAACGAGCTGGCTGTCCTCGATTTCAGTCATGCCAAAGCAATGCCAGAGTCCGTTGACTGGGGTGGTCTTGTGGACTTGCTCGGCCAGTCAGGCCTGAATGCAGTAGCGACTTGTGGGCTGCCAGATGAACTGGCGACTTCGGCAGTAGCGGCTGGCTTACCGATTGTCGGTGTCGATGCCATTGGCCGCCAGCGCGCCAAAATCGAGGAAGCACCCAAAGCGCCACCGGTTGTTGCGCCTGAACCGCCTCGGCCGGAGCCTATGGTCGCGTCAACGCCAGAGCCGGCGCCGCGTACCATCATCCTCGACAAGCCCCTGCGTTCCGGCCAGCGCTTCTACGCCAAGGGCTGCGACCTGATCGTCACGGCCATGGTCAGTGCCGGTGCCGAAGTGATTGCTGACGGCAATATCCATGTCTATGCCCCGCTGCGTGGCCGCGCGCTGGCCGGTGCCAGCGGTGACAAGGCAGCCAGGATTTTCACCACCAGCCTGGAGGCCGAGCTGCTTTCCATCGCTGGTCTGTACCGTACTTTTGAAGCCGGCGTACCGGCTGAACTGCTGCGCCAGCCCGCCACCGTCAGCCTGATTGATGACGGCCTGAGCATCATGCCGCTGGCACTGCGTTAACCAATTCCTATAAACCACAACCTACCCAACGAGAGAACACTGTGACCAGAATCGTCGTCGTAACTTCCGGCAAAGGCGGGGTCGGCAAGACCACCACCAGCGCCAGCTTCTCCTCCGGCCTCGCCATGCGCGGCTTCAAGACCGCCGTCATCGATTTCGACGTCGGCCTGCGCAATCTCGACCTGATCATGGGCTGCGAACGCCGCGTCGTCTATGACCTGATCAACGTCATCAATGGCGAAGCGACGCTGACCCAGGCACTGATCAAGGACAAGCACACCGACAATCTCTACGTGCTGCCCGCCTCGCAGACGCGCGACAAGGATGCGCTGTCTGAAGAAGGTGTCGAGAAGGTGATCAAGGAACTGGAACACCAGGGCTTCGACTACATCGTCTGCGACTCGCCGGCCGGTATCGAGTCCGGTGCCGTGATGGCGCTGACCTTCGCCGACGAGGCGCTGGTTGTGACCAATCCGGAAGTCTCTTCCGTGCGCGACTCGGACCGCATTCTCGGCATTCTGCAGGCCAAGTCCCGTCGCGCCATCGAAGGTCGCGAGCCTGTCAAGGAACACCTGTTGATCACCCGCTACAACCCGACTCGCGTCGAAGCCGGCGAAATGCTGTCGTACAAGGACATTCAGGAAATCCTGCGGGTGCCGATCATCGGCGTCATTCCGGAATCCGAAGAGGTGCTGCAGGCTTCCAACCAGGGCTCGCCGGTCATTCACCAGAAAGCCACCGACGCCGCCGAGGCCTACCACGACGTGATCGCCCGCTTCCTGGGTGAAGACAAGCCGCTGCGCTTCGTCGATTACGTCAAGCCGGGCCTGCTGAAGCGCCTGTTCGGAGGCAAGTGAGATGTCGCTGCTTTCGATGCTCTTCGGCAACAAGCCGAAAACCGCCCATCTGGCCAAGGAGCGCCTGCAGCTGATCATCGCCCACGAACGCGATGGCGGCGGCAGCAGCGCCAACTTCCTGCCCGACCTGCAGCGCGAACTGATCGCCGTGATCTCGAAGTACGTCAAGGTGAATACCGAGGACATCCGCGTTTCCCTGGAAAAGCAGGGCAACTACGAGGTACTCGAAGTCAATATCGTCCTGCCTGAGAAGGGCTGATGAATCCCGACGAACGGACTCCGGGAGCAGGTCAGCCCGGGCTTCGTTTGCTAAGATGAATCAAACGTTTTGCCATGCCGGCAGGTCACAATGCCGGCATTGTCTTTTTCAGGATTCCGCTGCCATGAACTTTCGCTATTCCTTCTCTGCTCTGGCTGCCCTCTTGCTGGCAACTGCACTCCATGCCGAAGAAGCCAAGCCGCTTGATGCGACGCCCAAAATGGCCTACGGCCTGATGCTGAAACAGGGTGACAAGCTGATTTTCTCGCCTTGCCGCGATCGCAGCTACGCCTATGTCGAGGATGTTTCGGCCGACGGCGGGGTAACCAAGGTGCTGAACAGTGTGGGTCTGGATGCCGGCAAGCGCCTGTACGTCGAATTGCTTGGTGTGCTGGAGGGCGCCCAGTTGAGGGCTTCGGCAGTCAACATGGCGCGTGTCGAAGGGCGCTGCCAGATGCCGGGCGGCAAGGAAGAGTCGTGGCGGGCGGCCGGCAATGACCCGGCTTGGGCGATGGTCGCCGGTGGCGAGCATGTCCAGTTGCAACGCTATGGCAAGGCGGAAGTTGTTCTGCCCTACACGGAGTTCCGCACCGAAGGGAACCTGACTCGCTACGACGGCGCCAAGGATATCAACAAGCTGTCTGTCCGCTTCGAAAAGACGCTTTGTCGTGACACTGCAGCGAATGGCGTTTTCGCCTGGACAGCAACGCTCGACCTGAACGGTCAGGTGATCAAGGGCTGCGCCTGGGCGCGTTGAAGCTCGGCTGGAAAGCGCCAGTCAGGTCTGGCTGGCGCGTCCGAATATCAGTTTGTGGAGAAGGTGAAGGCGTCGGCGAAGAACTCTTCTTCCGGCAGGCCTTTCGCCATGAAATCGCGCTTGGCAGCATCGATCATTACGGGCGCGCCGCAGGCGTAGGCCTGATAGCCGGAGAGGTCGGGGAAGTCAGCCAGCACCGCCTGATGCACGAAGCCGGTACGCCCCGTCCAGTCATCGTCGGCTGCCGGCTCGGACAATACCGGGATGTACTTGATGTTGGCGTGTTCTGCCGCCCACTGTTCCGGCAGGGCGTTCTGGTAAAGATCGACGCGCGCCTTGGCGCCCCAGTAGATGAACATTGGCCGCTCGCATTTTTCCGCGATGGCGTGTTCGACGATGGCTTTGATCGGTGCGAAGCCGGTCCCGCCGGCCAGCAGGATCATCGGCTTCTTCGAATCTTCGCGCAGGTAGAAAGTGCCGTGCGGACCGTTGAAACGCAGGATGTCGCGGACTTTCATGGTGGAAAAGACCTGATCGGTGAACAGGCCTCCCGGCACATGACGGATATGGAGTTGCAGCAGTGCGTCGTCGTGCGGTGCATTGGCCAGCGAGTAGCTGCGCTTCTTGCCGTCCTTGAGCAGGATGTCAATGTACTGGCCGGCCCAGAACTGCAGGCGCTCGCTGGCTGGCAGGCGCAGGTGAAGTTCGATGACGTCGGGTGCCAGTTTCTCCAGCTTTTCGATGCGTGAAGGCAGGGTCTTGACCGGAATGTCGCTCGCCGAACTCAGCTGCTTGCATTCGATGACCAGATCGGATTCTGCCTTGGCGCAGCAGTAAAGGGTCAGGCCGGTAGCTTTTTCATCGTCCTTCAAGGCATGCGGCTGGGACTTGCCGTGATCGACGGTGCCACTGACGACCTTGCCTTTGCAGGCCCCACAGGCACCGTCCTTGCAGCCATAAGGCAGGGTCAGGCCTTGACGCAATGCGGCGTCGAGCAGGGTTTCATCGGCTTCGGCAGCGAATTGCTTGCCGCTTGGCTGGACTGTGACTTGGTAGCTCATCGGTTCCCCTTACTGGTCGGCTACAATGCAGCCGTGCAAAAAATCCTGATTGTCGGCAGCGGGGACGTTGCCCGCCGCATCCTCTCCCGCCTTGCCCATTGCGCCCGCGTCTATGCACTGCTGCGCGATGCTGCCCGGGCTGCCGAGTGGCGTGCCGCCGGTGTGATACCGCTGTTGGCCGATCTCGATGACCGGGGCAGCCTGCTGCGCATTGCCGGGTTGGCCGACATTGTGCTGCATCTGGCGCCACCGCCCGGCGAGGGCAGTCAAGACACGCGTACCCGCAACCTGCTGGCCGCACTTGGCAAGTCCAAAAGTCTACCACGGCGACTCATTTACGTAAGCACGACAGGGGTTTACGGTGACTGCGGCGGGGCACAGATTGATGAAACGCGCTGTCTGAATCCGGAAAGTGCCCGCGCCGCCAGGCGGGTTGATGCCGAGCGCTGCTTGCGGGCATGGGGGGCGAGAAACGGCGTGGCCGTTTCCATCCTGCGCGCCCCGGGCATTTATGCCGCTGACCGCTTGCCCGTCGAGCGCCTGCATAAAGGCTTGCCGGCCTTGGTCGATAGCGACGATGTATTTACCAATCATATTCATGCCGATGATCTGGCCGCCGCTTGCATCGCCGCGCTGCGCCACGGTGGTGCCAACCGCGTCTACAATGTCGTCGATGATTCCGACCTGAAGATGGCCGAGTATTTCGATCAGGTGGCCGATGCTTTCGCATTGTCCCGTCCGCCGCGTATTTCACGGCAGGACGCAGAGCGAAAGCTGTCGCCGATGCAGATGTCTTTCATGCGTGAATCGCGGCGGATCGGTAATCGGCGACTGAAAAACGAATTAAAACTACGTCTCGCATACCCGACGGTAGACGCCGGGATAGCCGAGGCGCTTGCAAGGAGAAACGCATGCTCGTCGTGAAGACATTGCATATCTGGATGGTCATTTCGTGGTTCGCCGGCCTGTTCTACCTGCCGCGCATTTTCGTCAATCTGGCCATGGTGCCGGCCGATAGTCACGCCGAGCGTGACCGCCTGCTGCTGATGGCTGGCAAGCTCTACAAGTTCATGACACCGCTTGGCGTGCTGGCCATCGTGCTCGGTTTCTGGCTATGGTTTGGCTATGGTTTTTCCGGTGGCTGGCTACACGCCAAGACGACGCTGGTGGCCGTGCTGGCTGGCTATCACTGGCATTGTGGCCGGGTACTCAAACAATTCCAGTCAGGTGGCAATGCCAAGTCGCATGTCTGGTTCCGTTTCTATAACGAACTGCCGGTCATCATCCTGCTGGTTGTCCTTTTCCTTGTCGTCCTAAAGCCTTTCTGACATGAACAAATATTTCGCAATTTGCCCGCGCGGGCTGGAAGAACTGCTCGTCGAAGAGCTGCGGGCTGTCGGCGGGGAAGAGCTGCGGGCGACCCACGGAGGTGTCTTTTTCTCTGGTGACTGGTCGGTCTGTTACCGCGCCAACCTGGAATCCCGGCTGGCGACCCGCATTCTGTGGCACATCGTCAAGGGACCGTACGCCAAGGAAGAAGATATCTACCGCCTGGCCGTCCGCCAGCTGTGGCCTAACCATTTCTCGGTCAGCCGCACCATGCGTGTGGTGACCACGGCGATCAAGTGCCCGCTGAAATCGCTCGATTTCGTCACGCTGCGCGTCAAGGATGCGATCTGCGATCGTTTTCGCGAGGATCTTGGCGAGCGGCCAAATATCGAAACGCGCCACCCGGATGTCAGCGTCCATGTTTTCCTCAGCGAAAACGAATGCACGTTGTATCTTGATACCTCCGGTCAGCCGCTGTGGCAGCGTGGTTTCCGCAAGGCCAGCGTCGATGCGCCGCTGAAGGAAAACCTGGCGGCCGGCATCCTGAAAATGACCGGCTGGCAGCCCGGCACGCCGTTGATTGATCCGATGTGCGGCAGCGGCACCTTCCTGCTTGAAGCGGTGCAGATGGCGCTCGATCGGGCGCCGGGGCTGGATCGTGGCTTTGCGTTCGAGTTGCTGAAGAGTTTCGAGGCGACGAACTGGGCGAACATCCGGGCTGCCGCCGAGGCGCGCGTCAAACCGGTTGAGCCGATGGATATTCGCGGTTACGACAATGACGACAAGGCTGTCCGAGCCTCCCGGCGCAATCTGCAGGAAGCCGGTTTCGGTGCGGCGGTGATGGTCGACAACAGCGATATGCTGGAAACGCAGCCGCTGACCGACCATGGCATTCTGGTAACCAATCCTCCCTACGGCGAGCGCATCGGTGAGCAGGACGAGCTGGCAGCCCTTTACCCGCAACTAGGCACGGCACTGAAGCGCCACTGGGCCGGCTGGAACTGTTTCTTCTTCACCGCTGACATGCGTTTGCCCAAGCTGGTTGGCCTGCGGCCCAGTCGCAAGACTCCGCTGTTCAACGGTCCGCTGGAGTGCAGATTGTTCGAAATCCGTATGGTGGCAGGCAGCAATCGCAAGGTTTGATTGCTGCGATGCAATAAGCATGGTGTTTTGATCTCGGTCAGCTTATTGGTCTGACCGCCATGCGACGATTGACGCTTTGTAATTATTAATTTCAGGAGATAGTGCATGTCCGTTCAGGCCCTCTACCAACAAAAACGCATGTCTGCTGCCGATGCCATTCGTGTCGTCAAAAACGGGGATACCATTGTTGTTCCGACGGCAGTCGGCGAACCACCGAGCCTGCTGACGGCCTTGTCTGAAGCACGTCGCGATTTTCGCGATGTTCAGGTTTGCCAAATCCTTGCCGTGCGCAAATACGGCTATCTGGATCCGGAAACCGTTGAAAACGTCCGCCACACCGCTTACTTCTACAGTGGTGCCACCCGTCAGGGGGGCAAGGATGGCTGGGTCGATTTTATTCCGGCCTATTTCTCCGAAATGCCCCAACTGATCAATCGCGGTCTGATGCCGGCTGATGTCGTGTTCAGCATGGCTTCGCCGATGGACGAGCATGGCTTCTTCTCGCTGGCGTTGGCAGCCGACTATACGATGGCTGCGATCCGCCGGGCCCGCGTCGTGGTGCTGGAAGTCAATCCGAACGTGCCGTTCGCCAACGGCGATTGCCACATCCATATTTCGCAGGTTGCCGCACTGTGCGAGAGCGATGAGCCCATCCTTGAGGTCGGTCTGCCCAAGATCGGTCCGGTCCAGGAAGCCATCGGCAAGTACGTTGCCGACATGATTCCGGATGGTGCCACGCTGCAGATCGGCTACGGCGGCATTCCCGACGCGGTGGTCATGCAACTGACCGACAAGCGCGACCTCGGCATTCATACCGAAATGGTCGGCGATGGCATCATGTCGCTGGTCGAGGCTGGTGTGGTGACCAACCGCAAGAAGAATTACCACCCGGGCAAGATGCTGGCGACCTTCGCGCTCGGCTCGAAGAAACTCTACCAGTTCATGCACCGCAACCCGGCGCTTGAAATGCATCCGGTCGATTTCACCAACGATCCGTATCTGGCCGGCCAGAACGACAACCTGCACGCCATCAACGCAACGATGCAGATCGACTTCCTCGGCCAGTGCGGTTCGGAAAGCCTTGGCTCGATTCCTTATTCCGGCACTGGTGGCCAATCCGATTTCGTGCGGGCAGCGAACCGTTCAAACGGAGGCAAGGCCTTCATCGTGCTCCCCTCGACGGCCAAGGACGACACCATTTCCCGTATTGTTCCGACCCTGTCGGCCGGTACCCACGTGTCGACCAGCAAGAACGACATCAACTACGTGGTGACCGAGTTCGGAGTCGCACAGTTGCGCGGCAAGACGGCGAAACAGCGGACCGAAGCCCTGATCGGCATCGCCCACCCGAATTTCCGCGGCGAACTGCGCGAAGCCGCCAAGAAACTGAAGTTGCTCTAAGGTGAAACCATGCTGAAAAAACAGTTCTCGGATCAGGAGCTCCAGCAGATCATCGAGGAGGCGACCATTTACATGTGCGCCTGCCCGGCGCAGGTGGTCGTCCAGATTCGAGGACTGCGTGAACTGTTCCAGTATCAGCTCAGTTGCGAGATCGATCCGGGCAACGATCCGGCGGTCCATCAGGCAATCGCCGACGTGACCGTGAGGGCACACGCCATGATGGAGGATTGTCTGGAGCAGGTTCTGAGCATGGAAGGTTGGGACAGGGCGACCCTGCAAATGCCTGAAGGCTTGCGCCGAAAGATGTCAGAGGCTGTTGAGCGAGATGTTTGAAGCGTCAGGCCGAGTATTCGGTCGGCACTTACAAACTGTAGCAATTTAGTTTTCCCCGACGGGCCATTTATTCGCTATCTTTAAAGCGAGTCAATGGCCCGTTTGGATACCGCCATGAAATATAGAAATCTACTTGTCGTGTTGCTGGCTTTTGTCATGGCTGGCGTCGGCTCCAGCGCATGGGCGCATGGGCCACGTGTTCGGCTGGGCGTCAATGTCGGCATTGGCGGTCCGGTCTGGGGTCCGGCGTGGGGGCCTGTCTGGTATCCGCCACCCTATTACTATCCGCCGCAGGTGATTGTCGTTCCCCCGGCCCCGCCTCCGGTCTACATCGAGCAGGCCGAGCCGGCCGCACAGCCAGTGCAAGCGCAGCAATACTGGTATTACTGCAAGAGTGGCAAGGGCTACTACCCCTACGTCAAGGAATGTCCAGATGGCTGGCAGAAGGTGCTGCCGCAACCGGAGCGATGAGATGAATGTGAAAAGTCATAGGCCGAAACTGGCTGTGCTTGGCCTTGCCCTGCTTTTGGGGGCTTGTACGGTGCTGCCGACCGGGCCTAGCGTCATGGTTCTGCCTGGAACGGGGCAGCCTTTCGAGCGCTTCCGGGTCGATGACCTGGATTGTCGTCAGTACGCGCAATACCAGATTGGTGGCAAGACGGCCGGCGACGCGGCTAAAGAGTCTGCTGTGACCAGTGCTGCAGTTGGCACCGCAGTCGGGGCCCTCGCCGGTGCGGCGATCGGCGGTAACAGCAAGGGCGCCGCCATCGGCGCCGGAGCAGGCCTGTTGATGGGTAGCGCGAGTGGCACAGACGCTGCGCGCGCCTCGACGGTCGGCACCCAGAGACAGTACGACAATGCTTATATCCAGTGCATGTACGCGAAGGGTCATCGCGTACCGGTGCCAGCCAACATGAGCTATTCAGCGCCAGTCCGTTCGCAGGTGCAATCACAGCCGCAGGATCCGACCATCCCGCCGCCGCCACCCGGTGCGCCGCCGCCAGCCCCGGCTAACGTCCGCTAGGCGGGCTCAGTGCCAACAAAAAGGGCAGCACCTTTCGGTGCTGCCCTTTGTCTTTGTTGCTCTCGCAGCGCTCAGGCAACGCCAGCGCTGTGCGCCTGCTGGTCGGCCCAATAACTGGAGCGGACCATCGGGGCGCAGGCGGCACCGGAGAAGCCCATCTTGATGGCTTCTTCCTCGAACATCTTGAAGGTATCTGGATGGACGTAGCGGGTCACCGGCAGATGGTGGCCGGACGGTGCCAGATACTGACCAATGGTCAGCATTTCGACGTCGTGGGCGCGCAGGTCGCGCATCACCTCAAGGATTTCCTCATCGGTTTCGCCAAGGCCGACCATCAGGCCGGATTTGGTTTTGACGTCCGGATAGCGCCCCTTGAACTGCTTGAGGAATTCCAGCGAATGGGCGTAATCGGCGCCGGGGCGGGCCTGCTTGTAGAGGCGCGGCACGGTTTCCATGTTGTGGTTGAGCACGTCGGGCAGGGCGCCGCCGAGGACGTCGAGGGCGACGTCCATGCGGCCGCGGAAATCAGGGACCAGCGTTTCGACGGTGGTCGTTGGCGAGAGTTCGCGGACATTGCTGATGACGTCGACAAAATGCTGGGCGCCGCCGTCGCGCAGGTCGTCGCGATCGACGCTGGTGATCACGACATAGCGCAGCTTCAATGTGGCGACCGATTCGGCCAGCTCGCGCGGCTCGTTCGGGTTGGGCGGCAGGGGCTGGCCGTGGCCGACGTCGCAGAATGGGCAGCGGCGGGTGCAGATGTCGCCCAGGATCATGAAGGTCGCTGTGCCGCGGCCGAAGCATTCGCCGATGTTCGGGCAGGCGGCTTCTTCGCAGACGGTGTGCAGCTTCTTTTCGCGCAGCATGGATTTGATTTCGCCGAAGCGGCCGGCGCTGTTGCCCGCCTTGACGCGTATCCACTCGGGTTTGCGCAGCGGGGTGTCGACCGGCACGATCTTGATGGGGATGCGCGCGGTTTTCAGTTCGCCTTTTTGTTTGACGCCTTTTTCAGCCATTTTTCTGATCCAGTTGCTGTAGCAAGTGTTGCGAGAGTTGCTCGCCGGCCTCGTGAGCGGTGAGCGGAATATTGAAGTCTTTGGTCTGGATGACCTTCAGGCCAGCATAGCCGCAGGGATTGATCGCCGCAAAGGGGGAAAGATCCATATCGACATTGAGCGAGACGCCGTGGTAGCTGCAACCGTTGCGAATGCGCAGACCGAGGGCAGCGATCTTGGCCTCGCCGACATAGACGCCGGGGGCGCCGTCGCGCCGTTCGGCTGTGACACCGTGATTGGCCAGCAGGTCGATGACGGCCTGCTCGATGGCGGTGACCAGTTCGCGCACCTTGATCTTCAGTCGTGACAGGTCAAGCAGCAGGTAGATCACGACCTGGCCCGGGCCGTGGTAGGTTACCTGGCCGCCGCGATCGATCTTGACGATGGGGATGCCGACATCCTTGAGGATGTGCTCCGGCTTGCCGGCCTGACCGAGGGTATAGACCGGCGGGTGCTCGACGATCCAGATCTCATCTGGCGTCTCGGCCGTGCGGGTGGCCGTGAAGTCCTGCATGGCCTGGAAGGTCGGCGCGTAGTCGACCTGGCCCAGGCGTTTGACGACAGGAAGCACTTACAGCACGACCTTGATCATCGGATGGCCGCTAAGGTCGGTGTACAGCGCATCGAGTTGCGGTTTGGACGTGGCAATCACGGTGCACGTCAGGCTGACGTAGTTGCCGCCCGAACTGGCGCGCATTTCCATCGTTGCGCCGTCGAAATCCGGGGCGTGTACGGTGACGATGTCGAGGACGACCTGAGCCAGGCTGTCGTCAGCCTTGCCCATGATCTTCAGGGGGAATTCACAGGGGAATTCGAGGAGGGTGTCCTTGTACGAAGCCATCTCAGCCTTTGCGCATTACGGTGTTCTTGAAATCCTGATACCACTGCCACATTTGCTCGCCAAACGGGCCGGGTTTGCCGGTGCCGACTGGTTGGCCGTCGAGTGTCGTGATCGCCAGAATTTCCTTGGTCGATGAGGTCATCCAGACCTCGTCCGCGCTGCGAAGTTCCGTTTCGCTGATTTCACGGACTTCCAAAGCCTGCTGGTGGGTCGCGGCCAATTCGAGGATCACGTCGTAAGTGATGCCCGGCAGCATCAGGTGCGTCTTGGGTGGGGCGAGCAGCAGGCCATCCTTGACGATGAAGATATTCGAGGCCGCGCCTTCCTTCATGAAACGGTCGCGAATCAGCAGCGCCTCTGCACAGCCCTGCTCGACGGCCTGCTGGCGGGCCAGCACGTTGGCGAGCAGCGAAATGACCTTGAGGTCGCAGCGTGACCAGCGCAGGTCCGGCACGGTGATCGCGGCAACGCCCCTGGCGCGCACTTCAGCGGGTGTGGTGACCAAGGGCGAAGCGAAGGCAAAGGCCGTTGAAGGCACCGAGGCCGGCGGGAAAGCATGGTCGCGCTTGTCGTCGGCGCCGCGGGTGACTTGCAGGTAGATCGACTGGTCGTCCCAAGGGGCCGTTTCGATCAGTTTGGCAATGACTTCCTTCCAGCCGTCGGCCGTCAGCGGATTGGCCAGCTTGATACCATCGAGCGTCGCTTGCAGCCGCTTGACGTGTTCGTCGATGCGGAAAGCCCGGCGGGAATAGACAGGGATCACTTCATAGACGCCATCGCCGTAGAGAAAGCCCCGGTCGAGCGGGGAGATGCCCGCTTCCGCCAGTGGCAGGAAACGGCCATTCAGGTAGACGGGATCGGCGACGTAGGGCGTCATGGGTTTAGTTGAACCAGAGTCGGATGGTATCGAGGAGTCGAACGAAGATATTGCCGAGAGCGATATTTTCAAGGGCGACGACCGGATATTCGTTGTAAGGCTTGCCGTCGATGGTGACTTTCAGCGTGCCGACCTTCTGGCCCGCTTCGATCGGAGCGATCAGGCGCGGCTCGGCGACGAAATCGGACTTCACCTTGTCGGCATAGCCCTTCGGGACGACCACGGACAGGTCGCTGGCGAAGCCGACTTTCACCTCGCTCTGGGCGCCCTTCCAGGCGCGCAGCGTGGCAACAACCTGATCCTTGGCGAAGAGCGCCACGGCGTCATAGGAAATGTAACCCCAGTTCAGCAGCTTCTGCGATTCGGCGGCGCGGGCGCTGTCCGAGGTTGTGCCCAGAACTACCGACAGCAGCCGGCGCTTGTCGCGCAGGGCCGAAGAAATCAGGCAGTAGCCGGCCGCTTCGGTGTGACCGGTTTTGACACCATCGACCGTCGGGTCGATGAAAAGCAGGCGGTTGCGGTTCGGCTGGGTGATGTTGTTGTAGCGGAATTCCTTCATCGAGTAATACTTCTTGTAGTCCTCGGGGAAGTCGCGGATCAGCGCCGAAGCGAGCAGGGAGAGGTCGCGGGCGGTGGTGTAGTGCTGCGGGTCGGGCAGGCCAGTCGAGTTCATGAAATGGCTGTTCGTCATGCCCAGACGCTGGGCTTCGCGGTTCATCATCTGGGCGAAATTCTCTTCGCTGCCGGCGATGCCTTCGGCCAGCGTGACGCAGGCGTCATTGCCGGACTGAACGATCATTCCCTTGATCAGGTCTTCAACCGGTACTTGCGTGTCGACCCGGATGAACATCTTCGAGCCGCCGGTGCGCCAAGCCTTTTCCGAGACGGGCAGGGGCTGGCTCAGGCCAATGGTCTTCTGGCGCATGGCAGAGAAAGTCAGGTAGGCCGTCATCAGCTTGGTCAGCGAGGCCGGTTCGAGACGCTCATCAGGCTTTTCGGCGGTCAGAACCTGGTTTGATCCGACTTCCAGCAGCAGCCAGGATTTGGCGGCCAGTGAGGGCGGAACAGGGAGTTGCTGGGCCAGAGCCTGGCCGGCGATGACGATACTGAGGAGGATGAAAGCGGTCTTGCGGAACAGCGACATGGATTTTTGACTTTGTTTTGCGTTGGGGGCGGACATTATACCCTCGGCTCCGCACCGGCCTGCGGCGCTGCGGCACAGAGCGCCTCGACGGCCGGGTGGCGAATGCGTCGTTCGCTGGAGATGGCGTAGATCTGTTCGCTGACGCCGCTCATGGCGCCCAGCGGTTGTGCTTCGAGTTGCGAGGCAATCTGTTCGGCCAGACCGAGTGGCGCGGGGAAAATACCCAGGCCGCCGCGGCCGAAGGTATTTAGCAAGGCACTGTCTTCGAATTCGCCGACGATCTTAGGGCGAATATTGGTGTGCTCCAGCCAGCGATCGATCCGGCCGCGCAGCGCGTTGTGGCGAGTCGGCAGCAGCATCGGCGCACCGTCGAGGCTGTTCGGGAAATCTGGCCGGTAGCGCTCGGCGAGGGCTGGCGCGGCGAATAGCCCGGTAGCAAATTCGCCCAGCCGGGTGCTGAACACCTTCAGGTTGCCGCCGACTGGTGCGGCACGATCGGTCAGCACGACATCGAGACGGTGCAGGGCGAGTTCGGCCAGCAATGTTTCGAATTCGCCTTCATCGCAGATCAAACGGACATCGGCCGGCATGTCGGTGACCGTAGAGAGCAGTCGGTAGGCCAGCAGTTTCGGGATGCCATCTGAAATACCAGCACGCAGACGAAGCGTGGATTCGCTGTTACTGTGCTCCACCGCGTCAACCAAAGCGTCGCCTAACTGGAATATCTGGTCGGCGTAACCGAGCGCCACGCGTCCGGCTTCGCTCAATACCAGGCCGCGTCCCTGGCTGTTGAACAGTGCCTTGCCCAAGTGGCGTTCGAGCAGGGAAAGCTGGCCACTGATCGTCTGAACGGCAACGTCGAGCCGTTCTGCCGCCCGGGTGATGCTGCCTTCCTGGGCAACGACCCAGAAGTAATGGAGGTGCTTGTAGTTAAGCGGAGTCATAAGTTCATCAGTAAAAATCGAAGTAATAGTCAATTTTGCTCCTGTTTTCCTGGTTTGTGCAATGCAATATCATCGCCCCGTTTCTCTTTTGAGGAGTTCGACATGAAACGCATCTTCCTTTTTCTCGCTACCAACCTGGCGGTCATGCTGGTTCTCAGCGTGGCGACCAGTCTGCTTGGCGTTAACAAATTCCTGACCGCCAATGGCCTGAATGTTGGAATGTTGTTCGTCTTTGCCGCGGTGATCGGTTTCGGCGGCGCCTTCATTTCGCTGCTGATGTCGAAGACCATGGCCAAATGGAGCACGGGCGCTCGGGTCATCGAGTCGCCGAGTACATCAACGGAAATGTGGCTGGTCGATACGGTGGCCAAGTTGGCCAAGCGCGCCAACCTGCCGATGCCGGAAGTGGCGATCTACGACGGTGAGCCGAATGCCTTCGCAACCGGCGCAACCAAGAACAAGTCGCTGGTTGCCGTCTCGACCGGCCTGCTGCAGAGCATGACCCGTGATGAAGCCGAAGCTGTGCTGGCTCACGAAGTCGCTCACATCGCCAACGGTGACATGGTGACGCTGACGCTGATCCAGGGCGTGGTGAACACCTTCGTCGTTTTCCTGTCGCGCATTGTCGGCTATGTGGTCGATGGTTTCCTGCGTCGTGGCGACAGCGAAAACACCGGCCCTGGCATCGGCTACATGGTGACCAGCATGATCTGCGAAGTCGTCTTCGGCTTGCTGGCCAGCATCATCGTTGCCTGGTTCTCCCGTCAGCGTGAATTCCGTGCCGATGCCGGTGCGTCGAGTCTGATGGGCTCGCCGGTGCCGATGCAAAACGCGCTGCGTCGCTTGGGCAACCTGCATACCGAGCCGCTGCCGCAAAACATGGCAGCCTCCGGCATTGCTGGTGGTAAAGGTGGGTTTATGGCGCTGTTTTCGACGCATCCGCCACTTGAAGAACGAATTGCTGCCTTGGGAGGCCGTTGACCGTAGCCAGCCAATGGCACGCGGTTTGCTAAGTAAAACCTTATGATGCATTGCACAAAAACACTCGCCTTTGCTTTGGGCATGGGCGCGACGCTAGCCTTTGCGCAGCCCGAATTCGATCTGCCGCAACTGGAGGCGCTGGCTTTGTCGTCCAGCCGCTCTGTGATGGCGGCGCGCGATCAGATCACGGCGGCGCGTTATGCAGTTGATAGCGCCGGCGCCTTCCCCAACCCTGAGCTGGAATATCTCGGGGGCACATCGCGCAGCCGCGGTGTGGGCGGCAATACCGGCGACGCGCGTAGTGTCACGCTGACCCAGCCGCTCGATATGCCGTGGCGGCGGTCGGCGCGGATTGGTGCGGCGGAAGCAGGGCTGGAGTCGACGACGGCAGCGGTCAGGGCCTTTGAAGCGGATACGCTGGCGCGCCTGCGCCTCCGCTATTTCGAGGTCTTGCGGCGCGATGTCGAACTGAGCAATACGCGTGAAGATCTGGCTGCCATGGAGAGTGTGCGCTCACGTATTGCGCTGCGTGTGGAAACCGGCGAGGCGCCGCGCTTCGAGCTGATCAAGGCCGATGCGGAGTTGCTGAACGTCCAGAAAATAGCCCAGGCAGCCGGTTTTCGCGGTGAGCAGGCGCGTTCGCTGTTGCGCCAGAGTGTCGGTGGCGCCTTGCCCGCCGATTTTACGCTGCGTGGCCGCTTGCGGGATGTTCCGGGACTGCCGCCTTTGGATGGATTGCGTAAGCAATTGGCCGAAACCAGCCCGGATTTGGCGCGTGCGCGCTCCGAAATGGTGCGTGCCCAGTATCAACTTGATCTCGAGCGACGCCTGCGCTGGCCCAATGTGGCGCTGAAGGCTGGCGTGGATGAAGACCCCGACATGCGCTCCAACAAGCTCGGCGTTGTTGTCTCCATCCCTTTGTGGGACAGGCGCAGCGGCCCGGTAGGCGAAGCCTCTGCGCAGTTGTCGCGGGCTCGTCATGAGTTGGCTGCGCAGGAGTTTTCGCTGGCTCAGCAGCTCGAAATTGCCTTCCAGCAATATGAAATCGCCGAGGCCCAAGTTGTCGCGCTGGAGTCCGGAATTCTCAAGCAGGCCGAAGCGGCCGTGAAGGTTGTCGAAGCGGCCTATCGCTTCGGCGAACGTGGTTTTCTTGACGTGCTCGATGCGCGGCGTGTTTTTCGCGCAGCCCGCGCCGAACTGATTACGGCACGCTATGAACTGGCTTCGGCCTGGGTTGAAATTGAACGACTACGGGCGATCCCCGGAGGAAAAGAATAATGAAAAAAGCCCTTATTTTGCTGTTGACCGTGGCAGCACTGGCCGGCTGCAACCAGGAGAACAACAAGTCGGCGGCGCAACAGGTGCGCGACCCCTTGAGCGTTTTGCCATCGCAGGAACTGCTCGCGCAACTCAAACTGAGTGACGTCACCACACAGCCTGTGGCCGAAACACTGCGTGTCAGTGGGAGTATTGATTTTGATGAACAACGCCTAGCCCGCATCGGAGCTACGGTCACTGGTCGGGTAACGGATATTGACGCCCTGCTTGGCCAAAGTGTCAAAAAGGGCGAGGTGCTAGCCAAGCTGAACAGCAGCGAATTGTCCAGCCAGCAACTGGCCTATCTCAAGGCGCGTGCTCAACTCGAGCTGAACCGGCGCAATGCCGAACGCGCCAAGGCCTTGTTCGAGGCGGATGTAATCGGTGCGGCCGAACTGCAGCGCCGGGAGAGCGAATACCAGATTTCGAAAGCGGAAACGCGGGCGGCCAGCGATCAATTGCAATTGCTGGGCGTCAGCCCGGCGGCCATTGATCGTCTGGGCAAACAGGGCGAAGTCAATTCCGTGACACCGGTATCGGCAACCATGAGCGGCGTCGTTGTTGAACGCAAGTTGGCACAAGGGCAGGTCGTGCAACCGGCCGATTCCTTGTTTGTTGTTGCCGACCTGTCGCGCCTGTGGGCCGTGGCACAGGTGCCGGAGCAGCAAGTCAGCCAGGTCAAGGTCGGACAGTCTGTCAGTATCGAAGTGCCGGCGCTGGGTAACGAAAAACTGGTCGGCAAGCTGATTTTTGTCGGTCAGACAATCAATCCGGAAACTCGTACGGTACTGGTGCGTACTGAGCTGGACAATCGTGATGGGCGCCTGAAACCGGCCATGCTGGCTTCCATGCTGATCGAGGCGCGAGCGGTTGAGCGAATGGTTGTGCCGGCCAGTGCCGTGGTTCGCGAGAATGACGAAGACCATGTCTTTGTCGCCGTCGGTGATGGCGCTTTCCGTTTGACCAAGGTCAAGCTCGGGCCCGAGCAGGCCGGGAAACGGGTGGTGCTCTCCGGGTTGAAGGGGGAGGAAAAGCTTGTCGTCGATGGCGCCTTCCACCTCAACAATGAGCGTAACCGCAAGGAAATGGAGGGCTCGTGATTGAATCCCTAGTCCGCGGTGCGCTTGGGCAACGCCTTGTCGTTGCGGTGGTCGCCGCCATATTGTTTTTCTTCGGCCTCGATGCGGCACGTAAACTGTCGGTTGATGCCTTCCCGGATGTGACCAACATTCAGGTCCAGATCGCCACCGAAGCGCCGGGGCGTTCTCCTGAGGAGGTCGAGCGCTTTGCCACTGTGCCGCTGGAAGTGGCGATGACCGGTTTGCCGGGTCTGGAGGAAATGCGCTCGCTGAACAAGCCGGGTTTGTCGCTGATCACGCTGGTGTTCAATGACAAGACCGATCTCTATTTTGCCCGCCAGCTGGTCATGGAGCGCCTGCTGGAGGTTGGTACGCGTCTGCCGGCGGGAATCTCGCCGGTGCTTGGGCCGGTTTCGACCGGCTTGGGCGAGGTCTATCAATACACGCTGGAGCGTCCTGATGATGGTGATCGGGCGCTCACCCAAGATGAGCTGATGCAGCGCCGTACCGCCCAGGACTGGGTGGTTCGCCCATTGTTGCGCTCGATTCCCGGTGTTGCTGAAATCAATTCCCAAGGTGGCTTCGCCAAGCAATATCAAGTGCTGGTCAACCCCGACAGATTGCGTCATTTCGGACTGAGTATCGCTGATGTCTATCAGGCGGTCGGACGCAACAATGCCAATGCTGGCGGCGGCGTCCTGCCGCAGTATGCCGAGCAGTATCTGATTCGTGGCGTTGGCCTGGTCAAGGATCTGGAAGATTTGCGCCTCATCGTGCTCAAGGAAAAGGACGGTGTGCCGGTTTATGTGCGCGACGTCGCCGAGGTGCAGATTGGCCATGAGGTTCGTCAGGGCGCCGTGATCAAGAATGGCACGACGGAAGCGGTTGGCGGCGTCGTTATGATGCTGTCAGGCGGTAATGCCAAGGCGGTGGTCGGCAAGATCAAGGAACGGGTCGACGAGATCAACGCCAAGGGCATGCTGCCGGATGGCCTGAAAATCGTTGCTTATTACGATCGCTCGGAATTGGTCGATGCGGCGCTGTGGACCGTCACCAAAGTGCTGCTGGAAGGCGTGTTGCTGGTTGTTGTCGTGCTTTTCCTCTTCCTTGGCGATGTGCGCTCCTCATTGATTGTGGTCGCTACGCTGGTGCTGACGCCGCTTTTGACCTTCGTGGCGATGAACAAGTTGGGCATTTCTGCCAACTTGATGTCGCTCGGCGGTCTGGCTATCGCTATCGGCCTGATGGTCGACGGCTCCGTGGTGGTCGTCGAGAACGCCTATCTGCAACTCGGTCGCAAGGCAAAGACCGGCGAGAGCCAGCTGCGCGTCATCTTGCATGCCGTGGTCGAGGTGGCGACGCCGGTCATTTTCGGCGTTGGCATCATCATTCTGGTGTTCCTGCCGCTGATGACCCTGCAAGGCATGGAAGGCAAGATGTTCGCGCCACTGGCCTACACCATCGCGATTGCATTGGCCATTTCCCTGGTTCTGTCGCTGACGCTGACGCCGGTGATGTCGACCTATCTGCTGAAGCCGCCAGCGCATGATGGTGATCATGACACGCGTTTGATCGCGATCATGAAGCAGCGCTATCTCAAGATGCTGCACTGGACGCTGGCCAACGAAAAGAAAACGGTGATTGCTGCTGTCACTGCCTTCGGATTGACTGTTGCGACCCTGCCTTTCCTGGGTACGGCTTTTATCCCGGAAATGAAGGAAGGCTCTGTGGTGCCCGGCATCAACCGTGTTCCGAATATTTCCCTTGAAGAGTCAATCAAGATGGAAATGGAGGGGATGCGTCTGGTCATGCAGGTGCCGGGCGTGAAGTCGGCTGTTTCCGGCGTGGGGCGCGGCGAGTCGCCGGCTGACCCGCAGGGGCCGAACGAATCGACGCCGATTGTCAGTCTCAAGCCGCGCAGTGAATGGCCGTCGGGCTGGACTCAGGATGACATTCAGGATGCCATGCGCGAGAAGTTGAAGGCTCTGCCGGGTGTGCAGGTGGTGATGGCGCAGCCGATTTCGGACCGGGTCGATGAAATGGTCACTGGCGTGCGTTCGGATATCGCGGTCAAGGTTTTTGGCGACGATCTCGATCAGTTGAAAAAACTGGCCGGACAGATCGGCAAGGTTGCCCAGACGCTGCAGGGCGCCCAGGATTTGCGTATCGAGAAGGTCAGTGGTCAGCAGTATCTGTCGATTGATATCGACCGGCAGGCGATTGCCCGCCTCGGCCTCAATGTGTCGGATGTCAACGACGTGCTGGAGACCGCCATTGGTGGAAAGGTAGTCACCGAAATCTTTGAGGGCGAACGACGTTTCCCCGGGGTGGTCCGCTTGCCGGAGCGCTTCCGCAACAACGTCGAGGCGATTTCCAATGTGCTGATTACCTCGCCGAATGGCGCGCAGGTGCGTCTCACCGATGTTGCCAAGATCCGCGTGCAGGACGGCCCGGCGCAGATTTCGCGCGAACTGGGCAAACGGCGTATCGTGATCGGTGTGAACGTCAAGGACCGTGACCTCGGCAGCTTTGTCGCCGAGTTGCAGCAGAAAGTTGAAGCGCAGATCAAGTTGCCGGAAGGTTATTACCTGGAGTGGGGTGGTCAGTTCCAGAACATGGAACGGGCGCTGGGGCACTTGACGATCATTATCCCGATCACCATTGCAGCGATCTTCTTCCTGCTCTTCCTGCTCTTCAATTCGCTGCGTTTCGCTACACTGATCATCACCGTGCTGCCTTTTGCTTCCATTGGCGGCATCATCGGCTTGTTCATATCCGGCGAGTACCTGTCTGTACCGGCATCGGTCGGATTCATTGCGCTGTGGGGCATAGCGGTGCTTAACGGTGTCGTGTTGGTGTCGTACATCCGTGGCTTGCGCGACGATGGGCGTAGCGTGCGCGAGGCAGTGGTAGAGGGCGCAACCTTGCGTTTCCGGCCGGTCATGATGACGGCGACGGTGGCCATGCTCGGTCTGATTCCCTTCCTGTTTTCGAGCGGGCCAGGTTCCGAGGTGCAGCGGCCGCTGGCCATCGTAGTCATCGGTGGCCTGATCACCTGCACGCTGCTGACGCTGCTGGTTTTACCCACGATTTACCGCTGGTTTGATGACGAAGAGGTCGAAGCATGAAAGAGATCAAGGCGGTCATTCGCCCCAACAAATTGACGGTATTGCGCAATGCGCTGGTTGCGTTGCCGGGCTTTCCCGGCATGACGGTGAGTAAGGTCGAGGGGTGTAGCGCTCCATCGCGCCATGTGCCGGCGCGGACCAAAATCAAGGATGAGCTGACCGATTACACGGCCAAGGTGCGCGTCGAAATTGTCGCGCCCGATGATGTGGCCGAGGCAATCTTCCAGCGCATTACCGAAGTGGCTCAGACCGGACACTATGGTGATGGCCTGGTTTGGATCACCGACGTCGAAAAGGTCGCTTTCATTTTCAAGACAACTCCCGGGCCGGAGTAATTTCGAAATTGACCTATTACTTTAGTTAGATGTGTAGGATTTCACAGTAAGTTTTGGCCGGTTTTCCTAGAATTCGAATTGTTGAAATGCCCTGAAAGGGCCAAGGTCATTCGGAATCACATGGAAAATCGGCTCAACCCCGGGATTGGCGCTACCCTGATGTCGCCAGCAGAGCTGCAGGAAGGCATCGCCAGCCTGTCGCGCGGGGTTTATTTCAAGGAAGCCTCCCTGGACATGATGCTCAGCATCCTGACCGAGTCGGCCGCACAGATGTCCGGGGTCGAGCGCGTCAGCATCTGGGCGCTGACCGACGACCATCGGGAGCTCAGTTGCCTTGATCTCTACGAACGGTCCTCCGGACAGCACAGCAAAGGGACAAGTATCGATGCGGGGCATTACCCCGCCTATTTTCGTGCTTTGCAGGCTGGTACGTGCATTACCGCCGATGATGCCTATCTGCACCCGCTGACGGCTGAATTTGCGACCGACTATTTGCCGCGCCACAACGTGACTGCGATGCTCGATACCCCGATACACATTCGGGGCGAGTTGCAAGGCGTTCTCTGTCTTGAACAGGTCGCTTCACGCCACTCATGGACCTCGGCACATCAGCTTTTTGCTCAGGCCGTCGCCAATTTGGTCACCTTGGCGCTGGTCGAGTACGAGGCAGAAGAGGCTAGACGCGAGGCGCAAGTCGCCAGCGAGCGGCTGCGGGCGGTCTTTGACGCGTCAAGGGATGCGCTTTTTCTGGCCGATGGCGATAGCGGCGAGATTCTCGATGTCAATCGTCAGGCCGAGGCTTTGGTTGGCCGGGCGCGCAATGAATTGCTCGGTCGTCACCAGGGTATTCTGCATCCGGCGGAGCTCCAGAAAACCATGCTCGGAGAGTTTCGTCAAATGCTTGATGGTCGCCTGCCTTGGGCTTTGGCCAGCGAAGTTCAGCGAAGTGACGGGCGCAAGGTCCCTGTCGAAATTACTGCCGAGGTTGCCGATCTGGGTGATGGCCGGCGGCTCGCCTTGAGTATTTTTCGGCCAGTCTAGGTAGCTGCTACGGCAGTGACTGCCGTGGACAGGGAGTGCAGGAGCGCATTGATTTCTTCCCGGCACTCCACCGCATCCAGTTCGGCGGCATTTCGGCCAACGAACTCGGTCAATTGCCGGGCAAGGTGCATGATGCCCCACAGTTCCAATTGTTCAGCCTGCTGGGCCAACTTCATAGCTTCCGTGGTCAGCGCATAGGCATCAGGTGGCAGTGCGGCCAGCGCATCGTGCATCAACTCGATCTGCTCGCGAGACTCATCGACAAACAGGCGGTCAAGTACAGCCGAGCGTTCGGCGTTTTCGGGCGCCGAGGCTGTGGACTCCAGTCGCATTGAAAAGTGTAGGGCGCGGTCGGCAAAGGCATCATGCTCCAGACCGTCCGCTTCGCCAAGGCATTCAATGGCGCCGGTGATCGCGGCGATCAGGCGTGGCGACGGGCTCGCATTTTCCAGTCGGTCAGCCGCGCTGGCCAGCGCTTCCCCCAATCGGAGGCAGTCGCTGTCGGCCGTTTCAATGGCGATGGCGTATAGGCTGAAGATGGCAGGCCGGATGTCTTCAACGCCCGCACCGTGACGGTCTGACCACGCGGCCGCCAGACGCTTTCCGGCGGCGACCCAACGCTCATTCAGTTTTGCATCGAAGCGTAACTGGCGGGGTTTGCTTACCCAGGGCAGGATGGCGGCAGTCGCTTCCAGCGTTGGAGCGAGCGCCGCCCGGGTTTCCTCGAGATCCTCCTCGGGGATGTCCGCCATGGAGCTGCTTACTGAGCAGCCAGCTTGGCGAAGGCCGAAACGACTTCCGGCGGCGCCTGAACCAGTTCGATCAACACGCCTTCGCCACCGATCGGGAATTCCTCATTGCCCTTCGGGTGCAGGAAGGTGATGTCGAAGCCAGCGGCGCCCTTGCGGATGCCGCCCGGCGCGAAACGCACGCCATTGGCCGACAGCCATTCAACTGCCTTCGGCAGGTCGTCAATCCACAGGCCGACGTGGTTGAGCGGCGTGGTGTGCACAGCCGGCTTCTTTTCCGGGTCGAGCGGCTGCATCAGGTCGACTTCAACCTTGAACGGGCCAGTGCCCATGGCACAGATGTCTTCGTCGACGTTCTCACGCTCGGAAACGAAGGTGCTGGTGATTTCCAATCCGAATTTCTCGACCCACAAGGTGCGGAGCTTTTCCTTGGAGGGGCCGCCGATAGCGATTTGCTGGATGCCGAGAACCTTGAACGGACGTGTCATGACTGGATTCCTGTTATGGGTTGAAGAACGTAATCCATAATTATAGAGGCTTCTTGCGGTAGGCAAATACCACCAGCGCCACCCCGGTCAGGATCATCGGCAACGACAACCACTGCCCCATGCTGATCGTGTAGGACTGCCCGAAAATGCCGTGATCCGGCTCGCGGAAAAACTCTGTAATGAAACGGAAGGCGCCGTAACCAATCAGGAAAACTCCCGAGGCGGCAGCGCGGGGGCGCGGCTTGGCGGTGAATAGCCAGAGGATGATGAACAGCGACAAACCTTCCAGCCCGACGTGATAAAGCTGGGAAGGGTGGCGCGGGGACATGTCGCCGGATTGCGGGAAGATCATCGCCCATGGCAGGCCGGCGTCGGCGACCCGGCCCCAGAGTTCGCCGTTGATGAAATTTCCCACTCGACCAGCGGCCAGGCCAAGTGGAACCAGCGGCGCGACAAAGTCAGTGATATCGAACCAGTTCAGCTTGTGCTTGCGAGCCCAAAGGCTCATGGCCAGCAGCACGCCGAGGAAGCCGCCGTGGAAGCTCATTCCGCCTTTCCAGACGGCAAATATCTCCAGCGGATTGGCCAGGAAATACGCCGGTTCGTAGAACAACACCTGCCCAAGTCGCCCGCCAATAATCACCCCGAGCATGCCGTAGAAAAGCAGGTCGTCAAGTTGTTCGACGGTCAGAAAGCCAGGCCGGGTTTTGATCCGGTAACGCCCGAGCAAAATAAACTGAACGAAGGCAACCAGATACATCAAACCGTACCAGCGCACGGAGAGCGGGCCGACAGAGAAAGCGACGGGATCGAACTGTGGGTGAAGAAGCATCGAAGGCGCAGAGTGGGCTAGAATTAGCCGATTATAGTTCCCGCCCCGTGACAACAACGTGGCGTTCAGTTTCAGATGGAGAGAGTCATGCCGCAATACCGTTCCCGCACCTCCACCCACGGCCGCAACATGGCCGGTGCCCGCTCGTTGTGGCGAGCTACCGGCATGAAGGATGGCGACTTCGGCAAGCCGATCATCGCCGTGGTCAACAGCTTCACCCAGTTTGTGCCGGGCCACGTGCACCTGAAGGACATGGGCCAGCTGGTAGCGCGCGAGATCGAGGCGGCTGGCGGCGTGGCCAAGGAATTCAACACCATCGCCATCGACGACGGCATCGCCATGGGCCACAGCGGCATGCTCTATTCGCTGCCCAGCCGCGACTTGATCGCCGACTCGGTCGAATACATGGTCAACGCCCATTGCGCCGACGCCATGGTCTGCATCTCCAACTGTGACAAGATCACTCCGGGCATGCTGATGGCCGCCATGCGCCTGAACATCCCGGTCATCTTCGTCTCCGGTGGCCCGATGGAAGCCGGCAAGGTCAAGATTCAGGGGCAGGTTGTCCATCTCGACCTCGTCGACGCGATGGTCAAGGCCGCTGACCACTCGGTGTCGCAGTCCGATCTTGACGAAATCGAGCGCTCTGCCTGCCCGACCTGCGGTTCCTGCTCCGGCATGTTTACCGCCAACTCTATGAACTGTCTGACTGAAGCCTTCGGTCTCAGCCTGCCCGGCAACGGCACGGTCGTCGCCACGCACGCTGACCGCAAGCAGCTCTTCCTGCGCGCCGGTCGCCAGATTGTTGAGTTGTGCAAGCGCTATTACGAACAGGATGACGCCTCGGTCCTGCCGCGTTCTATCGCCACCAAGGCGGCCTTCGAAAATGCCATGACGCTCGACGTTGCCATGGGCGGCTCGACCAATACCGTGCTGCACATCCTGGCTACCGCGCAGGAAGCTGGTGTCGACTTCACAATGGCCGACATCGACCGTATTTCCCGTTCGGTGCCCTGCCTGTGCAAGGTGGCGCCGATGACCGACAAATATCACATCGAAGACGTTCATCGTGCCGGCGGCATCATGGGCATCCTCGGTGAACTCGATCGGGCAGGCCTGATCAATCGTGACGTCCCGAATGTCTATGCGAAGAACCTCGGTGAGGCGATCGACCGTTGGGATGTGGTGCGCGAGCACGATGTCAACGTGCATCAATTCTTCAAGGCAGCCCCGGGCGGCGTGCCAACCCAGGTTGCCTTCTCGCAGGATCGTCGCTTCAACGAACTGGATCTGGATCGTACCAACGGCTGTATCCGTAACCGGGCCAATGCTTTTTCGCAGGAAGGCGGACTGGCAGTGCTCTACGGCAACATTGCGCTTGATGGCTGTATCGTCAAGACGGCCGGTGTCGATGAGTCGATCTGGAAATTCTCAGGCAAGGCCCGAGTTTTCGAAAGCCAGGATGCGGCAGTCGAAGCCATTTTGGGCGAAAAAATCGTCGCCGGCGATGTAGTGGTCATCCGCTACGAAGGCCCGAAGGGCGGCCCTGGCATGCAGGAAATGCTCTATCCGACCTCCTATCTGAAATCGATGGGGCTCGGCAAGGCGTGTGCGCTGCTCACCGATGGCCGTTTCTCGGGCGGCACATCCGGCCTGTCCATCGGCCACGCATCCCCGGAAGCGGCCGATGGTGGCGCCATTGGTCTGGTTGAGGAGGGCGATACCATCGAGATCGATATTCCGAATCGTCGCATCCACTTGGCGATCTCCGATGGTGAACTGGCCCAGCGCCGCGCTGCCATGGAAGCCAAGGGCGAAGCCGCCTGGCAGCCGGTCAATCGCGAACGCACGGTTTCTGCTGCCCTGCAAGCCTATGCCCTGATGGCCACTTCGGCCGACAAGGGGGCAGTGCGGGACGTCAAGCAAATCCAGCGTCGTAAATGACACTTGCAGTCTGGTTCGGGTTTCTGGCGGCGTCGATCCTGATCGCTGTCACGCCCGGCCCGGGGGCGGTGATCAGCATGAGTACCGGCATGCGGCACGGTTACTGGGCAGCATTGACGGCGATTCTGGGCCTTCAGGCGGCGATCCTGCTTCATCTGCTGATTGTTGCACTGGGCCTCGGTGCCTTGCTGGCCGCCTCGGAGGCGGCGTTTACGGTCGTCAAATTTCTCGGCGCGGCGTATCTGGTCTGGCTGGGCATCCAGAAATGGCGGGCGCCAATCATTCCCGTCGACGCCGATGTACTCCCTGTTCGACGTAAAGGACTATTCCTGCAAGGCGTGCTGGTCAATCTGACCAATCCGAAGGCAATCATATTCATCGGCGCGCTGGTTCCGCAGTTCGTCAATCCGGCTTTGCCGCAAATGCCGCAGTACCTTCTCATCGCCACCACCCTGTGTCTGACTGATCTGATGGTGATGTCCGGCTACGCCTTGGCCGCGTCACACCTCGGGCGTTGGTTGCATGATCCGGCAGCCATTCGCCTGCAGAATCGGGCTTTTGGCGGTATTTTTGTTTCAGCTGGTGCGCTGCTGGCGATCTCGTCGCGACCTGTATAAGCATTTGCTGTCAACGCCAGGTTGTTTTGTGCGTTAATAGCGTACGGATGCAAAAGACCGAACCGGTCGTTCTCCTTGTTTGCAAGGGACGGGAAAGGGTTTTATCATCCTCAACTGATTTACCTTCCAACCCGAAGAACGGAGCAAGAGAATGAAAGCTGTTTATGTTGCCATGATGGCTGCTGGTGTTGTGATGGCTGGCCAGGTTCAGGCTGACGAAGCGCTGGCCAAGGCCAAGAACTGCATGTCCTGCCATGCTATCGACAAGAAGCTGGTCGGTCCTGCCTATAAGGAAGTTGCCGCCAAGTACAAGGGCGACAAGAACGCCCCGGCCATGCTGGCTACCAAGGTCAAGGCCGGCGGTAAGGGAACCTGGGGTCAGATTCCGATGCCTCCCAACAACGTCACCGAAGACGAAGCCAAAAAGCTGGTTGCCTGGGTTCTCGCCCAGAAGTAATTCAAGCTTCAAAAGCGCAAAAGCCGGCTGTATGCCGGCTTTTCTGTTTTTAAGTGTTGACAGGTCTCTAACTCGTCCGGATAATCTCGGGTTCTTCCGGAGGGGTACCCAAGCGGTCAACGGGAACAGACTGTAAATCTGTCGGCTCTGCCTTCGAAGGTTCGAATCCTTCCCCCTCCACCAGAT
>JAGTRS010000027.1 GCA_018262195.1 Pseudomonadota bacterium | reverse complement strand
CCGGAAACTCGGTTTGCCCTTGGCGGTCATGCTCGTGCTTATCGTCATTGCCTTCCTGATCGGCAATGCGGCCCAGCAGGATGCGCACCAGGCCGAGCACGAAAGAAATACCGCAGCGGCGGCGAAGAACCAGATCGAACAACGCCTGCGCCAAGTCCGTACTGAAGAGACGGACATCAAGGAGCGCACGCAGATTTTGCAGCGCTTGCAGAGTTCAGGCATCGCCGGTGAAGAAAAGCGGCTGGACTGGATGGAAATGCTGCGCGACACCCAGCACGATTTACGCCTTCCCGGCATGAAGTACGAATTTGGCGCCCAAACGGCCCTGGACGGTAGCGACGGCGCCAATGTCGGCTGGTACGGCAGCCCACTGAAAATTCAGCTTCGTCTGCTGCACGAAGGAGATCTCCTGAACAGTCTGAACCGTATCGAGAAAAGTGCGAAAGCGCTCGTCATCATCCGGGCCTGCAAGCTCTCGCCGTTGCCCGAACAGGGCGAGGGCAGAACCTCCATGGCGCTGCTGGGGGCCGAATGTGACATGCAATGGCTGACCGTTCGCCAGCCTTCAGGGAAGAACTGACTATGCTGCGCCGCTCGCTGGCCCTGCTGCTCTTCCTCGCCACAGCCCCCAGTCAGGCTGCCCCCCCCCCGCTCGGCCGACTCTTCTTCGACCCGCCGCAACGGGCCAAACTTGACCTCCAGCGCCAGCGCAATCCCGGATTTATTCAGGAGGCTGCTGAAAATGATGCCAGCCTGACCATCAACGGCGAAGTACGCAGCAGCAACGGACGCCGCATCCGCTGGATCAATGGGGCCGCAAACTGGGACAACACCGCTCCCGCCCCCCGAATCCCGGTCGGCGATACCTACCTCCCGGGTAGCGGCGAACATCAGAGCGTGCTGGGTAACGGGCGCATCACCATCAAGCCGGCCCCGCGCACACCTTAAGCATGGCAAACACTCGTCGCTCCCAAAGTGGAATGGCTTTACTGCTGCTTTTGCTGCTCGGCCTGGGGGTTGGCACCGCCATATTTCTGTCTGCGTGGAACAGTTCGAACTCACGGCTTGCGCAAGAACATAAGACCCAGGAGACCTTGGTTCAAGCGAAAGAGGCTTTGATCGCTTACGCCGCGTCGGTCTATCCCGCCGGGAATGTCCGCCCAGGCGATCTGCCCTGCCCTGACACAAACAATGATGGCAAGAAGGAAAGCTCCTGCGGCAATGCCAACGGTTCGACTGGGCAAGCTGTCCGCCTAGGACGCCTGCCATGGAAAAGTTTAGGACTGGCAGACCTTCGAGATGCCAGTGGCGAAAGGCTCTGGTATGCGGTCTCCAACAATTTCAAGGAAAACACCCGCCACCTGCCGCTCAACAGCGACACCACCGGCACCATTCAGGTTGCCGACAGCAGTGGCAACATCATTCCGGACGTAATCGCTGTAATCATTGCTCCCGGCCCTCCGCTTCAGCGCCTTAATGACGCGGCGATTCAGGATCGCAGTCCTGCCGTGGAGAACAATCCGGCAAACTATCTGGATGAAACGGCGACCGAAGATAACGCAGACTTCACCGATAGCGGCACCAACGGATTTGTCGGTGGAATCGTCCGGGATGCTCAGGGACGCATACTCGTTAACGACAGCATGATTCTCATAACCTACACCGATCTCATGCCTTTGCTTGAGAAACAGGTGGCATCGACAGTCTTGAACTGCCTGAACACATATGCCGCCTATATTGGGGGGATTCATAACAACCAAGGACGCTATCCGTGGGCTGCCGACATTGCCGCATCCGCCCTCAACAACTACACCGACTCTCCCAACACCCTCTTTGGACGGATACCAGACACGCTCATCAACTCAAAGGCAAGTTCGGCAAACATGCTGCCTGACTGGAGTGGAATTCCGTCATGTACCATCAACGAAAACTGGTTTCGAAACAATTGGCGGGAGCTGGTTTTTTATGCGATTGCCGACGCCTTCAAGCCGGGAACGACGCCTGCTGCTTGCGGAACCTGTCTGACGGTAGGCAGCACTCCCAATATCAGGGTTGCGGTACTGCTCGGACGGCAGGCTCTGACAGCCCCGCCACTCAACCAGAATCATGCTTCTAAAGCCATCATCGGCAACTATCTGGAAGGCGGCAACGCTACCCCATATGATGGGCTTTTCGAGACAAACCCCATATCCACCACCTTCAACGACCTGCTTGTATTCAAATGACCGACGCTACCCAGTACAAACAGCAAGGATTCACGTTGGTCGAACTGGCCATTGTGCTAGTCATTATCGCCTTGCTGTCTGGCGGACTGATGATGTCGCTGATGGCACAGCAAGAAAATATAGCTTCAGCGGAAACACAACGCCGACTGAATGAAGCACGCGATGCCCTGCTCGGTTTTGCTGCGGCCAATGGCCGCCTTCCATGCCCTGCAGCACCAGCCAGTACCGGCACAGAACAACCGGTCGGCGGCGGCGCCTGCACCAACGCTTGGGACGGATTCCTGCCCGCCATCACTCTGGGCCTGACACCAACCAACGAAACCGGTTACGCCCTTGATGGCTGGGGAAATCCAATTCGTTATGCAACAAGCACCTACAGTCATGCAACCTTCTGTGCAAACTCGTGCTTCACGACAGCCAATGGCGTCAAAACCGCCTGGAACGGCAGCGTTGGCGCCTTGGTACTCACACCGGACCTCCGTGTCTGCAACACCGCAACGGGTTTGACCGGAGCCGGTGCGACTGCAGCCTGTGCGGCAGGTACCGATCTGGCAAACAATGCCGTCGCTGTCATTTTCTCTCGCGGAAAAAATGGCGCAGCCGCCCCTGCTAGCGCCGATGAACAGGCCAATGGCGATACCGATCGTCTGTTTGTCTCACATACTCCGACGAGCGGTGGGGCCAATGAATTCGACGATCTCGTCATCTGGCTCTCGCCAAACATTCTTTATAACCGCCTGATCGCGGCCGGCAAGCTACCTTAGGACAATGCTGACGTATTGACCTCCGCCCCCCCGACTGCCAAACTGGACTGCGCATCCCTTTTGAGCCTGACCCAGCCCCGCCGTGAGCCAGCAGCCTTTTCTCCAGTCCCTACGTACCGCCGGCATCAACCCGAATGATGATGCAGAAACACGGCTGAAAAAATCCTTACTGATTTTCGCCACGGGCCTTGTCTGCCTCGGCTCCATGCTCTGGCTTTTCCTGTACGGCCAGATGGGGCCGCAGTTTTCGGCCAATGCACCGTTCGTTTTCCAATTGCTGCTGGTCGGCAATCTGCTGTACTACTTCCGTAGCGGCAATTTCGACCTGTTCCGCTACACGCAGTTGGCGCTATTCCTGTTTGCCCCCTTTGCCGTGCAGTGGAGCATCGGCAACTTCATCACGGCCAGCGGCACCAGCCTGTGGGGCTTGCTCGCACCAATCGGCGCTGTGCTGTTCTTCGGCGTGCGCGAATCGCTGGCCTGGTTCTTTGCCTACATTTTCCTGACGGCACTCTCCGGATTTTTTGACTATTTCCTGGCCGACAGCCTGATGAGCACCGGTCCAAAGGTTTCAACCCGAACCAGCGTCTTTTTCTTTGCGCTGAATTTTGCTGCCATTTCAAGCATTGTTTATCTGCTCCTTCGTTATGCCGTGCAGGAAAAGGCAAAGGCTCAGGCCAGCCTCGAAGAAACCCATCGCCTCTTGCAGGATGAGCAGGATCGCTCGGAACGCTTGCTGCTCAACATTCTGCCCGGCCCTATCGCCGAACGCCTGAAGCACGACAGCCAGGCCATCGCCGACGGTTTTGCCGATGTCACCGTAATGTTCGTCGACATCGTCAACTTCACCCGCATCGCCGAGGGCATGACCCCGCAGCAGGTCTTCGCAATGCTCAACCGGATTTTTTCGTCCTTTGATGAACTAGCCGAACAGTACGGCATGGAAAAGATCAAGACCATCGGTGACGCCTACATGGTGGCCGGCGGACTAAACAATGAACTGAACAACTACACACAATCCATTGCCGAGCTGGCCATCGCCATGCGCGACTTGCTGCATCGGGACTTCACGGTCAACGACATGCACCTCGATGTGCGAATCGGCATCGGCACCGGCCCTGTCGTCGCCGGGGTCGTAGGCAAGAAGAAATTCATCTACGATTTGTGGGGCGATACGGTCAATCTGGCCAGTCGTATTACCAGCGAAGGCACGCCGGGAATGATCCATCTCGACGCAACCACTTATCACCGCCTAGCCGAGCACTTTGCCTTTGACGAACCTAAAACGCTGCATCTGAAGGGCAAGGGAAATACCGTGGTCTATCGCTTGATTGGCCCTCGGGGCAACCGATCTACGGGCACGGCGACAGAGTAAACGCCACCCGTCCCGGCCTGTTTTCTGCCAGAGAGAGGCGATACCCCATCCCCTCTGCCTGCCGCGCGGCATGAAATAGGCCGATACCCAGGCCATCCTCGGAATTCACCGGTTCGTTGAGCAAAGCCTTGGCCCTCGCCGGCCCAATGGCGGTTCCGTCATCGCCTACAGTCAAGCGACCATCGACAAAAACCACGCCAATGGTCAGCCCGGGTTCACGTTGCCGCTTGGCCATGACGTTTTGCAGCAAATTCTCTGCCACGCTGTCGAACAAACCGACAGGCACCATGTGTCCTGCCAAATTGCTCTCCTGCCAATCGACCGGCGCATGGGCATAGCGATCCTTCAACCTGGCCCACCAAATATCCGCTGCGACACTCCCTGCCGCGTCCATGCGCGGCGACTGCAACTTGTCGAGCGTCGCTTTCAGGCGATCGGTGATCTGCGGCAACTGCCGACCGAGCAAACCCGCCACCTCGGCCGGATCGCCCGGCTGAGTCGCGGCGTAGCACAGTGCCTGCAAGGACTGCAGCAGATTCTTCACATCGTGGGTAACGCGCGCCCCGGTTTCATGAATTGCCTGGACATAGCCGAGGCGCTGCAATTGCTCGCTCTGCCGCTTGACCAGATAGAACTCGATGACCAGACGCAGCAACCATTCGACATGCCAGCGCATGGCTGGCGATGGGGCGTGGCGAAAGTGCAATGACAAGGCCACGTCATTGACCTGGCAGGTATGTCGATGCGTCGCCTGCTCGCCCATCTGCCCCTCAAGATCACCCGCCGTCCATGAGGCGCCAAGCACCCACGGCATCGCCCCCAGACGGCTCATGACCGCTCCAAGAAAACGCGCCGGGTCGGTGTGCCTCTCGCTTTCTTCGGAAAGCTGGACCAGCCATTGCTCCAGCGGCATTCCCAGGGACAGGAGGTATCGCGAAATAGCCGAGCCGATCCCGGAAAATCCCGCCCGCGGATTCCACGCCCAAGCAACCAGCAGCAAGGCCCCCGCGACAGTCATCGAGGTCTTGAACAATGATTCGATATAGCCGCCACCCGCAACCAGCATGTAGGCCAAGGCCCCCAGCACAAAAACCGCGAGGACCAGAAAGACCAGCATTCCGTAAAATAGATCGAAGGTTTCACCGGACCGGCGCCGCGGAGCATGCGCCGGAAACAGCAGCAAAACTGGCAGGGCCAAAGGCATCAAATGAGCCACCAGGCCACGCAACTCGGGATCAATCAGGACAGCAGGCGAAAGCTCTGGCACCACGCCCAACACCGTCAGCCCGATCAGATAGCCGAAGGCCAGCAAATAGCCAAAGCGCTCCCGCCGGTTATCGGCCCAAAGCCCCCGCCCGCCAATCGAGGCGGCCAGAGCGCCACACCAGATCAACAACAGCCACGGCCCAAGCAACAGGGTTGAGACCAGCACCGCCCCCAGCAGCACGCCGCTCTGTCGCAGACTGATCCGTCGTTCGCCCGCAACAAACGGCTGCCAGATCAAAAAGAGCCCCAAGGCCACCAGCCACAGTAATTTGACAGCGGGTATCTGCCAGCCGCCGAAAGCCAGGGCATGCAACATCAGCAAATGAGCTGCCAGCAGAAGATGCGGCCAATTCGCCAGCCGAACTGTCAATTTATCGGAAGCGCTGGCGTTCATCTTTCAGACACCCTGTTCATTTTTCGACACTATTTACTCAATTGACTACCAAGAATTGCCAGTTCCACGCCAAAAGTCATAGGCACGGTATTTGCAGATAACTATTCAGAAACTTTATTCGGAGCATGCCATGAAAAATAGTCAAAAGGGCTTCACCCTGGTCGAAATCGCCATTGTTCTGGTCATTATCGGCCTGTTGCTGGGTGGAGTACTGAAAGGACAGGAGTTGATCAACAGTGCGAAGGTCAAGAATTTCGTTAACGATTTCAAGACCGTCCCTCTCTTCGTTTACGGATTCCAAGACAAATTCAAGGCCCTTCCCGGTGATGACGTGAATGCCGCCACTCACCTTGGTGGCGCCGCTACTGCAGCCGGCGTTACACTTCTCGCGCCAACGTCCTCAACCTTGGGCAACGGTCGTATTGAGGGAAATTACAACTCGACCACAGGAACCGATGAGTCAGTGGCGTTCTGGCAACAAGTTCGCCTCGCAAACCTTGCTTCAGGAAGCAGCAGTTTCGCAACCCCTGCCACCGACATGCCGACGAATGCAGACGGCGGACGCTTGGGTATTCAAAGCACGATTCCAATTACCGGCATGACCGGCTCCTATTTTGTTTGCTCTGAAGCCATTCAAGGCAAGTTTGCCAAGCAGATTGACATCACGCTGGACGATGGGAACACCGCTACCGGTTCAGTCAGAGTTGCAACAGGCCCCTATGCAGGCACCGCGCTGACGGCTGTGGGAACGACCTCGATTGTTGACGGCACCACATACATTGTCTGCGTCTCTCTCTAACAACACCCGGCCCTCAAAAGCCCGCCTCGGCGGGCTTTTTCATTTCTGCAGCAGCCTTTCTTCGGCCGCCGTTACCGCCTCGGGCGTTCCCAGCAGGACGACGACATCACCTTCTTCCAGACAAGTTTCCGGGGCTGGCTCCAGGGCGCGGATACCGCGCCGACGGATGGCGCTGACCTCGCACTCCAGCGCTTCAAGATTCAGTGCATCAAGCGTCCGTCCGATTGCACCTGAACCGGAGGCAAGCAGGACTGAATGGAGGCGGGGCTGGTGTTCGTCTTCCTCGTCATGGTCCCGATCTGACATCCCACGATAGAAGCCGCGCAAGAGGCTGTAACGCTGCGAGCGGGTCTGGCGGACTCGTTTGAGCACCCGATTGATCGGAATACCGACCAGCACGAGCGCATGCGAAGCCAGCATCAGGCTGGCCTCCAGGGCTTCCGGCACGACTTCGGCCGCACCGGCGCGGGTCAGGCGTTCCATGTCTCTCTCATCGGCTGTACGCACCACCACCGGCACATCCGGCCGCAATTCATGGACGTGATGCAACACCTTTTCGGCCAATGGCGTATCGCTGACCGTCACGATCACCACGCTCGCCCGCATCAAGCCGGCTGCCATCAAGGCTTCTTTGCGGCCGACATCGCCGTACACGACATTTTCACCACCGGCCGCCGCTTCCCGGACGCGATCCGGATCCAGGTCAAGCGCCACATAGTTGATCCCTTCCTGCGTCAGGAAACGGGCGAGGTACTGACCATTTCGTCCAAAACCGCAAAGAATCGCGTGCTTCTCGGAGCCCATCGACTGGGCCGCGATCTTGGTCAATTGCATCGACCGCATCAACCATTCGCTCGCCACAAAACGCATGACGACCCACTCGCTATACTGAACAATGAATGGCGCGATCAGCATCGACAGGACGAGTACCGTCAGCGCGATCTGCTGGATTTCCCTGGGCAAGCGCAAAATTTCTCCCAGCAGCACGAAACCGAATTCGCCGCCAGCACAAAGCCATAACGCCGAACGGATCGCGTTGCCGGGTGAGGCCCCCAGGCGCCAGGAGAGCAAACCGACAACCAGTGACTTGATCACCAGCAATCCAGCCAAGGCAAGCAACACCTGCCACCACAAGCCGACCAGGATGTGCAGATCCAGCTTGACGCCGATGGTCACAAAGAAAAGTCCCATCAGGACATCCCGGAAGGGCTTGATGTCTTCTTCCACCTGCAGCTTGTACTCGGTTTCCGAAATCAGCATGCCGGCAACAAACGCGCCCAGCGCCAGCGAAAGACCGGCCAGTTCGGTGATGGTGGCAAGGCTGAGCGTGATCAGCAGCACATTGAGCACGAACACTTCAGATGATTTGGCGCGGGCCACGAAATGGAACCACTTGCGCATCAGTCGCTGACCAAAAACCAGAATGACAGCCAGCACGATGATCGCCTTGATCAGCGCCACACCGAGCAGCATGGCCAGCTTTTCCGGCGGCTGGGTCAACGAAGGAATGATGACCAGCAAGGGCACCACCGCCAGATCCTGGAACAGCAGCACCCCCATGATGTCCCGGCCATGCGGCGAATCAAGTTGCATCCGTTCGGCCAGCAGTTTGGTCAGCACCGCCGTAGACGACATGGCGAACACCCCCCCCAGCGCGATGGCTACCTGCCAGCTGACGCCGAACAGCATGACCAGCCCGGCCACCAGAGCCATGCTGAGCACGACCTGCAGCAGGCCCAGCCCGAAAACGATGCGCTTCATCGCATACAGCTTGGGCAGGGAGAATTCGAGGCCAATCGAGAACATCAGGAAAACGACACCGAATTCGGCCAGATATTCGGCGCGATACATGTCGTTCATCAGGTTCAGGGCATGCGGCCCGATCACGCTGCCGACGAACAGGTAACCGAGGACTGGCGGCAGATTAATGCGCCGACAGATGACCACGGCCAGGACCGAGGCGCCAAGCAGCAGAAGGACGAGGGAAAGTGCGCTCAAGGGCCGTTTTCGCGATTCAGGTATACTTGGAACATCATAACCGCAGCCAGCCCATGAACCCAAGCACTAACCCCCATCGCTTTTCGCCGGAACGCGCTCTGGAACTGGGTCGCCAGACCCTGAGCATCGAGGCTGCTGCCGTCGAGGCACTGAAATGCCGAATCAATGGCGATTTCGCCAGAGCCGTCGAACTGATCCTCAACTGTCATGGGCGACTGATCGTCAGCGGCATGGGCAAGTCCGGCCATATCGCCCGGAAGATCGCCGCGACCATGGCCAGCACTGGCACCCCGGCCTATTTCGTCCATCCGGCCGAAGCCAGCCATGGCGATCTTGGCATGATCACCCGCGATGACGTGCTGCTGGCGCTGTCGAACTCCGGCGAATCCGGCGAACTGCTCAGCATCCTGCCTGCCCTCAAGCGCCAGGGTGCCAAGATCATCTCGATGACCGGCGCACCGACCTCGACGCTGGCCCGCGAAGCCGACATCCACCTCGACGCTGGCGTCGAACAGGAAGCCTGCCCGCACAACCTCGCCCCCACCGCCAGCACCACGGCAGCGCTCGCACTCGGTGACGCCCTTGCCGTCGCCCTGCTCGACGCCCGCGGTTTCGGGCCGGAAGATTTTGCCCGCTCCCACCCCGGCGGCTCGCTCGGCCGCCGCCTGCTGACCCATGTTCGCGACGTCATGCGCGCCGATGACAAGGTTCCCGCCGTCACTCCGGCCACGCCCATTACCGATGCGATCATCGCCATGTCACGCGGCGGCCTCGGGCTGGTCGCTGTCACCGACCCGGCCAATGTCGTCCTCGGCATCTTTACCGACGGCGACCTGCGTCGCGCTTTCGAAAAACGTATCGACCTGCAACAGGGCGACATCGCCTCTGTCATGCACCCAAACCCGCGTACCATCAGCCCCGAGCGCCTCGCCGTCGAGGCCGTCGAAATGATGGAACGCCTGCGCATCAACGCCCTGCTCGTCGTCGATGCTGAGAATCACCTGATCGGCGCGCTGAACATGCACGATCTCTTCACTGCCAAGGTCATCTGATGGACACCAAAGCCCGCGCCGCCCGCATCAAACTGGTCGTATTCGACATCGACGGCGTGATGACCGATGGCGGCCTGCACTACTCCGACGACGGCCACGAGTTCAAGACCTTCAACGTCCAGGATGGCCTGGGCATCGTCCTGATGAAGCGCGCCGGCATCGAAGTGGCGATCATCACGGGCCGCACCTCCAACGTCGTCAGCTGTCGCGCCAAAGACCTCGGCATCGAGCACGTCTTCCATGGCGTCGGCGACAAGCGCACCGTCGCCGGCAAGCTGCTCGAGCAACTGGGGCTGAACTGGTCGGAGCTGGCCTTCATGGGCGACGACCTGATCGACCTGAAAGCCATGGCCCAATGCGGTCTGGCCATTGCCCCGGCCAACGCCCGCCCCATCGTCAAGGAACGCGCTCACGCTGTCACTGAAGCGGCTGGCGGCCATGGCGCCGTGCGCGAAGCCGTCGAATTCATCCTTGCCGCCCAGGGCAAGCTCGACGCCGCTTTCGCGCCCTATCTCGATCCGCAATGAAGCACTGGCCCAGCCAACTCTTTCCGATCATCATGCTGGCCGTCCTGGCCGGGCTGACCTTTTGGCTGCAAAGCACGATCGAAGCTGGCAATGAGAAACGCGACGGCAAACTCCGCCACGATCCGGATGCCATCGCCGAAAACTTTGTGGTTCGTCGCTTTGACGAAACCGGGCAGGTCAAGTATCGGCTAACAGCCCCTTATCTCGAACATTACCCGGACGACGATTCTTCGGAACTCAAGTCACCAACGTTGATCAGCTACCGCCCCACCGCGCCATCGATCACCGTCAAGGGCGATCATGCCAAAGTGACTTCGAAGGGTGAAACCGTCTACCTCTGGGACAACGTCAGCGTCACCCGTGCCGGCACTGCAGACCGACTGGAAATGGTGGCACGCATGCCCGACCTCACGGCCCAACCCGATGCCGGCTTTGCCTTTACCAACAGCCCGGTCGAGATCACCCAGGGCCAGTCCTGGATTACGGGCGTTGGCGCCCAGATCGACAACAACAATTCCACCTTTGTTCTGCAGTCGCAAGTCAAAGGCCAACACATCCGACCCAGAGCCACGCCATGATCATTCGCCTTGCCACGCTCACCCTTTGCCTGTTCGCCACGTTGCCCGTTCACGCCGAGCGCGCCGACCGCGACAAGCCGATGCTGCTTGAAGCCAGTCGCGTCTCGATCGATGACGCAAAGAAAATCCAGATCCTCGAAGGTGATGTCGTGATCACCAAGGGAACGATGATCCTGAAGGCTGACCGGGTGATCATCACCGAAGACCAGTACGGCTTCCAGAAAGGCACTGCCTTCAGCGGCAAGAGCGGCCTCGCCCGTTTCCGCCAGAAAAGGGAAGGCAAGGAGGAATACATCGAAGGCGAAGCAGAACGCATCGAGTACAACACCAACAGCGAAATTGCCGAACTGTTCCATCGCGCCTGGGTCAAGAGCGGCGAGGACCAGGTCAAGGGCGACTACATCTGGTACGACGCCGTCAGCGAAAAGTATTTGGTCACCGCCGGCGAAACCCGCGACCCGAAAGGCCCGGCACCTCGGGTTCGCGCCGTGATCCAGCCAAAGAACAAGGATAGCGACGCGCAACGGCCGGCCACCCGCGGTGAACGCCTGGAACTCAAGGGATCTGGCGGTCTGGAATTGCAAGCCGCACCGCAGTAGTGCGTCTTGCGCAGCGCACCGCTGCAAAACCGCAGCAAATCAGGCATCACAGCACCTAACAAGCGCATGATTTTCATAGCTTAATTAATTTTTGTGCACTGCACAAAAATATTGTTGACAATGCAACAATCCTCCCTATAATAAAGGCCATGGTGCGGTGCAACATAGCTTGATGAAAGCGCGCTGCAACGGTTTTTCCCCCAAAGTTCGTTACAAATTTTTCAGGAGATATCCCATGGCTTTCAACTTCACCACCCCGGAACAATTCGCTTCTGCCAACAAGGCAACCGTTGATTCCCTGCTGTCCGTCGCCAACGCTGCCCTCGCTTCCGCCGAGCGCATCGCCGCCCTGAACCTGAACACCGCCCGCTCGGTTCTGGAAGACTCCGTCTCCGGCACCAAGGCCCTGCTCGGCGCCAAGGACGTTCAAGAAGCCATGTCCATCCAGGCTTCCCTGGCCCAGCCGAACGTCGAGAAGGCTGTTGCCTACTCGCGTAGCGTCTATGAAATCTCTGCTCAGGCTCAGGAAGAACTGTCCAAGAGCATCGAAGCCCAATTCGGCGGTTTCCAGAAGCAAGTTGCTGATCTGCTGGACAAGGCTGCCAAGTCTGCCCCGGCTGGTTCTGACGTTGCTGTTGCTGCCGTCAAGAGCGCCATCGCTGCTGCCAACTCCGCTTTCGACAACCTGAACAAGGCTGCCAAGCAAGTTGCTGAAATCACCGAAGCCAATGTTGCTGCTGCCACCAACGCCACCGTCAAGGCTGTCAGCGCTTCTACCGCCGCTTCCAAGCGCAAGTAATTCGCCTCACCCATACCCCCGCCTCGGCGGGGGTATTTTTTCATCCGCTGTCCCCATCAATCTCGAGGAGAAAAAGATGAGCAACCCGAATATCGAACAACTTGCCGCAGCCCAAAAAGCCAACGCTGAAGTTCTGCTGGCCCTGCTGCGCACCGCCTTCAGCGGCGTCGAGCGCCTGACCGCATTGAACGTCGCTGCGTCGCGCGAATTCTTCAATAATTCCATCGCCAATTCCCAGCAACTCCTGGCCGCCAAAGACGCTAACAGCGTCGCCAATCTGGCTCAGCCGAGCCTGGAAAAGCTGGTTGAATACTCACGTAGCGTCTATGAACTGACGACCGACGTGCAAAAGGAAGTCACCTCGGTTATCGAAGCCCAGTACGGCAAGCTGACCAAGGATGCCGCCAGCGCCGTCCAGAAGGCCTCCGCTGCTGCACCGGTTGGCGGCGACGTTTTCGCCGCTGCGATGAACTCCGTGATCAGTGCCTCCACCCAGGCATTTGAGAGCCTCAACTCGGTGACCCGCCAGTTGTCCGAGATTGCTGAAGCCAACATCCAGACTGCCACCAAGGCGACTGGCGTCAAGGCAGCTGCCACCAAGGCACCGGCCAAGACCAGCGCAACCGCCGCTGCTGCCAAGAAGTCGACCGCCAAGTAATTCCGGCATCTCGTCTTTGGCCATCCAGGCCACAAAAAAACCGCGACAAAATCGCGGTTTTTTTACGTCCTTCCTCTGGGGAGCACGGTTAAATCACGGGCGCCAGACCCAGGTGATGCCCCGCTTCTCGACCTCGACGCGAATCTCCTCCATCGCCTTGTCGACCAGTTCCGGGTTGCCTTCGACCCCCAGTTCCAGATGCTTGCGCTCCTTGCCGACCAACGAAGGCAAAGAGAACAGGCGCAGTGTCGGGTAATCAGCCACGATGCGTTCCATCAGGTCGAGCAGCGCGCTTTCGTAGGCCGTCGGACCAGTCAGCAGAAACGCTTTTTCGATCATGCCGCCGACCGCCTTGAACTGATCCTTGTAGAAGGTATCGAGCGCCCATTCGATCATCGGGTGCGCCATCTGCGGAAAGCCGGGCACGAAGTAATGGTTGTTGGCCATGAAACCCGGAATACGGTTGAACGGATTGGGGATGATCTGCACGCCGGCCGGGAAGGTGACCAGCAACTTACGCTTGTCGGTGATCTCTTCACCGGCGAAGCGGACCTTCAGTTCCTCGAAGCCTTCCGGGTGCAATTCGAGATCGACACCGAGCGCTGCGGCCACGGCCTGCCGCGTGTGGTCGTCCGGCGTATTGCCGATCCCGCCGCAGGAAAACACCACATCGCCGGCGGCCATTGTGCGTTTGAAAGTGGCAGCCAGACGCTCACGGTCGTCGCCGAGATATTCGACCCAGCTCAGGCGCAAGCCGCGCTGGCCGAGCATTTCCGTGATTTTGGCGAAATGCTTGTCCTGCCGTTTGCCCGACAAAATTTCGTCGCCGATGATGATGGCGCCAAAGGTGCGGCTCATACACGTTCTCCCTCAATCGTAACGACCGCCCCACCACGCGAACGGCGCAGGGCTTCCAGCCCGTAATGGACGAATGATAGCGCGGCCAGCGCCGGCACCAGCAGGCCGACCACCGGCACGTGGGCGAGCAGCGCCATGGTCAGGCCGAGCATGAACAGCGGCGCTTTCTGCCGGGTACGAATTTCCTGCCACTCACCGGTTGTGGCATGCATCGACAACGCATCGTAGGCAAAGGTGCGGCGATTCAGCCAGCCCATCAGCAGCAGCGGAATGAGCAGCGAGAAGCCCGGGATCAGCCAGAGCGGGATGGTCACCAGCCAAGCAACGATGAAAATCACCGAGGCGACCACGCTGTTCATCGCCGCAGCGACAAAGCTGTCCTTGCCCATTGCGGCCACATCGCGATATTCGGTATCGGACAGGTGCTTGAGCATCAGCGGCAGGATGACGATGGCCGCCAGCAGCGAAGCCGTCAGGTAGGCGATGGCAAAGATGGCCATCCAGCCGCCCAGATAGGCCAGGATGTGCGCCAGCCAGACCAGCCCCCAACCGACCAGCAGGGTCATCGGTGGATAGGCCATCATCTGCTGTACCACCCAGCCCAGTGCCCAGATGGCCAAGCCGATCGACAGCAGCAGCGAGAACAAGGCCGGGGTCAGTACATAGAGCCAGACCTTGCCGCTTTTCAGGTTGGCGAAGGTGCGCGCCAAAACCAACATCACTTCATTCATGGCCGGTTTCCTTTCGCGGGTGGCAACTGCGGATCATCTTCCAACAGATTTTCCGGATACGTCGACAATTTAGCGAAGTTGTCGAACGAACCTTTCCGCCCCTTGCGATCACCCTCGAAAAACACCGTGCGCTGCCCGATGGTCACCGAAACACCCAGACGACCCGGCTCGTCGACAATGGTGTAGAGATATCTGCCATTGCGAAAGCTGATGGCCGTACCCTCTTTGTTCCAGAACATCGGCGACGGTTTGCGGACGGTTTTGCCTTGGCGATGACCAAGCACGTCGAGCACGTAACTGAACTCCACGCTGCCGTTGTCGCGCACCAGCGCGTAATCGAGCGTGGATACATCGGCCATGAAAACTTCAACCCACTTGCCTCCCTGCTTGAGTGGGAAACGGAGGATGGAAGGCTCGCCCTCGGCGTTGTCTTCCAACTGGTAATCGGTTGTCGTCTTGCCGTTTTCCCAGATCGCAAATCGGTGATAGCGGAACATCGTTCCGAGCAGACCATCCTCAGCCGATTTGATCATTACCGGACGATTACCCAGCACCTTGTAGGTATTGAACTGGTGCCAGCAGCAACCGCTCTTGGTCATTGTCGATAGCGTCTTGTCGGCAGCGTCCACCGAGAACATGCCGCAGAAATTCTGGGCCAGTTCGGTAAAGGCGGCACTCTTGGCGAAACCGCGATCGGTGGCCAGAAAAATCTGGAAGGACGGACCGTGATAACACGAATTCTGGCCGTCCATGATCGCCAGATCCTTGCGACCATCAAAATTGAAGTCATCAAAGATCAGCACGCTCTGCTCGCCATACGGCAATTGCTGGACATTGGGTTTAACCGTGCCGCCGCGCACTTCAAAAGCCAGTTCATCGGACTCGACATGAATCAAGCGTTTGCCGCCTTTCGTCGCAAACACGGACACCGCCCCCGGCCGAAAAACATCTTTCGTATCCTCAACCGTTACCGTTGCATGGTAATCGTCGGAAAAAGAGCTGATCTGATAGGTCTTGCGGGCAGCCCAAGCCGAAGAGGCCAATATCGCCCAAGCCAGGACAGCCAGCCCCACCATCCAACGCACTTCACCCATTCTTGATCCCTTCCCATTGTTTTTGCAGGCGCTTGGTGGAGACCGGCACCGGCGTGCGCAGTTCCTGCGCATACAGGCCAACACGCAATTCTTCCAGCAGCCAGCGGAACTGCTCGATCTGCGGGTCCAGCGTGCCCAGCTTGGCCAGCTGAATGGCGCGGCGTTCGTAGTTGGTCCATAACGGCCCATATTCAGCCATCAGCTGGGCGTCACGGGCCGGATTGGCCTTCAGCTTGTCGAGGCGGACGACGATGGCCTTCATGTAGCGCGGGTAATGTTGCAGGCGCTCGAACGGCGTATCGACGACGAAGGTCTTGCCGAGCAGGCGCTTCAGTTGCGCCTCGATGTCGGCCACCGCCGCAGCATGGGCCTTGAAAGCCGGCAACTTCTTGGTCACCGCCTGCCATTCGGTCAGCACGGTGCCAACCATGCGACAGACCTCCTGCATGATCAGCCCCAGCCGCGCCTTGGCTTCTGCACAGCGCGCCTTGAACGCCTCCGGCGTGGTCGGCAGCGGCTCGGTCAGGCAGGCCCGCTCGAAAGCCAGATCGACAATCTGCCGCTTCAACTCATCCGTCGAACCCAGCGCCATGTACTGCATGCCCATCTGGCTCATGCCCGGCACGTTCTTGTCGAAGTACTTCACCTGCTCCTTGAACTGCAGCATGAACAGGCGGGCCAGCCCCTTTCGATGCGTCTCGGCGGCTTCCTCGGCCGAATCGAAAACCTTCAGGCTGACCGTTTCACCCTCGTCGGAAAGCGCCGGATAACCGATCACCGTCTGCTTGCCGACCGGCACTTCCATCAACTCCGGCAGTTCGCCGAAGGTCCAGTCGGTCAATTGCGTGTATTCGGACGGCGTTTCGTGCAGATCGGCAAACTCTTCCTTGGCCTCCTTGCCCCACTCGCCCCGCAAAGCCAGCAGGCTGCGGTTCATGTCGAGCTGGCGGCCGTGTTCGTCGATCAACTTGTAGTTCATCGAGAAGTGCGCCGGCAGCGCGTCGGGCCGGAAGGCATCCGGTGTCACCGCCCAGCCGCGGGCGTTCAGGCCGCGCGCTTCGAGGATGTAGTCGATCAGCGGCGGGATCAGGCCCTGGTTCATCTTCTTGTCGTTACCCGCCGTAGCGGCGATGAATTCCTCGACGAACTCGGGCACCGGCACCAGCTTGGCGCGGATCTTCTGCGGCAGCGTCTTGATCAGTTGGATCAGCTTTTCCTTGAGCAGCCCGGGCACCAGCCATTCCATGCGCAACACCGGAATCTGGTTCAACTGCGCCAGCGGCAGCGTCAGCGTCACGCCATCGCGCGGCGAGCCCGGTTCGAAATGGTAGGTCAGCGCGTAATCCACGCCACCGACCTTGATGTGATGCGGGAAGGCCTCGGTGGTGACACCCGCCGCCGAGTGGCGCATCAGGTCGTCCTTGGACAGGAACAGCAGCTTCGGATTTTCCTGCTCGGCGGTCTTGCGCCAATGGTCGAAGGTGGCGCCGTTGTGGATGCCTTCGGGGATGATGTGGTCGTAGAAGCCGAAGATCAGCTCGTCGTCGACCAGCACGTCCTGCCGGCGCTGCTTGTGCTCGATCTTCTCGATGTCGCGGATCTGCTTCTGGTTGTGCTGGAAGAAGGGCCAGCGTTTGGCGAAGGACTCGTCGATTTCCTCGCCGACCAGCCCCTGGCGGATGAAAATTTCGCGCGCCTCGGCCGGGGCCAGCGGGCCGTAATGGATTCGCCGCTTGGGGTTGATCACGATGCCATAGAGCGTGGTGCGCTCCCAGCCGGCGACCTGCATCGACTTCTTTTCCCAGTGCGGATCGAAGTACTGGCGCTTGATAAGGTGAGCGCCCACTTTCTCGATCCAGTCCGCTTCGATGCGGGCCACGCAACGGCCGAACAAGCGCGTCGTTTCGGTGATCTCGGCCGCCATGATCCACTTGCCGGCCTTCTTTTGCAGCGGCGACGACGGGTGGATCAGGTAACGGATGCCGCGCGCGCCGAGGTAGTAACCGGACTCGTCCGACTTGCAGCCAATGTTGCCGAGCAGGCCGGTCAGCAGCGCCTGATGGATGGCATCGAAGGTGCCAGACAGATCGTTTTCCTTCCAGCCCAGTTCGGTAACCATCGCATGCAGTTGCCCATGCACCTCGCGCCATTCGCGCAGGCGCAGGTAGGAAAGGAAATGGGCGTGGCAATTGTCGATCAACTGCTTGTTCGACTTCTTGTGTTCGACGGCATTCTGGAACCAGGCCCACAGCTTGACCCAGCTGAGGAATTCCGATTTCTCGTCGGCGAACTGCTTGTGCTTTTCGTCGGCAGCCTGCTGGCGCTCTTGCGGCCGTTCGCGCGGCTCCTGCGTGGACAGACCGGCGGCGATGATCAGCACTTCCTTCAGGCAGCCAAGATCGCGAGCGGCAACCAGCATGCGGCCGATGCGCGGATCGAGCGGCAGTTTGGCCAGTGCGTCACCGACCTTGGTCAGACGACTGCCCTGGCCATCCTCGTCATCCAACGCGCCGAGTTCCTGCAGCAGCGCATAGCCGTCGCTGATCGCCTTGGCCGGCGGCGGTTCGATGAACGGGAAGCTCTCGACGTCAGTCAGCTTCAACGACTTCATGCGCAGGATGACGCCGGCCAGCGAAGAACGCAGGATTTCCGGATCGGTGAAGGGCGGGCGGGCGTTGAAATCTGCCTCGTCGTACAACCGCACACAAACACCCGCTGCCACCCGGCCGCAACGACCGGCCCGCTGCCGCGCCGCTGCCTGTGAAATCGACTCGATCTGCAACTGCTCAACCTTGTTGCGGTACGAATAGCGCTTGACCCGGGCCAGCCCGGTATCGATCACGTAGCGGATGCCCGGCACGGTCAGCGAGGTTTCGGCCACGTTGGTCGCCAGCACGATGCGCCGCTGGCCGCCCGAAGGCTTGAAGATGCGGTCCTGATCACCCGCCGAAAGGCGCGAGAACAAGGGCAGGATTTCCGGCGCATGGGCGCTCGACAAGCCCGGCCGGGCCAGCGCATGTTTGCGCAGGGCTTCCGCTGCCTCGCGGATTTCCCGCTCGCCGGGCAGGAAGACCAGAATGTCGCCGCTGCCCAGCCGCGAAAGCTCATCGGCCGCATCGACAATGGCGTCATACAGATCGCGCTCATCATCTTTCTTGTCGATATCCTCGACCGGCCGGTAGCGCACCTCGACCGGGAACAGCCGGCCGGACACCTCGATCACCGGCGCCGGCTTGCCTTGGGCGCTGAAGTGCTGCGAGAAACGCTCGGCATCGATGGTCGCCGAGGTGATGACCAGCTTCAGGTCCGGCCGCTTGGGCAGCAGCTGCTTCAGGTAGCCGAGCAGGAAATCGATATTCAGGCTGCGCTCGTGCGCCTCGTCGATGATGATCGCCTCGTAGGCGTTCAAATACGGATCGGACTGCGACTCGGCGAGCAGGATGCCATCGGTCATCAGCTTCACCCAACTCTCGGATGTCGACTTGTCGTGAAAACGGATCTTGACGCCGACCCCGGCGCCGACCTGTGTCTTGAGTTCCTGCGCCAGCCGCGTCGCTACCGAACGGGCCGCCAGCCGCCGTGGCTGGGTATGGCCGATCAGCCCGCGCGATCCGATGCCGAGATCGAGGCAAATCTTCGGCAGCTGCGTTGTCTTGCCCGAACCCGTTTCGCCGCAAACGATTACCACCTGATTGTTGGCGATCAGTTCGGCAATGTCGGCCCGGCGTTCGTTGACCGGCAGGTCGCTCTGGAATTCCGGCTTCGGCAACTTGGCGCGCCGCTCCAGCACCGCCGCGCGGGAACGTTCGATCAATGCTGCCAGATCGGCCTGCAGTTTCTGCTGTTTATCACCCGTCGAGCGGCGTAATTCGGCCCGCAGGCTGCTCAGGCGACGTGCGTCGCCGGTCAAGCTGATGACCGTGGGAGTTTCGCGCCGTTGTCCGGCGTCCTGTTTTTTCATAAGTTTCTTTTCAAACGTCCAAGGGCGAAACAACGCCGCGCCCGCCCTTGTTCAAGACATGCGTGTAAATCATGGTGGTCGTCACATCGGCGTGGCCAAGCAGTTCCTGCACCGTGCGGATATCGTAGCCGGATTGCAGCAGATGGGTGGCAAACGAATGGCGGAACGTATGCGGCGTTGCCAGCTTGGCAATGCCACTCGCCTGAAGTGCCTTCTTGACTGCCCGCTGCAGAGCCTTTTCATCCAGGTGATGACGGCGCTCAATGCCGCTGCGCGGATCGATGGAATACCCCGCCGCAGGAAAAATATACTGCCACGCCCAATCCGTTTCAGCATTGGGGTATTTCCGATCCAGCGCATTCGGCAGATAAACCGACGCCTTGCCCTTGGCGAGGTCATCTTCATAACAGGTTCGTCGCCAGCGCAGATGATCCTGCAAGGGCTCGATCAGCGTGCGCGGCAACATCGTCACCCGGTCCTTCGCCCCCTTGCCATCCCGCACCACAATCTCGGCTCGCTCGAAATCCACATCCTTGACGCGCAGCCGAACGCACTCCATCAAGCGCATCCCCGTGCCATACAACAGCCGCGCCATCAGCCCATGCAGACCGCTCATGCGATCCAGCAATGCCGTGATCTCCTGGCGCGTCAAAACCACCGGGAGGCGCTGCGGCTGCTTGGCACGTACCACCTGATCCAGCCAAGGCAACTGAATCCCCAATACGTCGCGATACAGGAATAACAGCGCCGAAAGCGCCTGATTCTGGGTTGAAGCAGCTACCCGCCCCTCGACGGCCAGGTGTGTCAAAAATGCCTCGACCTCCCCAGCCCCCATCTCCCGGGGATGCCTTTTGTCATGAAAAAGGATAAACCGGCGTATCCACTGGACATATTGTGTTTCTGTCCGAATGCTGTAATGCTTGAGTCGCAACTTGTCACGCACCTGATCAAGCAATTTTGGCGACTGCGGTGCAGAAGTTTCAGTGTCGGACATAACTTAAAAAAATTCAAACCAATAAAATCATGATGTTATCACGCAACAAATCGATTTATACACCACTCGCGCAGGAAGTAGACACCTGCACAGGTGTCTACTGAACGTTAGGTTCTTTCCATGAAGGCATACGCATACCCAACTGGTGAACCGCTCAATGAGTATGGATTGCTTGAGCTAAATGAGATCTCGCTCTCTGCAGACTCCAAAACGGTTCGTGCTGTTGCTCTATTCCTCATGGCAGCTGCTGATGAAATGGACCGAATGGGAGAGAGTTACGGGCATTTACACATGCAAGACGAAAGTGATGCTTGGAAAGAAGAGTGGCCCGATATAGTTGTGTGCAATCCGAATGAATAAAAAACCTAACATTCCGGTCAAGGCGCGGCCTTCGGCCGCTGGGACGTCCCGCAAGCGGGCCGCCCCTTACCTACAACGTTAGAAGTCATGAGATTCGCCCCGCGCTCAGCAATCACAACAGGGCTCATTTTTCTACCGAGCCTTGTGGCGCTATGGTATTTCTTAGGGCAAGTATTTGCCCCTGATGCATGCTTAGATCATGGCGGCAGTTTCGACTATTCCTCATGGCAATGTAGTTACACCGAGAACCATCCCTAAATCGCAACCCCGTTTTATAACTTGCTTTCATTTTGGGTATTTTCGGGTTGCATTATTGCTTCATCGGTTGCAGCACGTTTCTACCGCAGGAGGGGCAATGCCTTCTAACATTCCGGTCAAGGCGCGGCCTTCGGCCGCTGTGACGTCCCGCAAGCGGGCCGCCCCTTACCTAGCACGTTAGAGCTCATGAGCATTCGCATCCCACCTGTCGCCGCTTACGTATTCGCCGTTATTGGCGTTCCGGCAATTTATGGCGTTCTTGCGCAACTCTCATATTCAAAGGCTCCTTGGCCCTCCGACGTATATTTGCTTTCTATTGCTGCTTTTCTCATAGCCGCAGGAGCCTTCTTGGTTTTCTGGCAAATCCAACTTGGCCTCATCTGGCGTGTGGCAATATCATTGGCATATGTACTCATCGTACTTATCCCAATCTCAATGGTTCAGCTCTTTCTAGCATGTCGTAGCGGTGATTGTTTTTAATTTTGCGTATCGCCGCTCTAACACTGCGGTCAAGGCCGCTCCCTCCGGTCGCTGGACGCTGCGCGACAAAGCGCCGCGCAGCGCCCCTTACCTACAACGTTAGCCGTAATGAATATGACACCCACTATTTTCCGTTGGATGCTGGCTGCTTCATTTGTCCTCGCTATGCTGGGCGGAGGCATAGATCTCGTCATAACATCTCTCGTGCCCGAAGCCCTTTCCTCGGTGCAGGCTGCCAGTGATGCTGAAATGCCGGATTGGCGCTTGTTGCTTGTTGTGATTATTGGCCTAGCTGCCACTGTTTCTACCTTGGCGGCCTATTACGGCCTCTTCGTCTTTAAGCCATGGGCGCCGCGTCTTGCCATCATCGGCACAGTCTTGTCATTGCCTCTTTGGCCTATGTTCGGCGTCAATATTTCATCTGGTTGGTCTTTGGCTTTAACAGAGGCTTCCAACCTCCTGTGGGGCGCAGCCATCGCCACGGCGCATTTTTCTGAACTCAAGGAGAAGTTCTGTGCCAACCGCTAACATCCCGGTCAAGGCGCGGCTTCGCCGCTGGGACGCTCCGCCGGCAAGCCGGCTCCGCGCCCCTTACCTAAAACGTTAGGCATCGCTTCATGTGGCTGGACGACGTTCGACCCGAAGATGTAGGTGACCGCTTTGCGGCTGAGAAGCTTCTGCCCGAACGGCCACAAGAAGCGCTTGAAGTGGCAAGACGGATCAAACATCCCTGGTACCGCTGCCAGGCGTTGTCTTCCGTAGCAGAGGCGGTCAGTTCGCGTACAGACGCTTTCTGCATACTCGCTGAAGCACTCTCGGCCGCCCGAGAACAGGCAGAACCCAATCGGGTCGTCACCGTTGCCACCTGGCCATTGCGCACGTTGCTTGAACTGAACTCGGAGGCTGCTGCGCGCGAGGTCGAGTCGCTCATAGGTACCGCGCTTCGCGAAGAACATGGACTTCGCCGACTGCACGCACTCGACTTCCTCTTGGCAGCTGTAGCCGCACATCCAAGTTTACGCGCACAGGTCGCGCATCACTATCTGCACACCGCTCAGAGTTGCCACGGCTGGCGCGCAGAACGAATCCTCGCCTTTCGTTCTGAACACCTCGCAGCGTTCGATCTTCCACTCGCGCATCAACTCCTGACGGGGCGTCAGGCCAATCGGTTCGTCAACAAGGCGCGCCAAACACTCAATAGTCAGTCGGGTAGAGGCGATGCCTAACCAATCAGTCAAAGCCGCTCCCTGCGGTCGCTGGACGCTGCGCGATAAAGCGCCGCGCAGCGCCCTTTACCTCCAACGTTAGACATCTCCATCAATGTCCGAGCCGAACGAAAGCTACGCGTATTTCACGGTCACAGGTGACGACCTGGACCCCTCAGAGATCACCAAGATTGTGGGCGTCGCGCCTACAGATTCTTGGAAAAAAGGCGAATTGAATCCGCACAACGGCCGGGAGAGAAAATTCGGGCGTTGGTCACTTTATTCTCGTTTGGCTCGCTCAGAAGAGTTTGAGGCGCACGTCGCCGATGTTCTGGCGCAACTCGATCAAAACCCCGATGGCTTTCGGAAAGTATCCGAACGCTACGAAGGTTGCATGCAACTAGTAGGCTATTTCCACTCGTACTATCCCGGCCTCTACTCCTCGCGTGAAACCGTTCAGGGCTTGGCCAAGTACAAGTTGGGGGTCGATCACGACTTCTACTATCTCTACTCACACGCAAGGGAGGACACCGATGTCTAACCCTTCATTCAACCCGACCGCCCAAAGCTGCGCTTTGGGTCCCCTCCGCTTCGCTACGGCGGCGGGTTAATTCAAACGTTAGAAGTCGCTTTCAGATGCCAGGCGCTCTCACGATCGGTCAGACCTACTACATCATCCAGTACGAGGATGAAAAACTAACCATTCCTATGATCTCTTCGTGGAGGTACAAAGAACGCACCGCGAAGGACTCTGAAGATCGCGAGCATCTTTTTGCTCTGGTGGGGTTTTCCGAAGACGAACTCATGTTGCGAGAGAGAGACTTAGATATTGTTCTCGACTTAGCTGGCCTGGTTAAAGAATTGACGACTCCCAACATTGCAGCTAAGGGTATCGACCATGACTTCTAACATCCCGGTCAAGGCGCGGCCTTTGGCCGCTGGGACGTCCCGCAAGCGGGCCGCCCCTTACCTACAACGTTAGGCATCAATCATGCGCACACCGTCTCGGTTCATGCCTCAGTTTCCACAAGAAGGAGCAAATCCATTTCTCAAATGGATGTTCGCTGTCGGATTCTTTGGTGTTTTTGCGGCACTCATCGTTGCTTGGCCGTTAGTTTGGGGCCCCCTCGTTGCAGCTATGGCCGTAGGTATCATCCTTGAAAAGCGGCGCCTGAGGCGTCTGGCCAATGCTCGTGAAGGTGAGTCCATCTGCACCTTTGCCCGTTCAATTGGCGCCAAGAAATTGGATACCCATGTCGTACGGGCCGTGTATGAAGAACTGGGAAAGATATTGGGTACATCTGGCTCAAAGTTCCCCCTGCGCCCAACGGATCAGCTTTACGAAACAAGTGGACTCAACCTTGATCCTGACGATCTAGATGAACTGCTTGTCGCCATTGCATTTCGTAGCCAGCGGTCGCTTGAAAACACAGAAAGTAACCCGTATTACGACAAAGTTAAGACCGTGGCTGATCTCGTCCAGTTTGTAATGGCCCAACCGGTAATCCCCAATGCCTAACACTGCGGTCAAGGCCGCTCCCTCCGGTCGCTGGACGCTGCGCGATAAAGCGTCGCGCAGCGCCCCTTACCTACAACGTTAGGGTTGTTCACCGATGGCACACGCACCCAATCTAACTCGATACATTGCGGCGTTTCTTGTGCCAATTGTTATCGCATCGATTGGTGCATTTATTTTCTATTCAGGCCCAATTCGTCAAAGCCCAAATTGGCTTCCCGCAATCTCTGTCGGCACTGCAGTATTGGTGGGTCTATTTTTGTTCCTCCGCCAAACCAAGGGGGTGTGGTGGCTGCAAGGCTTTCTCGCAGTTGTATACCTGCTGCTCCTCTCGGCCATATTGTTCTTTGCCCTACTTTCAGTTGCATGCACCTATGGTCAAGACTGTCTTTAGCTTCGTAGCAAAAAGCCCCCTAACATTCCGGTCAAGGCGCGGCCTTCGGCCGCTGGGACGTCCCGCAAGCGGGCCGCCCCTTACCTACAACGTTAGGCATGTAGAAATGACCCTTGGCGAATATTTCGGCTTAATTGGTCTTGGTTTGCCCGTCGGGCTGCTCCTGCTTGGTTTGCTTCACGGGCCTGATCGGGCAAAAACTCGTCATTCTGTTACCAATTGGTGCCTTGCATTTGGTGGCCTGTCGGTTGTTCTCGGTGGCATTGCGGCACTCAGCCATATGGAGTTTCCAGCAACCAAAGGCGCATTGGGCATGCTCTTCGTTGGGCTTCCTGCATTTCCTGCAGGCCTCATGCTGCTATTGCTTGGCGGCTCCACCAAATCCGCTTCCGAAAGTAAGCACAATGGCCAAGCCTAACATTCCGGTCAAGGCGCTCCCTTCGGTCGCTGGGACGTCCCGCAAGCGGGCCGCCCCTTACCTAAAACGTTAGCGGGCTTATGGAACAGTACGAGCAAAACATCCTCCAGCACATTGAAAAGCACGGCTGCAGCGTTACCTCTGTATTTGATCCGACGGAGGTAGAACCGCCCTTTTCGTACTCCATCGGAATCGCCAAGTCATCTGGTGCTCCTGAACTCATCGTCATCGGCCTCAGCTCCAAGCTGTCACACTGGATGGTCAATGAGTACAACCGCCGGATTCGATCGGGCGAGCAATTCCTCCCCGGAGTTCTCTACTTGGGTTTCCTTGAGGGATTCGCAGTTCAATTTGCTCCTGTCGCGCGCGAACATAGGGCCGAGTTCATGCGCTCCGCCTGCTGGCTGCATGGCGGCCCCGACTTCGACGCGCTACAGCTCATCTGGCCCAATACGTCGGGTGTTTGGCCTTGGGATGCGGAGGCCTCGGACTGGTTTCGCACCAACCAGCCTTTACTTGCGGGAGAGGTCGCGTGACGCCCGCTAACATCACAATCCACCGGACCGGCCTAACGGCCGTCCGGTGATTTTCAACGCGAGGCAGCATGATCCAGGCACTGATCAATCGCCGCATCGAAATTGCCATTCAGTCCACCCCGGCCATACTGCGATGGATTGAGCAATGCGACCCAAAAGTCATGGCCGCTTATCGGGCAGTAAGGCGAGGCCTCTTTATTTGGCAATTGCCTGCACTCACCGTTGTCGCTGCGGTGGCGCTCCCGATCAAAGCGTTCCATTGGTTGCCTGTAGGCCACCCATTCCTGATCGCATTGTTCCTCGTTGCTCTCTCAATTTTCGCCTGGCCTCCGCTGCTGACGAGGTTCGCAGCGGTCGCGTGGAGGATGGCGCCCGTTGAGCCAAAGTTCTCCGTTCGACTGCGTTTCCTTGCTGGCCTCATCTACGCTTGTGTCGCGGTCTACGCTGTCGGCCTTGTGGGGCTGTCAACCTTCTTCGCTTTCGCATTTTTCAAGTAGTAGTGCAAGCCGTCACAGAATGCGTCCTACCTCCGTCGGTCGAGGCGACCCACAGTAACGTGCTGGCGTTCAGACAAGCGAGCAAGGAGGCCATCGCACGTAAGCAACTATTTATCGAGAGAAACTGAATGACCATCTTTTTCAATGCGTTGGGCCTGGCATGGCTAATTGCCGGACTTGGGGGTGCGATCGGGCTACAGACTGCCGGCATTCTGGTTCTGCCAAGTGGTCAATTCTTCGGAACCGTTGCCTGCACGGTCATTTTCGGACTGGACATGGCCTATCGCTTCTTTGTCGCCAAGGCGCGCCTGGCGAAGGCTGCCGACCCTTCCACGGCGCCAAACGATGTTCGCTCTCATTGGCTTGTCAGCCCGGGTGCTGGCGGGAGCCTGATGTTCATTCCCGCCTGGGCCAGCGCCTTTGTCGCGCTGGTTCTTGGTTACGTGCTGGGTTAGCCAGGGCGAACCAATTGTCTGCGGCCAGATTCCGCAGATAAAAAAAGCCGCCCGGATGAGGCGGCGTTTTGGTCTTGGCGAAGCCTGGTTTAGTGCTTCTTGCCCATCCACTGGGCGTTCTTGCCGTCGCTGGTCTTTTCACAGGTGACTTCGACGCCGGAAATCTTGGTCACGACGCCGACATCCATGAACTTGCCGGCATCACCGTTCCAGCATTGCGGGGCTTTCGGGGCAGCGGCAGCGGCAGGTGCCGGGGTTGCAGCCGGCTGGGCCGGGGCGGGGGTTTGGCCAGCACAAGCAGTCAGGCCGAGGGCGATGGCGGAAGTGGCGAGGAAGGTACGCATGGGAGTCTCCTGAAGGGGGTTGTGACAACGATGAGGTGATTGTCTTACGCGGATGTTTCAGTTTCGTTGCAGTCCACCTCCAACGCTTGTCGCTATACTCAACGCATACTCAAAACCATTTTTTCAATGCCATGGCCATCGTCCGCTGCAACAAATGCACCCTGCTCGCCGAACAACCGGAGGGCCTTGCCGGGCAGAGCATCGCCTGCCCCAAATGCGGTGCCCAGGCGGCGGTTTACCCGACGCTGTTTTTCATTGAAAAGCTGCTGGATAAATATTTCGATGCTCAGCGCGAGCTGATTCGCCTGAAATCTGCTGCTATACCAGAGAAGGCCATTGAGCCGAAGGCCGCAGCAAGCACCCCGGCGATGGCAGAGATTGATCTGGCGAACACTGACTTTCTGGCCAACGAATTGCAGCACGGACCGATCTACGACTGGTTCCACAAGAAGCAGATCAAGGTTCAGGCCAACCTGCGCAGCGTCGATACCAGTGGCTTTTTCGACGAGGTGGCCGAAGCGATCGGCGGCAACCTGAACGTACTCAAGGAAGTGCTTGAGCGCATCCGCTGGTCGCAGCAGAAGGAACACGCCAGCGCGACGATCAATCTGGAGAAGAAGTCACCCGAGGATGCCAGGGCGATCTCGGCCTTTTGCCAGAGACTTTACGACTTTTCCTTTGTTGCCAAGTGCTTCCACAACAAGCCGGAAAACAATGTTCGGTTGATCCTGCAGGCAGCGCCGGCCATCCGGGATTTTTTTAATGGCGAATGGCTGGAGTGGCATGCGCTGATGACCTGCCTGCGCTATTCCAAGGAGCGCAGTCGGCGCTTTTCCTGCACGCGCGGCCTGAACCTGACGCTGGCCAACGGCGACCCCTATGAACTCGATGTTTTCATGCTCATCGATGGCAAGGTGCCGCTCTGCATCGAGTGCAAGAGCGGCGAATTCCGCCAGAACATCGACCGCTACCTGGCGCTGAGAAAGCGCCTTGGGCTCGAAGCAAAACAGTTCGTGATGTGCATTGCCGGCCTGAGTGACGAGAACGCCAAAGCCTTTTCGGCTATGTATGACCTGACTTTCGTCAGCGAACGGGGACTGGCTGATCATCTCAGCAGGGTCTTCTGACCTGGGCGACTGGGATGAGCCTGCATTGGGAAACGATCGCATTGAACTGTTCACCAACAATGCGACCTAAAGCCAGTGCGATGAGCAAGAAACCGGGTTAATGTCGCAAGAACTCAGTTTCAGGGCACCGCCGTGACTCTTGAAAATAGCCGCTGAACACCAAGTTTTCTCGGAAGGGAAACAAGTCATGCCATCGAATGGAGATAATGCAGTCGAAAGGATCCGGCGGGATCACGAACGAATGCTGCAGTTGGTTGATCGTATCCGGTCCGAATGTACGCAGCAGGGGAAGATCGACAATTGCAACGATTGTGCCCCCAACCGGCGGGGTGTCTGCCACGGAAATATCGAGCAACTGATCCGCTCGTTCGTGGAGACAACGCTCAAACATAACGTGATCGAATCGATGTTCATGGAGGAAGTGGCTCCTGCGGCTCATCGCATCGCCCACAATCAGGCGCACATGGAAATTGCACTGCAGCTCAAGGAAATCCGGGTGGTGTTTTCCGAAGATGGCAATTGTGTGCTGGCCATCGAAGGTATCGACCGCATCCACCAGACCCTGCAAGCCCACTTCACGGACTACGACCAGCAGCTGGAAATCTATTGCAGCGCAGCCCTGGCAACCCAACTGTAGCTTTTTGCAAAGACTGACGATGTATTACGGAGAACGTTTCAACGCCTGGACCCACCTGTGCGGCGCCCTGCTGGCGCTGACCGGTGCGATCTGGCTGATCGTTGTCGCCGCGGCTGGCGGCGATCTGCTGAAGACGGTCAGCGTCGCTGTCTATGGCGTGACGCTGGTCATGCTGTACAGCATCTCGACGATCTATCACAGCGTGCGCGGACGGGTGAAACGGGTCTTGCGCAAGCTGGATCATCTCTCGATCTACCTGCTGATCGCCGGCAGCTACACACCGTTCTGCCTGATCAGTCTGCGCGGCGCGTGGGGATGGTGGCTTTTCGGCATCGTCTGGGCGCTGGCGGCAATCGGCATGTTGCAGGAGATCAAGCCACGCTCGGAGGCACGCATTCTGTCGCTGGTGATCTATGCAGTGATGGGCTGGATCGTGCTGGTCGCCATCGAGCCGCTGCTGGCCAGTCTCGGCCTGGCCGGCTTTTTGTGGCTGGCGGCGGGCGGGGTGTTCTACACCGTGGGCATCATCTTCTTTGCCTTTGACGAGCGATTCCGCCACTGGCACGGCATCTGGCACCTGTTCGTGATCGCCGGCAGCTTGATGCATTTCATCGCCATCCTGTTCTACGTGGTCTGAATCGTGGAAAATGCCACCTGACTATTCAGGACACGGACAGGCATGCGGTTTCAGGGAAGAATTACCAACTGGAAGGATGATCAGGGCTACGGCTTCATTACCCCCAATGGTGGTGGTGAGCCAGTTTTCCTGCACATCAAGGCTTTTGCCCGGCGCCAGCCGCGGCCGGTCGGCGAGGAGATCGTCACCTACGAACTGCAGCAGGACAACCAAGGGCGCTTGCGGGCGAGTGCGGTCGAGTTCGTGCGCGGCACCGGGCGCCAGCGTGTTACCGCAGATGCGGGACCGGGCCGTTGGCCACTGGTACTGGCCAGTTTCTTTTTTGCCTTTTTGAGTGCCGCCGCCATCGCCGGCAAGATGCACCCCCTGTTGCTGGCCTTCTACGCGGCGATCAGCATTACCGCCTTCATTGCCTACGCGCTGGACAAATCGGCGGCGCGCGATGGTCGCTGGCGCATCGCCGAAAACACACTGCATCTGCTGGCCCTGCTCGGCGGCTGGCCGGGGGCGCTGCTGGCGCAATACCGTCTGCGCCACAAGTCGTCCAAACCCTCGTTCCTGATCGTCTTCTGGGCCACCGTCCTGCTCAATTGCGGGGCGCTCGGGCTGTTACTGACCCCGACTGGCGGCCGTGCCTTGCGAACGGCGCTCGGCGCCGGCTGACATTGATAGAAGGGAATCCACCATGCGACTGCTTTCTACCCTGCTTCTTGCCGGCTTCGTCGCCTGCGCCAATGCAGCCCCAAGCCTGAGCGATGCGGCTTACGGCCCCGAGCCCGAACAGCGCTTTGACCTGCATGCCCCACCGGGCACCCAGTCTGCGCCGTTGATTCTGATGGTGCACGGTGGCGGCTGGATTCGCGGCGACAAGGAGATGGGCCGGGTAGTCGATAACAAGGTGGAACGCTGGTTACCGCGTGGCATTGCCTTCGTCAGCATCAACTACCGCATGCAACCCAAGGCGCCGCCGCTGGAGCAGGCGCGCGACGTGGCACGGGCGCTGGCCTACATCGAGAAAAACTCAGCCAGACTGGGCGTGGATCGCAGCAATATTGTATTGATGGGGCATTCGGCCGGCGCGCATCTGATCGCACTGCTCGCCGCACGACCTGAGCTGCTGGCCGAAGCGGGAGCAAAGACGCCACTGGGTTTCGTATTGCTCGACAGTGGCGCGCTGGATGTGCCGGCGATCATGAATGCCCGCCATTTCCGGCTTTACGACCGGGCCTTCGGCAGCTCCCCGGCAGACTGGGCAGCGGCCTCGCCCTTTCATCAGTTACGGCATGCCACAGCACCGATTCTCGCTGTCTGCTCCAACCGTCGCGAAGAGGCTTGCCCACAAGCCTGGGCCTTCGCTGCCAAGGCAGTCGGGCTGGGCGGTCTGGCCGAAGTCCTGCCGCTGGACAAGACGCACGGCGATATAAATGCGCAGCTTGGCGCAGATCCGGCCTACACGGCAGCTGTTGAAAATTTCCTCGGACGGCTGTCGCCGGCTTTTGCAAGTAAGTAAAAGCAGCTCAGCCAGGCTGCTGCTGATGATTCCAGGATCAGGCCCAGATTCGCGTTGCGCCGACAGTCAGCAAACCGAGATAAGTTGCGGTCAGGGAGCCGGCCAGATGCACTGACGCCAGGCCAATGGCCCAAGCCGGCTGGCCAGCCAGCAGGCGCTCGACCACTTCGGCCGAGAAGGTGGAAAAGGTCGTCAATCCACCGAGAAAACCGGTGATCGCAAACAGCTTCCAGGCCAGCGGGAAATGCGTGTTGAGGTGAAACAGCCCGACCGCCACGCCAACCAGATAACCACCGATCACGTTGGCCGCCAGCGTACCGAGCGGCAGCGCAACAAATAGCGGGTTCAGGGCCAGCCCGAGCAGCCAGCGCGACCAGGCGCCAAAGGCCGCGCCGAGGCCGACAGCGAGGAAATTGAGCGCAGAAAGATGGTGCAGGGCAGACATGGGCGAATTCTACTGCCTTGGTGGTCACTGGCGGTTAAAATAGCGCGCTTAATCAACGAGGTTTTACCGTGAGCAGCCCCAATAAACCCGAAGTCGCCCCCGCCGCCAATTTCATCAAGAACATCGTCGAAGCCGACCTTGCTGCCGGCAAGCACGCCCAACGCCATTGGGCCGGCCACCCCGGTATCGCCGCCGACCACGCTGCCGCCCCGCTCGACCCGGCCAAACTGCGCACCCGCTTCCCGCCCGAGCCGAACGGCTACCTGCACTTCGGCCATGCCAAATCCATCCTGCTCAATTTCGGCCTTGCCCAGCAGTACGGCGGCCGCTGCCACTTGCGTTTCGACGATACCAACCCGGAGAAGGAAGACCAGGAGTACGTCGATTCGATCATCGATGCCGTCAAATGGCTGGGTTGCTCGTGGGAGCAGGCGGGCGAAACCAATCTTTACTACGCATCGAATTATTTCGACTGGATGCTGCAGTGCGCCGAGGCACTGATCAGCGCCGGCCACGCCTACGTCGATAGCCAGTCGGCCGACGAGATGCGCGCCAATCGCGGCACCCTGACCCAGCCCGGAAAGAACTCGCCGTTCCGCGACCGATCCGTCGCCGAGAACATGGATCTGTTCAAGCGCATGCAGGCCGGTGAGTTCGCCGATGGCGCCCACATCCTGCGCGCCAAGATCGACATGGCCGCGCCCAACATCAACCTGCGCGACCCGGCCATCTACCGCATCCGCCACGCCACGCACCACAACACCGGCGACAAGTACTGCGTGTATCCGATGTACACCTTCGCCCATCCGATCGAGGATGCACTGGAAAACATCACGCATTCGATCTGCACACTCGAATTCGAAGACCAGCGCCCGTTCTACGACTGGCTGCTCGAGCGCCTGGCCGAAGCCGGCCTGATGCAGCGCCCGCTGCCGCAGCAGATCGAGTTCTCGCGCCTCAACCTGACCTACGTCGTGCTCTCCAAGCGCAAGCTGATCCAGCTCGTCGATGAAAAACACGTCACCGGCTGGGACGATCCGCGCATGCCGACCCTGGTCGGCGCCCGCCGCCGTGGCTATTCGGCCGAAGGCTTCCGCCTGTTTGCAGAGCGTATCGGTGTCTCGAAGAACGATTCGCTGATCGACTACGTGCTGTTTGAAGACGCCATGCGCGAGGTGATGAACGAGTCCGACCAGCGCCGCGTTGCCGTGCTCGACCCGGTCAAGCTGATCATCGACAACTACCCGGAAGGCCAGGTCGAGGAATGCTTTGCACCGAATCACCCGCTGCATCCTGAACTCGGCCAGCGTTCCATGCCTTTCAGCCGAGAACTGTGGATCGAAGGCGAAGACTTCATGGAAGTCCCGAGCAAGGGTTATCGCCGCCTGTTCCCGGGCAACATGGCCCGCCTGAAGTACGGCTACATCGTCGAATGCACCGGTTGCGACAAGGATGAAAACGGCAAGGTCATCGCCGTGCATTGCAACTACCTGCCCGACACCAAGTCCGGCACGCCGGGCGCCGACAGCGTCAAGGTCAAGGGCAATCTGCACTGGGTCTCTGCTGCCCAGTCGTATCAAGCCGAAATTCGCCTCTACGAGCGCCTGTTCAAGGTGCCCGCCCCCGGCGCACGCCGCGAAGGCGATGCACCGGATCTGGAGCGCGACTTCCTCGATGACATGAACACGGAGTCCTGCCAGACGATTACCGCCCAGCTCGAACCTTGTCTGCGCGATGCCCAGCCGGAAGAGCGATTCCAGTTCGAGCGCCACGGCTACTTTGTGGCCGACCGCGTCGACTCCAGGGCGGGGGCACCGGTATTCAACCGGGCCGTCACGCTGAAGGATTCGTGGGGCAAGGCGAGCTAAGGCAATGGCCGGCGGATGGGGTTGCCCGCACGAGGTTGCTGATCGCTGCACCAAGATCAACAACCTGCCGTGCGATCCGGGCATGAAGGGCTGCGAGCTCTACGGCCGTTTCCGCTTTGCCGACGAGAGCAAGAACGAACGCTACTGGGAGAAAAAAGCCCGCGAACAGCAGTCGGAATCGGCTGCCTTCCGGACTTCGCCCACCGACAACAGCGACCACTGAGCATGAGTCGCGATGTCGCCCAACTCGGCCAGGTCTTCACGCCGCCCAACGTGGTGGCCTTCATGCTTGACCTATGCAGGAACAAGGGGCGTACGCTGGAGCCATCGGCTGGCGATGGCGCCTTCTTCAGCACCCTGCGTCAGCGCGGTACCGACTGCGTCGGCATCGAGATCGACCAACGCGTCGCGCCGGAAGGGTCGCTGGTGCGCGACTTTTTCGATTACCCGCTGAGCGAGCAGTTCGACACCATCATCGGTAATCCGCCTTACGTACGGCTGCAGGATGTCGCTGCCAGCACGAGAAAACAGCTGAAGTCGGAGCTTTTCGACGGGCGCAGCAACCTTTTCCTCTTCTTCATCGAAAAATGCATCCGCCACCTGAAGCCGGGCGGCGAGCTGGTCTTCATCGTGCCGCGCGAGTTCATCAAGCTGACGGCCGCCAAGAAGCTCAATGCCTGGCTGTTCGAACAAGGCAGCATCACGCATTTCTACGAAACTGGCGACGTGCGGGTCTTCGGCGACCACACGCCGAACTGCGCCATTTTCCGTTTCGAAAAGGGGCGGCGGGATCGCCTGATGGAGGACGGCCGCACCTTCACTGAAGCCAACGGGCAGCTGATGTTCCTGCGCGATGACCACAGCGTGCGTTTTGCCGATGTCTTCGATGTCAAGGTCGGGGCCGTTTCCGGCGCCGACCAGATTTACTCACACCCCAAGGGCAACATGGAATTCGTTTATTCGAAAACCGTGGATACCGGCGAAACCCGCCGCATGCTCTATGGCATCAAGCACCCGCATCTCGACAAGCACAAGGCCGAACTGCTCGCCCGCCGGGTCAGGCGGTTCGACGAAAGCAACTGGTGGCAATGGGGTCGTGCCTTCCCGATCAGCGAACACCCGCGCATCTACGTCAATGGACGGACGCGCAAGCCCGCACCTTTTTTCCTGCATGACTGCCACGCTTTCGACGGCTCGATCCTGGCGCTATTCCCGAAAAACCGGCGGATCGCGCGGCGCGACCTGATCGAATGCACGATGATGCTGAACAATGAAGTCGACTGGCAGCAACTCGGCTTCATCTGCGATGGCCGCTTCATATTCACCCAGCGCAGCCTGCAGAACTGTCTGCTGCCGGCCAAGTTTTCCCGCTATCTACCCAAGGATTCCGCATGACGAATTCGCCCACCTTCATCGACCAACTGAATGCCGCCTGGCAGAAGAACAACTCCCTGCTCTGCGTCGGCCTCGATCCTGATCCTGCCAAGTTCCCCGCCCACCTGAAGGGCCGCAACGACGCGATCTTCGAATTCTGCGCCGCCATCGTCGACGCCACCGCCGACCTCGTCTGCTCCTTCAAGCCGCAGATCGCCTATTTCGCTGCCCGCCGTGCCGAGGACCAGCTGGAAGCGCTGATCGCCCACATCCACGAGAAGCATCCCGGCATCCCGGTCATTCTCGACTCCAAGCGCGGCGACATCGGTTCGACTGCCGAGCAGTACGCCGTTGAGGCCTTCGAGCGTTACAAGGCCGATGCTGTCACGGTCAACCCCTACATGGGGCGCGATTCGGTTGATCCTTACCTGGCCTACCCGGACAAGGGTGTCATCCTGCTCTGCCGAACCTCCAATCCCGGCGGTTCCGACCTGCAATTCCTCGATGTTGGCGGCGAAAAACTGTACGAGCGCGTTGCCCGTCTCGCTTCCAGTGAGTGGAACAGCAGTGGCCAGATCAGTCTGGTCGTCGGCGCCACCTTCCCGGCAGAGATCGCCCGCGTCCGCGAAATCGTTGGTGACGTGCCGCTGCTGGTACCGGGCATCGGCGCCCAGGGTGGCGACATCGAAGCCACTGTCCGCGCCGGCCGTACCGCCAATGGCACTGGCTTGATGATCAACTCGTCGCGTGCCATTCTCTACGCTGGCAAGGATGAACACTTCGCTGCCGCCGCCCGCAAGGTAGCGCTCGAAACCCGCGACGCCATCAACCTTTACCGCTGAGGAACTGCCATGCGTATGGATGACTACCGCGAAAGCGACAACGTTGAAGACCGCCGGGGCGGCGGTGGTGGCATAAGTCGCGGCGGGGTCGGCATCGGCGGCATCGCACTGGCGCTGGTCGTCAGCTACTTCACCGGCATCAACCCGATGACCCTGCTCGGTTTCATCGAACAGACGCCGCTGGCCCGGCAGGAAGCGCCAGCCGCCCACAAGCCGCCGGCCAACGATCACACCGCCCTTTTCGTTTCCAAGGTACTGGCCTCGACGGAGGACGTGTGGACCACCGCTTTCCAGCAAAATGGCCGCCAGTACGAGAACCCCAAGCTGGTGCTGTTTACCGGCGCCACCCCCACCGCCTGCGGCACCGGACAAACGGCGATGGGCCCGTTCTACTGCCCCGGCGACCACAAGGTTTACATCGACCTTGCCTTCTATCGCGAACTGAAGGAGCGCTTCAAGGCCCCGGGCGAGTTCGCCCAGGCCTATGTCGTTGCCCATGAAGTCGGCCATCACGTGCAGAACCTGCTCGGCATTGCCGACAAGGTGCATCAAGCCCGCCAGCGTGCGGGCAAGGCAGAAGGCAACGCCCTGTCCGTGCGCATGGAACTGCAGGCCGACTGCCTGGCCGGCGTCTGGGGCAAGCGTACCGATACCATGAAGAGCGTTCTTGAGCCGGGTGATCTGGAAGCCGCGCTGACCGCTGCCTCGGCCATCGGCGATGACCGCCTGCAGCAACAGGCACAGGGCCGCATCGTCCCGGAAAGCTTCACGCACGGCAGTTCCGAGCAGCGCGTCCGCTGGTTCAGGAAAGGCTTTGAAACCGGCGACATGAATCAGTGCAACACCTTCAAGGCCGAGCGCCTTTAAGCCGCCGACCGCTTGACCGAGACTTCTCCTCCTGCCGTGAAACCGCCCCGCTGGCGGCGCTGGGCGATCGAAGCGCTGATTTTCATCGTCCTGTTCGCCGCTTTCCAGGCTTGGCAGACACGTAATGCGCCGCGTGGCCCCGCTCCCAATTTTGCCGGGCAACTGGTCGATGGAACGACCTTCAATCTGGCGACATGGCGCCAGCAACATCCTGACAAGGCCGGGCTGATCTATTTCTGGGCAGAGTGGTGCGGTATCTGCAGGACGACGTCGGGCACCGTCTCCAATCTAGCGGAAGACTGGCCGGTCATCACCGTCGCGATTCAGTCCGGGCCGACCGCCAAGGTTGCCGAAACCATGCGGCAAAGGGAATACACTTGGCCAACGCTGGCCGATTCCGAGTCACAAGCCTTTCAGCAATACGGATCGCGCGTCGTTCCCACCTTCGTCATTGTCGACCCGGCTGGCAATATCCGCGCTGTTTCCGTCGGCTACACCAGTGAAATCGGCCTCCGCCTGCGCTTGTGGTGGGCCAGCCACATCAGCACATGAAACCATTCCGCTTCGCCCTCGTCCTGCTGCTCTGCCACGCCGTCACCGCCTTTGCCCTGCCCAGGCATGCGCCGGTACCCGGCGGCGTTGCCGTCATCGACCTCGGCCCAGGCAGCCAGATGGCGCCGACCGCCCGCTGGGGAGAGCAGCCCGTCGCGGTCGTTCGGGACAACGGACGTTGGTTCGCGCTTCTCGGCATCCCGCTCGACACACTGCCCGGCGAACTGGAAATCCGGGTATCCAGCGGAGCCACCACGACGACCAGACAGGTCGCCGTTCAGATCAAGAATTATCCGGAACAGCGCCTGACCATCAAGGACAAGCGCAAGGTCGAACCGAACGCAGAGGATCTGGCCCGCATCGAGCGCGAGCAAAAAATCACCGAGGCGATCAAGAAACACTTTGCCGATCCGGCGCCGGCCACCGAGTTCACGCTGCCGGCCAGCGGACCGCTGTCCTCGCGCTTTGGCCTGCGCCGCATCTTCAACGGCCAGCCGCGCAATCCACATGCCGGACTGGATGTTGCCGTCGGCACCGGCGCACCGATCATCGCCCCGGCTGACGGCATCGTCGCCAACGTCGGCAATTACTTCTTCAACGGCAACACCGTCTTCATCGACCATGGACAAGGGCTGATTACGGCTTACATGCACCTGTCCCGCATCGACGTTCGCGCCGGACAGGTAGTCAAAAAAGGGATTCCGCTCGGTGCAGTCGGGGCCACCGGGCGAGTCACCGGCCCGCATTTGCACTGGGCGGTCATTCTCAACAACACGCCGGTCGATCCTGAACTATTCCTCGCCCGGCCTTAAACGCAAAGAGGCGGCCAAAGCCGCCTCTTTTCCTGCCAGCACCACTAAATCTTGGGCTTGGCCGGCGTACTCATCTGCTTTTCATCTTTCGCCTTGTCGCCACACGCCAATGCTGAAACACTGACGAATGCAAACACGGTTGCCAGCAAAGCGGAAATCAGTTTCGTCATCACGAACTCCTTGGGAAATATCACTGGTGTTTGATCAATTTGGCCAGACATGGTTCATTACGCAACGTGCCAGAACAAACCATTCACCTCCACGCGACCGCGCCGACCAAGCCACCTGAGGGCCAGGCGTGCAACGGCTGCGGCGTCTGCTGTGCGCTGGAAACCTGCCCTGCCGCACGCCTACGGTTCCTGCAAAGCCAGGGGCCATGCCCGGCGCTGGAATGGTCCGCCGAACAAAGCCGCTATCTGTGTGGCCTGCTCGTTCATCCGCAGCGTTACTTGAACTGGCTGCCGAGCAGCGGCGTGCCGCTGGCCAACCGCCTTTTTACCCGCTGGATTTCAGCCGGCAAGGGCTGCGACTGCAGCGCCGACGTTCAGGCCTGAGCGACCGCTGCGGTCAAGACCATTTCGATCCGATAGCCGGGATTGGACAGTCGAGCCTGCAAACACGCACGCACTGGCGCATGCCCTTCAGGAACCCAGGCATCCCAAATCGCGTTCATCGCGTCATAGTCCGCCATGTCCGCCAGATAAATGGTGACCATCAGGAGCTTTGTCCGGTCGCTGCCTGCCTGAGCCAACAGGCTATCGATGCTGGCCAGCAGGTTTTCGGTCTGGGCGGCAATGTCGCCATCGAGATTGGACGGCACTTCGACGAGATATACGGTCGCGTTGTGGACGACGCTGTCCGAGTAACGGCGGGTCGTTCCATGGCGTTGAATTTGCATTTTCATTCCCGAAAAACGTGAAGCCCATGCGTTTCAGGCATGGGCTTCGGTTACTGCAACCCTGACACTCGGTCAAGGCATTCGGCTATTCGCCGTTACGGAGTACTACACGGTAATCTCAAGAACGCTTCCTGTGACAACTGCCATAAAGTCTCCTGCAGCGCAGCGAGTACCGCAACTTCGTATCAGGCTTGCTGCAAACCTCACACGCTTTCAGCTTAGCACTCCCCCGAAAAAAAGCCAGCGCCTTTTGTTTTCAGCTAGCGCCTAAAAATCACATTGGCACCGGGTGGCACCTTTGACAATGGAACGTAGCCGACCGCCCCGGGAGTCGAGACCACATGCCTCACAACCTCGTCGACGCTGCCCAGTTCCTTCGGCGGCGAACCCTTGCCGACATAGCGCCGGACCAGCCAGTAACCTGTGTATTGCTCCTCGTTCTGCTCCATGACCATTTGCAGAAAATCGTCGCGTGCAGCGCTCCCCGGCGGCAGGTTAAGTGGCGTTACAGTCTGGGCACCAATGGAGACGATGCGTCCGGTGTATAGCCGCTGCAGGGTCACTCGGTCCGTTTTCGGCAATGAGGAATGCCCGATAACCACCAGGTCATCTCCCGCCGCGGCCACCAACCCGCCCAACAACAGAGAGAGAAGGAGGAGTGCCCGGAGGATCATCAATGTCTCTCAGAAGCTGAAGCTGTAAGAGAGCGAGAAGATATTGATGTGCCGATTGCCGCTATCGCCACCGGCCGGCGCATCAATGAAACTGGAAGCCACCCCCGTCCTGACCCGGGAAATCTCCGTCTTGATCAGGCTCTTCGGGCTCACAGCGAATGACGTTCCGAGCGCTATCGTCGACTGATCATAAGGTGCTGTGATGTCGGCCATCAGGGTTTGGCTGTTGCGCAGCGGGGCTGGCACAACACCGGCGTTAGCGTTGATCCGTTGATACAGCCCCAGCGCCTCATCCGTTGACTTCGTTTTTGCGTAAGAAACATAAGGCGTCCAGGCCCCGATACGCTTCGTCAGGGCAAGATAAGCCCCCCAGCGACTCAGGCCACGACTGGCGCTCTCAACCTTTGCCTGTGCGTATTCACCGGTCAGGCGAAACTCGACCGGTAACGAGACACTGGCACCCAAAGTGACGATAGGAACGCGGAGCTTATCAACGCCGCCCGACGAAAGCAGGTACACCCCTGGCGGATTGAGATACTCAAACCCGGCCCCTGTTTTCTCCCCGGGCCGCGAAGCCTGGCCTTCGTGATAGCCAATACGGAAGGTGTGCTCAAAGCTGCGCGCCGTGAGAACCAGGCCACTGCTCTTCATGTCGATCGGCAAAAACCAGCTACCCGGCGAGTTTGCCTTGTCCATCGTTCTGTCGCGCCCGTAGTATCGCCAGTAAGTACTCGTCTCGCCGGTGTAGGCCTCGGCAGTCCAGTCGAACGAGTCCCCCAGCCAGGTCTTGCTGATGCTCACCCCGATAACGTCCGTGGTTGGGGCAATCGAATAGACTTCCAGTGGCAGGCGAGCGAAGTCGTAGGTCGCGCCAACATCACTGTTTTCCGTGTTCAGCATCATCGGCAGGCGAATCTTGCCGGCTCGAATCAGCCAGTCATCGCTCGGCCGCCAGGAAAGGAAGGCCCAGGCGACCGAGGCCTGCCATTGGGAATCGGAATGATCTGAGGGGGCAGCCTTGGCTTGAACAGTGGCGCTCCACTCCTGCGAGAAGCGCGCATCGACCTGGGCGCCGAGCACGGTATCCCGCTTGAGCGTACCGTCATCACTGATGAAACGCTGGTAATTGAATGATTGATCAGAGCGGGCGTAGCCGAACGTGCCGAATCCGGACCACGTCAGGTCGACCGCCTGCGCCGGCATGGCCATAACCGCCAGCAAGGGCAGTAACGCAGTACTTAACAGTCTTTTTTGCATATATGGCAGCGTCCAGTCAGGACATGACAAGGTTATTCATCGGCAAGTTTAATGGCAATTTCCGAGAAAATGCTTTCCTGGGCGAGAAAAGCATCAATCAGCAGCGGATCAAAATGTTTGCCGCGTCCTTCACGCAAGATGCCAACTGCCTCCGGATGGCTGAACGCCTCCTTGTAAGGGCGTCGCGAACGAAGGGCATCATAGACATCAGCCACCGCCATCAGTCTTGCTGCCAGCGGGATGGAATCTCCGGCAAGCCCGTCCGGGTAGCCCCCACCATCCCAGCGCTCATGATGGCTGCGTGCTATCTGCCCGGCGAAATGCAGCATTGCATTGTCATCCCCCAGCTCTCTCAGGGAACGGAGCAGCATCCCCTCACCCTTGACGCTGTGCGTTTTCATGATCTCGAACTCTTCGGGGGTATGCTTGCCCGGCTTGAGCAGGATGTGATCAGGGATAGCGATCTTACCGATGTCGTGCAAAGGGGCTGCCTTGGCAATCTGGTCGATCTGCTCGGCCCCCAGGAACTCGCGATCACGTTCCTGTCGGCTGATATATTCCGCCAGCAAGCGGACGTAATCCTGAGTGCGGCGAATATGGTTGCCGGTGCACTCATCCCGAAATTCGGCCAGGGAAACCATGACCCGGATAGCCGCCTCCTGAAGGTGTAGCACCTCGTTCACGCGGCGCTCGACCTCGCCTTGCAACCAGACGCTCTTGTCCTCGAGGAAGGTTTGCCAGTTCCGTATCTGCAGGTGGGTACGCACCCGGGCCAGGACGACAGACGGTGCAATCGGTTTGTGAATGAAGTCGACCGCCCCCAGGGCCAGGCCGTGCTCCTCATCCTCCACCCCTGCCTTGGCGGTCAGAAAAATGACTGGAATATCACGCGTCACCGGATTTGCCTTCAGACGCTGGAACACCTCGTAGCCATCCATTTCCGGCATCATGATGTCAAGCAGGATCAAGTCCGGCGGCGCGGCAAGCGCCAGCGCCAAGCCTTTGACGCCACCATTGGCAAGCTTGACGCGATACTGCGTACGCAGGAGCTGGTTCAAGAGACTCAGGTTGCCCGGAGTGTCATCGATGACCAGAATATTCGCCCGCTTTTCGCTCTCTGCTTCACTCACTATTGACCACCTCCAGCGTGACTAGCCCGATCGATAAGACTGAGGGCTTCATCGAAATTCCATAGACTGATTGCGCGATCAATCGCCGCTATCTGCCGCGCCGAATAAATCGTCGTCATGTTTTCCTTGATTTGGCGCCAGACTTCCTCGGCTTCACCATCCCCTTGGCGCAATTGCTCGCGGAACTTCTCCAGCGCTTCATCAAACTCACCAGGCAAAGGGATGGCAACTGGCTCGGAACCATATCCCGGAAAACCTTCAAGGCCTGACAACAGCGCTTGAAGCTGAGAATCAACTTCAGCGATTTCACCGGATAGTTCGACGCCCCCGGCCTTCATGACGAGTTCAAGTTCGATCAAGGCCGACTGCAGGCGAGTCATCGCGAACGTTCCGGCCAATCCCTTCAGCGTATGCACTTGCCTACGGGCGGCCTCAAACTCACCTCTGGCCAGTGACTCATGCAGCCGGCCCGACCAGTTCCGGCAATCTTCCACAAAACTAGCAAGGGCGCGAGCAAGAAATGGCAAGCGACCGGCAAAGCGGCGAAGCAGCAGGACCGAGTCGATCTCGAACAGCGACTCCAAAGCGGCAACAAACCCCTCATCCGCATCGGAATCAGTGCCCGCCATAACGCCAGACGCGATTTCAACCGGTTGGAGGCCGCGCCAGTAGGGTTTCAGGATGGCCTGCAACTCTTCAGGCTCGAACGGCTTGGAGATATAGCCGCTCACCCCGGGCACCAGACGATCCCGCATGCCATGCCCGGCGACGTGTGCCGTCATCACGATAATCGGCAAGTCGTGAAACCGCTCGTCGTCGCGTACGCGACGTGTCGCCTCTCGACCATCCATCACCGGCATTTCCAGATCCATCAGTACTGCTGCGTAGTAGTCCGGAGCATGCGAATAGAGCAGATCAAGGGCGATCTGGCCGTTCCCTGCAACCGTCACATGCGCCCCCCAACCCCGGAGAATTTCGCCAGCAACCTGCTGGTTTACGTCATTGTCTTCAACCAGCAATATTGATAATCCCAGGAGGCTTTCCGACGCACCGCCACCTTCTTCCAGAGCGGGAATCCCATAATCCTCAGAATCCTCTGCGCAGATTCGGCGCAGCACACTGGGCAGCAGCGGCTTCTGAACCACTTCGGAAATCCCGGGATGGGTCACATCCAGCCGCAGCACGGCAGAGTCGGTCGCCGAAACCACGATCGTTCTTGCCGGCAACGCAATGGCTTTGGCCTGAAGCGCGTCGATCACCTCTCCGCCACTCATATCCGGCAGCAACCATTCGAGAACGAGCAGATCATAATCTTCACCCTTGGCGGCGGCCATCGCCAGTCGGGCAATGGCTCCAGCACCATCCGCCGCCTGATCGACCTCCTTGCACCCCATGGCCAACAACATGTCGACCATGCCGTCTCGCGCCGCCGGATAATCATCCACCACGAGTGCCCGCTGACATGTCAAGGCATCCGGTGCCACGCCATCGGCAGCTTCCTCTGAGGCAAAAGGCAACTGAATGGTGAAATGAAACACGCTACCCTTGCCAAGGCTGCTCTCGACACCGATTTCCCCGCTCATGGCAGCCACCAGGCGTTTGGAAATGGCCAAGCCCAATCCGGTTCCGCCGTATTTTCTCGTTGTCGACCCATCGGCCTGGGAAAACTCCTGAAACAAGCGCCCGACCTGCTCGGGGCTCATGCCTATCCCGGTATCCTCGACCCGAAAGGCAATCGTAGAGGTCGCGCCATCGCAGGCGGCCTCGCTGACTACCAGACGGACATGACCTTGCTCGGTGAACTTGACTGCATTACTGAGCAAGTTGATCAGCACCTGCCCGAGGCGCAAGGGGTCACCCAGCAAATAACGCATCGAGCGCGAAGGCTTGAAGTCGAGAATAAGCTCGATCTGCTTTCCCTCAACCTTCTGCTGAACCATGAACAGGGCATTCTGAAGCACGGTCTCGATATCGAAGAGAACGGATTCGAGGGCAACCTTGCCCGCCTCGATCTTCGAAAAATCGAGAATATCGTTCAGGATGCCGAGCAACGAGCGGGCAGCCGAATGAATCTTGGCGACGTAATCGTGCTGCCGTGGCGGCAGCTTGGATTTCAAGGCCAGATAGGCCATGCCGAGAATGGCATTCATCGGCGTCCGAATTTCGTGACTCATGTTGGCAAGAAAGATCGACTTCGCCTCTGCCGCCACCTCAGCCCTTGCCCTTGCCTGCCGCAATGCGCGCTGGACCAGCTCGCGCTGCTCAAGATCAGCCTCGATCGCCGCAGCCATGCTATCAATCGTCGCAGCCAGCGCCTGCACCTCTTCAACCCCCTGCAGATCGCCGACGCGCTGGTGAAAGGCTTTTTTGGACAAGGCGATGGCTGTCTGATGCAAGGCCGTCAACGGGGCCAGCAAGTGCTTCTTCAGATAGTTGTAGCTGATCAGCAACACCGCACCGGCCCCAAGAAGCAGAAGCAGTGCGGCAATAATCCAGCCCCGCAGCATCTCCCCGGCCTGAACCAGATCCTTGATCGTCCGCTGGTCGACCTGTTTGGCCAAGTCTTCGACTGACATCGCCAGTTCAGCCCGCAGCTTCAGGTAATGTCCCTCGTGCAGCAAATTGTTGGCGAATTCGCGCTGGGGTTCGGCTTCAGAAACGACTTCGCGCTTGACCGGGTCGTACAAGCCCTGCGTTGCCGCAAAGGCGATCTGCTCGACCTCCTTCATCTGCTCGGTAATCTGGAACACTCGGCGGAGTAGCGCCTGCTCCTCAGCATCGAACCCCAGGCGACTGGTTCGTTCGATCAGCGCGACCCCCGGCCCAGGCGGCGACTGAACATGGGTCCGCAGGCCGCCGATCACCTGCTCCCAATAGGTTGCCGACGCGGCATCAGGCGCAGCCTTGCTACCTTCGCGGATGGCCAGTATGTCGTAGTAGTAGATCAGGAAACGCGGATTGGCCGTTGTGACATACGAAGTGACCAGCCGGCTCAACAAATCGACTTCCTGGCGCACGCCGTTCATCAGGAGCAAGGACTCCTGGCGATGTCGGGCCGCCTGATAAGCCTCGTTGTATGCCGACAACGCGCCCACGGTCACGCCGCCGATCAAGATCAGCCCCCCGGCCAAGGCCAGCAGCACGCTGAGAAAAACCTTCCGCAGGTTCATTCCGCCAACACGCAAAGGGGTTACGCCAAGCCGTCTTGCCACTTCTGAGCAAGACCGGCAAAGCTCCCCAGCGCATCCCTCCTGTCTGGAAAATTATGTAAATTCAATCATATTCGAGTTTGGATATTATTTCGTCATGGATCGTTCAGTTTGCCATGCGTCGTTTGGTCAAAGTCGCCCAATCGTTCAGAATAGCGGCATTCACTCCCACCCCTTAGGTCCATGGACAATCTGATCAAGGACACCGCAACACTGGAACTCTTCTGCTGGCTCGAGCCCGGCGCCGAGTTGCCGGGCTGGGACATTCTAAAAGGCAGCCCTTTCGGCGGCACACTGGCCGCGCCGGAAGGCGGTGCACCGACGCCCAGCGATCAGTTGCTGTCGGTGCAGAACTATTTTGCCGAGTATCACCTGGAGTATTTCAGGCAGCGGCGCTACAACCACTTCCCGAGCCGTCTGCACGCCCTGCTGCAATTTGCCACGCGGACCGACGCGACGACCTTCCGCCTCAAGCACCCGCAAAAGGTCTTTGGCAAAAACCTGGCCTGTTCGCGCACCAAGGGTGCTTATATCTGCTCCTTCCACGACGCCAGCTGGCTCGATTACCTGCGCCTGCCGCACAGCCTGTCGCTCGGCGCCCTTGACGAAGTCGCTGACCACTACTGGTCGGGACGCACGGTGGAAGAGATCGGTCTGACTTTCATGAACGAACCGTGGCAGGAGCCGCCGGTCATCGAAGCCCTCTACCAAGGAATGCTCGAACCGGTCTGGGGCCACGAACAATCCGGCTGGCTGCCCGGTTTTCGCTAGGAATCAGTATGCGTCGCATCGTCATCCTCATTGCCGTCATCGCCATCATTGGCCTTGGCCTGTTCTTTTTCACCCGGCCGAAACCGATCCCTGTCGTCCTCAAGGAAGTGGCCGAAGGCAAGGTCGAGGCGACGTTGGCCAACACCCGCGCCGGCACCGTCGAAGCCTGCCAGCGCACCAAGCTGTCGACGATCATCGGTGGGCGCATCGAATACCTCGGCGTCAAGGAAGGGGACAAGGTCAAGAAGGGACAGTTGCTGCTCAAGCTGTGGAACGATGACCAGCAGGCGCAAAGCGCCCTGGCCCAGGCGCAGATGACGCTGAGCGCCAAGCGTAGCGAGGAAGCCTGCATCGCGGCAGACAACGCGGAAAAAGAGGCAAAACGACAAAGCGAGCTGCGCGCCAAAGGCTTCGTTTCAACCAGCAAGGAAGAGGCGGCGCGCACCGATGCCGAAGTCCGCCGCGCCGGTTGTAATACCGCCAAGGCTGACATCGCCCAGGCCGAAGCGAAGCTGAAGACGACTCGCGTCGAGCAGGGCCGCGTCGCCTTGTACGCCCCGTTTGACGGCATCGTCGCCAAGATCGTCGGCGAACTGGGCGAATACTCGACACCCTCGCCGCCAGGCGTACCGACCCCGCCGGCCATCGACCTGATCGATGACTCCTGCCTCTACGTCAAGGCGCCGATGGACGAGGTCGATGCACCGAAAATCCAGATCGGCCAGCCGGTGCGCATCACGCTCGATGCCTTGCCCGGCAAAACTCTGCCCGGCAAGGTGCGGCGCGTCGCGCCCTACGTTTCAGCCGTCGAAAAGCAGGCGCGGACGGTCGACATCGAGGTTGATTTCGAAAAACCGGCTGAAGCCGGCAAGCTGCTCGTTGGCTACAGCGCCGACGTCGAGATCATCCTCGCCGGCCGCGACCAGGTGCTGCGCATCCCGACCGCGGCTATTCAGGAAGGCGGCAAGGTGCTGGTTTTCAACGCCGATAGCGGCAAGCTCGAAGAGCGCCTGATCAAGGCCGGGCTGGCCAACTGGGAATACACCGAAGTGGTGGAGGGCCTGACCGCTGGCGAGCGCATCGTCACCTCGCTGGACAAGGAAGGCGTCAAGGCCGGCGCCAAGGTAACGCCGGACGATAAAACGCAGACCCAAGCCAAGGCGAAGTAGGCGCATGGCGCTGATCGAACTTTCCGGTATCGAACGTCGCTTCCTGCTCGGCGACACTACGGTCAACGCGCTGGCCGGGCTCAATTTGCAGATCGAGGCCGGCGAGTACGTTGCCGTGATGGGGCCGTCCGGTTCCGGCAAATCGACGCTGCTCAATCTCCTCGGCCTGCTCGACCGGCCAAACGAAGGCACCTACAAGCTCGAAGGCCGCGACGTGACGACGCTGTCGCCCGACGAGCAGGCGACCGTGCGCAGCACGCGCATCGGCTTCGTTTTCCAGAGTTTCCACCTAGTCCCGCGCCTGACGGCAGCCGAAAACATCGCCCTGCCGATGACACTGGCCGGCATCCCGGCGGCCGAGCGCAACAAGCGCGTTGCCCAGGCGCTCAAGGATTTCGGCCTGGAAAACCGGGCCGACCACAAGCCCGACCAGCTTTCCGGCGGCCAGCGCCAGCGCGTTGCCATCGCCCGCGCCACGATCATGCAGCCGGCGCTGATCCTCGCCGACGAGCCGACCGGCAACCTCGACCGCCATACCGGCGAAGAGGTGGTCAATCTGCTCGAAGCGCTCAACGCCAAGGGCGTCACGCTGATCGTTGTCACCCACGACCAGGGCATGGGCGCCCGCTCCCGGCGGCAGTTGGTTATGGAGGACGGGCGGCTGAAGGCGGATTCGCAGCAGTCGGCCATTTCAAATTTGGCCGAAATTTCCGGTTGACCGTGGCAATGTCCATTTGCGCGCCCACCCCATGCGCCTAGCCGACACCCTGCGCTTCGCCCGCGATGCCGCCACCGGCTATCCGATGCGCACGACGCTGTCGGTCCTCGCCATGTCGATCGGCGTCGCCGCCGTCGTCATTCTCACCGCTCTCGGTGACGGTGCGCGGCGCTACGTCGTCGGCCAGTTTTCCTCGCTCGGCACCAACCTGATCATCGTGCTGCCCGGCCGTTCGGGCACCGGCGGCTTCAATCCGGCCAACGCCATCACCTCGACGCCGCGCGACCTGACCATCGACGACGCCGGCAGCCTGCGCCGCCTGCCCGGCGCCCGCCGCGTCGCCCCGCTCGCCGTCGGCACCTCGGAAATCAACTACGGCGGCAAGCTGCGCGAGGTCATGGTGGCCGGCTCGACGGCCGAGTTCATCCCCATTCGCAACTTCGAGCTGGCCCAGGGGCAAGGCCTGCCCGAGGAAGACTGGAATCGCGGCTCGTCGGTCGCCGTCATCGGCGCCAAGATTCGTGAGGAAATGTTCGGCAGCAACCCGGCCATCGGCCAGCTCGTGCGCGTCGGCGACCGTCGGCTACGCGTTGTTGGCGTGCTCAAATCGACCGGTCAGGGCCTCGGGATGAATACCGACGAGCTGGTCATCGTGCCGGTTTCGCTGGCCCAGGCCATGTTCAATTCGAACACGCTGTTCCGCATCATGATCGAGGCCAACAGCCGCGATGCCATCCCGGGCACCAAGGATCAGGTGATGGAAACCCTCAAACAGCGCCACCGCGGCGAGGAAGACGTTACTGTCATTACGCAGGATGCCGTGCTCGCCACCTTCGACAAGCTGCTCGGCGCGCTGACGCTGGCCGTGGCGGGGATCGCCGCCATCAGCCTGGCGGTGGCCGGCATTCTGGTCATGAACGTCATGCTCGTCGCCGTCACCCAGCGCACCGGCGAAATCGGCCTGCTCAAGGCACTCGGCGCCACCGCCCGGACCATTCGCCTCGCCTTCCTCGCCGAAGCGGCGATGCTCTCCGCCGTCGGCGCGCTGGTCGGCTACCTGCTCGGCCAACTCGGCGCCTTCGCGCTGCGCCAGTTTTTCCCTGTCTTTCCCGCCTATCCGCCCGATTGGGCAGTGATCGCTGGCCTGGGCACGGCGCTCGCCACCGGCCTGATCTTCGGCGTCATGCCCGCTCGCCGCGCCGCCCAGCTCGATCCGGTGCAAGCACTGATGAAGCACTAGCCATGCTCGTCGCTGACGCCCTCCAACTCGCCATCCGCGCCATCACCGCGCAGCGACTGCGCAGCTTCCTGACCCTGCTCGGCATCGCCGTAGGCATCGCGGCCGTCATCCTGCTCACCTCGATTGGCGAAGGCATCCATCGATTCGTCCTCGGCGAATTTACGCAATTCGGCACCAACGTCATCACCGTCGTTCCCGGCAAGACCAAGACCGGCGGCTCGCCGTCCGGCCTGCCATCGAGCGCTCGGCCGTTGTCGCTGGACGATGCCAAGTCACTCGAACGCCTGCCGCACATCGTCGCCGTCACCCCCAATGTGCGTGGCAATGCCGAAGTCGAAGGCAACGGCCGGACGCGACGGACGCTGATCTACGGCGTCAATTCCAAATTGCCGCAAATTTTCCGGTCGACCGTGCAAAGCGGCCAGTTTCTGCCGGCCGACGACGAAGGCAGCGCGCGCGCCTTTGTCGTCCTCGGTTCGAAACTGAAAACCGAGTTGTTCGGCAGCGAAAATCCGCTCGGCCAGCGTCTGCGCGTCGGCGGCCTGCATTTCCGAATCATCGGCGTACTCGCGCCGAAAGGGCAATTTCTCGGCATCGACCTCGACGACACCGCCTTTGTGCCCACCGCCCGTGCCCAGGAGTTGTTCAATCGCGAAGGCGTCGATGAAATCAACATCGCAGCCGAAGAAGGCATCCCCTCAGCTCTCGTCGCCAGCCGCGTCAAAATACACCTGATCGACCGCCACGGCCGTGAGGATTTCACCATCGTGACGCAGGAAGAGATGCTCAAGACGCTGTCCAACATCCTCAACGTGCTGACCATGGCCGTCGGGGCGCTGGGCGGCATTTCGCTGCTGGTCGGCGGCGTCGGCATTGTCACCATCATGACCATCGCCGTCACCGAGCGCACTGGCGAAATCGGCTTGCTTGTCGCCCTCGGCGCGCCGCGGCGGACCATCCTCGCCCTCTTTCTCGGCGAAGCCGTGGCGCTCTCGGCGCTCGGTGGGCTGTTCGGGTTGATCCTCGGCATCGGACTCGCCCAGCTCATTCATTTCGTGCTCCCCGCACTGCCCGTCCACACGCCGCTCAGCTTCGTTCTGCTGGCCGAAGGAATCGCCATTACCATTGGGCTCGTCGCTGGTGTCCTGCCCGCCCGCAACGCTGCACGGCTGGACCCGGTCGAAGCGCTACGCACCGAGTAAGCAAGCTGTCACAGCCATACGCTAACGTATGTTAGAGTTCTGTTTCCAATTTCAATAAACCACGCAAGGAGTCCAGCCATGGCGTATCACATCGATCAGCTCCAACCCGGCATGTCGGCCAGCACGTCCAAGACCGTCACCGAAACCGACATCATCCTGTTTGCAGGCATCTCGACCGACGTCAATCCTGCTCACATCGACGAGGAATACTGCCGCGGCACGATGTTCGGCACCCGCATCGCCCACGGCATGCTGTCGGCCGGCTTCATTTCCGCCACCCTGGCCAACAAGCTGCCCGGACCTGGCACTATCTACTTGTCGCAGACGCTTAAGTTCAAGGCGCCGGTCAAGCCGGGCGACACCGTGACCGCGACCGTCACCGTCCGCGAAGTCAATGTCGAGAAGAACCGCGTCATCCTCGACACCGTATGCACCGTGGCCGGCAAGACTGTCATTGACGGCGAATGCGTCATGATGCCGCCAGTTCGCGCAAAGGCTGTGGGCGGCACCGCCTGAGTTCAGGCTGCTACAAATAAAAACGCCGGCGAAAATGCCGGCGTTTTACTTTCCACGACAGGTCTCGGAACTCAGAAAGCCTCGTCAGCCCTCAGAAAGCGCCATTGCCCCATCGGCAGATCACCCAGCCTGATCCGCCCGATGCGCACCCGCTTCAGGCCGATGACCTGCAAACCAACCAGCTCGCACATGCGGCGAATCTGGCGCTTCTTGCCTTCCTTCAGGATGATGTGCAACTGGTCTTCGTTCAGTTGCTTGACCCAAGCCTGCTTCAACGGCTTACCGTCGAGTTCCAGACCGTGGCGCAGAAGATCCAGGCCACCCTTGATCAATTCGCCGGACACACGGACCAGATACTCCTTCTCCGCCTCGCTATCCTCGCCAATCAGGCGCTTGGCGACACGACCATCGCTGGTCAGCACCAGCAAGCCGGTCGAATCGATGTCCAGGCGGCCAGCCGGTGCCAGACCACGCAGCATCCACGGCTTGAATTCCGGACCACCCGACTGCTCGACCTGCGTTTCAGCCGTAATCAAGGTTACTGCCGGTACACAGCCCGGCTCGGGCTGACCTGAGACATAACCGACCGGCTTGTGCAGCAGAATGGTGACAGCCTTGGCCTGATCCTTCTTGGCTTCCTGCGACACGGTGATCTCGGACACCGATGGATCGATACGCGACCCCAGTTCGCTGACCTGCTCGCCATTGACAAACACCCAGCCACGCTCGATCCACAGATCCGCCTCTCGGCGCGAGCACATGCCACGCTCGGACATCACCTTGGAAAGCCGGACGCCTTCCGGGCTTGGTCCGGGCGGCTTCGCGGCCACTGCAGGCGCCCTTGACGGCTGCAGCGAAGCTGCCTTTTTCCAGGGATTTTCACGCGGTGCATCACCACGTGTCTTGGTACTCGCTTGCCGCGCCGGTTTGTCCGCGAACTTCTCGGCAATCGCTGCCTTGTCCGCCATGGTCGCGCGTTTCTGCACGGCACCACCGCGAATCGGCCGGCGATTAAGCGGACGCTCGGATGCCGTCACCGACTTCCGCACGCCCAGCGTTCCCTCCGGCTTGGCCACGACCTCGAGGGGCGCCACGACATCAACCGGTGCCACTGTTTTTACCGTTTCAACCGGCTTCGGTTTCGCTTTCGGCTTTACTTCAGCCTCGACCGCAGCAGGGTCCTCAGGCTTGCGCCATTTGGCCCAGGGATCGTCTTGACCGGAGTTATCGCTCATTGCACGCCAAGCAGTTCAACCTCGAAAACCAATGTCGCATTCGGCGGAATGACTCCGCCGGCACCGCGTGCGCCGTAACCGAGTTGAGCCGGGATGGTCAATTTGCGCGTGCCACCGACCTTCATGCCCTGCACACCTTCGTCCCAACCGGCGATTACATGGCGCTGACCGAGCGGAAATTCGAACGGATCGTTGCGATCCTTGCTCGAATCAAACTTGCTGCCGTTGGTCAGCCAGCCGGTGTAATGGACAGTCACAAAATTGCCCGCCTTGGCCTCGGCGCCTTCGCCGACGACGGTATCTTCATAAACCAGCCCGGAGGCGGTCGTGATTTCAGCCATGGAGAACTCCTTTTTCAAAGGCGGGCAGTTTAACACATCCCGTAGACAAGGCTTTGACTTAGCGAAACTTTTGCGTATAATGCGCGGTTCTTTGTAGCACCTTTTTGTATTGTTTTGGAGTCCAACTCATGTATGCGGTCATAAAAACCGGCGGCAAGCAGTATCGCGTTTCCGCTGGTCAAAAACTTAAAGTAGAACAGATACCGGCAGACGTTGGCGCAGAAGTTACCCTTGACCAGATCCTCATGGTAGGCGAAGGCGAGTCGGTAAAGATCGGCGCCCCCTTCCTTGCTGGCGCCTCCGTCAAGTGCACCGTGGTTTCCCACGGCCGCCACGACAAGGTCAAGATCTTCAAGATGCGTCGTCGTAAGCATTACCAGAAGCGTCAGGGCCATCGTCAGAACTACACCGAACTGCGCATCGACACGATCGCTGCCTAAGTTCAGACAAGGAGCTAACAAATGGCACACAAGAAAGCAGGCGG
>JAGTRS010000086.1 GCA_018262195.1 Pseudomonadota bacterium | reverse complement strand
CCGGATTTTCGTGACTACGCAGTGGCCGTGCCGGCGCCGGGCGGCTCGGTGGCCGAGGCGACACGGACGATGGGCATCTTCCTGCGCGACGTGATGCGCCGGAACCCCGACAATTTCCGCGTCTTCGGCCCCGATGAAACCGCCTCCAACCGGCTCGGCGCGCTCTTCGAGGTCACCGACCGTACCTGGATGGCCGAACGTTTCGTCGATGACGACCATCTTGCACCGGATGGCCGGGTCATGGAAATCCTTTCCGAACACGCCTGTCAGGGCTGGCTCGAAGGTTATCTGCTGACCGGGCGGCACGGGCTGTTTTCATGCTACGAAGCCTTCATCCACATTGTCGATTCGATGTTCAACCAGCACGCCAAGTGGCTCAAGATGTGCAGCGAGATTCCCTGGCGGCGGCCGATTGCTTCGCTGAACATCCTGCTCACCTCGCACGTCTGGCGCCAGGATCACAATGGATTCTCGCATCAGGACCCGGGCTTCATCGACCACGTGGTCAACAAGAAGGCCGACATCATCCGCGTCTATCTGCCGCCCGATGCCAACACGCTGCTCTACGTCACCGACTGCTGCCTGCGGAGCCGCAACCTGGTCAATGTCATCGTCGCCGGCAAGCAGCCGGATCGCCAGTGGCTCGACATGGAAGCGGCGATCAACCATGCCAGTGCCGGCATTGGCCTCTGGGAATGGGCCTGCAACGATCAGCCTGGCGAACCGGACATCGTTCTGGCAGCGGCCGGCGACGTGCCGACCCTGGAAATGCTGGCCGCCATCGACCTCCTGCACCAACTGACACCGGAGCTGAAAATCCGCTTCATCAACGTCGTCGACCTGATGACCCTGCAGCCGCAGGAAGAACACCCGCACGGCCTGTCGGGCGGCGAGTTCGACTCGCTGTTCACCTCCGACAAGCCAATCATCTTCGCCTACCACGGCTACCCGTGGCTGATTCACCGTCTGACCTACCGGCGCAGCAACCACGCCAACCTGCACGTGCGCGGCTACAAGGAGGAGGGCACGACGACGACACCTTTCGACATGGTGGTGCTCAACACCCTAGACCGCTTCCATCTGGTCATGGATGTCGCCAGCCGGGTGCCGAAGCTGCACGCGCAGGCGGCGCACATCAAGCAGGCCATGCGCGACAAGCTCAACGAGCATACGCAGTACATCCTCGAGCATGGCGAAGACATGCCGGAAGTCCGCAACTGGCAATGGCCGTCACCGGAGAGAAAATCATGAGCGAAAACCCCTTGCTGGCGCTCAAGGCGCTCGGCCAGCACATCTGGCTCGACAACCTTTCGCGCACACTGCTCCGCGAAGGCGGCCTGCAGCGCCTGATCGACGAGGACGGCGTCGACGGCGTCACATCGAATCCCGCCATCTTCGAGAAAGCCATTGCCGGCAGTCCCTATTACCGGGACGATCTGAAACGCCTGCGCGGCGCCGGACTGGGCGCCGAGGCCTGTTACGAATCGCTGGTCATCGCAGACATCCAGGTGGCCTGCGTGCTGCTTCAGCCGGTCTACGCCGCCAGCGGCGGTGAGACCGGCTACGTCAGCCTGGAGGTGTCGCCGGCACTGGCGCAAGACACGGACGCGACCATCGCTGCCGCGCATCGTCTGCGCCAGGCAGTCGGGTGTGCCAACGCCCTCATCAAGGTGCCGGCAACGCCGGCAGGAATTGGTGCTTTCGAGCAGTTGACCGCAGCCGGCCTCCGGGTCAATGTCACGCTGATCTTTTCACTGGTGCAGTACGAGGCGGTGGCCGCGGCCTATCTACGGGGTGCGCAAGCCTGGCTGGACCGCGGCGGCGATCCCGAACAGTTGCGCTCGGTGGCCAGCATCTTCCTGAGCCGTGTCGATACCGCAGTCGACCAGCGCCTCGTCGCACTTGGCGCCAACGGCGTCAGCCGGCTGAAGGGGCGGGCGGGCGTGGCGCTGGCCAAGACCTGCCATCAGCGTTACCGGGAAATTTTCCACGGGCAGGCCTTCGCGGCCCTCGGGGCGGCTGGCGTGCGACCACAGACGCCGCTTTGGGCAAGCACCGGCAGCAAGAATCCGGCGTACAGCGATGTGCTCTATGTCGAAGCACTGATCGGCCCGGAAAGCATCAATACGCTGCCCGACGTCACGCTGGCTGCCTTTCGCGACCATGGCCAGGCGGCGGAATGCCTGCGGGCCGATGTCGAGGAAGCGCAAACACACATCGCCGATTTGGCGGCCCTGGGCATCGACTTGGCCGAAGTTGGCGAAAACCTGCAGACCGACGGTGTGCGGCTTTTCGCCGAGGCCTGAAAGAAATGAGGAAATGAAAATGCGGAAAATCAGCTATGTGATCCCTCTCTTGGGGGCATTGTTCCTGTCGGCACCTCCTGCCATTGCTCAGGTGAGCATCGGCATCGGACTTCCCGGGGTGAGTATTGGCGTAAACTTCCCGGTTTACCCGCAGCTCACCCGGATCCCGGGCTACCCGGTCTACTACGCGCCGCAAGCGGATTCAAATTATTTCTTCTACGATGGCATGTACTGGGTTTACCAGGAAGACAACTGGTACGCGAGTTCCTGGTACAACGGACCGTGGGATTTCGTCGGTCCGCATGCGGTGCCGCTGTACGTCCTGCGCATCCCGGTGCGCTACTACCGGGCGCCTCCTGCATACTTCCGCGGCTGGCAGCGGGATGCGCCGCCACGCTGGGACGATCACTGGGGCAATGACTGGGCGCAGCAGCGCCACGGTTGGGACAGGTGGAACCGTGCTTCTGCGCCGGCGCCAGCGCCACTGCCGACCTACCAGCGCCAGTAT
>JAGTRS010000026.1 GCA_018262195.1 Pseudomonadota bacterium | reverse complement strand
GCGTAAATTGACCGGGGGGATGTTGAGCGACTCGCGGTATTTGGCAACCGTCCGTCGGGCAACTACGATTCCCTGCTGGCCTAGTATTTCGGATAATTGGCTATCCGACAAGGGCTTCTTGCCATCCTCGGCTGCAATCAATTGCTTGATCAGGGCGCGGATGGCCGTAGCAGAACAGGCACCACCAGTATCGGTGGCAACATGGCTGCCAAAGAAGTATTTCAGTTCGAAGATACCGCGCGGTGTTGCCATGTATTTCTGGCTGGTCACCCGCGATACAGTCGACTCGTGCAGGCCGAGAATATCGGCAATTTCACGCAACACCAGCGGCCGCATGGCCACTTCACCATGTTCGAAAAACTGACGCTGGCGGTCCACGATGGTCTGCGTGACACGGTGTATGGTTTCGAAACGCTGCTGGACATTCTTGATCAGCCAGCGCGCCTCCTGCAACTGCGTAGACAGATTGCCGTTACCACGTCGCTGCTTGGCGAGAATCTCGGCGTACAGTCGATTGATTCGCAGCCTTGGGTAGGCGTCCGGATTGATGTAAGCGGTCCACTTGCCCTTCAGTTTCTTCACGATCACGTCCGGCGTGATGTAACGCGCTTCAATCTGGGCATACCCGGCAGCCGGCCGCGGATCAAGGCTGGTGATCAACCCATGGGCAGCCTTCAAAGCCTCGTCATCGCAACCGGTCAGGCGGCGAATCTTGGCGAAATCGCGGGCAGCAAGTAGTTCGAGATGTTTATCGACGATGGTCATGGCCAGCGTCCGCTCGGGGCTGTCTGGCTGCACCTTGAGTTGCAAGGTCAGACATTCCTGCAGGTTGCGGGCACCGATGCCGATCGGATCGAAATTCTGGATATGGCGCAAGGCGATTTCCAGTTCTTCGATTTCAATTTCGTATTCCGGCGGCAGGGTTTCCCACAGTTCGACCAACGGTGCCGAGAGATATCCATCATCGTCGAGCGCCTCGATCAGGAAGCGCACCAGACTGCGGTCGCGCTCCGAAACCTGGGTCATGCCCAGTTGCCAGCCCAGATGGTCGCGGAGACTGATACTGGCCGCATGGATATCGCGGGAATCGCTATCGTCGTCTTCATCACGCCCGGCACCGGTAAAAGTGCCGGCATCGGAAGCCCAGCGATCATCGTCAACTTCGGAAGGGGCCGACGGAACGTCCTGCTCGCGTTCCTCGCGGGCATCCCGTTCTTCCCGCTCAACCTTTTGCTCGCGCTCACCTTCGTTGCTTTGAGGCGCGTCGAACTGCTGAGCAGACGAGAAATTATCGCCGCCGTGTTCGTCTTCGCGTTCCAGCATGGGATTTTCGAGCAGGTAACGCTCGATTTCCTGTTGCATCTCTACGGTCGACAACTGAAGTAGCTTGATCGACTGCTGGAGCTGAGGAGTCAGCGCCAGATGCTGGGATAGTTTTAGCTGGAGGGCGGGCTTCATCGGATAGTGTCGGGTCGGGTCTTTCGCTTAGAGCCTGAAATGCTCGCCGAGATAAACCTTCCGTACGCTTTCATTATCAACGATTTCGGCCGGACGTCCAGCGGCCAGTACATTTCCGGCGTTGATGATGTAGGCGTGATCGCAGATACCGAGGGTTTCACGAACATTGTGGTCGGTAATCAACACGCCGATGCCACGTTCTTTCAGGAAGCGAATGATCTTCTGGATTTCGAGCACGGCAATCGGGTCAACCCCGGCAAACGGCTCATCGAGTAGTACGAAACGGGGATTGGTAGCCAGCGCCCGGGCGATTTCGACCCGCCGACGCTCACCACCGGACAATGCCGATGCATTGACGTGACGGACATGCCCGACGTGAAGCTCGTTGAGCAGCCCCTCCAGTCGGTCGTTTAGTTCGGCTTCAGGCAGCTTGAGCAATTCGAGGACGGCACGGATGTTTTCCTCGACGTTTAGCTTGCGGAATACCGAAGCCTCCTGTGGCAGGTAGGACAAACCGAGCCGAGCCCGGCTGTGCATGGGCAGGTGGGTCAGGCGGTTGTCGTCAATGTAGACCTCGCCACCATCGGCCGCTACCAAACCAACGATCATGTAGAAACATGTCGTCTTGCCAGCGCCGTTCGGGCCGAGCAAACCGACGACCTCGCCGGATTTGACCTCGAAGGAAACGTCTTCGACGACCGTTCGCGTCTTGTAGCGTTTCTTCAGGTTGTTGGCCGAAAGTTTGGCGACAGGGGTATTCATTGATCGACTCCGCGCATCACACGGCGAATGGCATCACCGGAAAAACCGCGATATTGCAGGAAACGCATCTGTTTGGCACGCTCTTCTGGAGATTCTGGCAGGTGGCCAAACTTTCTTGCCCAGATGGCGCGGCAGCGCTCCGTCTCGTCGCCGGCTTCGGGCAGGGCTGCGGCGATGTCATCATCGCCAACGCCCTTGTGCCGAAGCTCCTGCTTCAAGCGGGCATTGCCGTAACGACCCGCGCGCGCCACGACGCGCTGTGCGGCGTAGCGGTGATCGGATAGCAGGCGTTCAGCCTGCAAGGTGTCGAGCACACCGTCGAGTTCTTCCTCGAACTCGGCGTGCGCCGCGAGCTTGGCCTTCAACTCGGCCCGGCTGTAATCACGCCGGGTCAGGAGTTGCAGGGCGCGCACGCGCAGGTCAGGCATCCGCTGCCTTTGCCGCCTTGACCGGCTTGATCACGTTGGTACTGGCAGCCTCGCGGATGGCGGCTTCGATTTCCTGGGCGATTTCCGGATTGGCACGCAGGAATTCGCGGGCGTTGTCTTTGCCCTGGCCAATCTTCTCGCCCTTGTAGGCATACCAGGCGCCGGATTTGTCGACCAGCTTGTGGGCAACGCCCATTTCGACGATTTCGCCATGGCGGGAAATACCTTCGCCGTAGAGGATGTCGAAAATGGCTTCACGGAAGGGCGGGGCAACCTTGTTCTTCACCACCTTGACCTTGGTTTCGCTGCCGATGACTTCGTCGCCTTTCTTGATCGCGCCGATGCGGCGGATGTCGAGACGGACGGAAGCGTAGAACTTGAGGGCATTGCCGCCGGTTGTGGTTTCCGGCGAGCCGAACATGACGCCGATCTTCATCCGGATCTGATTGATGAAGATGACCAGCGTGTTGGTCTTCTTGATGTTGGCGGTCAGCTTGCGCAGCGCCTGGCTCATCAGGCGGGCGTGAAGGCCGACCATCTGGTCGCCCATCTCGCCTTCAATTTCGGCGCGCGGGGTGAGGGCGGCGACCGAGTCGACGACGATGATGTCGACCGAGCCGGAACGGACCAGCATGTCAGCAATTTCAAGCGCCTGCTCACCGGTATCCGGCTGCGAAATCAGCAGCTCGCCGACATTCACGCCGAGCTTCTGGGCGTATTGCGGATCGAGCGCGTGTTCGGCGTCGATGAAGGCCGCTGTGCCACCAAGCTTCTGCATTTCAGCAACAACCTGCAGACAGAGCGTAGTCTTGCCGGAGGATTCCGGACCATAGATTTCAACGACGCGACCGCGCGGCAGGCCACCGACGCCAAGTGCGATGTCCAGACCGAGTGAACCGGTAGACACGACCTGAATGCCTTCGTCAATTTCGGCATCGCCCATCTTCATGATGGAGCCTTTGCCGAATTGCTTTTCGATCTGTTGCAGCGCTGCGGCGAGCGCTTTTGCCTTGTTGTCGTCCATGGGTGTTACCTCGAAAATTTGAGCGGATTATGGCACAGGGGCCAATGATGGAATAGAAATTGCTGCACATGATCGACAATCTGATCGGAGCCTTGATGTGATGACCCAGAGTCAAACTTGGCGATTACCCGCGGAGGACAGGGTATATTCCCGCCTCTCCACGCTCTTATCTCAATACTGTGTATAAATACAGTACATTTACCATGGCAGCTTGGCAAGCTAATTCTTCATACAAAACAAGGCTGGCAAAGGTCTTGTTTTGCGCTGCACTCGGCTTCATGGCCAGCAACGCCATCGCCAAACCGGCCCCCTGGTACTGGTGGGTCGGAAAATCCGGCGATGACCGCGTCTGTGCGCAAACCTCCCCCGGCCAAGGCTGGCTTCGGGAAATTACTGCCTTCAAGGACAGCCGTTGCAGCATTCGGGTGATCCCGTTTTGAGCACTTATTCACCGCCGCCCAACGAAGGCTTGTCGGTCATTCATGCCGAAGCCGGACTGATTGTCGTCGACAAGCCGGCCGGCCTGCTCTCCGTTCCAGGACGCGGCGAGGGCAAGGAAGACTGTCTGGTGGCACGCGTCCAGATGGAGTACCCCGATGCCCTGACCGTTCACCGTCTGGACATGGACACCTCCGGTCTTTTGTTGCTGGCGCGGGGCGGAGAGATGCACCGTCAACTGTCGCGACTGTTTCAGGATCGCCAGGTAAGCAAGCGCTACGTCGCCGTGGTCGACGGGCTGCTGGCGAATGATGGGGGCGAGGTTGATCTGCCGCTGATCTGCGACTGGCCGAATCGTCCCCGACAAAAGGTGGATTTCGAGATCGGCAAACCTTCACTGACCCGTTATCGGGTTGTCAGCCGAGACCAGACAACCAGGACAAGCCGCGTTGAACTGGAGCCGATCACCGGACGCTCGCATCAGCTACGCGTGCATATGATGATGCTCGGTTACCCAATTCTGGGCGATGACCTCTATGGTGGCGAGGCCTATGGCAAAGCCGGACGTTTGCTACTGCATGCGATGGATCTGGCGTTTGTGCATCCAACCACTGGAACGGCCCTGCAATTTCATTGCGACGCACCCTTCTGACGCCGCGAGAACGCCTAAAAACCTTATAATCCTCGCGTTTTCAACCTCTTACCATCGTTGATCGTACGATCATGCTGATCTGGTTCGTCGTTCTCTATTTGCTCGTTTCCATCGGCATCGGCCTGTTCGCGGCAACGCGCGTCCATAGCGCCAAGGATTTCGCCGTCGCCGGCCGCCATTTGCCCTTGCCGGTCGTCACTGCCACCGTGTTCGCCACCTGGTTCGGCGCCGAAGCCGTCTTTGGTGTTTCCGCCACCTTCGTCAAGGATGGCCTGACCGGCGTTGTCGCCGACCCCTTCGGCTCGTCGATGTGCCTGATCATCGCCGGCGTTTTCTTTTCGCGGAAACTCTACAAGCTCAACATCCTGACCCTCGGCGACTATTTCCGCCTGCGCTACAACCGCACGGTCGAGGTGCTCACCACACTGTGCATCGTCGCCAGCTATCTCGGCTGGGTCTCGGCCCAGATCAAGGCGCTCGGCCTGGTTTTCAATGTCGTCACCAACGGTTTCATCGGCCAGACGGCCGGCATGATCCTCGGCGCCGCCATCGTCCTGACCTACACCACCTTCGGCGGCATGCTCTCGGTGGCCATCCTCGATTTCGTCCAGATGGGCGTCATCATGGGTGGCATGCTTTACATCGGCTACGTTGTTTCCGGGCTGACCGGCGGCGTCGAACTGGTCATCAACCATGCCTCGGCAGCCGGCAAACTCGATTTCTTCCCGCCGCCCGACCCATGGCTGTGGCTGACCTTTCTCGGCGCCTGGATCACCATGATGCTCGGCTCCATCCCGCAGCAGGACGTCTTCCAGCGCATCACCTCAGCCAAGAGCCAGCGCATTGCACTGTGGGGCTCCATCCTCGGCGCCTCGATCTATTTCTGCTTCACCTTCGTGCCGATGTTCATCGCCTACTCGGCAACGCTGATCGACCCCGAACTGTTCAACGGCCTGCTGCAGACCGACTCGCAACTCGTCCTGCCCACCCTGGTCCTCAACCACACCCCGGTCTTCGCCCAGGCCATCTTCTTCGGGGCCGTGCTGTCGGCCATCATGAGCTGCTCGTCGGCCACGCTGCTGGCGCCGTCGGTCGCCTTCTCGGAAAACATCGTGCGCGGCTTCTACCCGCACATGGGCGACCACCAGTTTCTGAAGGTGATGCGCGGCTCCATCGTGGTTTTTGCCGGCATCGTCCTTGGCTTCGCGCTGTACTCCAACGCCAGCATCTTCAAGATGGTCGAAAACGCCTACAAGATCACGCTGGCCGGCGCCTTCGTGCCGCTCTTCTTCGGCGCCTTCTGGAAGCGGGCGACGACGCAGGGTGCGCTGGCGGCGATCATCGGCGGGCTTTCGTCGTGGATCCTGATCGAAATGCTGGTCAATGTCAGCGGGGAGGGCAGCATCGGTGGCGACTATGCCTATGCGCTGGCCGGCGCCGGCCAGCTGGTGCCGCCCCAGCTGATCGGGCTCGGTGTCAGCATGCTCGGCATGATTGCCGGCTCGCTGCTGCCACAATGGGTCGGTCATCCATTGCCACAGGAAGACATTCACGAAGCCCTTCGTCACCGGGCTGCAGCCGAAACGCACCATGCCGGCGAACATCCGCATCACCGCTAGGTCTGCACAAAATCCCCGAAGGCTCGGGACTTACCTGACAGTATGACAAACACCCCCCGAAAATCCTGCCCGCCGCCAGCATTGTTACAACATATTAGGGCTGACGGGTCGGCCAATCGCCCCTAAAATCGGGTCATGCCTCATCACGGTCGTGGCCCCATCCTGCTTTCACGCTACCTTGCGCTCGCCTGGTTCGGGCTGGTTGTCTATGGCAGCTTGCATCCGTTCACCGGCTGGCGCGATACCGGCGTCTCGCCGATTGCCTTTCTCGAAGGCGGCTGGCCACGCTACTGGACGGTCTTCGACCTAGCCGCCAATGTGGCGGTGTACCTGCCTTTGGGGTTTTTTTTGACCTTGGCACTGAGCAGCCTGCCTTGGCGTTTCACCGCCCTGATCGTCGCCGTACTGCTCGCTGGCGGCGTCAGTTTCGGTCTCGAAACACTGCAGACCTGGCTACCCTCGCGCGTCCCCTCCAATCTCGACCTCGCCTGCAACACGCTGGGTGGGCTGCTTGGCGCGCTGTGGGCGCGACACGTCGGGCCGCGCGTCTTCGCCCGCATCGCTGCGCTGGAACACCGGCTGATCGCCCCCATCCCGCACGCCGAACTCGGCCTGACACTGCTTGGCCTGTGGCTACTCGTGCCGCTCTCGCCGGAAACGCTGCTCTTTGGAGCCGGCGATTTGCGGCAGATTTTCGGGTTGACCGGCGCTGTTCCCTTTGCTGCCGAGAGCTTCGTCATGATCGAGGCCTGCATCACGGCCTTCAATGTCGTCGCTGTTGGTCTGATCGTCCGCATGCTCTGTGCGCGGCTGCTCTTCGCCTACCTGATCGTGCCGCTCTTCCTGCTCCTCTGTCTGGTCATCAGCACGGTAGCCGCAGCCGTTCTGGTCAGCCCGGCCGATTCGCTGGCCTGGCTGACGCCGGGCGCCAGACTCGGGCTGGTCGTCGGCGGCGGTATTCTCTCCGCTGCCCTCGCCCTGCCGGCAACACCGCGCCTGATGATTGCCGCACTGGCGCTAATGGCGGGTACAGTGTTGGTCAACATGGCACCACCCAACCCCTATTCGGAAGCTGCGCTGGCTGTCTGGCGGCAAGGGCACTTTCTCAACTTCAACGGCCTGACTCGCCTGGTGGCAACCCTATGGCCCTTCCTGACCCTGCCCTTCCTGTTCCTGACGACACGTCGAACCTAGCCTGGCATGCCGACACGGCGGATGCGGCCGCTCAGCGGCTGGGGGTCGATCACGCCACCGGCCTGGCAGATGACGAAGCGGCCTCCCGACTCACCCGCCACGGCCCCAACAGCCTGACCGAACGCCCCGGCAAGCCGGCCTGGCGACGATTTGCCGATCAGGTCATGCAACCGCTCGTGCTGGTCTTGATCGCGGCCGGCGCCATCACCGGCGCCCTCGGCGAAGTCGTAGACGCCAGCGTGATTTTTGGCGTCGTCATCACCAATGCCATCATTGGCTACTGGCAGGAGGCCAAGGCCGAAGGGGCGCTTGCCGCCCTGGCACGCAGCGTCACCACCCCGGTCACCGTGCGCCGTGGAGGCCAGCGCAAGCAACTCGACGCAACGCAACTGGTGCCCGGCGACATCGTCTTGCTCGCTGCCGGCGACCGCATTCCGGCCGATCTCCGACTGATCCAGCAGCACGAACTGCACACCGACGATTCGATGCTGACCGGCGAATCGCAACCCGTCACCAAGGACACCGCCACGCTGCAGGCCGATACCGTGCTCGCCGACCGCCTCAACATGGCCTACGCCGGCACCACGGTGGTGGCCGGGCAGGGCAGCGGGCTGGTCATCGCCACCGGCGACGCCACCGAAACCGGGCGCATCGCCGGCCTGATCGCCGCCGCCCCCGATCTGGTCACGCCGCTGACGCGCAAGATGGCAACCTTCTCGAACTGGCTGCTGTGGGCCATCGGCGGGCTGGCGCTGCTCACCGTCGGCGTCGGGCTGGCCCGTGGCGGTTCGGCTTTCGACATGTTCATCGCCGCCGTGGCGCTTGCCGTCGGCGCCATTCCCGAAGGTCTGCCGGCCGCCATCACCGTCACGCTGGCCATCGGAGTCGCCCGCATGGCCAAGCGACGGGCCATCATCCGCCATCTGCCGGCGGTCGAAACGCTAGGCAGCACGACCGTCATCTGCTCCGACAAGACCGGCACGCTGACTGAAAACGCGATGACCGTCCGCGTCCTGTGGTGCGCCGGCGAAGGCTACGCCGTCGGCGGCCACGGCTACGCGCCAGAAGGCGCCATAACGCACGACGAAATGCCGGCCGGGGTCGACGGCGCGCTGCGCGAAGCCCTGATCGCCGGCGCGCTTTGCAACGATGCTTCGCTGCGCCACGAACACGGGCAGTGGCAGATCACCGGCGACCCGACCGAAGCCGCACTGATCGTCGCCGCGCGCAAGGGCGGGCTGGATGAACACACGCTGGGCGCGCTCTTCCCGCGCCGCGACGTGCTGCCTTTCGACGCTAACCGCCAATTCATGGCTACCGCCCACGAGGGCGACGGGCAGGGCGTTGTCTACGTCAAGGGCGCGCTCGAGCGCCTGCTACCGCTGTGTGTTGATCAGCTATCGGCCAACGGCCAGCCGCTCACCATCGACCCTGCAGCCATCGAGAAAGTCGCCCAAGCCTACGCTGAACAGGGCATGCGCATCCTGCTGCTGGCCCGCAAGAATTTCAATTTGGGCCAAAATTTCCGGTTAACCCAGGGGCCAGCCGATCATTCCATGGCCGTGGAAGGCATCGAAAAGCTGACGCTGATCGGCCTCGTCGGGATGATCGACCCGCCGCGCAAGGCCGCCATCGGCGCCATCCGCAACTGTCATTCGGCCGGCATCCGGGTCAAGATGATCACCGGCGACCATGCAGTCACCGCACTCGCCATCGCCCGCCAGATCGGCCTCAATGCCGAAAAGGCGCTGACCGGCCGCGAACTGGCCCTGCTCGACGACAGTGCGCTGGGCGAAGCGGCCCACAACGTCGAGGTCTTCGCCCGCGTCGAACCCGAACAGAAATTGCGCCTCGTCCGCGCTCTGCAGGCACGCGGCGAAGTCGTCGCGATGACCGGCGATGGCGTCAACGACGCCCCCGCCCTCAAGCAGGCCGACATCGGCATCGCCATGGGCCTGGCCGGCACTGAAGTGGCCAAGGAGGCGGCCGACATGGTGCTCACCGACGACAATTTCGCCAGCATCGAGGCGGCGGTCGAGGAGGGCCGTGGCGTCTGGGACAACCTCGTCAAGTTCATTACCTGGACGCTGCCAACCAACTTCGGGGAGGGCCTGGTCATCGTCACAGCCATCCTCTTCGGCAGCACGCTGCCGATCACGCCGCTACAGATATTGTGGATCAACATGACCACCGCGGTTCTGCTCGGCCTGCCGCTTGCATTCGAGCCGATCGAACGCGGCATCATGCGCCGGGCGCCGCGCCGGCTCGAGATGCCAGTGCTCGACGGCGGCCTGATCCGCCGCATCGTCCTCGTTTCGGTACTGCTCCTGACCGGCTCCTTCGGCCTCTTCCTGCTCGAACTGGAACAGGGCCACAGCCTGGCCGAAGCACGCACCGTCGCCGTCAACGTCTTCGTCATGGTTGAAATGGCCTACCTCTTCAACTGCCGCTCGCTGGCTCAGGGCTTCTGGAAAATCGGGCTGTTCTCCAACCCGTGGATCTGGGCCGGCATTGGCGCGATGCTGGCTTTGCAACTGCTGCTGACTTATCTGCCGGTGATGAACCACTTGTTCCAGACAGCACCGATCAGGCTCGAAGAGTGGGCCAGCATCGTCTGCTTCGCCGTGTTTGCTTCCGCCATCGTTGCCCTCGAGCAAGGTGTGGCGCAACGCACATCGCGAAATGCCACGCCCCGGAACTGATACCCTTGCCCCCGTCCATCCGCTACGCCTCGCACGACCAATACTTTGCAGCACAACCGCCGGCAGTTCAGGCCGTCCTGCAGCAAATCCAGCACCAGGTCGAAGCGCGGCTACCGGAAGCCGTTCGCTGTATCGGCTACAACATGCCGGCCTATCGACACGGCAAGATCTTTTTCTATTTCGCGGCATTCAAGAAACACATCGGCATCTATCCACCCGTCACCGTCGATCAAAAGCTGATCGAACGCCTGGCGCCATTCCGTGGGCCGAAAGGAAACCTGAGTTTCCCCTTGGCCAAACCACTTCCCTATGAGCTGATCGGCGACGTTGCCGAGGCGCTGGACGGGCAATACCGAAGCAATGGGTTGCCCCGAAATGAAGCGGCAAAGTAAGCACTTGCGTTTCACGTGAAACCGCCTCGCCTATAATGCACGCCTGAACAGGAGACCCCGCATGAGCTACTTCAAACACCACGTTTTCGTCTGCACCAACCAGCGCGAGGCTGGCGAGCAATGCTGTAACACCGTTGGCGGCTCCGAGATGTTTGCCTATGCCAAGGATCGTATCGGCGCGCTGAAGCAGAACGGCGCCGGCGCCGTCCGCATCAACAAGGCGGGTTGCCTTGGCCGCTGCGACAACGGTCCGGTCATGGTCGTTTACCCGGAAGAAACCTGGTACTCCTTCATCGATAAGGAAGATGTCGAAGAGATCATCCAGGAACACCTTATCGGCGGCAAAGTCGTCGAACGTCTGAAGATCTGAGCCATGCGCGTCGCTGAAGAGAAAATTTTCGTTGATGGCCCGGTCGGCAAGATCGAGGTCATCATGGAGCGCCCGGACGCCCCCAAGGGCATCGCGCTGATCGCCCACCCGCACCCGATGGGCGGGGGTGCCAACACCAACAAGGTCGCCTACACGCTGGCCAAGACCTTTACCAACCTCGGCTACGCCGCCTTTCGCCCGAACTTTCGCGGTGTCGGCGGCACTGAGGGTCTGCATGACGAAGGCCGGGGTGAAGTCGACGACCTGCTCGCCGTCCTCGAAGACGCCAAGTGCCGCTGCGGCAACCTGCCGGTTGCATTGGCCGGCTTCTCCTTCGGCGCCTTCTGCCAGACCCGCGTCGCCAAGCGCCTGGTCGAAGCCAGCCACCCGGCCCAGCGTCTGGTGCTGGTCGGTACCGCCGCCGGCTTCGTCGAAGGCAGCCGCCAGTACGACACCGAAGCCGTGCCGCACGACACCATCGTCATCCACGGTGCCGACGACACGCTGGTGCCGCCGGCCAATGTCTACGCCTGGGCCCTGCCGCTCGACCTGCCGGTCGTCGTCGTGCCCGGTGCCGATCACTTTTTCCACCGTCGCCTGCACCTGATCCGCGACATCGTCACCCGCGCATGGCGGCACTGACAGCCAGCAATCTGCGCAAGACCTACGGCGACAGCGAAGTCGTCGCCGGGTTGTCGTTCGCGGTCGAACCCGGTACCTGCTTCGGCCTGCTTGGCCCAAACGGCGCCGGCAAGACGACGACGCTGCGCCTCTGCCTCGGCCTGACTGGGCCGGACAGTGGCGAGATCGTGCTGAACGGCCACATCATCCCGAAAGACGCCCAGCAGGCGAGGGCGCGCATCGGCGTCGTGCCGCAATTCGACAACCTCGACCCCGATTTCACCTGCGCGGAAAACCTGCTTGTCTTCGGCCGCTACTTCGGTTTCAAAGACGTCGACATCCGGGCGAAGATTCCGCAACTGCTCGACTTTGCCGGCCTGTCGAGCAAGGCCGACGCCCGCCTGTCGACGCTGTCCGGCGGAATGAAACGCCGGCTGACCCTGGCCCGGGCCATGGTCAACGACCCTGACATCATCTTCCTTGACGAGCCGACCACCGGCCTCGACCCGCAGGCTCGCCACCTGATCTGGGAACGCCTCAAACAGCTCAAATCGGCCGGCAAGACACTGATTCTGACTACGCATTTCATGGACGAAGCCGAGCGCCTGTGCGACACGCTGATTGTCATCGACCATGGCCGCAAGATTGCCGAAGGCAGCCCGCGCCAGTTGATCGCCGAACAGATCGAACCGCAGGTTGTAGAAGTTTTTGACGAAGCTCATGGCCAGCTGGAGACTTTCGTCCACAACCACAAGCAGCTGGCCGAGCGCGTTGAAACCAGTGGCGAAACCGCCTTCTTTTACTGCCAAGAACCACGCGAATTGCTGGCCCGGCTGGCCGAGGCCGACGGCCTGCGCTACGTCCATCGCGCCTCCAACCTCGAAGACGTTTTCATCAAGCTGACCGGCCGCGAATTACGTGATTAAGCCGTCAACATTTCACCGGGCAAGCTGAAACGCCGCTGGAAAAGCACTTTAAGGGCTCACCGCTCAAGGTTTCTGAATCGCGCCAAGCCGATGTTTTGGCTGATATTTTCGCAATAGCTGCTAAAATGGTTTGTTGGCTTCAGTTGGACATGGCAATGCGTTGGTGGTTGTTCGCGGCAGTGCTCGCATTCTCTTCGGCAAATATTCACGCCTCGGAAACGGTTTCCGACGAGGCGCCGTCTGTCGTCGACATGTCGGTCGCTGCTCAGGGTGTCACCGTCTCTGCCATCCCGTCGCCGACGCCAGTCATGGAAGTGCTGAAACTGGATGACCCGGTCGCCCGGGCACGCTCTGCCAAGAAGGTACGGCTGGCCAAGAAGAAGGCCTCACCGGCCATGATGATGACCCGCACCGAGCGGCTCCAGGTGGCTTTGCTGATCTCGAGCGGCAAAGCCGGCGAGTATCTGGGCCATACCTATGATCATGACGAAAACAGTCAGGGCAATCTCGACGAACTGGATCTGCACCGCTCATTCAGCCGCCCACGGGTGGTTGATGAATCCAACCTCGATCAAGCCGATGCCGATGAATTGCCCGGCCACGTTCGCTTGCGCCTGCTGTTTGCCCGACTGAAGGCTGTCGAAGCGCATGCGCTCAATCAGGTCCAGGATACCGGCGAGCCGCTTCCGGAATCAGTGATGCAGCGCCTGAAAGAAGCTCGCCTGAAAGCCGTCCAGGCGCATCAGCAAAAGTTCGGCTGATCGCAGCTTTCAGCCCAGCAGGGCAGCCACCGCCGCCGAAAAGTCATCGTAAACAGCCGCCGGGCGTATGTCCTGTTTTGCGTCGTCGCCGGCTCGATATTTCCCGGTCCGAACCAGAATGCCGGGAATGCCTGCCGCCTGCGCCCCGCCAATATCGTCGCTCAGATCGTCGCCGATCAGCACAGCCTCGGCTGGTGCAATACCCAATTCGGCCAGCGCCGCGTTGAAGAAAGCGGGCGCCGGCTTGCCGGTTATTTCCGCCTTGATTCCGGCCGAGTACTCCAGCCCGGTGACGAAGGCCCCCATATCCAGCGACAAGCCATCCGGTTCCATGAAATAGCGGTTGCGGGCCATCGCCATCAACGGCAGGCCCTGCATCAGCAAACGAAAGGCGTGATTGAGGATGGGGTAGGTCAGATGATCACCCATGTCGCCGAGTACCACGACATCGGGGTCGGGTGCGCTCGCGCCCATTTCTTCGGCGATCTCCGGATGTACCAGCCACAATGGCCGCAGCCCGCGGCTGCGCACCAGCGTTCTGGCCGCCAGCGCCGCGGTCTGGATTTCGCTTGCCGCCAGCGTGAAACCCATGCGTTGCAGCTTGGTGAACAGGATGTTGCTCGGTGTCCGTGTGGTGTTGGTCAGGAAGCGCAAGGGCAACCCCGAGGCCCGCAAGCGATTAAGCGCCCGCACCGCCCCCGGCAAGGCATCATCGCCGGTATGCAGCACACCGGCCAGATCGATCAATACTGCCTTCGGTGAAATTGCTGCTTCCATTTCCGCCCCCCTCGAATCATCACCACCGACATTGGATCACCGTTTGTGTCTAAAGTTTAGGCGATGCAATGCTTGAGGCATTCTCAGCGAATGACCAGATGCCCCTCTTCGCACCTGACCGGCATGGCGAACTCGAACATATCGGCATGAGCAGCGAGATCGAGGTCGGCGAGGGGGAGATTCGGCCAGGAACCTGCCGTGAACCGCCGTCCGAAATCCGACGCCCGTATCCGCTGAGCGTACACTTCCGGCGCGGTCGGATCATTGCGCAACAGCGACTCGATGTAGTCGGCACAGGCGATGTCCTCGTCACCATCGCGATCAACCCATTCGCCGGTGATGACAAAGCAAACCTCATCCGCCCCCGCGGCACGGATCGCGTCGGCCGTCGCTCGGGCACAGACAAAACTGGCCGCATACAACCTCCGCGCCTGCCGAAAGCGCTGCAGCCCCCGTACCCCAGCCGCCGTGCTCATCACGACATTCTTGCCGGCCAGTTGGGCATTCATCAGTTGGGAGGGTGAGTTGCCAAAATCGAAGCCGGGGGCCGGATCGCCACCACCGATGGCGCCTACCGAGACCGGGTCGGGAATGCTGTCCAGCAACGTTAACGCCATGGAGGGTACTTCGACCGGATAGATCGCCCGCGCCCCTTTGGCTAACGCCACTGCTGCGGTCGTAAATGAGCGCAGCACATCGATCACGACGACAGTGTCAGTGGCAGTTGGCTGGTTCTGCAGGCGGTTCAGGAAGAGACGGGAGAATTTCATGGCCACAATTTTCACTCACCTGCACCGACATGGCGATCCTGGCGTTGTGCGAGCCGCCTTGCAGCGCGGGGCATCGGTTTCGCGCGATCCCTCAGCAAACCCTGCAGGCAGGCCGGATTGGCCCGGGCGCCGCTGGATTGGTAGTCAGCGAGCAAGCTCTGACGAATGCTTTCCTTTTCTCCACCAATGACGCCAGTCAGGTAGTCGAACAAGCGATCAACCAGCATTTCCGGCGTCAGGCGGTTGGTCTGGCCGGTACTTTGCCAAAGCCAGTCGGAGAATGCGAGCAAGGCAGCGAAGGGGGAGGGACCATCGAGCAGGATGGCAAGGCTCTGCGGGAAACGGCCGGAATTGGCCAGCAGGTCCCAGTAACGGGCCAGCCGGATGAAACGCCGGACGGTTAGCCCATCAACCGCCGAGGTCTGGTGCACGGTGTAGGGTGGCTCGATGTCGTACTCCATGCCATAGGCCGCGCTGTGGCGTGCAATGGGCGTGCCGCGCAGGCGTTTGAGCAAACCGAGCTGTATTTCATGCGGACGCAGGGCGTAGAGACGGTCGAAGCCTTCGCCAAAACTGGCCAGCGTTTCACCGGGCAGGCCGAAGATGAGGTCAGTGTGCAGGTGGGCGTGGCTGTGATTGACCAGCCACGCCAAGTTTTCGCAGGTCCTGGCGTTGTCCTGCCGGCGCGAGATGGCTTTCTGGACGTCTGGATTGAAGGTCTGGATGCCGACTTCGAACTGCAGCACACCGGGCGGGAAGCGGGCAATCATCTCCTTAAGGCGCTCCGGCAGGTGATCCGGGATCACCTCGAAATGCAGGAAGAGGTCTGGTGTCAGACGGTCGAGGAAGAACTGCAGGATGGTCAGCGAGCTGTCGATCTTGAGGTTGAAGGTACGGTCAACGAACTTGAAGTTGCGCGCCCCGCGCCGGTAGAGCGTCTCCAGTGCGGCAAGAAAGCGCTCCGGCTCGAAGGCCCAGGCGGTCTTGTCGAGCGCACTGAGACAGAACTCGCACTTGAACGGGCAGCCGCGCGAGGCTTCGACGTAGAGCAGGCGATGCGCCAGATCGTCGGCGCTGAACTCGGCGTAGGGCAGGTCGATTTCGTCCAGCGTCGCTTGTTCGCCGGGGATAACTTTCGTCAATGGCTGTGGCCCATGGAGCAGGGCGCGGCAGAGCTTGGGGAAACTGACATCACCCCAGCCGGTGATCAGGTGATCGGCGAGGTGGACGATTTCCTGATCCAACCATTCGTGACTGACCTCCGGTCCGCCAAGGACAATTTTCAGCGCCGGGCGAGCCAGTTTGAGCCGCCGGACAACTTCGGTGGTCGGCACGACATTCCAGATGTAAACGCCGAAGCCAATGATCTGCGGCACGCCACTATCCGGTTCACCCAGCTCGGCGAGCAGCGCATCGACAATTTCCTGGACAGGCCGGGCGATGGTGAATTCACACAACACCGTGTTCGCACGCAGATCGGCCCCGCCGTGTCGCACCATGTTGGCCAGCAGATAGCGCAGGCCGAGCGAGGCGTGGATGTACTTGGCGTTAAGGGTGCTGAGAATGATAGCGGGTCGCGACATGCCGCCATTTTGACAGCTTCCTGGCCTTTGGCCGCAAGCTGGTTGGCGATACGGCGATTGCTGCGGTAAACCGGAAATACAGGCCAATACTGAAATCCGGCAACCGATTCCGAAGCCCTGAAAGTCCGGGATATCCGAACCAAGTATTGACAAAGATCAATATTCGAAAATAAGAGAAGACTAATCTTTGAAGCAGAACTGTGGTTCCGGCGGGGCCGCCACAGTCCGGAGCCACTTGGGCTCGTAACAGGGGGAATCATGAGAATGATCAAGCAAGCACTGGTCATGATCGCCGCTCTGGCGTTCATGGCACCGGCCTATACGGCCAATTCGTCGGAAAGTCCGCAACCCAATCCAAAACTGTTGAAATCGACAGCCGACCACAGCAAGTTCAAGGAGCTCCAGAAAGAATTCGCTTCCGGGCCCGAAGTCACCAAGGTCTGCCTGAGCTGCCACACGGAAGCGGCCAAACAGATACACCTGACCCAGCACTGGAAATGGGAGTACCGCAATCCGGACACCAACCAGCTGCTCGGCAAGAAGCACATCGTCAACAATTTCTGCACGTCGGTTACCTCGAACTACAAGGCCTGCGCCAGTTGCCACATCGGTTACAACACCGACGGCCCGCAATTCGACATGACCTCGGAAAGCAATGTCGATTGTCTGGTCTGCCATGACCAGACCGGCAAGTACAAGAAGCCCTCGGGATTCGCCGGCAATCCGGTGACCAAGGACACCGAGTTCCCGCCCGGCTCCGGCAAGATCGTCAAGGGCATCAATCTGTCCGAAATCTCCCAGAAAGTCGGCAAGACCAAGCGCCAGACCTGCGGCACCTGCCACTTCTATGGCGGCGGCGGCGACGGCGTCAAGCATGGCGACCTCGACAGCTCGCTCGACAATCCCGAGAAGGATCTCGACGTGCATATGGCCAAGGAGGGCCTGAACTTCAGTTGCGCCACCTGCCACAAGACGGAAGGCCACCAGGTGCCGGGCAGCCGCTATGCCCCGACCGCCATGGACAAGGAAGGTGCCCACATGCGCGGCAAGGCCGACAAGACCAATCCGGCCACCTGCCAGTCCTGCCACGGCCAGACACCGCACAAAAAGGAAGCCAAGCTCAACGACCACACCGACAAGCTGGCCTGCCAGACCTGCCACATCCCGGCCTTCGCCCGCGGCGACGTGCCGACCAAGATGTCCTGGGACTGGTCCACCGCCGGCAAGCGTGACAAGAACGGCAAGCCACTGGTCGTCAAGAATGACGATGGGCATGACATCTACCTCGGCATCAAGGGTGATTTCGTCTATGAAGAGAACGTCAAGCCCGAGTACTACTGGTTCAACGGCAAGGTCAAATACACGCTCTCGGACGAGAAGATCGACAAGGCCAACCAGCCGATCTGGATCAGCAAGTTCGAAGGTAGTGCCGACGACGGCAAGTCGATGATCTGGCCGGTCAAACTGTTCCGCGGCAAGCAGCCGTTCGACGCCGAGAACAAGACACTGACCATCAACCATCTGGCTGGCGCCGACGATACCGCCTATTGGACCAACCTGAACTGGGACAAGGCTATCGCCGCCGGTATGGCCGCCGCCGGCAAGCCGTTCTCCGGCAAGTACGACTTCATCGAGACCGCCGCGATGTGGCCGATCACGCATATGGTCGCGCCCAAGGACAAGGCTGTCGGCTGTGCCGAATGCCACAGCAGCAACGGTCGCCTCGAGAAGGTCGACGGCATCTATATCCCGGGCCGCGGTCGTGACCATCTGGCGCTGCTCGACACCGCCGGCTGGGCTCTTGCTGCACTCTCGCTACTCGGCGTCATCGGTCACGGCATCGGCCGCATCGTTGCAGCCAAGCGCAAGCAATAAAGGGGAAGAACATGGCACGCGTATACGTCTTCAAGCGCTTCGAACGCTTCTGGCACTGGGCTCAGGCTCTACTGATCATCACCATGCTGGTCAGCGGCTTCGAGGTTCACGGCACCTACAAGCTGCTCGGCTGGGGCAAGGCGGCAGAACTGCACACCACAGCCGCCTGGGCGCTGATGGGATTGTGGGTCTTTGCCATCTTCTGGCACTTCACGACCGGCGAATGGCGCCAGTACATCCCGACGACGAACAAAATGATCGACGTCGCGCTGTTCTACGCCTTCGGCATTTTCAAGGGTGAGCACCACCCTTACCTGAAGACCAAGAACCACAAGCACAACCCGCTGCAACGGGTCGCCTACCTCGGCGTCAAGCTGTTCATCAATCCGCTGATCTGGTGCACCGGGCTGTTCTACCTGTTCTACAACCAGCTCGGCGCCGTTGGCCTGGGCGGGGTGTCGCTCGGCCTGATCGCACTGGCGCATACCTTCGGCGCCTTCCTGATGCTGCTCTTCCTGATCGCCCACGTCTATCTGGGTACCGCCGGCCATACGCCGACCGCCCACTTCACCGCCATGATCACCGGCTGGGACGACGATGTGCACGAAGAACCGCAAGGCGCCCAGGCACAATGAACAGACGAAACATGAGGGGAAAATAATCATGAGTCACAGAAACATCACGCGCAACCTGCTGGCCAGCCTGATCGCCGGCCTGTTCATCCCGCTCGGCGCCCAGGCAGCCGATGCCGAGCTGATGAAGAAGATCGAGGCCATGGCCAAGGAAATCGAGTCGTTGAGAGCCCAAGTCCAGGCCAATCAGGAAGCCAACAAGCAGGCCATCGCCGATGTCCGGGAAGTGAAGGAAAAGGTCCAGAAGAACGAGGACAAGGCACTCGACAAATGGCTGACGATCGGTGGTGACTACCAGTTCCGCGTGGATAGCCTGAGGGGCGAAACCAAGCCCTTCACCGATGTCCAAGGCACCTTCCAGGCCGCCCAAGCTTCGGCCATGAGTACCGGCGTGCCACCGCTAGGCACATTGATGAGCTTTTCGCAGAACATGGCAGCGGTTCAAACCTACCAGCAGGCCCGTGCCTTCATGGGCAATGCGACCAACCAGGCCATCATGGGCGGCCTGAATAACTTTGCTGCTTCGGTTCCGGCCTACAAGCCTGAAAACGCAACGCTATACACCAACCGCTTCGGTCTCGACCTGAATGCCAAGGCGACGCAGGATGTTTCCGTCACCGCCCGCCTGCTGATGTACAAGACCTTCGGTGCCAATGACGACAGCGCCATCACCAATGGCGGCTCGACCCCGTTCTTCTCCGACCGCGTCGGTGTCTTCGATGGCACGCTCGGCCACATTCCTTCCAGCAGTTACCTGAACGTCGATCGTGTCTATGCCACCTGGAGCAATATCGCCGATCAGGACATCTGGTTCTCCGTCGGTCGCCGGCCCTCCACGCACGGTGCGCCAAGCAACCTGCGCAACAACACGCCGCGTCCCGGCACCGGCGGCACACCGGCCTTGCTGGTCGATTACGCCTTCGACGGCATGACCATCGGCTGGGCGCCGGACATTGATGCGCTACCCGGCGCCTACGGCAAGATCTGCTACGGCCGTGGCTACGAGGCTGGTTTCAGCAAGGCGTTGACCAATTCGCTGGAAGATACCGACATGGTCGGCCTCTCGATCGTGCCGATCGACACCGACGCGCTGCGCGTCTGGGCCCAGTACAACCGCGGCATGAACATCTTCGATGCACCGAAGATGGCCAGCACCTACTTCGGCACCACCATGCCCAAGACCAATCTGGGCGATATCGACTGGTACGGCCTGGGCGCCATGGGCACCATCAAGCGCGTCGGTCCGGGCGAACTGAACTGGTTCGCCGATGCCGGCCTGAGTGTCACCCATCCGAACGAAAACGTCTCGTCGCAATTCGGCTTCCAGGGCCTGATGACCGGCGCCTTCTTCAACCCGGAAGCACCGAGCAGCAAGACCGGCAGCGCCATCTACCTTGGCCTGCGCTACGACCTGCCGTCGAAGACCAAGCTGGGTCTGGAATACAACCACGGTTCGAAGAACTGGATCACCTTCGCACCGGCCTCCGGCGATTCCTGGACCTCCAAGGTCGGTACGCGCGGCAACGTGTATGAGGTTTACGCCATTCAGGAACTGGACAGCAAGCCGATCTCGTCGCGCTTCGCCAAGTCCTTTTTCCGCCTTGGCTTCCAGTACTATGATTTCAAATATACGGGCAGCAACAACTGGGTCGGCGCCCCGGTCCGCATGTCTGACGTGAATGGCCAGATGATGACCATGGCGCCGCTATCCAAGGCCTACAACGCCTACGCAACCTTCGAAGTGAAATTCTGAACACCCCCAATTTAAAGGAGCAATTCATGCGTAAAAGCCTCATCCAACTGATCGTTTCAATCGCGCTCGCCGTCGGGGCGCTGACCGTTTCTCCGATCGCATCCGCCGACGACGTGAAAATGGTCGGTGTCGTCACCAAGATCAAGCTGGCCGCCGACGGCAAGTCCGCCCAGGCCACCCTGAAGGACGGCAAGAGCGGCGAGTCCGTCACCATCAACATTACCGATGATGAAACTCTGGACAAGTTCAAGGACAAGCGGATTCAGGAAGGCGATGAAATCCGCGCCAAGTTCGACAACGCCGGCAACAAGAGCAAGTCGTTCAAGAAGACGGCTGGCTGCTGATTCCCCCTGACAGCCAGTCTCAGTGGCGGAGAGGAAACTCTCCGCCACTTCTTTTTTTGGTCGGTATCAATTTAATTCTCTGACCAAAGTAATATATTGGCATCTTTCTTCACGCTCCGAGATGCTCGAAATGACTCCCCCTCAGGCCGCCTCCGCAAAAGAACCAGCGCAGACTCAACCGGACGAGATGGAAAAACGGATGAAGATCGAGATCCGCGAGATCGGTATTCCACCGCGGCCGACCATCCTGAGTGAAATCGAGCAGGAAACCGCCAAGGATGAACCGGACTTCATCAAACTGGCCAAGTTGCTCAGTCAGGATGTCGGTCTCTCGGCCAGCCTGATCAAGGTGGCCAATTCGCCTTATTTTTCCTTTGGCAAGAAAGTTCCGACCGTTCAGGAAGCCATGCTCGTTCTCGGCCTCAAGCTCGTCGTCCAGACTGTGGCTGGACTGGCCCTGCAGCAGGTCTTCAAGCACGTGCCCAACATGGAGCGCTTCTGGGACAGCTCGGCGAGCAATGCCCAGATCTCAAGCTGGCTGGCACGCCAGATCGGCAAGAAATGGGCAATCCGGCCGGAAGACGCTTATACCTTCTCACTGTTCCGTGATTGCGGCATTCCGGTTCTGTTAAGCCCCTTTCCGGAATATCAGGCGATCCTGGCCCAAGCCAACAGCGAGCGGAAACTTGCTTTTACCGACATCGAAGACCAGGCTATGGGGATCAACCATGCTGTCGTTGGTGCTGACCTGGCCGGAAACTGGCTGCTCCCTGAAGAAACCTGCCTGGCAATTCGCCACCATCACGATGCAGGCATCTTTGCCAATGAGTCTGCCATTCCTGAACGAACGAAGGTCCTCGTCGCCATCTCCCATCTCGCCGAATACCTGATGCAGCAGGAGGCCGGACGTGGCCAGAGTTGCGAATGGGAAAAACTCGGCACGGCCTGCCTGTCTTGTCTCGGTATCGATACGGATCAACTTCAGTCTATCTGCGACGAATTCCACACCTCACGCCAAGGCAATTAAGGCCAGCACTCAGTCGGCAGTACCGTCATCGCCAGCAGGCGCTAGAATGCCTGCTCGCCCCGCATTCTGTCTGCACCCAATGCTGCTTCAATCCTCGATCACCGGCTGGCTGCCCGTCTGGCAACGCAATTTCCTTGTCTGGCGCAAGCTCGCCCTGCCGTCCATCCTCGGCAATCTGGCCGACCCGCTGATCTACATGCTTGGCCTCGGCTACGGGCTGGGTGCCATGCTGCCGAGCATCGAGGGCCAGCCTTATGTCGCCTTCCTGGCCGCCGGTACCGTCTGCGCCTCAACCATGAATGCAGCCACCTTCGAGGCCCTGTACTCGGCCTTTTCGCGCATGCATGTCCAGAAAACCTGGGAAGCCATCCTCAACACGCCGCTCGGGCTGGCCGATGTGGTGGCCGGCGAGCTGTTCTGGGCAGCAACCAAATCGCTGTTCTCCGGCGCGGCGATTCTCGTCGTCATCACCGGCATGGGTCTGACCAACGGCCCAATGATGCTCTGGGCACTACCCGCCATCGTCCTGACCGGGCTGGCCTTTGCCGCACTTGGCCTGATCTGGAACGCGCTGGCGCCTTCCTACGATTTCTTCATGTACTACTTCACACTGTTCATCACGCCGATGACGCTGATTTCCGGTGTCTTCTTCCCGACCGACCAGTTGCCCGGCTGGCTGGCTCTGATCGGTGGCTGGCTGCCGCTGGCCCAGGGCGTCGCGCTGGTCCGCCCGCTGCTGGCCGGACAGGTGCCGGCCAATGCCCTGATCCACATCATGGCGCTGGTCGGCACCGCCACCGTAGCCTTCACGATTGCGTTGCACCTGACCCGCCGCCGCCTTCTCAAGTAGACACAGTAGAATCCGCTAATGGAAACCCTGCTCGTCATCACCAATTGTCCCGACGAAGAAATCGCCAACGCCATCGCGCTCGCCGTCGTCGAGGCGAAGCTGGCCGCCTGCGTCAATATCCTGCCGCGCGTCCAGTCGATCTATCGCTGGCAGGGCACGGTTGAATCGGCTGCCGAAATTCCCCTCTTCATCAAGACTACCAGCGCCAACTACCCGGCGCTCGAAGCGAAGATTCGCCAGCTGCACCCCTACGAGGTGCCGGAAATCATCGCCCTGCCTGTCACCCGCGGCTTGCCGGCCTACCTGAACTGGGTGGCGGCTGAAACGATCCAATGACCATGCGCCTCCTTTTCCTCGTCTTTGCCTTTTTCATATCGCTCGCTCACGCCGAGGAATTCCTCGACCCGGCCGTCGCCTTCAAGCCATCAGTAAAAGCGCTTGACGGCCAGACCATCGAGGTCAGCTACGAGATTGCCAAGGGTTACTACCTCTATCGTGACAAGTTCCGGATCCGCGTCGAGGGTGAAACCGTCAACCTCGGCACGCCCAGCTTCCCCAAGGGCAAGGAACACAACGACGAGAATTTCGGCAAGGTCGAGGTCTATTACAAGACAGTCGCCATCCGCGTACCGGTTGAACGCAGCAGTTCCGGCCTCTTGCCGCTGAAACTCAATGTCACCTCGCAGGGCTGTGCCGACGCCGGGGTCTGTTATCCGCCGCAAACCCAGCCGCTCAGCGTCGAATTGCCCGATCCGGCCAGCGCCCCGGCAACCGCGCCGGCTGCTGCCGAGGGCGACGAGAGCGGCCAGATTGCCTCGACACTGAAACATGCCGGCTTCTGGGCCAATCTCGCTTTCTTCTTCCTGGCCGGACTGGGCCTGTCCCTGACGCCCTGCGTCTTCCCGATGATTCCCATCCTGTCCGGCATCATCGCCGGGCAGGGCCACAAGAATTCCCACGCCCGCGGTTTCGCGCTGTCGCTGGCCTATGTGCTGGGCATGGCCGTGACCTATGCCGCCGCCGGTGTCGCCGCCGGCCTGAGCGGCACACTGATCTCCAGTGCCCTGCAGAATCCTTGGGTGCTCGGTGCCTTTGCGATGGTTTTCGTGGTCTTGTCGTTCTCGATGTTCGGCTTCTATGAACTGCAGCTGCCGACCTCATTGCAGAGCAAACTCTCTGAAGAATCCGGTCACCTGCAGGGCGGACGCGGTATCGGCGTCTTTCTGATGGGCGCACTGTCAGCGCTGATCGTCGGCCCCTGCGTTGCCGCGCCACTGGCCGGGGCGCTGCTTTACATCGGCCAGACCGGCGATGCCGTGCTCGGTGGCACGGCGCTGTTCGTCATGGCGCTCGGCATGGGGGCGCCGCTGATCGCCGTCGGCATTGCCGGCGGCTCGCTGCTGCCCAAGACCGGCGCCTGGATGGAAGGCGTCAAGAAGGCGTTCGGCGTGTTGCTGCTGGCGACTGCCGTCTGGCTCGTTTCCCCGGTCATGCCACCCGTGGTTTCGATGCTGGCCTGGGCAATGCTGCTGATCATTCCAGCCATCTACCTGCATGCCATCGACCCGCTGCCGCCGCATGCCAAGGGCTGGTCACGTTTCTGGAAGGGCATCGGCATCGTCATGCTGCTCACCGGCGCCGCGCTGCTGATCGGCGCACTCTCCGGCAGCCGCAATCCGCTGCAGCCGCTGGCCGGCCTGCGCGGCCAGGCGATGGCTGCTGAAGAAAAGCGCCTGCCGTTCGAACGCGTCGCCTCGTTGCAGGCGCTGGAAGAAAAGCTCAAGGTGGCCGGTCAGCCGGTGATGCTCGACTTCTACGCCGACTGGTGCGTCTCGTGCAAGGAAATGGAGCAATTCACTTTCACGGACGCTGCAGTGCGGGCCAAACTGGCTGGCTTCAAGCTGCTACAGGCCGATGTCACGGCCAATAGCGCGGACGACAAGGCGCTGCTCGCCCGCTTCGGCCTGTTCGGCCCACCGGGCATCATCTTTTTCGATGCGAATGGACAGGAAATCAAGACCGTGCGCATCGTCGGCTTTCAGGATGCCGGCCAGTTCCTGAAATCGGTGCAGCAGGTCGCCGGCTAAAGTTCCCGCGAGGACGCCGCGCGAAGGGCGTGGCGCAAGCCGAAACCGCCAAACAGCGTACCGACAGCTACACCGGCCAGCACATCGAGCGCCACATGCTGGCGAGTTGCCAGCGTGGACCACAGGATCGCCAGGCAATGCAGCCAGATCAGGCCACTCAAAATCCGTGAAGCGCCAATTGCCCGGAATATCCTGTCCAGCCAGATGGCGGCGAATACCGCCGCGGCGACATGCAGGGAAGGGCAAGCGTTACCGTTGGCATCGACATCCTTGATGATGGACATTTCCGGATAGAGACGCCAGTCGATGCCGGCCGGCGGGACACTGGTCGGAAACAACCAGAATATACCCAGGCAGAACAGACACATCGCTGCCATCCACAGACCGAACAGGATCAGTGGCCGGAACTCCTTGAGCAGGGCTGCCGGTAGCGAAGCATAGACCCACAGCGAGGCGTAAACCGGGAATGCCAGCGCGGTCACGGGGACCCACTCGTCAACCACGGTCAGCGGCATCGTCGTCGCCGGAAACAGCGGGCTACGCAATATGCCGAAATAGCCCCAGAAAAAAATGACCATGAACACGGCGGTACCGACCGCCTTGAGCGGCATCAGATATACCAGACGAGAAGCGATCTGGCGCATCCAGTACGGTCTGGGAAACAGGGGCATCAGCAGCTTGGAATGATTGGAAAATCCGAATGAATCTCATGTTAGCAAATTGCCCAGCCGAGCCTGAATTTTGCGATGAACAGACAAGAGCTGCCGGGCAAATCTTTGGAAAATATGGGCTTTCAGCTAAAATTGCCGGGCTATGGATTCGATTGGCCTGATTCGCGATTTTCTCAAGGACCGCCTTGGTGTCGAGCCGGAAAACGTTATTTCCGGAGCGTTGCTGGCCGATCTGGGCGTTGACTCGTTAATGATGCTCGAACTGATGTTCGAGTTCGAAGATCGTTTCGGCATCAAGCTTTCCAGTGACCTGAAAACACCCCGGACGGTTGGCGAGATGGTGACGCTGATGGACGGGCTGATCAACAGTCAGAAGAGCTGAGCGATGAGCCAGCGGCGGGTTGCGATCACTGGCCTGGGGCTGGTCAGCCCCTATGGTGGCGACTTGACCGATTTCTTCACCCGTCTTTCGGCTGGAGAATCGGCTGTCCGCTACCTGCTGACCGAAGATCAGCCGCGGCCACTCTCCATTCCCTTCGTCAGTTGCCCGACCTTCGACCCGGACGCTGCGCTCGGCAAACCACTTGCCTCGATGATGGACCGTTTCGCCCAGCTCGGCATGGCCGCTGCCTTTGCCGCCTGGGACGATTGTGGCCTGCCGCGCAAGGCGGGGGGCGAATCCCGCAATGACTGGGGTGTGGCCTGGGGCACGGCACTGGGCGGCACGCTGGCCTATGAAAAGGGTTATCGCGAACTGTGGCAGAAAGGCCGCGAACGCCTGTCGCCGCTCTCCGTCGTGCTCGGCATGAACAATGCCGCCAATGCCCACATTTCCATCCAGCTTGGCCTCGGTGGCGTCAGCATGAGCCATACGGTCGCCTGTGCCTCGTCGGCCATCGCCATCGGCGAGGCTTTCCGCCGCGTGCGCAGTGGCGAGGCAACGATCATGCTCACCGGTGGTTCCGACGTACCTCAGGCCTATGGCGTTGCCCGGGCCTGGGAAGCGCTGCGCGTCATGGCGCCTGGCGATGCCGAAACTTCGGCTCACGCCTGCCGGCCGTTCTCGGCCGACCGCCGCGGCCTGGTGCTGGGCGAGGGCGGGGCAGCGCTGGTGCTGGAAGACTGGGAACACGCAGTTGCCCGTGGCGCCCGCATCCATGGCGAGATTGTCGGCTACGGTACCAGTTGTGACCATAGCCATCTGGTTCGCCCGGAAGCCGAAGGCCAGATTCGCGCCCTGCAACTGACGCTGGCCGATGCCGGCATGACTCCTGCAGACATCGATTACATCAACGCCCATGGTACGGCGACGACCGAGGGCGATCCGGTTGAAATCGCTGCACTGAAGACAGTTTTTGGCGATTGCGCCGATCGGCTGGCGGTCAGCGCCACCAAGTCAATGCACGGCCATTCGCTGGGCGCCGCGGCGGCCATCGAAGCCATCGTCACCGTGCTCGCGCTACGCGAACAGACTGTTCCGCCTACCGCCCATCTTGAGCAACTCGACCCGGGATGCGCCGGCGTCGACCACGTCACCACCGCCCGTACTGGCCAGCTACTACGTGCTGCCCTGTCCAACTCCTTTGCCTTTGGCGGCAGCAACGCAGTACTCGCGTTTCGCGCCGTCGCCCAGTAAAACCACGGAAGTAACACCATGTCCCAAGCCATTTCCCCGGATACCATCGACGCCCTGATACCGGAAGTCGCCGGGCTAATTGTCTCGGCACTCAATCTCGACGTGGCAGCGGCCGAGATCGAGGCCGATGCACCGCTTTTTGGCGATGGCCTGGGACTGGACTCCATTGATGTGCTCGAAATTGCGCTGGTCATTTCCAAGCAGTACGGCTTCCAGCTCAAATCGGACAACGAGGACAACATCCGCATCTTCTCCTCGCTGCGCGCCCTGACCACGCACATCGCCAGCCAGCGAACCAAATGACCGTCAGCCCGGCCCAGCTGCTGCGCGGCCTGGCCGTGGTCATCTTTCTCGTGCTCTGGGCCTTGCTGGCTCATTTCGGCACGGCCGGCGAGAGTTCGGCCGATCTTTCGGTACTACTCGCCCTCGCGCCCATCCTCGCTGCGCTCGGCCTGCTGCTCTGGCGCAACACCCACCCGCTGCTCACCGGCAGCGCAATCCTCGCCGCGCTCGGCGGACTGACCTGGTGGTGGCCGACGCTGCGCCAGAACATCCCGCTGCTTTTCTTCATCCAGCACCTTGGCGCCAACCTGGCGCTTGGCACACTGTTTGGTCGGAGCCTGCTCGGTGGAGGCGAGGCGCTGATCACTCAACTCGCCAAGGCTGTGCATCACGGCGAGATTTCCGAACGCAAACGCATCTATACCCGGAAAGCGACGCTGGCCTGGACCCTGTTTTTCCTGAGCAACGCGCTGATATCGGCCATTCTCTGGTTTTTTGCCCCTCAACCGGTGTGGTCCGTCTTCGCCAACCTGCTGTCGATGCCGTTGCTGGCTGCCATGTTCGTCGCCGAGCACATCTGGCGGGTATATGCCCTGCCGCCGGAAGAGCGCCCGAGCATCGCCCAAGTCGCCCGCGCCTATCGCATGCACGGCAAACAGACGCCGCCGGCCAATCCCTGATGCAAACCGCACCGCTGCTCGCTCACGCTGATTTAGATGCCATCTTCGCCTGGCGCCCGGATGGCCCGGTCAGGGTCGGCGACTATCTAGCCGATGTGGCGGCATTGTCCGAACAATTGCCAGCAACCGGCTACCTGCTCAACCTGTGTCACGACCGCTACCGTTTCGCCGTCGGTTTCGCTGCCGGCCTGCGGCGCGGCATGACCAGCCTGCAACCCTCGTCGCAGTCGGCAGAAACCTTCCAACGCCTGCAAGCCGAGTATCCGGGCCTCGTCTGCCTGTGCGACGGCGCGACCGAAACTCAGGACCTGCCACGCCTCGATTTTCCCCCCTCACCCCAACGGGGAGAGGGGCCGGGGGAGAGGGGAATACAGGCCATCCCGCAGATCCCGGCTGACCACCTCGCCGCCATCCTGTTCACCTCCGGCTCGACCGGCCTGCCACAAGCGCAGCGCAAGACCTGGGGCAAGCTGGTGCAGAACGGCCGGGCCGAAGCCATCGCCCTCGGCCTCGACCGCCGGCCGCACGCCATCGTCGGCACCGTGCCCGTCCAGCACAGCTACGGCTTCGAATCGACCTTCCTGCTCGCCCTGCATGGTGGCTGCGCTTTCTGGGCCGGCAAACCCTTCTTCCCGCAGGACATCGTTACGGCGCTCGAAGCGGTGCCGCAGCCGCGCCTGCTGGTCACCACGCCCTTCCACCTGTCGGCGCTGCTCGCGGCTGAAATCGCGCTGCCGCCGGTCGATCTGCTGCTCTCGGCCACTGCGCCGCTATCGACCACGCTGGCGACCGAAGCCGAGGTCCGTACCGGTGCGCCGATGCTGGAAATCTACGGCTCGACCGAATCCGGCCAGCTGGCCAGCCGGCGCACTACGGACGGCGCCTCCTGGACACTGCTGCCGGGCGTCAAACTGGAGCAGGACGGCGACAACACGGTGGCCTGCGAAGGCCATGTCGAAGGCCGCGTCGCCTTGTCCGACGTGATCGAATTGCTGCCCGACCAGCGTTTCCTGCTGCACGGCCGCCATGCCGACCTGATCAACATTGCCGGCAAGCGCACCTCTCTGGCCTACCTGAACCACCAGCTCGGCGCCGTGCCGGGCATCGTCGATGGCGCCTTCTTCCTGCCCGATGAAGAAGGCCCGGACGGCATCACCCGCCTGACCGCCTTCGTCGTCGCCCCAGGCATGACGGCCCGGCAAGTCACCGTCGCCCTGCGTGAGCGGATCGACGCCATCTTTCTGCCCCGGCCGCTGGTGCTTGTCGATGCCCTGCCGCGCAACAGCACCGGCAAACTGCCGCGCAGCGAACTGCAAGCCTTGTATGCCGAAAAGGTCAGCCATGGCCATCACTGAATATTGCTGGGCGGTGCCGGCCGACCACCCGGCCTTTGCCGGTCACTTTCCCGGCAATCCCATCGTGCCGGGCGTCGTATTGCTCGACCGGGCCATCCTGTTCGCCGAACAGCTGCTTGGCCAGACCGATCTGGACTGGCAGGTCGGCAATGCCAAGTTCTTCAGCCCGGTCGGCCCCGCCGAGACGCTGGTTTTCGCGCTGGAGACCAAGGCCAGCGGCAGCATTGCCTTCACCGTGCGCGCTGCCAACCGTGATGTCGCCTCCGGCAGTCTGAAACCGCCCGCGCCATGAGCGACAAAAGCGAAGCCGACTGGCGACGTCAGCAGGAGCGGAGCAATCTCGCCATCCTCAAGCTGATGGTCTGGATTTCGCTGACTTTCGGCCGGGCTATCGGCCGTGTCGTGCTCTATGGCATTGCCGCCTATTTCGTGCTCTTTTCGCCCAAGGCCCGCCGCTTCAGCCGCGCTTATCTGAATCTGGCGCTCAACCGCTGGGCCGAGTGGTCGGACGGCTTCCGCCATGTCTTCAGCTTCGCCAGCACCATCCACGACCGCATCTACCTGCTGAACGACCGTTTCGACCTGTTCGACATCGAGGTGATCGGCGCCGAAGCGGTCAACGAGGCCGCTCGCAGCCATCCCGGCGCCTTGCTGATCGGCGCTCATCTCGGCAGCTTCGAAGTGTTGCGCGCCGTTGGCCGGGGCAGGGAAGGGCTCAAGGTGGCGATGCTGATGTACGAGGAAAACGCCCGCAAGATCAACGTCACGCTGGAAGCCATCAACCCGGCCGCCAGCCAGGACATCATCCCGCTCGGCCGCATGGATTCGATGCTGCAGGCCCGTGACCGGCTCGACGAAGGCTACGTTGTCGGCATGCTGGCCGACCGCGGCCTTGGCGACGACCCGACGGTCGATTGCGATTTCCTCGGCAAACCGGCGCCATTCCCGCTCGGCCCCTTCCGCATGGCCGCCATGTTGCGCCGACCGGTCTTCTTCATGACCGGGCTCTACCTCGGCGACAACCGCTACCAGTTGCACTTCGAGCCACTGGCGGATTTTTCGCACACGCCGCGCGAGAAGCGTGAAGCCGCAATCCGCGCCGCCATGCAACACTACGCCGACCGCCTGACGCATTTTTGTCATCAGGCCCCGTACAACTGGTTCAATTTCTTCGATTTCTGGCAGAAAAAATGATCAAACGTCTCCTCGGCTGCCTGTTTCTCGTTGCTTTGGCCCTGCCAGCCAGCGCCGCCTTCGATGTAGGGCAGCTGATGAGCGATCTCGCCAAACACAAGGGAGGCAAGGCCAAGTTCGTCGAGAAGAAATACATCTCGCTGCTCGACAAACCAGTCGTCTCGACCGGCGAAATGACCTACACGGCCCCCGACCGTCTGGAAAAACGGACGCTGACCCCCAAGGTCGAAACCCTGCTGCTCGACAAGGACATCCTGTCCATCGAACGCGAAAAGCAGAAACTGAGCATCAATCTGGCCAACCAGCCGGAAGCCCTGGCCTTCGTGGACAGCATCCGCGGTACCTTGGCCGGCAACCGGGCGGCACTGGAGAAAAACTACGCCCTCTATTTATCGGGCAATTCAGAAAAGTGGGTGCTCACCCTGTTGCCCAGCGAACAAAAAATCGCGGCCATGGTCCAGCGCATCACAGTCAGCGGCCAGAAGAATCAGGTACGCGTCATCGAATATCTGCAAACCGACGGTGACCGCTCGGTGCTGAGCATCGACCCGATCGAACTTAAATGATCCTCAAATGACCCGTCCGGCCACCCGTGCTTTCCTGATCTGGCTACTGGCCATGCTGGCCGGGGCGGTGGTCGTCTGGAACAGCCATTTTTCGGCCGACATGTCCTTCTTCCTGCCGGCCAAGCCGAGTGCCGAGCAGCAGGTTCTGGTCGACCAGTTGAAGGAGGGCGTCGTCTCCCGACTGCTGATGGTAGCCATCGAAGGTGGCGATGCGGCGCAACGGGCAAAAGCTTCGCGCGACTTGCGTGGCCGACTGGAAAAATTGTCCGAATTCGTTGCCGTCCAGAACGGCGAGGCCGGCAGCCAGGATGCCGACCGCAACTTCCTGTTCGAGCACCGCTATCTGCTCAGCCCGGCCGTCAAGGCAGAACGTTTCACCATCGATGGCCTGCGCGACGCCATTGCCAACAGCATCGACCTGCTGGCCTCGCCGGCCGGCATGATGATCAAGCCCTTGTTGCCGCGCGACCCGACCGGGGAACTGGTCGAGATGCTGGGCGGCCTCAACGCCGGCGCCCAGCCGAATGTAAGCGAAGGGGTCTGGGCCTCGCGTGATGGCGAACGGGCCATGCTGCTGATCCAGACCGCCGCCCTCGGTTCCGATACCGACGGCCAGGAAAAGGCCATCGACCTGATCCGCAGCCTGTTCGCCGAAGGCACTCCAGGCGGCGAACTAACGGTCCAGCTCTCCGGCCCCGGCCTGTTCGCGGTCAAATCGCGAGCAACAATCAAGGGCGAGGTCACCCGACTGTCGACCATCAGCACCCTGGCCATCATTGCCGTGCTGTTCTTCGTCTATCGTTCGGGTCGCCTGATGACCCTTGGCCTGCTGCCGGTGGTGAGCGGTGCGCTGGCTGGCATCGTTGCTGTCAGCCTCGCCTACGGCACCGTCTTCGGCATCACGGTCGGTTTCGGTTCGGCGCTGATTGGCGAGGCGGTCGATTACTCGATCTACTATTTCGTCCAATCCAGCAAACTCAGCGTCGAGCAATGGCGAGCGCGCTTCTGGCCGACCATCCGGCTTGGCGTGCTGACCTCGATCTGCGGCTTTGCGGCACTGCTTTTCTCCGGGTTTCCTGGCCTTTCGCAGCTTGGCCTCTATTCGCTGAGTGGGGTGCTGGCTGCCGCCATCGTTACCCGCTTCATCCTGCCGCCGCTGGCTGGCAGCAATTTTGCCATGCGCGATCTCAGCCACCTCGGCCCGGTGCTCAAGCGCGGCATCGCCGTGCTGCAAGGCCTGCGCTGGCCGGTCATCATCCTGACGCTGGTCGCCGCCAGCCTGCTCGCCATCAACCGGGATCAGCTGTGGCACCCCAACCTGTCAGCCCTGAGCACAGTCAGCGCCGAGGATGGCGCCATCGATCAGGCGCTACGCGCCGACATCTCTGCGCCGGACGCCCGTTACATGGCGGTGATCACCGCACCTGATCGCGAAGCGGCATTGCAGGCGGCCGAGCGGGCAGGGCAGCAACTCGACGGCCTGATCGTCCAGGGTATCATCGGCGGCTACGACAGCCCGGCCCGCTTCCTGCCCAGCCTGGCCATGCAGGCCAGCCGCCGGGCCAGCCTGCCGGCGAGCGAGGAACTGCAGGCCCGTCTGCAGACCGCACTGACCGATTCGCCGCTGGCCGCCAGCAAGCTCGGTGGATTCCTTGATGACGTGACCAAGGCGCGCGAGCAGGGAAGTGTCACGCGTGAAACGCTGAACGGCACCAGTCTGGCGCTGGCCGTCGATTCGCTGCTGCTGCAACGCCCGAACGGCTGGAGTGTGCTGCTACCCCTGCGCCCACCCGGTGGCGACAAGGGCATCGATATCGCCATCGAACCAGTACGCGCCGCGCTGGCTGGCAGCGGCGCCCTGTTCGTCGACATGAAGAACGAGTTCGACAACCTGTACAACGATTACCTGCACGAAGCGACGCTGCTCTCGCTGGCCGGCTTTGTCGCCATTGTCGCCTTGCTCGCCGTCACGCTGCGCTCGCCCCGGCGGCTGGCCACTGTGCTGCTGCCGCTGCTGATCGCAGTCGTGCTGGTCATCACCGGGCTGCATCTGGCCGGAGAACAATTGCACCTGCTGCACCTGATCGGCATGCTGCTGATCGTCGCCGTTGGCTCCAATTACGCGCTTTTCTTCGACCGCGCCGACAAAGGCGAAGGGCTGGACAGCCAGACGCTGGTCTCGATGGCCGTCGCCAACCTGACCACCGCCATCGGCTTCGGCACGCTGGCCTTATCCAACGTGCCGGTACTGCACGCAGTGGGTATCACCGTCGGTCCAGGCGCCATTCTGGCGCTGCTGCTGTCGGCCTGTTTTGTCGGGCGGCAACGTGATTGACTGGGCACCCACGGCCACAAAATTGAAACTTTGCGTTTCACGTGGAACCGTCGCATGAGCAAGGCGCTGCGTACCTTGAACCATGACGGCGGCGGCGACAACCTGCTCGTGCTGCTGCCCGGCGCCTACATGACGCCCGAGCACTTCGTCGACAATGGTTTTTTTGCCGACGCCGCGGTACGCCACCTCAAGCTCGACATCGTCGCCGTCGACCTTGGCCTCGACGCCGTATCGAGCGGCGACGCGATTCCCGCTGTCGTCGAGCAGATCCTCATCCCGGCCCGCGCCAACTATCAACAGGTCTGGCTCGGCGGCATCTCGCTCGGCGGACTGCTCGCGCTATGCCTCAGCGCCGATCATCCCGGCGTCGTCGACGGCCTGTGCCTGATCGCGCCGTACCCGGGCAGCCGGTTGACCACCAATGCCATCAAGCGGGCCGGCGGCCTCGACGTCTGGCAACCGACGGAAGTCGACCTGACCGACCCGGAGTTCCGCGCCTACCGCTGGCTCAAGGCGCCGCCGGCGGGCTTCCCTGTCTTCGTCGGCTACGGCACGGAAGACCGTTTCGCCGAGGGCATGCGCGCCATCGCCGAACGTGTCCCGCCGGCCACCCGCTGCGCCCTGCCAGGCGACCATGACTGGCCGGTATGGCGGAATTTATGGGAACATTTTCTGAACCTTGGCCACTTTGCCGCCTGACATGCTGACGCCCTGGAAGCCGACCTTCGCCATCAAAGCCACACTCGCGGTCCACGCTTCCGCGGCCGCCGGCTGTCTGATCGCGCCGTCTCTGTGGCCGTGGGCGGTCGGCGCGCTGGTCATTAACCACGCCATCATCACCACCGCCGGCCTGCTGCCACGCACAACCCTGCTCGGCCCCAACCTCAATCGTCTGACAGATGATGCCGTCGGCCGCCGCGAGGTCGCCATCACCATCGACGATGGCCCCGACCCGGAAGTCACCCCACACGTCCTCGATCTGCTAGACGCCGCTGACGCCAAGGCCACCTTTTTCTGCATCGGCTGGCGCGCCCGCGAAAACCCGGCGCTGTGCCAGGAAATCGTCGCCCGCGGCCATCGCGTCGAGAACCATGGCGACTCGCATTCCAAGGCCTTTGCCTTCTTCGGCCCCAGTCGCATGAAGGCCGATATCGCTGCGGCGCAAGCGACCTTCACCAAGATCACCGGCCAGACGCCACGCTACTTCCGCGCCACGGCCGGCCTGCGCAATCCTTTCCTCGACGCCGTGCTGCACGCCCTCGATCTCAAGCTGGCCAGCTGGACGCGCCGCCCCTATGACACCCGCTGCGGTGACCCGGAAATTGTTTACGAACGCCTGAGCCGCGACCTCGGTCCCGGCGACATCCTGCTCCTGCACGACGGCCATGCCGCCCGTACGGCAAACGGCCAGCCGGTTATCCTTGCCGTATTGCCACGCCTGCTGGCCACGCTGCAACAACATCAACTCAACCCCGTTACGCTGCCCAATCCAAAGTCATGACCAAGCGTTTCCTGCGCACCCTGCTCGACGAAGCCAGCCGTCCGTTCATCGGCGGCGGCCATTTCGCCTACCATTATTCGCGCGGCAAGCTGTCCTCCGACAGCATCTTCCGCGAGATTCTCAAGCGCGGCCTTTTCCCGACCGAAGCCCGCTACCTTGACCTCGGCTGCGGCCAGGGCAGCCTGTTTTCCTGGCTGCTCGCCGCCCGCAAGCTCTACGAAGCCGGCAACTGGCCGGCCGGCTGGCCGGCCGCGCCCAAGGCCCTGAGCCTGCGCGGCATCGAGCTGATGCAGAAGGATGTCGACCGTGCCGCCAGGGCTTTCGGCGCCGACCACCCGGTCCTGCGTATCGAACAGGGCGACATGACCAAGGCGGATTTCGGCCAGGCTGACGTGATCACCATTCTCGATGCCCTGCATTACTTCGATCACGCCCACCAGAAGGATGTGATCAAGCGCATCCGTGCCGCGCTGCCACCGGGCGGACTGTTCCTGACCCGCGTCGGCGATGCCTCGGCCGGGCTGCCTTACCACCTGTGCAACTGGGTCGACCACGCCGTGACCTTCGTGCGCGGTCACCGCCTGCCGCGCCTTTATTGCCGGCCGCTCGCCGAGTGGATCGCCTTGCTCGAAAGCCTCGGTTTCACCGTTGAGACCGATCCGATGAACGACATCAAGCCCTTCGCCAACGTGATGCTGGTCTGCCGCGTTCCGGCCTGACCTCATGCGTCAGAGAAACCTCCTTGCCATCCTCACCGCTGCGCTGCTCGCCACACTGGCCGGCTGTTCGCTGTTCGAGGAAAGCGAGGAGGAGGGCGGCTCACTGCCGTCTGACATGTCACGTCGGGCCGATGGCAAGACGGCTACCGCCTGGCCGACCTCGCTGCCTGAGGCGGAAGTCAAAAAGCGCATCACCCAATTGATTCCCACCTCAGCCAAGGACCGCGCCGGTTGGGCGACCGACCTGCATACCGCTTTCAAGATGCTGGAAGTGCCGCATGCGACGCAAACCTACTGCGCCGCCATCGCCATCATCGAGCAGGAATCCAGTTTTCAGGCTGACCCGGTGGTTCCCGGCCTGCCCAACATCGTCCGCCGCGAACTCGAAAGCCGGGCCGGACGCTATGGCGTGCCGTCGTTGATCGTCAATGCCGCTTTGAGTAAAACGTCACCCGACGGCAAAAGCTACAACGAGCGCATCGATGCGCTGAAAACCGAAAAGCAGCTCAACGCCTTGTTCGAAGACATGATCGGTGAGCTGCCTTTCGGCCGCCAGTTGTTCGCCGATTACAACCCCGTCCGCACCGGCGGCCCGATGCAGGTCAGCGTCGAATTCGCCACCCAGCACGTCAAGGAACGTAGCTATCCCTACCCGATCGAGAAAAAGCTGCGCCACGAGGTATTCACCCGGCGCGGCGGTGTCTACTTCGGCAGTGCCATCCTGCTCGACTACGAAGTACCTTACGACCAGATCGTCTATCGGTTCGCCGACTTCAACGCCGGCCGCTACAGCAGCCGCAACGCCGCCTTCCAGCTGGCACTCGGCAAGATCGCAGGTAAACCGCTGGCCCCGGATGGCGACCTGCTGCGCTATGAGGACGGCCTGCCGGCAAACGTCGCCAGCAGCGTCGAAGACGCCGCGCTGAGCATCGCTTACAAACTGGAAATGAGCCGCCCGCAAATCCGGCGCGACCTGCTACAGGAAAAAAGCGCCGCCTTCGGCCGCAGCCCGCTATACACCCGCGTCTTCGAACTCGCCGACAAACAGGGCAAACCGATGTCTCGGCAAGCCATGCCGCAAATCGACCTGAAAAGCCCGAAAATCACCCGCAAGCTGACGACGGAATGGTTTGCGAAACGGGTGGAAGGGCGCTACCGGACCTGCCTGAAACGGAGCAGCAGCAAGTAGGCTTTTCCCACGGTCAACCGGAAAAAACGGCCAATAATGAAATCCCGAATCAGCGGCCCAACATCCAGCCAGCGATCTGCCCGACAACCTCGCGCTCGATACCGTTGAAACCGTGATATGCCATCGCCTCGCACGGATCGCCCCGGCTGAAGCCATCGCGGAACGACAGCAACTGCTTGCGCGGCAGGCCGTCCAGCTTCTGCATCAGGTTGGGCATTTCGCTGTACGCACAATGGCTGCAGCCGTCCAGCTCGTGGTGCGCCACCAGCACCGGAATGCTCAGCTTTTCCAGCGCCATCGCGGTCACTGACGGCGCCTTCGGATCGGTCAGGATGGTGGCCGTCAGCACCAGTCCATCCGGCCCGTCGGCCCGGCTCAGACGGGTCGCCACGGCAGCGACCGACTGGGTTCCCCGGCTGGTTCCGACCAGCCACACCGGCAAACCCGACTGCTGACGCACCCAGCCAATCACCGCCTGCACGTCCGCCGCATGCTCCGGCCCTTGCCGGTTACCGGCGAGGTAAGGTGCAGACTGGCGATCCGACGGCGCATCGATGACCACCGTCAGCAGCCCCTGATCGACAAACAAATGCCGGCTACGAATCAGGAAATTCCCCTTGCCCCAGCCGAAAGAACCATCGGCCGCAATCTGCAAACCGCCATGCCCGCCGGCAAACAGGATCACCGCCGCCTTGGGCGAGGGCGGACTCTGGACCAGCAAGCGCTGCGTGACGCCCGGGCGGGTGGGGATATCGACAACCTTTGGGTCGGCTTGAGCGTAAGCCAATGAAACAAACAGGCCCAATAGCAGGCTGAATCCATATTTCACGAGCTGTTGCATCATCGATCCCTTACGTTGCCATGGTCAAGATCAGCATCCTAACCAGAGTCGCCCGAAGTTGCCTACCTGCCCCCGAATCTCAGCGCATCAGCCGTCCGGCACTGCCGACGATCGTCACCTCGACGAAACGAGAACCAAGATGGCTGCCCTTGCCATAGTCCACGACAAAACCGCCGGTATCGTAATTGCGCATACCGCCGAGTGCGGCAACCAGCTTCTCGCGGGTTGGCTGCGGACCAGCCTGACGCAGCGCCTCCGCCATGACTTTGGCGGCGATGTAGCCTTCAATTGCCGTGTAAGTTATCCCGCTTTTCGGCAGCACGTCAGCCGGCAAGGCCAGGAACTCGCGGACAATTAAAGTTACGCCGCTCCACGGATAGGGCATGACCTGGGCAATGGCAACCCCGGCGGCCGACTGGCCCAATTCGGCCTGCAAAGCCTTGTAGCCAACCACCGACAAGGCGAAGAACTGTGACTGCTTGCCTGCCTGGCGCATCTCTCGAACGAAGGCAGCGGTCGGTTTGTAGGTACTGATCATGACGACACCCTGCGGGTCGGCCGCACCGATTGCCTTCACCGCATCACGTACATCGTTCTTGGTCTTGTCAAAGGCACCGACGGCAACCATTTTCAGGTTTCGCTTGGCCAACGCCTTTTCAACCCCGGCCAGCCCGGATTTGCCGAAAGCGTCGTCCTGGTAAAAGACGGCGATCTTGTTGATCCCGAGCGTGGTCAGCTGATCGATGATTTTTTCGGTTTCGTCGCCATAGCTGGCCCGCAGCCAGAACGTGGTCGGGGACTTCTGCGCCCGCAGTTCGTCCGAGCCGGAATAGGGTGCCAGCGAGGGAATGCCGCGCTCGTTGATCAGCGGCATCAGGGCCCCGTAATTGGCCGATCCGAACATGCCGAGAAACGCAAAAACATCTTCCTGGTCGAGCAGTTTCTTCGCATTCTCCACGCTGCGCTCGACCACATAACCATCATCCAGCGTCACCAGCTCGATACGTCGGCCATGAACGCCGCCCCGCGCATTCAGCACCTTGAAATAGGCCTGCATGCCGTCCCGGTATTCGGCACCCAGCTCTGCCAGTGCGCCGCTCAGCGGCAATGACTGGCCAAGGCGGATTGAAGCGGGCTGCGCCTGAACAGTTCCGCCGAACAGTGCGAATAGAAAAAATAGCGGGGTAATAACGCACTTCAGTAACTTTGCCATGCTGTCTCCTGATGATTATTGAATATGGACCGGCAGTCTGGCCCTTCGCCTCACGAAAAATTGTCGTTTGGACGACAGTCAGCGGCATTTCCGGGGGCTCTGCTAAAATCAGCGCTTCCCGTATCGGATCTGACCGTGAACCCGCTGCTTCTATCTGCCTACACCGTCACTACCTGCCTCGGCCGCGGGCTTGATGCCACCCGCAAGGCACTGCGCGACGGGCAGAGCGGGCTGGTGCCGTGCGCTTTCGAGACCGTGCAGCTCGACACCTGGATGGGCGAGGTCAGCGGCGTCGACACCGAAAAGCTGCCGGAATCACTGGCCCGTTACGATTGCCGCAACAACAGGCTGACCCAGATGGGACTGGAAACGGACGGTTTTGCCGACCGTGTGCGCGAGGCGATTGCCCGTTACGGCAAGACGAGAGTCGGAGTATTCCTCGGCACCAGTACGGCCGGCATCCTGCAGACCGAGCTGGCCTATCGCCGTCGCGACCCGGAAACCGGTGCGCTGCCCGACGATTTCCACTACCGCACGACGCACAATTCCTTCTCGCTGGCTGAATTCACCCGCGACTACTTCGGGCTGGAAGGCATGGCGATGGCCATTTCGACGGCCTGTTCGTCGAGCGCCAAGGTCTTTGCCGCCGCTGCCCGCCAGCTCGAACTCGGGACCATCGATGCGGCCATCGTCGGTGGCGTCGATACGCTGTGCCTGACCACACTCTACGGCTTCGCCTCGCTGCAATTGACCTCGGCCCAGCCCTGCCGCCCTTACGATGCGGCACGTAATGGCATTTCGGTCGGCGAGGGTGCCGCTTTTGCACTGCTCGAACGCTGCGAGCAACCGGCGCCGGGCTCGGTGCTGCTGCTTGGCACCGGCGAATCAAGCGACGCCTATCATATGTCCTCGCCCCATCCGGAAGGCCTGGGTGCCAAGATGGCCATGGAAGCAGCGCTGCGCTCGGCCGGGCTGAGCGCCAGCAACATCGATTACATCAACCTGCACGGTACCTCCACGCCGGCCAACGATGCCGCCGAGGGCAAGGCCGTTGCCGCGCTGTTCGACCAGCGCGTACCGTGCAGCTCGACCAAAGGCGCCACTGGCCACACGCTGGGCGCCGCTGGTGCCGTTGAAGCGGTGATCTGCGCACTGACGCTGACCGACGGTTTCCTGCCCGGCAGCCCGGGCACTGAAAACGTCGACCCGGCCATTCCGGTGGCTTACTTGCTGAAAACCCGCGAGGGTAAAGTCAGTCGCGCCCTGACCAACTCCTTTGGTTTTGGCGGCAGCAATTGCAGCCTGATTCTGGGAGTCGCGAAATGAGCCGACCGCTGACCGCCTGGATCGAAGGCATCGGTTTTCTGGCCCCCGGCTTGCCGGACTGGCCGGCCGCCCGCGCCGTTTTGCGCGGTGAAACGCCGTTAACCGCAGCACCTTCCGTCTTGCCGGCACCGAGCATCCTTCCGCCAGCCGAACGGCGCCGGGCCAGCCGCGTCGTCAAGCTGACGCTGGCTGTCGGCCTTGAAGCCGCTGCCCATGCCGGCGCCGATGTCGCGACACTGGCCACTGTCTTCTCCGCCTCGGGTGCCGACGGCCACAACTGCCACGCATTGTGCGAGCAACTGGCCACCGACGACCGCCAGATTTCGCCGACCCGTTTCCACAATTCGGTGCACAACGCCGCCGCCGGTTACTGGGGCATCGCCACCGGCGCGATGGCGCCGTGCCAGGTCATCTGCGCCTATGACGCCAGCTTCGGCGCCGGCCTGATCGACGCGCTGGGGCAGGTCGTTCTCGACCGCCAGACGACGCTGCTGATTGCCTACGACAGCGAATATCCCGAGCCGCTGTTTGCCAAGCGGCCAGTTCCGGACGTTGCCGGTGTCGGTCTGCTACTTGCGCCGGAACGCAGTGAGCGCTCGCTTGCGTCGATCACCGTAAAGCCGTCGGCCGATGGCGCCGAAACGCTGGCCGACGACGCACTCGAAGCGCTGCGCGTCTCGATTCCGGCCTTGCGGGCACTGCCCTTGCTGCAGAAACTGGCCCGTAGCGAGTCCGGCGTCGTGTGTCTGGATTACCTGCCACCGATGCAGCTGAAGGTCGAAATCGGATCGTGCTAGACCGCGCCTGGGTCGCCGCCCACATCCCGCATCAGGGCAGCATGTGCCTGCTCGATGCGGTCAAGGACTGGTCCGACTCGGCGATCGCCTGCCGCGCCAGCAGCCACACCGACCCGACCAATCCGCTGCGCGCCGAAGGCCGTCTGGGTGCGACCAATGGCATCGAATACGCCGCGCAGGCCATGGCCATCCACGGTGCGCTGATCGCTGGCGACAACGCCGAGCCACGCCAGGGCTACCTGACCAGCGTGCGCAGCGTCAGCCTGCATGTCGCGCGTCTCGACGACCTTCAGGGTGAACTCGATGTGCGCGCCGAACGCCTGTCAGGCGACGCCAACAACATCCTCTACCAGTTCTCGCTCAGCCACGCCGGCCGCTGCCTGCTCGAAGGTCGTGCTGCCGTGGTGCTCGACGCCACTGCCTTGAAGGAACACTCATGAAACGTGCCCTCGTCACCGGCGGCAGCGGCGGTATCGGCGCGGCAATCTGCAAGCGCCTTGCCGCCGATGGCCATCACGTCATCGTCCATGCCAATCGGAGCAAAGAGAAGGCTGAGGCCGTCGTCGCCGAGATCGTTGCCGCCGGCGGCAGCGCCGAACCCATCGCCTTCGATGTCACAGAGCGAGCGGCAACTGCTGCTGCCCTCGAACGCCTGCTCGAGACCGGTCCCATCCAGATCCTGGTCAACAACGCCGGCATCCACGCTGATGCGGTCTTCCCCGGCATGAGCGCCGAGCAATGGCATTCGGTCGTCGACGTCTCGCTGAACGGCTTTTTCAACGTCACCCAGCCGCTGACCATGCCGATGATCCGCACGCGCTGGGGCCGCATCGTCAATATTTCGTCGATTGCCGGCATTACCGGCAACCGCGGCCAGGTCAATTATTCGGCCGCCAAGGGCGCATTGCACGCCGCCAGCAAGTCACTGGCGCTGGAGCTGGCCAGCCGCGGCATCACGGTCAATGCCGTGGCGCCCGGCATCATCGCCACCGACATGATTGAAGGCACTTTCGACCCTGAGGCGATCAAGAACCTGGTCCCGATGAAGCGTGCCGGCAAGCCGGAAGAAGTTGCCGACCTCGTGACCTTCCTCGCCTCCGACCGTGCGGCCTACATCTCCGGGCAGGTCATATCGATCAACGGCGGGATGATCTGATACCGCGGTTCAGGCGCGGCAAATAACCCAACTTGCATACTCCGGCGCAATGCCGGATGATCGGATTCGGGCCACCGAACAGGAGAATCCGCCATGCCGAATTTCTATCCCCGCGTTACTGCGAAAGCGTCGTCCGAAACAAAGACAGCCGCTCCGCTCGACTTCTTCCAGAACCCGCTCGCTGCCTGGCAATCCTTCCAGATGCCGCTCTCCGGTGACGTCACACAGGCGATCAATCCGTGGTCATGGACCTTCGATTCGGCAACCAGCCAGCTCGGGCTGGTCAATATCAACCTTGGCCGTAGCGGCAATCCCGAGCTGGAGCAGGAAGTGCTCGACGAAGTCGGCAGCTACGGCAAGCAGCTCGGCTGCATCGGCGACGCGCTGGCGGTACTGATCAAGCACGTCAAACTGGATGAACTGGCCCCGCCGGAGCGCGATGCGATCACTAGGCTGCGCTTCCAGCTCGAGGAAATCGAGAAGATCAAGGCCGGGCACCGTACGGCGAAAAAGGTCAGCAAACGCGCCTGACAGCCGCCCGGCAGGACTAGAATGAAACGGCCAATTGATTGAAGGAGGATGCCCATGAATCCCTCAAAAGACAGCCTGAGCCTGCATGATGCCGCGCAACGCTTGGCCGACGGACTCGACGCCCAGCACGATATCGAAGTTGCACTGGCCCATGCCATCGAACATGGCGAACTGCACGCCAATGTGAAGCGCTGGGCGACCGAGCAATGGGAAGGCCGACAATTACCGGGCAATATCAACCGGCTGGAAACCTACATCGCGCAATCCGAACTCGACGCCTGGCAACAACGCCGCCAACCGGCCTGAACGAATCAGCCGGCGAGCAGTTCGCCGATTTCCTGCTCGCTGTTTGGCCGAACGACGCGGCCAACCTCCTGACCGTTGTGCATCAGGATCAGCGTCGGCCAGAGCTTGACGCGAAAACTGCGCCCGAGGGGGCGCCCGGGGCCATCTTCGATTTTCAGATGGGGCAAGGCCGGATGCGCCCGCAAGGCCGCCGCAATGGCCGGCTGCGCGCCCTGGCAATGACCGCACCAGTTGGCACCGAACTCGAGCAGGACATCGCCGGGCATGGCATCGACCGAGGCCCGCTCGGGCGCTTCAGCAGCGTAGTTTGCAACATAGGCCATGCGCTTCTCCTCAGGCAGAACGCCAAATCAGTTCTTTCAGCCGCGCCAGTTTCGGGGCGACCATGGGCACGGTCAGCATCGTGCTGACCACCGCCATCAGCAGCAGGGCGGTAAAGGTTTCACTGGTGATGATCCGCTTGTCGAGCAGGATGTTGGCGAAAATGATCATGATCAGCGCCTTGGTCTGCAGCAGCCAGCCGATGATGCTGGCTTCGCCGGGCTGCCATTTGAGGATTTTGCCGGCCGCCTGAACGCCGATCAGCTTGCCGCTGACCGAGGCGACCAGCAGCAGGGCGGCGGCCAGGAATACCGCAACGCCACCGACATCCCAGTTTGTACGCAGGCCGGTGGACAGGAAGAAGACGGGCATGATGACCAGCAGCACGTGGTGGCGCAGAAGATCCATTTTTTCCTGATCGAACCAGTCGGCTTCCATACTCGCCCCGGCCAGGAAGGCGCCAACCATGAAATGCAGACCGGCCCAGTCGGCGCCAAAGGCAACCGCGGCCAGCCAGATCAGTGCGACATACCAGCGGTCGCGCTCGGCCAGGCGCGCCATCAGCTTGTGGAAGAGCCAGGCGGCAACCGCGAAGGCGACGAGAAAGGTGCCCTGGCGGCCAATGCGTTCCCAGTCCATCAGGATCAGGGCCAGCACACCCCAGATGGCGATGTCGTCGAGGCTGGCGTAGCGCAGGATGCGCTGGCCGATGGGCTGGCGCAGCACTTCGAGCTTTTCCATCAGCAGGATCAGGATGGGCAGGGCGGTCACGGCGCAGGCCATGCCGACGCCGACGACGAATTGCCAGGTTTGCGCTTTCGGGCCCATCCAGCCATCGACTGTCAGCATCAGCGCCGCTGCCGCACAGCCGAAGAGCAGTGGCGTACCCAGCGCCAGGCCGGCGGTGATGCCGCTCTCACGGCGATGCGCCCAGGCCTTGCGCAAATCCAGTTCGATGCCGGCGATCATCACGAAAAGCATGACCGCCCACCAGGCGATGCCATTCAACGACTGGATAACATTCGGGTTGAAAACGAACTGGTAGTACTCGGGAAATGCCCGGCCGAGAATGCCTGGCCCGAGCAGGATGCCGGTGATGATCTGGACGACGACCAGCGGTGCGTAATAATCGGTCTTACCGAGCCGCCAGATCAGCCAGGGTACGGTGAAGATGATCGTCATCGCGATCAGGAAAATTTCGGTCGTGTTCATGATTCGTTCAGTGTCGTGCGGCAGCCGCCGCCTGGCGGTGATAGATGGCAGAAAGCAGATCGGTTTGGGTCAGAACGCCGGCCAGGCGCTGTTTCTCGTCAAGCACCGGGACAATGACCGGATGCTCGGCCGAGGCAAGCAGGGCAGCGATTTCAGCGAGCGGCGTAGTCGTCTGCACCCGGGCAAAGCGGTGGCTCATGATCTGGCCAACCACCTCTGGTTTGTCCGAATAAGCGGAAGGTGTCGCCCGCAACAGGCGGCGGATGTTGTCACCAATACCCAGCGCACCGTCCGGCACGACATGGCGCAGGAAATTTTCCAGCGTCAGCACGCCGATCACACGTTGACTGCGGTCGACGACGGGCAAGCCGTGCAAATGGTTAGCCTGCATCATCCCCCAGGCTTCGTTCAACTCAGTCGCAAATTCGACGCTGAGCGCTGGTACCGACATGATCTCGCCGCAGATCCGCCGCTCATGCCGCTGGTGGGCATGGCTGGTAGCCAGATCGTAAATGCGCACCAGATCCTCCTCGCTGATGTCGAGGTAAGTATCAAGCTGCTCCAGCGCATGCTGGATATCCTCGTGGCGGATGCTGCGGCGTACCGGCCGGTCCTTTTTGGCAACCTGCGTCGGCGGCAGGCATTGTGGATAACGCCGGCCCGGAATCAGATTATTGACGACCAGCACCGCCATCAGCGCTGCCCCGACGTTAAGCAGCGCCGTCAGCAGGGACGTGGAATGCTGCTGGGCGCTCAGCGCGAACACGACAGCCATGGCACCGCCGGGTGGATGGATGCAGCGCAGCCAGGCGGTCAGCCAGATAGCCAGGCCGAGTGCGATACCGATGGCGAGAAAGGCCGGCGTGATCCACAGGCCGCAAAAATGGCCGACCAGTGCCGAGATGAACAAGCCACCGGCCAGCGACCAGGGCTGAGCCAGCGGGCTATGGGGCAGGGCAAAGAGAATGACCGAACTGGCCCCAAGCGGCGCCAGCAGATAACTGATCCCCTGCTCGGCCGGCAACACCGTGAGAATACCTTGCATCAACATGATGCCAAGCAGGCCAGCCAACGCACTGAGCCAGCGCTCGCGCGGCGACAGCGGCGCTGCGTCGGCTATCAGGTAACGCAGGGCAAACTGGCGCAGGGCGTGCATGCTTGGATTTGTCAGGCGGTCAGGTAACGAACCAGCAACATCGGCAAGCGGAGCACAAAGCCGATGAACAGCCGGGTATGCATCCAGGTCAGCAGCGTGTTGTCGCGCAGGTATTTGAAGTGCGAGACGCCGCCCTCATCGGCCCGGAAATAGCGCACCGGGGCGTCGATGTTGATCGGCCGGACACCGGCCCAGCACAGCCGAACCACCGCTTCGGGATCGAAATCGAAGCGGCGCATGAAGCGCGTGGCGCGCATGATCCTGATCAGCGGTTGGATCGGATAGACCCGGAAGCCGTACAGCGAATCGCCAATCCCCATCCACAGCGTTTCGAGATTGGCCCAGCCGTTCGACACCTTGCGACCGTTGACACGCAACGCCGGGGCGTCGGCGTCGAAGACCGGCTTGCCGAGCACCATCTTCGCCGGCTCAGCCTGCGAAGCAGCCATGAAGGCCGGAATCAGGTCGGCCGGATGCTGACCGTCGGAATCCATGGTCAGGGCGTGGGTGAAACCGGCAGCAGCAGCCAGCGTGATGCCTTCGAGCACGGCCGAGCCCTTGCCCCGGTTTTCTGGCAGCACGATGACTTTCAGGCCGGCATCGTTGGCCGCCAGCGCCTGCAGTTTTTCGGTACTGCCATCGGTGCTGCCATCAACCACCACCCAGACCGGCGCCCATTGCGCCAAGGCGGCGCGCACGGTGTCGAGCACCTTTGGGCCGGGGTTATAGCTGGGAATCAGGACGAGATGGGTTTTTGAAGCGGCAGGCATGGTGAAATTGCGTCAGACAGCGAACGCGACGTTCGCCGGGGATTCCTGGCCCAATTCCGAACGGAAGTAGGTTTCGAGCTCGGCGGAAAAGGCCTGGAGATTGGCCGGTGGCGGAAAGCTGCGACCAAGGCGGATCCGGCAACGCAAGGGCAGGGAAGGGCGACGGAACAACGGCCAGGCCTTGCCGAGGTAGGGTGTCGAGAACTCGATCAGCAGGGTCTGCACCGGCGTCTTGCTCCGGCCGGAAATCAGGCCGACGCTCGGCGAGCACGCCTCCACCGGGAAATTCAGTGTGCGCGAGCCTTCGGGGAAAATGACCAGATGGGCGCCTTGCGCCAGTTCCTCGCGAGAATTGAGGATCATCTCCAGCCCGACGTCGTTGCGGATGTAGCGCGCCAGCCGGGCAGCAGCACCAAACAGCAGGTTATCCATCAGCGCTGCCTTCATGACGCAGACCGCATTGGGCAGGCGGGAAACGATCATTACCGCATCGAGCAGGGAGGGATGATTGGCTGCAACGATCAGCGAGCCCCTGCCACGCAGCTGGTCGATTTCGTGCAGATCGAAGCGGCAGGCGCAGAACAGCGAAAGAAGGCGCAGATACGCCCGGAAGCCAAAGGAAATCATGGCGCGGCCCAGCGGCTGACCAACGCGCCGGGGCAGCAGGGGCTTCAGAATCAGCGCACATGGCAGCCAGAGCAGGCAAAGCAGCGCCAGCATGCCGAGTCCGAGCACCATGGCAACGTACTCGTAGGCTATCCACAAGGGATTGCCTGCGCTGCCGCGATCAGTCATCGACCTTCACGCGGGTCGACGATTCACCGAGTATCCAGGTGATGGCAATGCCGCCGGCGACGTAATTCTTCTGGCGAACCAGCGGGCTATCCTCGAAAGTCGAACTGCTCAGATTGTCGTAGCGCACGAAACCGCCAACCCAGTATTTCGGGAAGCGCTTGGAGAGGGCGACCAGATATTGCATGCCGGCATAGCCCGACTTCGCTTCATAGGCCGGGCGATCGGCAGTCGCATATTGGGGAGCAACCGAGTAGTAGTAGGCGTGCTGGCGCTTATCGCCAAACAATGGTCCTGCAAGCATGCCGAGGTTCCAGCCACCCATGCCCGGAATGTCGGTAATGTCCATGTTCAGCTTGGGATGGAAAACCCAGCCGATATCCTTGGGGCTTCCCTCGACCGTGAAGGCTGCGCGCAAAGGCAACAGCAGCTTGACGAAGCGGGCACGGTTCTCGGAACGCCAGAAGGTGACGTCCATTTGTGGGCCGATCTCGAAAGTGGCCTCAAGATCCGGCATGCCGCTACGGGCCCGGATGTCGTCACTGCTACCCGGTGGTGAGAGCGCCATGCTGACCGTCAGGTCGATACGGTCCGAATCGAAGAAGCTGCCGCGGATGCCATGCCGGTCAGCCTTCAGGAAATCGCCGTGGTAGGTGAAATGCGGTACCGGCATCATGAAATTATTGGTCTGGTCCGAACCGCGATAGGACGGAAAGCTGAAAGCCGCTGCCCCAGCGCCGATTTCCCACAGCGGCTTGTCTTCAGCGGCCAATGCGCCCGAATTGATCGTTAGAAGGCTCAGCGCACTGAGCACACCCAGGCCGAATTTGTTCGAATTGACCATCAACGACTCTCCAAGGTACGCGAGGCCATCGCCTCAATTTCGAGCAACAAATCCTGCCGGCAGATGTCCGCCTGCACATAGACGATTTCCGCCTTGCCGATCAGTGGCGCCAGGGTCTCGCGGATCGCCGGGAAATCACCTGCCTGGCGCACGTAGACCCGATACGACAACTTACCCAGTTCAAATGGTTCCGAACGGCACAGGCGCTTGGCTTCACCCAGCACTGCGTCAATATTGGCCATCGCTTCCCGGCACTGGCCAACGACATCGCCTGGATGCACGGTCTGGTGACCGACAATGCTCGCCGTGCCGGAAATGAACAGCAATTCCTGCCCTGGCAAATAGGCGAGGGCGGCCCGCGAGAAAGTCGGGCTGCGCGGACCATAATCCGCCGGATAGTTGTAGGCGCTCACCTGACGGGGGTTCTCGACCGGAACTGCCGGTGTCTCGCCAGCCATGAAAGCGATGCTCAGAGGGCCGCCAACCAATCCGATCGCACAGGCAGCCGGCACATTGCCGGTCGCACCGCGCTGGCATTCGAGGAAGGCATCCTGCCGGCCAACGTTGAACTGTCGGTAACGCTCCAAACCCTGGGTTTCCAGATTGATCTCAGCCAGATAATTCCAGACCCGCCACAGATGTGGCACCTGCTCGGCATCAAGCAGGCGAAAGATGCGGCGATAGGCTTCCTCGCTGGCGGCCTGCAGGGATGAGCGCTCCGGCGTCCCCTTGAAATCAGCCTCGTCCAGCTCGATGACGCCAAACAGCAGGCCACCCGCCTTGCGCCAGACGATATCTTCGCAATGACCGTACATGACCGGCCCATCGACCCGCCAGCTTTCATGAACAACCGTTGTGGTTGCCCCAAGCAAGGGGGCAAAAATGCGTTGTACCGGCCAGACCGGAATAGCCCCGTTGGGGGGTTCGCCAACCAGGGCACCACCGAGTTCGCCGCCGGTTTCACGTGAAACCGCAGCGGGTGAGGAATTGAACCGGAGCATCACTATGCGTTGTAAACGACGGCGTCGTCGACCTTGCGAATGTTGAACTTGCGGCGTTTCCAGCCCATGAAGGCTTTTCTCGGCTGCATGATGTTGGCGATGTAATAAAGCATCTTGAAGGCGAAGATCGACGACCAGATTGGCGTCTTGCCGAAGATGTCGCCAGCCAGCATGGAGAGCACGGCTTCCTTGGTCCGGAACAGGTTGCGCGGCCCCATGAAGAATTCGCGCATGATCGGGTTGGTTACCCGGTAGATGAACCACGAAAATTCCTTCGGCCCGTGCTTCATCAGGGCGTCGAATTTCTTCAGCGCAGCCGGCGCTTTGGCCGGCGTTTTCAGGCAGGTGTCAATGGCCTCGGCGGCAATCACCCCGCTGTTCATGGCCAACAGAACACCCGAGGAAAACACCGGATCGATGAAAGCATAGGCATCACCGAGCATGACGTAGTTGTTGCCGTGGTTGCGCTCGGAAACATAGGAGAAGTTACCGGTGGCCTCGACTTCATTGATTAGCTTGGCATCCATCAGGCGCTCGGTCAGCTTCGGACACTGCGCAAAACCGTCGCGCAGGAACTGCTCAAGGCTGCGCTCGCCCTTGGTTTTCATGTAGTACGGCCAGGTCACCATGCCGATGCTGGTCACGTCGTTCTGCATCGGGATGAACCAGAACCAGCCATGCTCAAACCAGAAGATGGTGATGTTGCCTTCGGCAACGCCTTCATGGCGCTTGCAGCCGGTGAAGTGGCCGTAGATCGCCGAGCTGTTGTGCTTCGGGTTGCGATGCTTGATCTGGAAACGGTTGGCCAGGAAGGTATCGCGGCCGGAGGCATCGACCACGAAACGGGCCTGCCATTCGGTTTCGCGGCCATCGTCATGCACGGCGCGGATGGCGGCGCTGTTGTCGGGCAGGAAATCGACCGCCTTGGCCTTGCAGCCTTCGTGCACCTCGACGCCCTTTTTCTCGGCGTTGCGGATCAGGATGGTATCGAACTGATCGCGCTTGACCTGATAGGCATGGGGCATGGACTTGTCCCAGGCTTCGGCAAAAGTGAAGACTGAAGACATCTCATGGTGCGGTGAAACGAACTCGGCACCCGGCTTGTGCATGCCGATCGCCTTCACTTCTTCAGCGATACCCATGCGCTCGAACAGCGGCAGATTGGCCGGGAGCAAGGATTCGCCGATGTGAAAGCGCGGATGGTGCGCCTTTTCCAGCATCACCACCTTGTAGCCCTTTTCGGCCAGCATCGGTGCCACGGTACATCCGGCCGGACCACCACCGATCACCAAGACATCGCACTGCCGACGTTCCACTCCTTGTGCCTGCTGTTCCATCTTTACTACCCTTTATTGTTCTCTGTGGCGGCGATCAGTATTCTTATTTGCCCTTGTAGGTCATGTAGCCGACAGTTTCGGAGTGCCCGTCAATTTTGCTGACGCTCCCCTTGGCCCAATAAACGTAATACGGACCAAAGCTTGACCACCAGTACCGCCAGTACGGACCATCCAGACGCTGATTCTCGTTGGTCTGCGGATGACCGACCGAGATGATGACCTGTTCCTTGGTCATGCCCTTCATCAACTGACCCTTGGCAATCGCATTGCGCACGGCCGGAGAATACTTGGCTATCTTGGCTTTCGGGTCATCGAGTACGACGACCTTGTTCACCCATTGTTCAGTCGTCTCTTCTGCCCGACCAAAGTCGTGACCCAAGCGCATCGGTTTGCCGTCCGCCTCGATGTAGGCGCGATAACCGTCAATCTTCAGCACCTTGATCGGTGTTCCTGCCGCAATGAACGGCAACTGGGCAAGATTCGAATCGCTGATCCAGTCGCCGGAGTAGTGGAGATTGCAGCATGCGTAGCCATTACGGATGCCGGTTTCCTTCTTGGCCTCAGCCACCGGTTTACCTTCCTCCGGCTTCGTCTCGTTACCCTTGCAGGCCCCCAAGGCAACGGCAATGCAGATTGCTGCAGTTAACCCGAAAAAACGGCCAAAATTGAAATGTTTCTTCATGTCTGCGCCTCCACGATGCCCATGACGAAAGAGGGGCGATTATACCGCTGCCTGTGCGGCTGGCGGCGTACAGCATGCCGAAGCTTCATAGACGACCGGAATGATCTGCTTGGCGGCTTCGCGCCGAGTCAGCTTGACCGGTGACAACGATACGATGTTGTCGATCAGCAGCTCGGTCGATAGTTGTGGTTTGAGGCCAAGCGGCTGGCGCGGATGCAGCTTGAACTCGCGCGCGGCCTTTTCCAGCTGCTCCTTGTTGGAACTGAAATAACGCGCTGCGGCGATGGTTTCCGGCAAGTGCTTCAAGACATGCCAGAGGCTCCAGCGATGCTGCCACAGGCGCTTGGCGAAACGGCGCCGATAGCCCTTGCTGTCGTAGAAGCGTTTGACGTGCCAGTTGTACAGAGCGTCCATTTCCTCCCGCGACTTGAAACCTTCCGGCAGGTACACAAAATTCAGGCAGTTCATCAGGCGCCAGTCCTCGACGAAATCGCCGGTCGGGTCATTGATGCACTCATCCCAGATCGGTGCCCCGTGCAGCGGGCTGAACTTGGTCATGTTCATTTCATCAAGCTCGAGCGACAGGATGAAATCACTTGTCGTCCGCACCGTTTCCGGTGTTTCACCGGGCATGCCGAAAATGAACAGGCCTTTGGCGCGCAAGCCTGCGGCATGAATCGAGCGAACCGTTTCCCGTACCGCTTCCAGCGTGACGCCAGCCTTGTGCCGCTCCATCATTTCCGGGTCGGCTGATTCAATGCCGATCGAGACCATGAGCGCCCCGGCTTTCTTGAGCTTGGCCAGCATTTCATCCGAGGTATGGCCGGCGCGAATCGCGCAGTTGAATTGCATACCGAGCGGATTTTCGATCAACAGTTCGCACAGATCGAGGACGCGCTGTTTCTTGGCCGTGAACAGATCGTCGTACATGTTGATGTGCCAGACACCAAAGTTGTCCCGCAAATACTTCATGTGATCGTAGATGTACTGCGGCGAATTGGTCTTGTAGGCCCGCTCGAACACCGTGCGGTCGCAGAACGAGCAGGTGTAGGGACAACCGCGCGAGGTGATCATCGTCGCCCCGTGGTGCTTTTCGTAGGCAAATAGTGGCAGATGATAGGCATGCGGAAACCCGGCCAACTTTTCGTAAGCCGGGAAAGGCAGTTCATCGAGGCTCGTGATGCGGTCCCGGCGCGGATTGGCAACGATACGCCCGGTTTCGTTGCGCCAGATCAGGTTGCCAATCGACGCCAAGGGCTTGCCATCGGCCAATTCGAGCATGGCTCCTTCGCCTTCGCCAATGACCAAGTAGTCGATTTCCGGAAAGTGTTCGAGGATAGGCGCACCGAGCGATGAGACGTGAACATTGCCGAAAACAATCTTGATTTCAGGCCGGCGCTCGCGAATGTACGCTGCAATTTCGAACGCATCCATGAACCCGGAAGTCGTTGCCGAAAAACCAACCATTTCCGGATTGGTCGCCAGAACGATCTCCGCATTCTCGGCAATCGTCGGTGGCGCATACGGCCCGAGGCAATCATGCAATTGCACGCTATGCCCGAATTTTTCCAGCCAACTGGCCAGTTGCATGATGCCGATCGGCGGCATGCGATTGGCCAGCACCGAAAAATCCGGTTGACCAGGAACAAAATTGAAACCAGCGGGGTGAACAAGCGTAATGCGCATGAATCTTCCTCAGACGAAGTGGCTGAATTTTATTAGAAAAAACCGGCCCGCTTAGGTTCCGAAAAAAGTATTACCAGAGTCGGAAAGTATCCCAGGGAAATTTGATGATCACCATGCCGACCATGATCAGAAACACCTTCCTGATAAACCCGCTGCCATGCTTCAGCCATTGAGGTGTTCGTTCTCTAAAAATTGGCTGACAACAATTTTTCATGATTGGGAACATCGTCCTTTGAATTCAGTGCAGGACGTTGTCTACAGGTTTTTATAATAACTATATGTAAACCTACTACTGATAATAACTCAGCAACAACTCTGTGGATAAGTTTAAGTAAACGTCTTTAATCATTATGTTAGATACCAGTAAACTGGCTCGACAACCTACTGAATAGCCTGTGGATGAATTCCGGATAGTTTTGCAATTTCCGGAAATAGGCAAGTTGCCCACAATTGCTGGACAGCTTGTGCACAGGGTTATGGACAGGCTATGAAAAGCCTATTTTCCGATGCAGAAACGGCTGAAAATAACGCCCAAAAGATCATCAGCCGTAAATTCGCCAGTAATTTCACCGAGAGAGTGTTGAGTAAGGCGTAGTTCTTCGGCAAATAACTCCAGCGCAGGCATGATGCCTTCAACGACATTTCGCGCTGCAGCGAGGTGCGCTTGAGCTTTTGCCAGTGCCCTCAGGTGGCGTTCACGAGCAATGAAAACATCTTCGGCCTGATGCCAGCCGGCAATGTGCAGCAACTCCTGCCGTAGCAGTTCGATGCCTTGATTGGCCTTGGCGGAGAGGGAGATTGCGATGCCATCAGCTTCATCGTGACGTTCAGGTTCGCGCTTGGCCAGATCAATTTTGTTATAGACGGTAATGCGCTGCAGCCGTTCTGGCAGGCGGGCCACAATCTCCCGGTCAGCTTCGCTGACGCCGGTTCGTGCATCAACCAGCAGCAGAACTACGTCGGAACGTTCAATTTCCTTCCAGCTGCGCTCAATACCAATTTTTTCAACTTCATCATCAGTTTCGCGCAAGCCAGCGGTATCGATGATGTGCAGCGGAATACCTTCGATTTGAATGGTCGACCGCAGGGCATCGCGCGTCGTGCCGGCAATGGGCGTGACGATGGCAAGATCATCGCCAGTCAGCCGGTTTAACAGCGATGACTTGCCGACGTTCGGTTGCCCTGCCAGCACGACATGGAGACCGGATTGCAGCAGCTTTCCTTGCCCAGCCCGGTCGAAAATCTCGGCCAGTTTCAGTTGCAGGCGTTCCAGACGGCCAAAAGCGTTGGCCGCTTTCAGAAAGTCGATGTCTTCTTCCGGAAAATCCAGTGTGGCCTCGACCAGCATGCGCAGGTTGATCAGTTCTTCATTCAGTTCGCCAATGGCCCGCGAAAACTCACCCTGCAACGAACGTACGGCTGAGCGGGCTGCGCTGGCTGTTGCGGCATCGATCAGGTCAGCGACTGCTTCGGCTTGAGCCAGATCCATTTTGCCGTTGAGAAAGGCCCGGCGACTGAATTCGCCGGGTTCGGCCAGTCTGGCTCCCAGATCGAGACAGCGGGCAAGCAGCATTTGCATGACCACCGGGCCACCATGGCCTTGCAGTTCAAGTACATCTTCACCCGTGAAGGATTGTGGATTCGGGAAATAGAGCAGCAACCCCGTATCGATGGTGCTGCCCTCGGCTGCCTTGAAGTCAGCCAGCGAGGCATACCGTGGCTTCGGTGTTTTTCCGGTCAGCGCAAAAGCAAAGGGCAGCAAATTGCTGCCCGAGATGCGGATCACGCCGACACCGCCACGGCCTGGGGCCGTAGCGATGGCAGCAATGGTGTCAGATTTCACACGTCAGTTGTTGACCACCCAGTAGAGCACCAGACCGGCCGGGAACCAGAAGAACATGAAGCCGAAGATCAGCGGCATCATCATCATGACCTTGGCCTGGATCGGATCGGGCGGGGTCGGGTTCAGCTTGGTCTGGACAAACATCGAAACCATCATGATGACCGGCAGGATGTAGTACGGGTCAGCCGATGCCAAGTCCTTGATCCACAGGATCCACGGTGCACCACGCATTTCGACGGCACCGAGCAACACCCAGTAAAGTGCAATGAAGACCGGAATCTGGACCAGAATTGGCAGACATCCGCCAAGCGGATTGACCTTTTCGGTCTGATAAAGCTTCATCATTTCCTGGTTCATGCGCTGCTTGTCGTCGCCAAAACGCTCCTTCAATTGAGTCAGGCGTGGCGTCAGCACCTTCATCTTGGCCATCGAACGATAGGAAGCAGCTGAAAGCGGGAAGAAGATGGCCTTGATGATGATGGTCAGCACGACAATCGCCCAGCCCCAGTTGCCAACCAGCTTGTGAATGGCTTCCAATGCCCAGAAGATTGGTGCGGCAACGACGGTCAACCAACCGTAGTCGACGACCAGATCGAGACCGGGAGCAACCTGCTTGAGCGCCGACTGAAGCTGAGGACCAGCGTACAGGCTGACGGACGTCTCGCCCTTGGTGCCCGGCGCAATTTCAACCATAGGCACGATCACACCGGCCTGAAATACGTTGTTGCCTTCGACCTTGCGCATGTAGAACTCGCGCTGGGTCTTTTCCTTGGGCACCCAGGCCGACACGAAATAGTGCTGAACAATGGCCAGCCAGCCATTGTCGGCCGTCTTGGTGAATTTGGCCTTGTTATCGGCAATGCTGCTGAAATCGACCTTCTGATACTTATCGGCATCTGTAAACACGGCCGGACCGGTAAAGGTGGAAACCATCGCTGTTTCACCGGCCGGCGCTGCATCGTCACGCTGCAACTGGAAATAGGCGTGCGGTGCAATGGCCTTGTCACTGCCATTGGCGACTTCCCAGGCAACATCAATCAGGTAGGAGCCACGCTTGAAGGTCAGTACCTTGGCAACCTTGATGCCATTCTGGCCGGCCGATTCCAGACGAACCTTCAGTTCATCAGCGCCATCAGCCAGGTTCGTCGTACCGCCAACATGCTTGAAGGTCGTCCGATGTGTCGGCAGGCCTTCGCCGATCAGACCGGCTTGAGCCAGATAATGATGTTTTGCATCGAACAGGACGAAATTCTTCTGGTTGTCGTCGTGCTCTTTGTAATTGAGTAATTCGAGACTGACCAGATCGCCGCCTTGGGCGGAAATGGTTGCCTTCAACAGATCAGTGGTTATCGAGAAAGTCTCGGTGGTTGAAACCGGGGTCGCCACCGCAGGTGCTCCGGGAGCGGCCTTGGCCTGCAAAGCGGCAGACGGCGTAGGCGCAGAACCGGAGACAGGCGCTGCAGCAGCAACATCTGCAGGCTTCGGCTGGTTGTACTTCTGCCAGTTTTCCCACAGCATGAAGCTGGAGAACGTGAAGATCAAAACCAGTATCAGGCGTCGAGTATCCATAACTGCCTACAAAAAAATTCTTGATTCAGGGTACAGGATCATACCCGCCGGGATGCCAAGGGTGACAGCGGCAGACGCGCTTGACGCCCAACCAGCCACCCCGGAAGGCACCATGTTTTTGTACTGCTTCCACCGTATATTCCGAGCAGCTTGGAACATAACGGCAGCTACGCCCGAGAAACGGGCTGATCGCATACTGATAACCACGAACCAGGGCGATCAACAAATATTTCATTGTCCATCCCGCTTGTTGCGTGGTCGTTGCAACTTGCCCAGCAGGGCAACGAAGTCCTCGGCTACTTGCCTGCGGTCAAGCGGTGCCGGCTTGGTTGCAAGCCTGACGACCAAGTCGACCGGCGGCAAACCAGCCCGGCGTAACCGGAACTGCTCGCGGACGATACGTTTGACCAGATTGCGGTCGACCGCCCGCTTGAGCAGCTTCTTGCCGACCACCAAGCCAAGTCGTGCCTCGGTGTTACTTTCAGGGCGTGGCTGATAGTGCAGCATCAGCAACTTGCCTCGAATTGCCTTCCTGAAACCAAAAACGGATGAGAACTCATCCGTTTTTGTCAGGCGATAGCGTCGGGCGAAGGTTTGTTCCACCTCGCCGAACGTCCGGTTTATACGGCCAGACGCGTGCGACCCTTGGCGCGGCGAGCAGCAATGACTGCACGGCCACCCTTGGTGCGCATACGAACCAAGAAGCCATGGGTGCGCTTGCGGCGCACGACCGACGGTTGATACGTGCGTTTCATGTTGTAATCCCTTGATGTGCGAAGAAAAACGCGTGATTACACCCTGTTTGATGGTGTTCTGTCAAGATCAATTATTTTCCAAAGCTGTGGATAACTTTTCGGTTGGGGGGTAGAATCGTGCCTTCGCCGGCCGCTGGACGGTCGCCGATTGCTTCAAAAAAAATTCATTAAATCAAATATCTAATAACCGCCATCGAGCTCAATTTCGAATGCGCGGGGAGGAGTGTTGTCGTCGATGGCTGGTTTCTGGGAATCCTGTTTGCAGCGCTTTGAGCAGGAACTGCCCGCGCAACAATTCAACACCTGGATCAAGCCCCTGCGGCTTGAAGGTGAAACCACAGCCCTTGAAGATGGCCTGCGCCTGATTGCGCCCAATGGGTTCATCTTGAAGTGGGTACGCGACCGTTACCTGACGCGGATTGAAGATTACAGCCGTAACTTCTTTGAAGGCCCAGTCACCATTGCTCTGGTCATTGGCAGTGGCAAAGCAACAGCCGCCCGGATTCAGACAACAACGGCCGACTCCGGTCAAAACGCCCCGGCCAATCCGGCAACCACCTCGGAAAAGCGGACTGCAGCCTCAGAGAAAGCACGCGGCAAGGGTAGCAATTACGAGAAATCCCGGCTCTTCCCGTCTTTCACCTTTGATAATCTGGTGGTTGGCAAGGCCAACGATCTGGCCCGTGCCGCAGCTGTTCAGGTCGCTCACAATCCGGGTGGCGCCTACAACCCACTGTTTATCTACGGCGGCGCTGGCCTCGGCAAAACCCACCTGATTCACGCGATTGGCAACACTATCGCCATCGAGAATCCGGAAAAGATCGTTCGTTACGTACACGCGGAAGATTATTACTCCGACGTTGTTCGGGCTTATCAGCAGAAGTCTTTCGACAGCTTCAAGCGGACTTACCGCTCGCTTGATGTTCTGCTGCTGGACGATGTGCAGTTCTTCAATGGCAAGAACCGTTCACAGGAGGAATTCTTTTTCCTGTTCAATGCGCTGATTGAGGCTCGCAAGCAGATCATCATCACCTGCGATACCTATCCCAAGGATATCAATGGCCTCGACGATCGGCTGGTTACCCGCTTCGACTGGGGTCTGACCGTACAGATCGAGCCGCCGGAACTGGAAATGCGCGTCGCCATTCTGAAAAAGAAGGCGGAAGCTGAAGGTATTCAGCTCGATGATGAAGTTGCCTTCTTTATTGCCAAGCACTTGCGTTCCAATGTTCGTGAGCTCGAAGGCGCCCTGAAAAAGGTGTTGGCCTATTCCTCCTTCCATGGTCGCGTCATTGCGCTGGACCTGGCCAAGGAAGCCCTGAAGGATGTCATCGGCTCGGTGCGCAATGTGGGCATGGACAACATCCAGAAGACCGTAGCCGACTATTACAAGATCAAGGTCGCCGAACTGTTTTCCAAGAAGCGCACGCGCGCTATTGCCCGGCCGCGGCAGGTGGCCATGTGGCTATGCCGCGAAGTGACCTCGCACAGCTTCCCGGAAATAGGCGATGCCTTCGGTGGCCGTGATCACACGACGGTCATTCACGCAGTAAAGACCATTGATTCCCTGCGCATCAAGGAAAACGAACTCAATCACGACCTGCATGTATTGCTGCAAGTATTGAAAGGATGAGCCTGTAGATAACCCTGTGTAAAAGTTGTCGATCAATTGTGAGTCATCTGTTGATTCCCGCTTTGTGGGAAAATTATCCGGATTTCATCCACAGGCAATTCAGGCACTTTCGCAGAACGAAAAATCAGACTCAGTCCGTTGAAATTAAAAGTAATTTAACAGTTATCCACAGAATTGTTCCCGATATAGTCTATTAAGGAATTTAATATATGATTCTTATTAAAACCCAAAGAGACACGCTTCTGGCCCCGCTGCAGTCTGTGTCGGGAATTGTCGAACGTCGTCATACGCTGCCTATCCTCTCCAACGTGCTGCTGGAAAAGAAAGGCGATCGCCTGACCCTGTTGGCGACTGACATCGAGATCCAGATCACCACGTCTACGGAATGTGCCGGTGGTGAGGGTGATGGCGCCGTTACTGTGGGTGCTCGCAAGATGCAGGAAATCCTGCGTTCGCTGCCGGACACTTCCGAAGTCAGCCTGGTTCTGGAGGACAAGCGTCTGCAAGTGCGTGCCGGCAAGAGCCGTTTCAGCCTGCAGACCCTGCCGGCCGACGACTTCCCGCGCATGACGTTAAGTGAAGGCGAAACCAAGCAGTTTTCGATTTCGCAAAAGGCCTTCCGCCAGTTGATCAGCAAGACCCAGTATTCGATGGCGGCGCAGGACGTGCGCTACTATCTGAACGGCCTGCTGTTGCTCGTCGAGGGTAAGGAACTGCGTGCCGTGGCCACCGACGGTCACCGTCTGGCCTACGCCAGCGTCGAGATCGATACTGATCTGCCCCGTCAGGAAATGATCCTGCCACGCAAGACCGTACTCGAACTAAACCGCCTGCTGGTCGATACCGATGATCTGCTGAATATCACGCTGACGCCGAACCAGGTTCGCTTCTCGTTCGGGTCCGTCGTGCTGGTTTCCAAGCTGATCGATGGCAAGTTCCCGGATTACGAGCGCGTTGTGCCGGCAACATTGAAAAACCACATGAAGGTTGGTCGCCAGACGCTGATGCAGGCAATGCAGCGCGCCGCCATTCTGACCAATGAAAAATTCCGTGGCGTTCGTGTCGTACTCGGTGAAAACAGCCTGAAGCTGATTGCCGCCAACGCCGAGCAAGAAGAAGCCGTCGAAGAAATCGAAGTCGATTACACCGGCGATGCCATTGATGTCGGTTTCAATGTTGGCTATTTGCTGGACGTTTTGAATAACATCCACGCCGATGAGATTCAGTGGAGTTTCAACGACGCAAATTCCAGCGCCCTGATCACCCTGCCGGGCAACGACCGCTTCAAGTACGTCGTGATGCCGATGCGGATCTAAGAATCAAAGCAGCAATTGAAGGAAGGTCAGCCCGCCGGGCTGACCTTTTGCAGTTTCACGTGGAACACAAAGCATGAGCGAAGAAAACACGCCAATGAGCAGCCCGCAAGACGCCGGATCACCCGCCTATGGTGAATCAAGCATCCAGATCCTAGAAGGCCTGGAGGCCGTCCGCAAGCGCCCGGGCATGTACATTGGCGATACCTCCGACGGTACTGGTTTGCACCATCTGGTCTTCGAAGTGGTGGATAACTCCATCGACGAAGCGTTGGCCGGGCATTGCAACGACATCATCGTCACCATCCATACCGACAACTCGATTTCCGTCATCGACAACGGCCGGGGTATCCCGACCGGCGTCAAGATGGACGACAAGCACGAGCCGAAGCGCTCGGCAGCTGAAATTGCGTTGACCGAGCTTCACGCCGGCGGCAAGTTCAACCAGAACTCCTATAAGGTGTCCGGCGGTTTGCACGGGGTGGGCGTTTCCTGCGTCAATGCATTGTCCAAATTCCTGCGCCTGACTATCCGTCGCGATGGCAAGAAGCATTTCATGGAATTTTGCCGTGGCGTGCCGGTGGACCGCAGCATCGAGGTGCGCGACGGCTTTGAAGTCTCGCCGCTGAAGGTGATCGGCGATACCGAAAAGCGCGGTACCGAAGTGCACTTCCTGGCCGATGACGAAATATTCGGGCACATTGAATTCCACTACGAAATTCTTGCCAAGCGCCTGCGCGAGCTGTCTTTCCTGAACAACGGTGTCAGCATCAAGCTGGTCGACCAGCGTACCGGCAAGGAAGAACTCTTCGCCTTTGCCGGCGGCGTGCAGAGCTTCGTTGAGTACATCAACCGCACCAAGTCTGTTCTCCACCCGAATATTTTCTACTCGGCCGGCGAAGCCAAGGTTGGCCAGGGAGCGGCTGATACCGGCATCACCATCGGCGTTGAAGTGGCCATGCAGTGGAATGATTCCTATCAGGAACAGGTGCTCTGCTTCACCAACAACATCCCGCAATCCGACGGCGGTACCCATCTGACCGGCCTGCGCGCTGCGATGACCCGCGTCATCAACAAGTACATCGACGAAAACGAGATCGCCAAGAAGGCCAAGGTCGATATCGCCGGCGACGACATGCGCGAAGGTTTGGCCTGCGTGCTGTCGGTCAAGATGCCGGACCCGAAGTTCGCCTCGCAAACCAAGATGAAGCTGGTTTCCAGCGAAGCCCGCGGCGCCGTCGAGGAAGTTGTTGCCCAGAAACTCGCTGATTTCCTGCTCGAGCGTCCGATCGACGCCAAGATGATCTGCGGCAAGATCGTCGAAGCCTCACGCGCCCGTGAAGCTGCCCGCAAGGCCCGCGAAATGACCCGCCGCAAGGGCGTTCTGGACGGCGTTGGTCTGCCCGGCAAGCTGGCTGACTGTCAGGAAAAAGACCCGGCGCTGTGCGAAATCTATATCGTCGAGGGCGACTCCGCCGGCGGCTCTGCCAAGCAGGGCCGCGACCGCAAGTTTCAGGCAATCCTGCCGTTGCGCGGCAAGGTGTTGAACGTTGAGAAGGCGCGTTTCGACAAGCTGATCTCGTCGGAACAGATCGTCACGCTGATCACGGCGCTCGGTACTGGCATCGGCAAGGATGATTTCAACGTCGAAAAGCTGCGCTATCACCGCATCATCATCATGACCGACGCGGACGTGGACGGTGCGCACATCCGTACCCTACTGCTGACTCTGCTCTATCGCCAGATGCCGGAGCTGATCGACCGCGGCTACGTCTATATCGCCCAGCCGCCACTCTACAAGGTCAAGCACGGCAAGACCGAGCGTTACCTGAAGGATGACCAGGAATACCATCAGTTCCTGCTCAACATGGCGCTCGACGAAGCTGTCCTGACGCCGCGTGCCGGCGCCGAAGGCATCACCGGCCCGGCGCTGGAAGGTCTTGCCCGCTCTTGGCTGGCCACCGAGGCGGTCATTGATCGCCTGTCGCATCTAATCAATCCGGAAGTGCTGCAGTCCATCGTTCGCCACAACATCGCGATCGACCTGTCCACCGAAGAAAATGCACGCGCCAGTGCCGAGCGTATTGCTGCTTTCATCCCGGCCGGAACCCGCATGGTGCCGAAGTTTGACGATATTCAGGAACGCTGGATCCTGCGCGTTGAGCGCATGCACCACGGCAACCTGAAGGTCGGCCTGATCGATGAAGATCTGCTGCTCTCCGGTGACTTCATGCAGTTGCGCCGTACAGCCGAAACCCTGGCTGACATGTTCGGTGCAGGTGCCACCATGGCCCGCGGCGAGAAGAAACAGGTTGTGACCAACTTCGCCGACGCCATGAAGTGGTTGCTCAATGAAGTTGAACGCGGCATTGCCAAGCAGCGCTACAAAGGTCTGGGTGAAATGAACCCCGATCAGCTGTGGGAAACGACGATGGACCCGAAGGTCCGCCGCCTGCTGCGCGTGCAGATCGACGACGCCATCGCCGCCGACGAAATTTTCACGACCCTGATGGGCGAGGATGTCGAGCCGCGTCGGGCCTTCATCGAAACGAACGCCTTGAGTGCTCGGGTCGATATCTAATCCGAAAGATTTTCGGATTAATTCAGGAAGAGGCTCCGGAAGGGGCCTTTTCTTTTATTGCGGGAGATATCAATGCGTGTCGTTATTCAGCGGGTCATGCAGGCTTCGGTCAGGGTTGATGGCCAGATAGTCGGGGAAATTGGCCCAGGTCTGCTGATTCTGGCCGGATTCGAGGAGGCTGACGGCGATGCAGATCTGGAGTGGATGGCCGGCAAGATCGTCCGGACACGGATCTTTGCCGATGAAAATGGTGTGATGAACCGGAGCGTGCTGGACTTCGGCGGCGAGATCCTCGCTGTGTCGCAATTTACGCTCTATGCTTCGGTCAGGAAGGGAAATCGGCCTTCATGGAACCGGGCGGCCAAAGGTGATGTTTCACAGCCGCTATTTGAGCGTTTTGTAAGCCGTCTGTCGGCAGAATCAGGGAAGCCAGTTTCGACCGGGGTGTTCGGCGCAGACATGCAAGTTAGCCTGATCAACGATGGGCCGGTGACGCTGATTATCGATTCCCGCTCACCGGATTAGGCATTCAGGTTTCCGCGATGGCCTGCTGGAGGCAGGTGATCCCAGCCAAGCCGCCCAGCGACAGGCTGATGCCGTTCGCCGTTTCCGGAATCGCGGGTTCGCCAGGGTTGATGCGGATCAGCTTGCCGCCGCAGTCTTCGGAGAAGTGCCGGACAGTCGGAATGTTGGTCCCGGCGCCGACTTCAATGCAGACCAGTCGTTCTACCAAGGCCAGCCATTGTTGCAGGCCTTGGTACTGCAAACTCGTGCGTCGATCCAGCCAGCCCCAGTCACCAAACATCAGGATATTGGGTCGGGCCAGGGCGCCGCAATGGGGGCAATGAGGGAGATCGCCGAGCAGGCGGCAGTTTTCGGCATCGACCTCGGGCTGAAAGTCATCCGCTGGCCAGATCTGATCGCCGCATCCGGCAGTGCATTGCATGAAGTGGATGGAACCATGGATTTCGCAGACCTGGTCGGGAGCAAATCCGGCTTTCTGGAACTGGCCATCGACGTTGCTGGTGAATACCCTGATGCCGTGTCGCATCCCTTTCGCCATGTCGAGCAGCATCCGGAACCCGCGATGCGGCGCGGTTTGCCGGTAGAGGTCGAGGCGATGGCCGTAGAAGCCCCAGGCTTGCCGTGGATCGCATTCGAAGGCTGCCGGATTGGCGATGGACTCGAAGGCGATTCTGGCCCGGCCTAGCGCTGGATAAACCGACCAGAAGCCGCCCGGTCCGCGAAAGTCGGGTAGCCCTGAATCGATGCCCATCCCGGCTCCAGCGGTGAGCAGCAGGCCATCTGCGGCGCGCAGCCACGCCACGGCTTGCTCGAGAGCTGGATCGGTCATCGACAATTGGCTATTCCTGTCGCGGGAAGGGCATGGCGTCCAAATCGCTGGTCAACCTGCCCCGAGGGGGGCCGTTTAACCGAGACTATTCGAAACCGCCACCTGTACTGGCCAGATTTTCCGGATAGCCTTGCGGATCGTCCTTGTGGTCGTAGATTTCCTTGATGTGGAATTCCAGATCGGTCAGGGCGCCATTTTCGTCGGCGTAGATTTCCTTGATGCGAAGGATTTCGGGCAGAGCTTTTCTGAAAGCCTCCATCAGGCTGGGGTCGAAATGCATGCCGCTTTGTGATTCCAGATATTCAAAGGCTTCATTCAGCGGAATGGCTGCCTTGTAGGGACGGACGGAAACGAGTGCATCAAAGACGTCGGCAATGGCAACGATGCGTCCTTCAAGCGGGATGGCCTCGCCTTTCAGGCCCAGCGGGTAGCCACTGCCATCCCATTTTTCGTGATGGGTGAGGGCAATGATCCTTGCTGTTTCGAGCAGTTCGTTATCGTGCTTGCCGATGATTTCGGCGCCCATGATTGGGTGCTGGTACATCACTTTCCACTCCTCGGCATCCAGCTTGGCCGGTTTGAGGAGGATGGAGTCAGGAATGCCGATCTTGCCGATGTCGTGCATCGGGGCGGTGTTGAAGATGACGTTGGAGGCTTCTTCACCCAGGCCGTGTGCATGCGCGATCAATCGGGCGTAGTGGCTCATGCGGAGGACGTGGTTGCCGGTCTCGTTATCCTTGAACTCGGCGGCGCGGCCAAGGCGGCGAATGATCTGCTGGCGAGTGGTCAGCAATTCGTGGGTGCGCTGCTGCACCATGTGTTCCAGTTCGCGCGACTGGTCGTAGAGGGCGAGGTGGGCGCGGACGCGGGCCTTGACGATGGGCGGGCTGATTGGTTTGGTGATGTAGTCGACGGCCCCGGTTTCCAGTCCCCGTTTCTCGTCTTCGATACTGCTCATGGCGGTCACGAAGATCACCGGTATACGGCGTCGGTCCGGATTGGCCTTCAGGCGTCGGCAGATTTCCAGCCCGCTGAGCCCCGGCATCATGATGTCGAGCAGGATCAGGTCCGGCGGCTCATCCGAGTAGACAATCTTCAGCGCCTTTTCTCCGGAGGTGGCCACCCTGACACGATATTCGTCGCGCAGAACTTCGCTCAACAGATCGATGTTCTCTGGGCTGTCGTCGACGACCAGAATGCTTTGTTTGGGCAGGAGGGGGGACATGGGTTGCGACTCTCGATTAGGTGTCTCAGGCGTTTTGCCGGTTGATGCTCATCTGCTGCAGTGTTTCCAAGGCTTCATCGAATTCGTACTGACCGATCTGGCGGGCCAGGTGATCAACCAGGAGCGGATCGAACTCCTGTTTGAGCCAGGCTGCTATTTGTTCAAAATAGTGCACGGCGGCCGCATCGTCATTATCTAGAAGCTGTCGAAGTTCGGATAGGGTGCCGTGCTGCTCTTCATGTTGTGGTACCGGCGTAACAAGCGACGTTTCCAGGCGTAGTTTTTCAGCGATGGCCAGAACCTTGGGCAGGCTTTCAGCCAGTTGGTCCAGCAGCTTGTTGATGGAGGCATCCGTCGCTGGGTGGTCTTGCTTGAGGCATTCCTCGAGTTCGCCGGCCAGCCTGGAGAGGGCCGTCGCTCCGATATTACCGGCCAGGCCGCGCAGCGTATGGGCTCGCAGGATCATGGCAGTGCTATCGCCCCGTGCTTGATCGGCTTTGATGCAGTCGACCGCATTGCCCTGGTTTTCGTGAAAGCGGGAAAGCAGGCGGTCATACATGCTGCGGTTGCCACCCAGTCGCGCGAGGGCGGCAGCGCTATCAATTTCGGCCGCAGGCAGCGCCAGGTCGTGGCTTGGTGCTGCCGGCAGCGGCAATGGGTTCGCCCGCTCGCCGGGCTGACTGAGCCAGCGCAACAGGGTGGAGTGGAGCACCGCCACATCAATCGGTTTCGGAATATGGTCATCCATGCCGACGGCCAGGCAGCGCTCACGATCGCTGGCCAGGGCATTGGCTGTCATGGCGATGATGGGTAGCCGGGGCAGCTTCAGTTCATTGCGGATATATTCGGTGGCGGCATAGCCGTCCATGACCGGCATGTGGCAGTCCATCAACACCAGGTCGTAGTCGTGTTGGCGTATGCGGTCGATTGCCTTCTGGCCGTTTTCGGCGGCATCGACCAGCAAGCCGATGTTGCCCAGCATTTCCTCGGCCAATTCCCGGTTGACCTCGTTGTCCTCGACCAGCAGGATGCGCCGGCCGGCCAATTGTTGAGAAAGCGCGGCCGCGGTGATGTTGGGCTTTGCTTCGGTGGTCGGTTCTCGATGCAAGGCGACCATGATGCTGTCGAACAGCGAGGAGGGGGTTGCCGGCTTGCTGAGTATGGCGCCGACGGGATGCTCGCCAAGTGCGACCAACAGTTCCTCGTGGTCGTAGGCGGTCGCCATGATGATGGCGGGTGATTTTCCCGGCCCATTGGCCTCGCTGATCCGCTCGACCAGCTCGACACCATCCATGCCGGGCATTTTCCAGTCGATGATGAGCAGGCCATAGGCTTGAGCGGTTCCCGCCGCTGTCGCCAGCTCGAGCAGCGCATCCGGTGCGCTGCGGACGGCGTGGCAGTCGATGCCGAATACGGTAAGCATGTGCTGGAAGATATCGCAGGCACCTGAACTGTCGTCGACGATCAGGGCGCGCAGATTGTTTGGCAAGCCAATGCGCCGTGGTGCTTCCGTTTGCTCCGTGGAGATGCCAAACGGCAGTTGGAAGGTGAACCGGCTACCGATCCCCGGCTGGCTGCTGACGCCGATGGTTCCGCCCTGCAGCTCGACGATGCGTTTGCAGATGGAGAGGCCTAGTCCGGTACCGCCGTATTTTCGGGTGGTCGATGTGTCGGCCTGGGAAAATGCGGAAAACAGTTGCGACTGCTGCTCGACACTCATGCCGATGCCGGTGTCGATGACTTCAAAGCCAAGTTCGATCTCGTTCTCACGCTGTTCAAGCAGCTTTACCGTGACCGTGATTTCCCCGGTTTCGGTGAACTTGATCGCGTTGCCGACCAGATTGAGCAGAACTTGACCAAGGCGCAGGGGGTCGCCGATCAGTTGATCCGGGACCTCCGAGGCAATGTCGTAGAGCAGTTCCAGGCCCCGCTCGCGGGCTTTCAGGGAACACATGTCGCTGAGGTGGCCGAGGCTGGCATCCAGACTGAACGTCGCGTGTTCGAAGCGCATCATGCCGGCCTCGATCTTCGACAAGTCAAGAATGTCGTTGATGATCCCGAGCAAGCCCTTGGCCGCGTTGTCGACCTTGGTCAGGTAGTTTTTCTGGCGGGAATTCAGCTCGGTCTGCAAGGCCAGATGGGTCATGCCGATGATGGCGTTCATCGGGGTGCGGATCTCGTGGCTCATGTTGGCCAGGAAATCAGCCTTGGCCGCCGCGGCGGATTCGGCCGTGGCGCGTGCCCGGTCAGCCTCACGCTCGGCCTCCTTGAGCGCCGTGATGTCGACGATGACGCCGATCAGGCCATCCGGCCTGCCATCGGGAGAGCGGAAACCACTGACCGAGTAGAGCACGTCGTGCATGTTGCCGTCAGCGCCCGGCAGGCACACTTCGCGGCTGATCCGGCTGCCTGTCGCGATGACCTGCTCGTCTTCAGCCTGGTAAGCCTGGCGGGCATCCTCCGGCAGGTATTCGAGATCGAGGACCCGTTTGCCGATGAACTCTTGCCGACTGACCCCGAAAAATGCTTCGTAGGCCTGATTGCAACCCAGAAAGTGGGTGTTTGCACCTTTGTAGAAGATGGGATTGGGGATGGTGTCGAGCAGTGCCTGCAGGAAGGCAAACTGCCGTATCAGCTCGGCTTCGATCTCCCTTCGGTCAGAGACGTCCAGCACGGTGATCAGTATGGAATCGAGCTCGCCGTTTTCATCGCGGACGGTGGCAATCTGAACGTCGCCCCAGTGGGTATTGCCTTTTTGGTCGACGAATTCGAATTCATTGCGCAGACTCTGCCGCTGGTCGCTGCCGGTCTGCGCAAGCAGGTCATTCATCCGCCCCTGAACATCTGGAGGAAGGGCGATGTTTTCCGGATGCGAAAGCAGAATATCGATTGGCTGGTTGATGAATTTTGCGAAGGCCGGGTTGACCAGAACCGGCTTGCGCTGCGGGTCCAGGCTGATGATGCCGACCGCAGCGTTATCGAAGACGGCGCGGAAAAATGCCTCTCGTTTTTGCAGGATTTCCTGGTTTTGTCGCAAGGCGTGGGTGCGCTTGAGCACCTTGAGTTCGAGTTCGATATTGGCATCCTGGGACGCCTGCCGGGCGCGTTGCAGGTGTTGTCGCATGCCTTCCAGAGCGTTTGCCAGCTGGATCACTTCTCGCCACGGCGCATCGGTGGTGACAGGGCTCGCCAGATTCAGGCCGCCGATGCGCGCACTGTCTTCAGCCAGGGCAATGAGTGGTTCGCCGAAGCGGTTGGCGATGCGAATGGCGACGGCCATGCCCAAGGCGAGGGCAGAGAGGGTGATTAGTCCGAGTGCCAACAGGTCCTGAGCAGAAATCGGAATAAAATCACTTTTCGGTGCAACGACGCCGAGCGAAATTCCGCCAGCGTTTCCGGGGATTGGCTGGAAGAGGCTGATCCAGCGACCATCAGGGCGATCAAAGCCATGCAGGCGCGTGGCTGGACGAGGGTCCAGCTGCCATAGTCTGAAGGCTTCGGCGAACTCGGGAAGATCCAGTTCTTCGGAGGTTTTCAGCAAGGCCTGGTTAATCGCCTTACGGTCTGCAAAGCGTGGGTCTTGGGGTGGGGCGATCAGCCTTCCTTCCTTCAGAAACAGGCCAGCCTTGCCTTGAGCTCCGACTTTCATGCGCGTGGTGAATTCGGCGATGTCGATCAGCCTGACATCGTGGGCGATCACATAGTTTGATCCGTCTTCCGCCCGCCAGCGCATGCCTGCAGTGATCCCCGGTTCCTTGGTCGTAAAAAAGATATAAGGCTCGGTCCAGAATACGCTCTGGTCATCGGGCAGGTCCATCGAGCCCTTGAACCACGGGCGATCGCGGGCGTCATAATTGCGCTCCCGCATTTCGACGTTTTCGATCTGGCGGCTTTTATCCCAAGTGATCCAGTAGGTCTGATTGCCCCAGTCGGCCGGGTTGCTTATCCGGTTGATCCAGCGACCGTCGTCTGTCATCAACAAGAGGATTTCCCGGCCCGATTCATGGGCAAATATGACCGAAGTGATCTCGCCGTGGTTGGCGATGATGGGGAAGAAAAACTCGTTGAAGCGTAACAACTGCGATTGATCGATGTCGCCGTTCTTGCCCCAGCCCTGGCTGCTGCGCAGGGTCACCTCAACGGTCTTCAACAGGCGGGTATATCTGGCTTCCAGTTGCTCCGCCGCCAGTTGCATCTGGGTTTCAGCCAGACGATCGACGGTTGGGCGGCCAATCAGGTGGTAAAGGCTGATCGTGAAGGCGGCGAGCGAAAGCAGGATAAGCAGGCCGATACGCAGTATCAGACTGTTGGCGAACCCCGGCGTCCTGAAGGATATTCCCCGCAGCATTCCCTCCCCTTTGTGTGGCTACCTGGCAATAACCCTTCTTAAAGTGAGGATTTTATATATTTTGGTATCAATGTGGCGAGATATACGTTTCCTGCATAAAAGTGTCAACGAAACGCTTCCTTGAGCTACTGGATAACGTTCAGGTCGGGCGGTGAACCGATGAATTCCAGGCGCTGGCGCAGTGCCTCGGTGACGAATATCTGATTGTTATGGTCGACGCGCAAGACGAGGCCGACGTCCATTTTGCGTGCCATGTCGCGCCAGCCATCCGGTCCAGCGATGAAGATCGGCTTGGAGGCGGCATCGGACAAGGTACCGGCCTTTGGCCCCTTGGGGATCAGCACCGTTACTGCCTGCGTGTGGTTGGCGGGATAGCCGGTGCGAGGATCAAGCAGGTGGGCGTAGCGCTGGCCATCGACCTCGAAGAAGCGCTGATAGTCCCCGGAGGTGCCGATTGCTTCACCGTCATCCAAGGTGACCGTGGCCAGCGGGCCGGGCTGACGCGGATGCTGGATGCCCACGCGCCACTTCTTGCCCTCCTTGCTGCCCAGCGCCATGACGTTGCCGCCAATGTTGATCAGTGCGTTGTGGATGCCCTGGGCGCGCAGGATGGCGGCGGCGCGGTCGAGGGCGACGCCTTTGAGGTAGCCGCCGAAATCGAGGGCGACATTGCGGTTGCGGCTGCTGATGGTCGTGCCGTCGATCTTGATGTCGGCAATCGACGGTTTGCTCGCCAGCCAGGCCTTGATGTCGGCCGGTGGCGGCAATTCAGCCTTGAATTCATCGGACTGGAAACCCCAGAGCTTGATGAGCTGGCCGATGCCGGGGTCGAACAGGTAGTCGCCCTGTTTCGATAGTGACTGGGCTTCCTGGATGAATTCGGCCAGTTCCGGGGTCACCAACTGCGGTCGACCGGAAAAAATGGCCAAGTTCAAAGTCGTCAGCTCGGACTCCTGCCAGGCGTGATAGGCCCGGTGCAGGCGGTCGAATTCGCGCAGGACTGCGGCGATGGCCTTGCGGCCCTGTTCCGGGTCGTCGCTGACGACCAGCACTTCGACGCGCGTGCCGAAGACATAGGCCTGCTGTTCCTGCAGCGGTGTGCGGCCGCAGGCGGTGAGGAGCAGCGCCGCAAAGGCGATGAGCAACAGCTTCAGACGAGGCCGCATGCGCGCTCGACGGCGGTGATGAAGGCGCCGGCTGCGTCAAAGCCGGACTGCTGGCGGATCTCGACCATGCAGGTCGGACTGGTGACGTTGATTTCGGTCAGGTAGTCGCCGATAACGTCGATGCCGATCAGCATCAATCCTCGGTTGAAGAGGATGGGGCCGATGGCTTCGGCAATCTCACGGTCGCGGGCCGACAGTTCCTGGGCGATACCGGTACCACCGACCGCGAGGTTGCCACGCGTCTCGCCGGCCTTGGGGATGCGCGCCAGACACCACGGAACCGGTTTGCCGGCAATGAGCAGGATGCGCTTGTCGCCGGCCGCAATCTCCGGCACGTAGCGCTGCGCCATGATGGTTCGCGCGCCTTCGTGGGTCAGCGTTTCGACGATGACATTGCGGTTCGGGTCGTTGCGATGGACGCGAAATATCTGGCTGCCACCCATGCCGTCGAGCGGCTTGAGGATGACATCGCGCTGCTCATCGATGAAATGGTGGATCTGCGCCATGTTGCGCGTTGCCACGGTTGCTGGCGAAAAATGGGCAAATTCCATGATCGCCAGCTTTTCGGAGTGGTTGCGCAGCGCCCGTGGCCGGTTGAAGACCTTGACCCCGTCTTCCTCGGCTCTTTCAAGCAGCCAGGTGGCGGTCAGGTACTCGAAATCGAAGGGCGGATCCTTGCGCATGATCACCGCGTCGAAAGCCTTCAGCGGCATCCATTCGCGACCGGTTTCGCGGTACCAGTCATGATCGTCCGGGCGCAGGTGGAGGTGGAGCGCCTCGCCGGACACCCCGCCGGTGTGCGCATCGTCCGGCTTGCGCCAGCCCAGCGTCGCAGCATCGATGGCGAAAACCTCATGGCCGTGGTTTTCGGCCGCCCGCATCATGGCGACTGACGAATCTTTCCAGGCCTTTAGGTGATCGAGCGGGTCGAGAACAAAAGCCAGTTTCAGCGACTGGCTGCTGCCGCCCAGCAGGTGTTTTTCAAAATGCAGCTGCTGGGCCACGGCGCTCAGCCGTTTTCCGGCGCGGTGCGCTCGAGTTCGATGGCGGCAGCGAGGCAGGCCAGACGGCCGACGACACCGTAGGCGTAGAAGCGGTTGGGCGGTGAATCCGGATTGCCGCAGCCGTAGTCCGGCATGTTGCAGCCTGTATCAAAGGCCAGCGGCTCGAAATGCATGCCCGGCGCATTGAGGTTTTCGTCCTTGCCGCGCCCGGTATGAACGCGGTAGAAGCCGCCGACGACGTAACGATCGATCATGTAAATGACTGGCTCGGCCACTGCCTCATTGAGCGTTTCAAAGGAATGCACGCCTTCCTGGATCAGTACCTCGGAGACTTCGAGGCCTTCCTTGACGACGCTCATCTTGTTGCGCTGCTTGCGGTTCAGGGCGATCACTTCATCGACATTACGCACAGTCATGATGCCCATGCCGTAGGTGCCGGCATCGGCCTTAACGACGACGTAGGGCGTCTCTTCGATGTCGTATTCGCGGTACTTTTCCTTGACGATGTCGAGCACGGCCGAGACGTTGGCGGCCAGGCATTCCTCGCCCTGACGTTCGTGGAAATTGACGCTACGGCACACTGAAAATGCCGGATTGATGCGCCACGGGTCGATGCCGATGGCCTTGGCGAAATCGTTGGCGACCTGGTCGTAGGCAGCAAAGTGGTTGGACTTGCGGCGCACGGCCCAGCCGGCATGCACCGGTGGCAGCACGACCTGCTCGTTGAGGCCTTGCAGGATTTCAGGAATACCGGCCGACAGGTCGTTGTTGAGCAGGATGGCGCAGGGATCGAAGCCATCGAGGCCGAGGCGGTGTTTTGTGCGGACCAGCGGTTCGAGCAGCAGTTGCTGGCCGTTGGGCAGGTCGACCGGCGTCGGCTGGGTGATTTCCGGGTTCAGCGAGCCGAGACGGACGTTGAGACCCGTCTGCTTGAGGATGGCGGCGATCTGCGCCACGTTCTGCAGGTAGAACTGGTTGCGCGTGTGGTTCTCGGGAATGAGCAGCAGGCTGCGTGCTTCCGGACAGAATTTTTCGATGGCGCTCATCGCCGCCTGCACGCAGAGCGGCAGGAAGGCTGGGTTGAGGTTGTTGAAGCCGCCGGGGAAGAGATTGGTGTCGACGGGCGCCAGCTTGAAGCCGGAATTGCGCAGATCGACCGATGAGTAGAAGGGCGGCGTGTGCTCCAGCCATTGGCTGCGCAGCCATTGCTCGATCTGCGGGCTGGCGGCGAGGAAACGGCGCTCGAGCTCGAGCAGGGGGCCGGTGAGGGCGGTGGTGAGGTGTGGAACCATGTGCTGTGTCTCAGTCGGTGTTTATTGTTGTGACCGCAAATCTTACACCGCAGTGCAGCAATTGGGATCACAGCCGGTAGTCCGCCTGGGCCAGTCTTTGAAGGCGGGTGATCACGTCGGCGAAGTCATTTTCGTTTTCGGCGACTTCGTCGAAGTAGCGTTGGGTTTCATCGACTGCGTTACGGATCAGGTCGTCCATATAGTCCGTCTGCACTTCGGTGAGGCCTAGCGACTGTATCGTTCGGCCCAACTGTTCGATGCTTTCGAGTAGCGCGGCCTGCCCCTTGCGGTGACTGGTGCTGGAATGAAGGGTGGCTTGCTGCATCGCGGCTTTGAGTTCGTCCAGCGCAGCTTCGATCCCTTGTTTCTGGAGGTCGCGCTCAATAGCGGCATCCAGCGTCGCCATACGCATGTCGGCGCTTTCGGCCAGTACCGCCAGATGATCGCGCAGGCGCCCGACTTTTTCGAGGTCGTTAACGGGCAGGTTTTCAACCAGCAGGGAGACATGGTCAAAATTGATCACGGCCCGTGACCCCATTTCGAAGATGCGGCCAATATCTCGCATTTTTTCCAGCACCGCCGCCTGCATGGCGGTCATCGGCCCTTCGGCATTGAGGGCAACCTGTTCATGCCGGCCGCGTACCTGGACCGCGCCTTGCAGACCCCAGGCCTTCATAGCCGCCACCAGCCGGGCGGCGATGGCCGAATAACTGGTGGCCATTGCCGACTTGCGCAGGAATTCGATGACCACGCCAAGGTCACCCATGCTGGTCATGGCCGAAAAGGCGACACGCTGTGCATCGGTGGACTGGCTGGCGAGGGTGCGCACCTTTTCTCGCAGTTCGATGGCGCTACCGAGCTTGTGGCGCAGCTCGTGCGCGGCGATTGGCTTGGTCAGGAAGTCGTCGCCACCGGCCTCATAGGCAGCCACCCTTTCCGGCGTGGTGTCGTGGGCTGACACGAAGATGACCGGTACTTCGGCACCCCGCGTCTGCTCCCGGAAGCGGCGGCAGGTGTCGTAGCCGCTGAGTTCAGGCATTTCGATGTCGAGCAACACGGCATCGAAAGCGCCTCCGCTGGCGAGAAAGGCGGTCCCGCTGTCGAACGATTCGATCTGATAATCCTTTTCCAGCAGGCGGGTCAGGATCATGCGCTGCGGCGGATTGTCTTCGACAATGGCAACACGAAAAGGGTGGATCACGCCGGCACTCCTGGATGAATGGCAATATTGACAAAAATATCACAACAATCTGCCGTTGTCACCGCAAGTGCTTGAAAAAAGGTAGAATTCGCCCCCTTGTTTTGCAGTTTTTGTAAGGATCGGAATTCAAGTGCTCGTCGCCGCCAATATCACCATGCAGTTCGGGGTCAAACCCCTTTTCGAAAACGTCAACGTCAAGTTTGGCGAGGGTTATCGCTACGGGCTGATCGGTGCCAACGGCGCCGGTAAATCGACCTTCATGAAGATCCTGTGCGGCGTGCTGGAACCATCGGCCGGCAACGTCTCGAAAGACAAGCACGAGCGCATGGCCTACCTGAAGCAGGACCAGTTCGCGTATGAAAACATGCGCGTCCTCGACGTCGTGCTGATGGGCCATGAGGAAATGTGGGCATGCATGAGCGAACGCGACGCCATCTACGCCAACCCGGAAGCGACCGAAGACGATTACATGAAGGCAGCCGATCTGGAGCATCAGTTCGGCGAGCTGGACGGCTATACCGCCGAATCCCGTGCCGGCGAACTGCTGCTTGGTGTGGGCATCCCGACCGAACAGCACAACGGCCCGATGAGCGAAGTGGCCCCCGGCTGGAAACTGCGCGTCCTGCTATGCCAGGCCCTGTTCGCCAATCCTGACATCCTGCTGCTCGACGAACCGACCAACAACCTCGACATCAACACCATCCGCTGGCTGGAAGACGTGCTGAACAATCGTGACTCGACGATGATCATCATCTCCCACGATCGTCACTTCCTGAACCAGGTCTGTACCCACATGGCTGACCTAGATTACGGCAAGATCACCACCTACGCCGGCAACTACGACGACTTCATGGAAGCCGCACAGGCTGCACGCGAGCGCCAGCAGAACGCCAACGCCAAGGCGAAGGAGCGGATCGCCGAACTGCAGACCTTCGTCCGCCGCTTCTCGGCCAATGCCTCCAAGGCCAAGCAGGCGACCAGCCGCGTCAAGCTGATCGAAAAGCTCAAGCCGGAAGACATGAAGCCCTCGTCACGCCAGTACCCGTGGATTCGTTTCGACTACGACGAAAAGGCCAAACTGCATCGCCAGGCGGTCGAAATCGAAAATGTTTCCTTCACCTACGAAGGCGGCGAGCGCAAGATCTTCAACAACCTGACGCTGACCATCAACGCCGGTGAAAAGATTGCGGTAATCGGTGAAAACGGGGTCGGCAAGACCACGCTGCTGAAGCTGCTGATGGGCGAAGTGACGCCGCAATTCGGCACCATCAAATGGGCGGAAAAGGCCAATCCGGGCTACTACGCGCAGGACCACAGCGCCACTTTTGCCGGTGAAGAGAGCCTGACCGAGTGGATTGCCGGCTATGCCCGCGCCACCATCGACGACGGTGGCGACCTCGAAACCCTGATTCGCGGCACCCTCGGCCGTTTGCTTTTCTCCGGTGACGAAGTCAAGAAGCCTGTCAACGTCATCTCCGGTGGTGAGCAAGGCCGCATGTTGTTTGGCAAGCTGATGTTGTCGAAGCACAACGTGCTGCTGATGGACGAACCGACCAACCACCTCGATATGGAATCAATCGAAGCGCTGAATAGCGGTCTGGAAAAATTCCCCGGTACGCTGATCTTCGTCTCGCACGATCGCGAGTTCGTTTCCTCGCTGTCCACTCGCGTGCTTGAGGTCAAGAGCGATGGCCGGATCATCGACTACCTCGGTGGCTATGAGGATTACCTGGCCTCACAGGGCGTCGAATAAGGATCTTTGCCCGGTCTGCGGGCAAAGCAAAAAGGCCGAAGACGCATGGCGCTTCGGCCTTTTTTAATTTGCTTATTTGCTTATTGATCCGGGCTGATTACCGGTCGTGGCCATGTCCGTGGCCGTGTCCCCGACCACGATCGTTGTCATCGCCTCGTCGACCATCGCCCCGGCGTTCGTTGCGCTCTTCCCGGTAGTAGTTGTCGCGATAACCGTCACGACGGCCATCGTCCCAACGATCGCGGTCGCCACGACCGCGCTGCTGGTAGCGCGGTACGTACTCGCGTTCATACCACCGGTCCTGGACGAAATAGACGCGCTCGCCGCAGGCACGGTATTCGTGGCAGTGCTTGCGCCAGTGCTTGGCATGACCGGGCGGGACGCGCAGATAGACCGGTGGGCGATGGACGGGGACGCGCTCGACGAGGATAGGCTGGCCATAGATGACCGGCGGACGTGGATAGCCGCCGATATCGATCTGGCCATAGAAACCGGGCTGACCAATGCTGACCGAGACACCGACATCAGCGGCGTTGGCCGTGGCCGTAAATGAGGCAGCGACGATGGCCGCCACAGACAGAAAACGTTTCATGATTCCACTTTATAGGTTACGTCTTCCAAGTAACGCAGGAGCGGGTGATCCGATGACACCGGGCCGGGCGAGGGGGGATTATTGCAGCGGGATGCCGGCGGCCAGGCTGCGGATCAGGCGTACGCAATCAACGTCTGACTGGTGGTAGGCCGATTTCACATAGTCGATATAGGCCCGGTCTTCCGAGTTCGGGTTGTTGGCCAGGGTAGTCTCGTAGGCAAAGCGCAGGAACAGGAATTCGGGCTCCGGTTCTTCGATGGTGATGGTCAGACTGCCGCCGGGGTGAGCTTCGGAAGGCTGGATGTCGAAGCGCACCCAATGCTGGTCGGCCATCGTCACCCGATCCTGGATCACGGCGGGGCCAAAATCCAGCTCACGGAGCAGGGTATCCGCCGCTCGTTCGAGGATGGTGCAGGATTCCAGCCCGGGCAGGAAGGGAACGGGATTCTCGACGCGGTGGAGTAGTCCCAGCCACAGCTGGTCGCGAGTCAGTGATTCGACCAGCGGATTTTCCGGGTCGTTGATCTGGATAAGATGTTCGAAATTCATGGCTATATTGTATTTCATCACCCGGCTACCCATTGCCTCGCCATCTCTTTCTCGCCGCCGGCGGCGTTTCTTCTCGTACCGGTCTCCCGGGCAACGAAATTATGGGGCCGTGTTAACATCGCTGCCATGCAACTAGAACGTATCCTCCAAAAACACGGTTTCGGCTCCCGCAGGGAATGCCGGGGCCTCATCCGGCGTGATCGCGTGGCGATCAATGGCCAGGTTTGCGACGATCCCTTCGTCGAACTCGATATCGAAGGGCTGGTTTTCACCGTCGACGGTGTCGATTGGCCCTACGCTGAATTCGCCACGCTGATGCTCAACAAGCCGGCTGGCTATGAGTGTTCGCGCAAGCCCAAGCATCACGCCAGCGTCCTTGAACTACTGCCCGTACCGTTGCGCGAACGCGATGTTCAGCCGATTGGCCGGCTTGACGAAGATACGACCGGCCTGCTGCTGATTACCGACGACGGCCAGTTGAATCACGTGCTTTCCTCGGCCAAACGCAAGGTGCCGAAAGTTTATCTGGCGACGACCAAGCACCCGCTCGATCAGGCGCAAATTGACCAGTTGCTGGCCGGCGTGCTGCTCGCCGACGAGTACGAACCGATTGCTGCCGCTGCTGCCGAAATCGTCGGTGAGAACCTGCTTCGCCTGACACTGACCGAGGGCAAGTACCACCAGGTCAAACGCATGGTGGCCGCCGTCAGCAACCGCGTCGAGGCGCTGCATCGCGAAGCCGTTGGCGACTTGACGCTGCCGCCAGACCTCAAACCTGGCGAGTGGCGCTGGCTGTCGGCGGCCGATCTGCAGAAACTGGGCTATTCCAAGTGACCCTGACCGAAATGCGCTACATCGTGGCTCTGGCTCGTGAGCGGCATTTCGGCAAGGCAGCCGATGCCTGCCACGTCAGCCAGCCAACGCTATCAGTGGCGCTGAAGAAGGTAGAAGGCCAGATTGGTGCGCCGCTTTTCGAGCGCGGCACGAACGATATCCGCATCACGCCGCTGGGCGAGCGCATCGTCGCCCAGGCAACGCGCGTGCTGGAAGAGGCGGTCAAGCTGGAAGAAATCGCCGAGGCCACCGGCGATCCGATGACCGGTCAGTTACGTGTTGGCATCATCTACACCATTGCGCCTTACCTGCTGCCACAACTGATACCGGCGCTCAATCGCGAGGCGCCGAAGATGCCGCTCTTCCTCAAGGAAGACTTCACAGGCAACCTGATTCCCGCGCTGAAGGCTGGGGAGCTCGACGTCATCATCATTGCGTTGCCTTTTGCCGAACCCGGCCTGGTTGCCCAGCCGGTTTACGACGAGCCCTTCCGGGTGGTTGTTCCGGCAACCCACCCATGGGCTTCCCGTGCGGATGTAAACGGCGACGAACTTGATGGCCAGAACCTGCTGCTGCTCGGCCAGGGTAACTGCTTCCGCGATCAAGTACTCGAATCCTGCCCCCGCCTGAGTGCTCCGGATGCCTTGGAGCATTCGCTCGAAGGCAGCTCCCTTGAAACCATTCGCTACATGGTGGCGAGCGGGGCGGGTGTCGCGGTCATGCCCAGTACGGCAGCCGATCCGCTGGTCACCAAGGAGCCGATGGTCAAGGTGCTGCCGTTTGCCGGTGCCCAGCCCAAACGCACCGTCGGTCTCGTCTGGCGTATCACCTTCCCCCGCCCGCAGGCCATCGACTCGGTGCGCGCTGCGCTGCTTTCCTGCCAGCTGCCGGGAGCCGGCGCAGTCCGCTGAGGTTTCACGTGGAACCCCTCATTGAGGTTTACCCGCTTTAACGAAGGAGGCTTTCCTTTTGCGTAGCCGAGACTCTTAAGGCAACTGGCGTTAAATCAAGCAGGCCTTTGTTTGTCAGCATTGACGATAACAGTGGGCCAAAATAGAAAAAGCCCTCGGGATTGGTTGCCAAGGGCTTTGTTACGGTCTTGCGAATGCTGGATCAGGTCGCAGCGTCGGCTTTCTTTTTAGCCGGCGCCTTGGGTTTGGCCACCTTCTTCTCGAATTCGAAGCTGACCTTGCCGTCCTTGGCCATCAGATAGGCCGAGAACTTGCGACGAGTGCGGTTTGACACGAACTCCTTGAGCAGATCGGTCTTGCCTTCGGCCAACAGTTTCTTCATCTGAGCGGCATCGATCGGCTGCTGCAGGATGATCTTGCCGGAACGGAAATCGCAGTTCTTGGCCGGGCCGACTGATTTTTCGCAGACGTAGGAGGTGCCGTGTTCGAAAACATCGGCCGCGCACTTTGGGCACTTGCCGAGGCTTTCCTGTTCCGAAAAATCGACGGGTTCGGCATCGGCAGCATCCGCCTTGTCCTGGCCGAAATCGAATTCCGGTTGCAGATCGTCGTTGAGCTTGATGGCTGCGGCAAAGCTGCGGCCCATCTTGTTGCGGAAACCGGTCAGCGGGCCGACCTGCTTTTCGGTCAGTAATTGCTCGATTTCAGCCGGTTCGTACTGGCGGCCGGCGACGATTTTCCACAGCGCGTAGTCACAACTGCCGCACTGGAACTTCTTGTAGGTTTCGCGAATCTGGCCGCCGCACTTGGGGCAGGGAGCCTCGAGCACCCCGAAGTCGCCGGGAATGGTGTCGGCTTCGTACTGCTTGGCGCGTTCGACCATGTGGCGGGTCATCTCGGCGATTTCGCGCATGAATTCGTCGCGCGTGAATTCGCCCTTTTCGATGCGGCCGAGCTTCCATTCCCAGTCGCCGGTCAATTCCGGTTGGGTCAGTTCCTTGATGCCGAGGCCGTTGAGCAGCGTCATCAGGGTAAAGGCCTTTGCGGTCGGGATCAGTTCCCGGCCTTCGCGGTGCATGTATTGCTCGCCGATCAGGTTTTCGATGATCTGCGCTCGGGTGGCCGGAGTGCCGAGGCCGCGGCCGGCCATGGCGGCCTTCAGTTCCTCGTCATCGACCATCTTGCCGGCGCCTTCCATGGCGGAGAGCAGGGTGGCTTCAGAGTAGCGTGGCGGCGGCTTGGTGGCGTTGGGCTTGACGGTCACTTCGTCGGTCTTGACCTTTTCCTTGGCATCGACGGCAACCAGGTTGCCATCGTCGCCATCCTGGCCTTCCTTGCCATAAACGGTAAGCCAGCCCGGATTGACCAGCACCTTGCCCTCGGTCTTGAAGGGGTAGCCTTCGACGCGGGTGATACGGGTAGTGACCATGTACTCGGCGGCCGGGAAGAAGACGGCGAGGAAGCGGCGAACGACGAAGTCGTACAGCTTCTGTTCCATCTCGTTCAGGCTCTTGGGGGCCTGCGGCGTCGGGATGATGGCGAAGTGGTCGCTGATCTTGGCGTTGTTGAAGATGCGCTTGTTCGGCAACACCCAGTTGCGGGCCAGAATCTGGTGGGCAAACGGAGAATAGCGGGCGAGTAGCACTTCGTCGTGGCCCTTGCCGGCGCCTTGGCCGGTCAATACGGCCAGCGTTTCCTTGACGGTCGGCAGGTAATCTTCTGGCAGGCAGCGGGAGTCGGTACGCGGGTAGGTCAGGACCTTGTGTTTTTCGTACAGGGCCTGGGCCAGCGACAGCGTGGTTTTGGCCGAGAAGCCGAAGCGAGCATTCGCTTCGCGCTGAAGGGTGGTCAGATCGAAGAGTCCGGGCGACAAGCGGGTTTCCGGCTTGGCTTCTTCCGTGACTTCGCCGAGCTTGCCTTCAGTGGCAGCACGGATGGCTTCGGCGCGTGCAACCTCCCACAGGCGGTCGGCCCGGGCATGTTCGTCGTCGTTCTTGCCCTTGAAGGCTTCGTCGAACCACTTGCCCTTGTAGGAACCGGCCTTGGCAGAAAATTCGGCTTCGACTTCCCAGTAATCACGCGACTTGAAATCGCGGATTTTGCGTTCGCGTTCCACGACGATGGCCAGCGTCGGCGTTTGAACTCGACCGACGGTGGTCAGGTGGAAACCGCCGGTCTTCGAGTTGAAGGCAGTCATTGCCCGCGTGCCGTTGATGCCGACCAGCCAGTCGGATTCGGAGCGGCAGACGGCAGCATCGCCAAGGCCTTCCATCTCGCGGCCTGGGCGCAGGCGGGCAAAGCCGTCGCGGATCGCACCCTGGGTCATCGACTGCAGCCACAGGCGCTGCACAGGCTTGCCGGACTTGGCGTTCTGGGCAATGTAATTGAAGATCAGTTCGCCTTCCCGTCCAGCGTCGCAGGCATTGATCAGGCCGGTGACATCCTTGCGCTTGATCAGCTTGTTGAGCACCTTGAGCCGGGATTCCGTTTTTTCGATCGGCTTCAGGGCAAAGTGTGGCGGGATCACCGGCAGGTGAGCGAAGGACCATTTGCCGCGCTTGACCTCGAATTCTTCGGGACAGGCCAGTTCGAGCAGGTGACCGACAGCCGAGGAGAGCACGAGTTCTTCGCTTTCGAAGTAGTCGTCGTGTTTAGTAAAGCCCCCCAGCGCCCGAGCGATGTCGGCGGCGACGGAAGGTTTTTCGGCAATGATCAGCTTTTTGGACATGGTTTGGCCTGTTGAGTGCCGGGGCATGATAAGTGTCCGGCGAGCGGCTTGGCAAGCCGTCAATATATATAGATGCCTAACTGAGGCGTTGGTAGCGGTTGCCGGGCAGGGTGGCGATAAGGCCGCAAAGCTCCAGTGTCAGGAGTTCCGGCAGCAACCGGTCAGCGCTCATGGCGGTTCGTTCGACGAGGTCGTCAAGGCCGCATGGATCGTGGCCAAGGGCGGCGAGAATCGGGCCTTCATCTGCTTTATCCGATGAAACCTCCGGCTTGGGAGCCTCGTTGTAGCTGCCCAGTTCTTCCAGAATATCGGTGGCGGTTTCGACCAGCTTGGCGCCTTGCTTGATCAATTTGTGGCAACCGCGGGCGACCGGTGAATGGATCGAGCCGGGAATGGCGAACACCTCTCGCCCTTGCTCGGCGGCCAGCCTCGCCGTGATCAGCGAGCCGCTTTCCGGGGCTGCTTCAACGACCAGCACGCCGCGCGAAAGTCCGGAGATGATCCGGTTGCGCCTCGGGAAGTTGGAGGCGATGGCCGGCGTGCCGAGCGGGAACTCAGAGACGATCGCGCCGTGCTCGACGATGGACAATGCTAGTTCCTTGTTGCGGGCCGGGTAGATGCGGTCGGGCCCCGTGCCGATCACTGCAACGGTTTCTCCGTTGGCAGCCAATGCGCCACGGTGGGCGGCGGCATCGATGCCCAGTGCCAGGCCACTGATGATTGTCAGGCCCTTTGCTGCCAAAGTTTTGGCGAAGTTCTCTGCGGTCTGCAGGCCTTGAGGCGTCGCATTGCGGCTGCCAACCATGGCCAGTCCGCGCTTCTGCAGCAGGGCAACATTCCCGCGCACATAGAGCAGGCTGGGCGGATCGGCGATTTCAAGCAGCGCTTTCGGGTAGGCTTCATCAGCCAGCGAAATGATTTGCTGCCCCGGCTGGCTGGCCCATTCAAGGCTAAGTTCAACAGCTTCAGTCGGGTTGAAATCAAACAGCACATCGGCCCGGTCGCCGATTACGCTGCGCGTTTCGAGGCGCCCAGCCGAGAAAATGGCTTCGGGTAAACCGAAAGCGGCGAGAAGCTTTCGTTGCGTCTCGCCGCCAATGCCTGGAATCAGGGTCAGCCGCAACCAGGCGGCCAGACTTTCGTTATTGCTCACGGGTTCAGCGCGGAGTCCCCGATGATGACTGGCTTGGAGGACTCGACCACCAAGGCGTAGGCGATACGGTCGAAGACACGGAAGACGAAGGCCAAGCCGTAGCGCTCTTCTGGTACAGGGGTCGATGTGCGACGACCATCTTCGTCAATGCTGACCGAGACACGGTTTCGATATAGCGCAACTACATGCCCTATTTCTAGCCCGCTATTCTTGCCTTGGCTGATGGAAACGACAGAGTTGGCGCCGCCTTCCTGAACTCCACCGTAGATGCCAAGCACCTTGGCAGAAACTTCCTGTTCGGGGCGGTGCGGCACGTAAGTGAGGATTTCTGGCAGTGGAGCGGGCAACAGACTGTCGCCACGATTCATTTCTTCCTTGGCCAAGGTGACGCGCAGGGTTGCCGGTTCACCCGGCTTGACCAAGCGGGCATTGCCTAAAAATACGGCTTCGTAGGCCATGATCTCGCCGGTTTGCGGGTCTTTCAGAGGCTTGCCCTTGCGGAAAACGTTCCATTTTTCAATGCTGGAATCGGGAATGCCCTTTGCGTAGAAAGAGTCACCGGTACCGACCAGCATGCGATCTTCCTGCGTTGCGACGATGCTGACAGCAGCGTTCTGATCGCTTGTTTCAATGATCAGCGGCTTGGAGATGAATGGTTCGATCACATTGGGTGAAATGCTCGGAATCACTTGCTGAACCGGGGTGCTGTACACGGTTGGCTGGGCTTTACCGTTCTGTCCAGCGACCGACTTGCCGAGTTTCAGGCGGGGAGTACCGCTCGACGTGTCGAGCATGACGACGTCGCCTGGGTAGATCCAGTGCGGGTTCTTGATCTGTTCCTTGTTCATCTGCCAGATTTCCGGCCAGCGCCATGGCTGCTTGAGGAACTTGCCGGAAATTCCCCATAGTGTGTCACCCTTGACGACAATATGGCGATCAGGCGGGTTGTCCACGAGTTGTAGCGGCTCGGCGGCCGTTGCGCAGACGGCCGTCACGGCCAGGATGAGCGCGGATATAATGCGAACCATAGTCGTAACCTCACGTGCCGGTGGAACGCAATAACGTCGTCACTGTCTCATTAAGCGGCAATCGTTTGCGTTCCATACCTCGGAATTGCTTTAGATTCTGCACGTAATAACCTAAGCGAGCAAGCTTTTATTCCGGTTTTCATATGGCCCTTTTACCCATTCTGCGTTTTCCCGACCCTCGTTTGAAGAAGGTCGCGCTTCCCGTTGGCAAAGTTGATGACAGCATTCGAAAACTGGTCGCCGACATGGCTGAAACCATGTACGAAGCCCCCGGAATCGGGTTGGCTGCGACGCAGGTCGATGTGCACAAACGCGTTGTGGTCATTGACGTTTCGGAAGACAAGAGCGCCCTTCAGGCTTTTATCAATCCGGTGCTTAGCCGCTGCGAAGGCTCGCAGATCGGCGAGGAAGGTTGTCTGTCGGTGCCGGGTATCTACGACAAGGTCGAGCGGGCCGAAAGCGTTGTCGTGACCTATCTTGATCTCGAAGGTAAAGAGCAGACTCTGGCGGCGGATGGTTTGCTTGCCGTTTGTCTGCAACACGAACTCGATCATCTAAACGGCACGGTCTTCGTCGATCACCTTTCGCTGTTGAAGCAGACCCGCATCAAGAACAAGTTGGCCAAGCAGGCGCGCGTCACGGCATGAGGCTCATTTTTGCCGGAACGCCGGAGTTCGCCGCGCAGGCTCTGCAGGCCATTGTCGCTGCAGGCCATGAAGTCGCATTGGTGTTGACCCAGCCGGACCGCCCGGCCGGGCGCGGCATGACGCTGCAACCATCTGCGGTCAAGAAGGTGGCGCTTGAGCACGGCATAGAGGTGTTTCAGCCGCTGACGCTGAAGGAGGCCGAGGCACAGGCGAAAGTTGCGGCCGTTGGCGCTGACGTGATGGTCGTCGCTGCTTACGGTTTGATCCTGCCGCGGGCTGTGCTTGATATGCCGCGCCTTGGCTGCATCAACATCCACGGCTCCTTGCTGCCGCGCTGGCGTGGTGCGGCACCGATCCAGCGTGCCTTGCTGGCCGGCGATGCCGAGACCGGTGTCTGCATCATGCAGATGGAGGCCGGGCTGGATACGGGACCGGTCTTGTTGCGCGGCGCTTTTTCCATTGAACCGTCAGATACTACGGCAACGCTGCACGATCGCTTGGCCGAACTGGGGGCAAAGTTGGTCGTCGAGGCCTTGGGCAAGCTGCCTTTGGCTTCCGAACCGCAGCCGGCCGAGGGGGTGACCTACGCCCACAAGATTGAAAAGGCCGAGGCACTGATCGACTGGAGCAAAAGTGCCGCCGAACTGGATCGCCACATTCGCGCCTTCAATCCATTCCCCGGCGCGCAGGCCTTGTTTCGCGGGCAGACGGTCAAACTTTGGCAAGCCTCGCCGGTGGCAGGGCGGGGCGAAATGGGCACCATTCTGGCCCTGGACCGAAGCAGCGTCGTCATTGCCTGCGGGGATGGTGCGTTGGCGGTGACCGAGTTGCAGAAAGCGGGTGGCAAGCGCTTGCCGGTCCAGCAATTCCTGGCTGGTCACCCCTTGGCTGTTGGCGACCGTTTCGACATTCCGGCTTGAATTTTTGCCGGACGACTATAGTTAACTTCCCGGGTCAGACAGCCGCAAGGAGTTAAACATGTTCAACTGGGTGAAGACTGCCATTCTGATGGCCGCCATCATGGCGCTGTTCGGTATTGTTGGCGGCATGATCGGCGGCAAGTCCGGCATGCTGATGGCCCTGGTGTTCGGCGGTGCGATGAATCTGTTCTCGTACTGGTTCTCTGACACCATGGTGCTGAAGATGTACAACGCCCAGCAGGTGGATGAGACCAGTGCGCCGCAGTTCTACGCGATGGTGCGCGAACTGGCTCAGCGGGCCGGGCTACCGATGCCCAAGGTGTACATCATCAATGAAGCTCAGCCCAATGCCTTTGCCACCGGTCGTAATCCTGAGCACGCGGCGGTGGCGGCGACGACCGGCATCATCCAGTTGCTGTCGGCCCGCGAATTGCGCGGGGTAATGGCGCATGAACTGGCTCACGTGAAGCATCGTGACATCCTGATCTCGACCATCTCGGCAACCATGGCCGGGGCCATTTCGGCACTGGCCAATTTTGCGATGTTCTTCGGCGGGCGGGACGAAAACGGTCGTTCGGTGAACCCGCTGGTTGGCATTCTGGTCGCAATTCTGGCACCTTTGGCGGCCAGCCTGATCCAGATGGCGATTTCCCGGGCTCGCGAATTTGAAGCCGATCAGGGCGGGGCGGAGATCAGCGGTACGCCAAATGCGTTGGCCGATGCACTGGGCAAGATTCAGATGTATGCCGAGGGTCGCATCCCGATGGCGCCAGCCGAGGCGCATCCGGAAACGGCGCAGATGATGATCCTGAATCCGCTTTCTGCGGGCGGTATTCGTGGCTTGTTCTCGACCCATCCGCCGACCGAGGAGCGCATAGCCCGGTTGCGGGCCATGTCCTGAGCAACGCGATCAGGCGTTTCCGACGCTGCGCGGTAACTCCCGAATCGCCGGCGGCAGAGTGCCAACCACGGCCAGACTTGGCCGCTCCCCTGTTTTCTGGTGACGTAGCGTCAGGTAGCGCAGACAGGTAACGCGCAGGAAGGACGCGAAGTTCTCCACTTCGCCGCGGTAGGCTTCGATTTCGTCATAGAGCTTGGCGATCAGCTGGTTGGTCGTCATGCCCTCGTTACCCGCCAGTTCGGCGAGGATGTCCCAGAACAGGTTTTCCAGCCGGATCTTGGTCACGAAACCGTGAATCCGGATCGAGCGAGCCCTTGACTCGTAGAGCATCGGGTCGGCCTTGACGTAGATTTCACACATGCAACCTCCTGAACGAACGGGCAGCCGGCAAGCCAGCCGCCCTTGGTGCTTCAAAGGGTGATCTGCGTGCCGAGCAGGGGCAGGAACTTGGCCAGCCAGGCCGGATGCGCTGGCCAGGCCGGAGCCGTAACCAGATTGCCGTCCACATGGGCCTGATCGACCGGGATGTCGGCGTACTGGCCGCCGGCGGCACGGACTTCGGGGCCGCAGGCGGGGTAGGCGCTGCATGAACGGCCGGTCAGGACGCCGGCGGCGCTAAGCAGTTGGGCGCCATGGCAGATGGCAGCGATCGGTTTGCCGGCATTTGCGAAGTGCTGGACCATGGCCAGTACCTGCGGGTTGAGGCGCAGATATTCCGGTGCTCGGCCGCCCGGAATGACCAGGGCGTCGTACGACTCGACTGAAATATCGGAAAAAGTGGCGTTCAGGGTGAAGTTATGACCGGGCTTTTCGCTATAGGTCTGGTCGCCTTCGAAATCGTGGATGGCGGTGCGCACGAACTCGCCGGCCTTCTTGCCCGGGCAGACGGCATGTACCGTGTGGCCGACCATCAGCAGTGCCTGGAAGGGCACCATGGTTTCGTAGTCTTCGGTGTAGTCACCGGTCAGCATCAGAATTTTCTTCGCAGCCATTGTTGTCTCCTTGGTTGGTGTGAGCCCTCCGGCCGTGCGGTCGGAAAAGGGTGGACCCATTGTGGAGAGAATGGTGCCCCGGCGGGTAGCAGCGGGCTGCTACGCCGGCTTGTCTTTGCTCGGGGCAAGCTGGCCGCGGTGGACGGCCGATTGCTCGATCCGGTCCGGCTGGAAGGTGGCGATGACTTCGGCGAACAGCGCTTTGGCCTGTTCACTGTTGTCGCCACTGAAATTGCAGACATAGACATCCAGTGTGACGGCGGCGATTTCCGGCCAGGTATGCAGGGCGAGATGAGATTCAGCCAGAACGACGGTACCGGTGACGCCGGCTGGTTGGTCGGCGGTGTCGCGGAAGGCATGGAAAAGCCGGCCGACCACGGTCAGCCCATGCCGCTGGCAGGCATCGACGCAATAAGCCTCCAGCCGCTGTGCGTCGAGCAGCAAGCTCGGGGAGCAACGGCAGTCATGCAGGTCGGCGATCAGGTGCAGGCCTTTCATGACGGAATTCTATTGCGTTTCACGTGAAACGCGCGTGCTGAAGATGCTTTCGAGCCGGTGGCCCAGGCGGTAACCAGCCTCCACGATGCGCCGGTTGGCGATATCGCGGGCATCTCGGTGAAAATCTTCGCTGATGATGGGGAGCAGGCTGCCGTTTGCTTTTGGGTAGGCGGTGGCGAGCAAGCGGTGGCTTTCTTCACGCCACAGCGCAACATCGCCCAGAACCGGTTTCGGGTAGTTCTCGAGCAGTCGGGCGGCATTCTTTTCGAGGCGCTTGCCGCGCAACCACGGCGGGCCGGGCAGGTCATCCCAGTAAAGATGCAGGCTGCTGAAGGGCAGGCGCTTGTTGAACGGGTTCTCGATTTCGACCTTGTTGCCGCCTTCGTCGCCGTGTTGCCCGACGTGGAGTGGCTGATGGATATCGGCGACGAGATGGAGCAGCCAGGGCAGGGCATAGGAAATCTGCTCGCTGTTTCCGGCGGCCCGTCCCTTGGCTTGCAGTAAGTGGCTCAGACGTTCGATCTGGCGGTCGAGTTCGCCATCCCGAACCTTGCCGGCAGCATCCAGATCAACATAGTGCCAGTGCTTGTGGCGAGCCGTATCGGGGAAGCCGGGCCGTGCAGGGGTGGGCAGCGCTCTGTCTTCGTCATGGAAGCGTGGATCATTCCGGATATCGTCCGGCCAGGTCGATGCTTCGGCAAAGAGGTCGATGGCTTCACTGGAGCGGCCTCTTTCTACCCAGCGGTCGTGGTCAGGATGGCGGGCGAGCGCGGCCGAAATTGCGTCGCGTGTTGCTGGTGTCAGTTGTTGCCAGGCAATGACGGCAACCAGGCGGTGGCCGGCTGCGTTCCAGGCGTGGGCCGGCAGGGCCAGCGAAAAGAAAAGCAGGGCGGAGAGGATTTGACGCATTGGCCCATTATGCCGCGTGCGATAATCGCGCACTATGTCCAGATTGCCCTTCAATTCACTCGCTTTTGCCCTGTTGCAGGCCGCTCGCATCGATGCGGCCGTCTTTGCCGGGCAGAGCCTGGCCGACGGCCTTCTTGCTCGAGTCGATCCGGCTGCACGCCCTGCAGTGCAGGATCTCGTTTATGGCAGCCTGCGCGCTTACGGGCGAGGCGATTTTTTCCTCAGTCGCCTGCTCGACAAGCCTCTGGATGTCGAAGAAGTCCGTGCCCTGTTACTGGTCTCAATTTATCGTCTGGAAACCCGGCCGGATGCCACGCATACCGTAGTCGATCAGGCTGTTTCGGCAGCTGGAGAATTGGCAAACGGGCGTTTTCGTGGGCTGGTCAATGCCGTGCTGCGCAATTTCCTGCGCCAGCAGGAGGCCTTGGTCGCCGTGCTAGCCGCCGATGCAGTCGCCGCATGCCAGCACCCGGACTGGTGGCTGGCTCAGTTGCAAGCGGCTTATCCGGATGACTGGCAGCGCATTGTCGCTGCCGGTAATGCACCGCCACCGATGGGCTTGCGGGTCAATGTCCGCCGCGCCTCACGTGACGATTATTTGACGCGATTGACTGCCGCGGGGATCGCCGCCACGGCGATTGGTGAATCCGGTCTGGCCTTGGCCAAGCCTGTTCCGGTCGATTCGTTGCCAGGATTTGCCGACGGACTGCTGTCCGTACAGGATCCCGGTGCCCAGATGGCGGCGGCGTTACTTGATCCGAAGCCGGGTAGCCGGGTGCTCGATGCCTGTGCGGCTCCCGGCGGCAAGACGGCGCATCTGCTGGAGCGCAGCGATCTCGATCTGCTGGCACTGGACCTGAAGCCTTCACGTTGCCGGCGCATCGAGGAAAATCTGGCCCGCCTCGGGCTGACTGCGACCGTCAAGGCGGCTGATTGCGTCAAGTTGAATACCTGGTGGGATGGACAGCCCTTCGACGCGGTGCTGGCCGATGTGCCCTGTACTGCCAGCGGGGTTGTCCGTCGCAATCCCGATGCCAAGTGGCTGCGTCGCGAGGACGATATCTTCAGTTTTGCCAGGGCTCAGGCCCGCATCCTCGATGCCTTGTGGCAGGTCGTGCGGCCCGGGGGTAAACTGCTTTACGTGACCTGCTCGGTTTTCCCCACCGAGAATGGTGTGCAGATTGCACGCTTTCTGGAGCGTCAGCCGCAGGCGCGTTGCTGTCACGAAGAACAGCTTTTACCAACTGCCGACCACGATGGCTTTTTCTACTGCCTACTCGAAAAGCATGCTTGAACGACTGCGCCTCTGCTTGGCGCTGCTTGTTTTTTTGCCGTTCGTGGCTTGGGCTGCAGAAATCGACATTACCAACCCCCAACTGGTGGCGGGCGATGACAACTATGTCCTGTCGGCCGATTTCAAATTTGAATTGACCCCGCGTCTTGAAGAAGCGGTGACCAAGGGTGTTGTGCTTTATTTCGTCGCTGATTTCGAGCTGACCAAGGCGCGCTGGTACTGGCTGGACGAAAAACTGGCCAGCCGCAGCCAGAGCTATCGCCTCTCCTATCATGCGCTGACCCGGCAATACCGCTTGTCGACCGGTGGCTTGCATCAGTCCTTCGCAACTTTGTCTGAAGCGGTGCAAGTGCTGTCCCGCCTGCGCAACTGGGGGGTCATCGAGCGCACTGAAAAAGGCATTCGGGCCGGCGAGCCGTACGAGGCGGCGTTGCGCCTGCGCCTTGATGTGACCCAACTGCCGCGTCCATTCCAGATCTCGGCGCTTGGCAACAAGGAGTGGACCCTGGCTTCCGACTGGAAAACCTGGCAGGCCACCTTGCCGGCCATCACTCCCCCACAGGTGGAGGCCAAGTGAAGCGTTTCGTTGCTGCCGGCGGGGCCTTTGCTGCAGCCATCGGAGGCATCCTTTGGTTCCTGCTGCTGATGTCGACAGCCGCCGACACGGTGATTTTCTCGCGGAATTACCCGCTGCTCATCGGCCTGAACATCGTGCTGGCGCTGGGTATGGTCGGTCTGGTCGGCTGGCAGTTGCGAACGCTGTGGCGCGATTATCAGGCTCAGGTCTTCGGCGCGCGTCTGAAGCTTCGCCTGATGCTGATGTTCGGGGTGATTGCCGTGTTGCCCGGTGCCTTGGTCTATGGTGTTTCGGTGCAATTTGTGACGCGTTCGATTGAGAGCTGGTTCGATGTCCGGGTGGAAAAAGCCCTCGAATCCGGCCTGCAACTGGGGCGTTCAGCTCTCGATTCCCTGCTCGCCGATCTGGTCGACAAGGGGCGCAGCATGGCGACCGAGCTTTCGGATATTCAGGAAGTCTCGCGCCGCTCGGCGCTGTTGCGGTTGCGCGAGGAGAAGGGTGTCCAGACGGCGGCGCTGTTCTCTGTAGGCGGGCAGTTGCTGTCGAGTGCGACCAGCGAATTGTCCAGCCTGCTGCCCGACCTGCCGAATCAGTCCCAGCTCAAGCAGGCACGCAGTACGCGAGCGCTAGGAACGGTCGAGGGCGAGGGCGGCAAGCTCTATCTGCGCGTTCTGGTGCCGGTGTCGGCGCGCGACATGTTCGAGGAACCCCGAATCCTGCAACTGACGCAGCCGGTGCCTTCCAGCCTGGCCCATGACGCAGATGCCGTGCAGGATGTTTATCGCGACTATCAGGAACTGCAACTCGCCCGTGAAGGCCTGACGCGAATCTACGCGCTGACCCTGACGCTGACCGTGCTCGTCGCGCTGTTCGGCGCCTTTGCGCTGGCTTACCTGATGGCTCGCCGGTTGGTGGCGCCGCTCTATATTTTGGCCGAAGGCACCCAGGCGGTTGCGCAGGGCGATTTTTCGCCACGCCAGGCCATTTATAGCGGCGATGAACTTGGCGTGCTGACCCAGTCTTTCAACCGCATGACGCGTCAGCTCGATGACGCACGACGCGAAACGGAACGGCATCGGGCAGAACTTGAGTCAGCCCGGGGTTATCTGGAATCGATTCTGGCCAATCTGTCGACCGGCGTGTTGGTATTTGACCGCCGTTTCGTCTTGCGTACCGTCAATGAAGGGGCGCTGACCATTCTGAATGACGACTTCATCGGACTGATTGGCGCCCTGGTTGATGAATGGCCGCGTCAGCAGGCGCTCGGCACTTTCATTCGGGAGCATTTTGCGGCAACCGAAGAGATCGAGTGGCAGGCCCAGCTGGAAATGGAACGGCCGAACGGCATGCCACAGGTGCTGCTGTTGCGTGGTTCGCGCCTGCCGGAAGCCAGCGGTGGTGGTGATGTGGTGGTGTTTGACGACGTTACCCGCCTGATCGCCGCTCAGCGCAGCGCGGCCTGGGGCGAAGTGGCGCGCCGGCTGGCCCATGAAATCAAGAATCCGCTGACGCCGATCCAGCTTTCTGCCGAGCGTCTGCAATTCAAGCTGGCCGGCAAGCTGAGCAATGGCGACGCCGACATGCTGGCCCGCGGCACTCAGACCATCATCAATCAGGTGCAGGCCATGAAGCGCATGGTCGATGATTTTCGTGACTATGCCCGCCTGCCGGCCCCGGAAGTTGCCCCGCTCGACCTGAATGCCTTGATCGGCGAAGTGCTGGGACTGTATGAAAGCTCGTCGGCGACGATCGAAAACCGGCTGGACAGTGCTCTACCGCCAATACTGGGCGATGCGACGCAGCTGCGGCAGATCATCCACAACTTGCTGCGCAATGCCGAAGATGCACTGGAGAACCATGAAGGGGCGCGTATCCTGATTCAGACCGAGCAGCTCGGGCGTTGTGCCCGCCTGACCATAGCCGACAACGGTCCCGGTTTTCCGGTCGAACTGCTGTCGCGCATCTTCGAACCCTATGTCACCACCAAGGCGCGCGGTACCGGCCTTGGCCTGCCCATCGTCAAGAAAATTGTCGAGGAACACCTGGGCACTATCGAAATCAGCAATGCACCCGAGGGCGGAGCGCGGATCGACATCCGCCTGCCTCTGGTGAAGGAGGAGGAAGCCAAGCATGGCAATCATTCTGGTCGTTGATGACGAAGTTGGTATTCGCGAACTGTTATCGGAAATCCTGATCGACGAAGGTTACGACGTGCGCCTGGCGGAAAATGCCACGGCGGCGCGTCTGGTGCGCGAAGAACTGCGTCCTGATCTGGTTCTGCTCGATATCTGGATGCCGGACACCGACGGAATATCGCTACTCAAGGAGTGGCATGCCGCCGGGCATCTCAACATGCCGGTGGTCATGATGTCGGGGCACGGGACGATCGACACCGCAGTCGAGGCGACACGCTTCGGTGCATTCGATTTTCTCGAAAAGCCGATTGCCCTGCAGAAACTGCTGTCGACAGTGCAAAAAGCGCTCAAACACGACAAACCGCCGGCCCGCCCGGCGCTGACGCTCGAAGCCTTCAGTCGCTCAGCCTTCGTCAAGGAATTCAAGCGGCGCCTCGAACAGGCCGCCGCCAAATCGCCGGTGCTGCTGCTCAAGGGGGCCAATGGCGGCATGGCGGAAATCTGTGCCCGTACGCTGCAACCGCCACGGGCGCCGTGGCTGGACTTGTCCAGCGTGAGTAGTGCATTGACTCAGGAAATGCTCGAAAAGGTCACCGGCGGCATCCTGTTCGTGCCGGATCTGGCGGTGCTCGGCAAGATGCAGCAGATGAACCTGGCGTTTGCCATCGAGCGTCTGGAGAAGCTGAATTTACAGTTGATTGCCGCCAGTGTGTCGTCGATCACCGCGCTCAACGAGTCCGGCTGGGACAGCAAGCTGCTGACCCGGCTCAGTGAAATCTGGGTGGCCATGCCATCTCTGACCGGGCATGGCGACGAACTGCCGGAAATTGCCAGTCTGCTGCTGAGCAATTTTGTCGAGCGGGGCGAAATACCGCTGCGCCGGTTTTCTACGGGGGCGCTGAATGCGCTGCGTACCTTGCCCTGGAAGCGCCAGCCGGAATCGAGCTGGAGCGACCTTTACGCACTGGTCCGGAATCTGGCAGTGACTTCGCTGGACGAAGAAATCACTGCAGATGACGTGGCCCGGGTCATGCCGCTGGATACCGCCGAGGCGCCGGAGGTGCTCTCCCTGCTGCCGCTCTTGGATCAACCGCTCCGTGAAGCTCGGGATGCCTTCGAAAAAATGTACTTCGAGCATCACCTGCGTCTGGAGGGGGGCAACATGACCAAGCTGGCCGAGCGTTCCGGACTGGAGCGGACCCATCTCTATCGCAAGTTGAAGCAACTGGACGTCAAGCTCGGCAAGCGCGGCGAAGAATAAGGGATCTGAAGATCCGGGGGGATCATGAAAGTCATCATTCTTGGGGCGGGACAGGTCGGTGCCAGTGTCGCGGAAGGCCTGGTTTCGGAAGAAAACGACATCACCATCGTCGATAACGATGGGCCGCGCCTGATGGCCCTGCAGGACAAGCTTGACCTGCGGACAGTCGTTGGCAATGCAGCAACGCCAAGCGTTTTGCGCAATGCCGGGGCGGAAGATGCTGACATGATCATTGCCGTGACCCAAAGCGATCAGACCAATCTGGTGGCTTGCAAGCTGGCCCAAAGTGTCTTCAATGTGCCGACCCGAATTGCCCGATTACGGGCCCGGGATTTCCTTGAAGACGCTTCGCTGTTGGCTCCGGAAAACTTCGCGGTCGATTATGCCCTTTGCCCCGAGCAGGTGATTACCGATTACATCCGGCGCCTGATCGAGTTTCCCGAAGCCCTGCAGGTCCTTAATTTCGCCAAAGGTCGCGTCAGTCTGGTGGCAGTGCGCGCCTATGAAGGTGGTTTGCTGGTTGGCAAGCCGATCAAGGAAATGCGTGAGCTGTTGCCGCTGGGGATGGATGCACGCATAGCAGCCATTTTTCGTCGCGACCAGCCGGTCTTTCCGGAAGGCGATACCGTCGTCGAGGCGGGCGACGAGGTCTTTCTGTTGGCGGCCGCCGAGCATATCAGGCCGGTACTTCGCCAGTTGCGCCGGATGATGACGCCGGTTGAACGCATCATGATCGCCGGTGGCGGCAATATTGGTATTCGTTTGGCCAAGTCACTCGAAAAACGCTACGAAATCAAATTGATCGAGGGCAGGAAAGAGCGCGCCGAATTTATCGCCAGCGAGTTGGACAACACGCTAGTCCTGCTCGGTGATGCCACCGACGAGGAGTTGCTTGAACAGGAAAACATCGCCGAGATGGATCTCTTCCTGGCGCTGACCAATGATGATGAAGACAACATCATGTCCGGCAGTCTGGCCAAGCGGCTTGGTGCAAAGCGGGTGGTGGCTCTGATCAATCGGCGCGCCTATGCCGAAATGATCGAAGGCGGTCCGATCGATATCGGCATTTCACCTGCCCAGGTTTCCATCGGCACTCTGCTGGCACATGTCCGGCAGGGGGATGTGGCTGAAGTGCATTCGCTGCGTCGTGGGGCGGCCGAAGCACTCGAGCTGATTGCCCATGGCGATGCCAAGACTTCCAAAATTGTCGGCAAGCGCATCGACGAGATCGATTGGCCGCATGGTGTGACCGTTGCGGCGCTAGTCCGAAATTTCGACCAGGCGGTCATTGTCGGCCAGACTGATGAATGGACGTCGATCACCCGCCATGGCGAGGTGGTCATTGCGCACCATGACACGGTGATCGAACCGGAAGATCACGTGATCGTCTTCTGTACCCGGAAAAAGCTGGTCAAAAAGGTCGAGAAGCTCTTCCAGGTCGGTTTCCACTTTTTCTAAGGAGCCGATCATGACCCGTTTTGCTCCTGTGTATCGTGCCTTGGGCATGATCATCATGTTGTTCGGGCTGACCATGCTGGCACCGCTGATCGTTTCCTACGTATACAACGATGGTGCGCAGACAGCCTACGATGAAGCCGTCGCGCTGACCATGCTGTGCGGCGCCTTTCTCTGGTATCGCTATCGTCGTTGCAAGCGCGAACTGAACATTCGCGATGGTTTCCTGATGGTCGTGCTGGTGTGGACCGTTCTGCCGGCGTTTGCGGCGATTCCGCTGATGATTCAACTAGGCATCAGTCATACCGATGCCTATTTCGAGACGGTTTCGGGGCTGACGACGACTGGCTCGACGGTGCTGTCGAATATCGACACCTTGCCAATGTCGATCAATCTCTGGCGTCACCAGTTGGTCTGGGTTGGTGGCATGGGCCTGATCGTGCTGGCCATCGCCATCCTCCCGCTGCTCGGTATTGGCGGCCGCCAGATGTTCAAGGCGGAGACGCCGGGTCCGATGAAGGATTCGAAGATGACGCCGCGCATCGCCGAAACTGCCAAGGGTTTGTGGATGGTTTATCTTGGGGTGACGATCGCCTGTGCTCTGTCTTTCCGCTGGGCTGGCATGAGCTGGTTCGACGCGGTTTGCCATACCTTCTCGACGATGGGGCTGGGGGGTTTTTCGACGCATGACTCGAGTTTTGGCTTTTTCAATTCCCCAGCCATTGAAATCGTCGCCATCGTTTTCATGCTGATTGCGGGCATGAACTTCGGTACGCTGTTTCTCGCGGTTAGCGGGCGTTCGATCCGTCCCTACTTTCATGATCCCGAGGCTGGCTGGTTCCTTGGCGTGACGCTGCTCAGCATTCTCTTCGTGGCGATTTATATCTGGAAAGACGGCGCCTATCCTGATCTTGATACGGCGGTTCGTCATGTCGCCTTCAATCTGGTCTCCATCGCTACGACCACCGGTTTTGCCAGCGTGGACTACGCGCAGTGGCCGATTTTTGCCTCGTTGTGGATGCTCTTCCTGTCCAGTTTTGTCACCAGTGCTGGTTCGACCGGCGGCGGCATCAAAATGATGCGGGCCTTGTTACTTTACAAGCAGGTCTATCGCGAGCTACTGCGCGCGATGCATCCGAATGCGGTCTACAACATCCGGATTGGCGGGCAAGTTGCACCGCAGCCGATTCTGTTCGCCGTACTCGCTTTTGGTTTCATGTATATGGTCAGCATTGTTTCGCTGACGCTCGTACTGGCCTTTACCGGGCTGGATATTATTTCGGCTTTTACCGCCATCGTCGCCAGTATTAATAACACCGGTCCCGGCCTGGGTGTGGTCGGTCCATCGACAACCTATGAAGTGCTGGGCGACTTTCAGACTTGGGTGTGCATCTTCGCGATGCTGCTTGGGCGCCTGGAAATTTTTACCTTGCTGGTGGTTCTCACACCCTCCTTCTGGCGTAAGTGACCTGAGCCGGAGAAAGGCGGATAATTCCGCCTTTCCGATTTTCTGGCGGAGTCCGACGTGAGCCGACCCAAGAACGATACTT